>NZ_AUKX01000004.1 GCF_000424985.1 Arenibacter latericius DSM 15913
CGCATTGTTAATTGCTTATTGTTTACTGTTAATTGTTTAAAGGTTTGTACCAAACAAATCTAACTACTCAATACTTTGTACTTAATACTACAATAACTGACGACTGTTCACTTTTTACTGAACACTGTTTTCTGAAACGCATTGTTAATTGCTTATTGTTTACTGTTAATTGTTTAAAGGTTTGTATCAAACAAATCTAACTACTCACTACTTAATACTTTGTACTACAAAAACTTACACCACCTGTTTATTAAAAATAACCTCCAATTCTTTCTCGGGATCGTGGCAAAGGCCGGTATGTGTTTGGGAGGTTTGTATAATAGTACTCCTGGAAGCCGCCAACCAACGGAAGCGATCTGTTAGTTCCAATTCTCCAATAGCCCCCGAGGAAGGTGCTCCTTCACATATTAATTTCCAAGCCCCTAAATACTCATTCAGATAATCCAAATCCAAATCAGCAGAAAAAACCGCTAATTTCTTTGGATCAATATGAAACTTTACACCTAAAAATTTTTTCGATTTAGAAAAAAGCAACACTCCTACATTAAAGAATTCCCCACGTTCTACCTTGGGGACAATTCTAATAATGGCATATTCATATTTTACTCTATCTTGCATCTTCAGCTTCTTTTACCAATGAATTAATCATTGAAAGTTTAGCATTCATATACTCCATATATGCTGCTCTCATTTCGTTGGGAGTCATAGTGTCCGATTCGCTGGTTAACCATTCCTCTGGGATTAACGCAATTACCTCAGCCAGTTTGTCTTGATTTAGTTTAACTTTAATTTCCTCTGCGGCCTCTGTTAAATTATGGGCCCGCTCTAAAAGCACATGGTCTTTTACTAGGGGAAAAGTCCGGGAAAGATGATTTTTCCAATTTTCCCAGTTATGGTGAAAATAAAAACTAGCACCGTTATCTATTACCCACAATTCCTTATTCCAGTTTAATAGATTGGTATTTTTTGCTGTACGGTCAATATTACTAATAATACTATCTAGGAGGACCACCTTGGAGGCGGTCATAGAATCTACGGTGGAAACTAAAGGATCATAGGAAATTGCACTAGACAAAAAATGCAATCCCAGATTAAGGCCTACACTAAATTTTAGTAAATCCTGAATTTCTTCGTCCGGTTCCGTTTTACTAAAGGTGTCATCTAAATTCATAAACACCAATTCTGGTACTTTTAGTCCGATAGCCCGTGCAAATTCCCCACCGATTAGTTCAGAAATCAACGCTTTTTTCCCTTGTCCGGCGCCCCTAAATTTTAAGACATAAAGAAATTCATCATCGGCCTTAACGATAGCAGGTAAGGAGCCTCCTTCCCGTAGTGGTTTTATATACTGAACCACATTTACCGTTCTAATATCAATCTTATTCATGACGGCTAATATAGAAAAAGTAAACGACCTAAAATTCAAATTGTACGCCGACTGTACTAATAAATTACTAAGTAAATGAAGGTGTGATTATGTTCTTTGTTCCACGGCTTAAAAGCGCGTGGCAATTCACGCGTGGCAATTCACGCGTGGCAATTCACACTTGGTAATTCACCCGTGGCACTTCACACGCGGCTATTCACGCGTGGTAATTCACCATTAAGATTTTAAATCATCACTCTATGGTTAATACTTAGTCGAAAACAGATGGGAATAGATTTCCTGATCCGCCAAGGACCAATTGGAAAATCAGTATTTCTACCTTTTGCTTAGATGAAGTCATCCGAACCCTTTTTAGGGAGGTTCACCTACCGGGGTAGGTTTACATGGCGGAGGCATGCGTAGTCGAAGGGTGCTAAAAATGGAAGCATAAGATTTTTAAAACCCAACTATAAACCAATTCATTTCCCGTGTAAACTTCCTTGATTTATATAATAGTTAAAGCATTTATTACAAAGTGTTTGCAACCTACAAATTCGTATATTACACCTGCTATAGGAACAATAAACTCATGAAATACTCCACGCTCCAACTACTATTCCTTATATTATTATACTCTCCCATATCCAATGCTCAAGAAAAGCTCATTACTATTACCGGAAAGGTGGTAGAAGAAACAGGCGGACAACCTATTGCCTTTGCTACGGTAATGGTTGCGGATGTTGATACTAAAAAGCCGATATCAGGAACTACCACAGCAGATGATGGTAGTTTTGAGTTAAAGACCGACGCCAATAATTTTTATATAGAGGTTAGCTTTCTGGGGTTTCAAAATCAATCTTTTGCCAAACCTATCAGTAGCACACCCATCATAGATTTAGGGACTGTAGCTCTAAAAGAAAATGCGGAACAACTGCGGGAGGTAGTAGTACAAGGGGAAATATCCCGGACCGAATTTAAATTAGATAAGCGTGTTTTTAATGTGGGGAAAGACCTGAGTACTACAGGGGCCAGTGCCCTGGAAGTGCTGAACAATGTGCCTTCGGTAAATGTAAATATAGAAGGTCAGGTGAGTTTACGTGGGAGTCAGGGTGTACAAATTCTAATCAACGGGAAACCCTCCATTATCGCTAGTGAGCAAGGGAATGCCTTGGGGACTATTACTGCCGATATGATAGATAGAATAGAGGTAATTACCAATCCGTCTGCAAAGTATGATGCAGAGGGGACTTCAGGGATTATTAATATTGTTATTAAAAAGGAGGAGCGGAAGGGGCTAAATGGTTCTATTTCTGTAAATACAGGTGCTCCCAATACGCATAGCGTTGGAGTAAGCCTAAACAGGCGTACCGAGAAATTTAACCTTTTTAGTCAGCTAGGAGTCGGAATTCGGGAATTACCCAATGATATAGAGACCAGAAATGTAGATCTGGTGAATAATCAGACAATCCGTAGTAGTGGGATAGAATACCGAAACGAAACCTATTATAATATAGTTTTGGGAACGGATTATCATATTAATGAAACCAATGTACTTACCCTATCAGGAAATTTTGCCATGGAAATAGAGGAGCAACCTTCTTCCACAACCTTTGCGGCCATTAATTCTGGGGGAGAGGCTAGTGCGGAATGGGAACGAAATGAGGTTACTGATGCTAAAAACCCCAAGTTGCAATATGAGTTGCAGTATAAAAAAGATTTTAAAGGGGATGAGGAGCATACCTTGCTGTTTAGTGCCTTGGGAAACTTTTTCGGTAAAGACCAGTCGTCCGAATTTATAAATACTACTATTTCTGGAGATAATAATGATGCCACCCAGCAAACGCGAACGGATTTTAAGGAAGCGGTATTCACCTATAAATTGGATTATACCAATCCCTTTACAGAGCAATGGACCTTGGAAACCGGGGCGCAATATGTGCTGAATGATGTGAGCAATGATTATGAGGTGAATAACCTAGTTGATGGAGCGTTTGAAAACGATCCAGGGCTGACAAATATTTTTGAATACAATCAGAAAGTATTGGGACTCTATTGTACTGGCTCTTATGAAGGGGAGAAATGGGGGATAAAAGCAGGGATACGATTAGAGCATACCAATCTGAGCACTTTATTGGCTACTTCGGGGGAAGCTAATGATCAGGATTATACCAATTTTTTCCCTAGTGTACATACCTCCTATAAGTTTAGCGATAGGATATCCTTACAAGCGGGATATTCCAAACGTATCTACAGGCCTAGGCTATGGGATTTAAATCCCTTTTTTAATATTCGGAACAATTTTAGCATCCGGCAAGGGAATCCTGATCTCTTACCGGAATTTACAGATTCTTATGAGATCACTAGTATTTATATTTTAGGGAAGACCTCTTTAAACCTTGGTGTCTATAGAAGGTATACTACCGATGTTATAGAGCGTGTGTCTACCTTCCAAAATAATGTAAGTACGTATAGACCAGAAAACATTGGAACCAATCAATCTAATGGGATCGAGTTTAACACCAAGTATAGTCCCGTAAAATGGTTTACCCTTACGGGGGATTTTAATTATAGTCAGTTTAAACGGGAAGGAATTTTTGATACTACGGTATTCGATTTTAGCGGGGACCAATGGTCGGCCAAATTAATGACCAAATATAAATTACCGTTGGATATTGACCTGGAGATAACGGGTAATTATCAATCGAGTTACCAAACCGTTCAGAGTACTATTAGCGATAACTTGTATATGGACTTAGGACTTAGGAAAAGTTTATTTAAAGGCAAGGCGGTCCTCAGCTTGAGTGTAAGGGATTTGTTTGAATCGAGAATTGATGAGAGTCAGATTGCTCAGGCGGATTTTGAAATTTATAATACACGACAAAGAGGCCGATTTGTATCCTTCGGCTTCAGTTACGGTTTTGGGAAAGGCGAAGCCATGGAATACTCTGGCCAAAGAAGACGGTAATACAACAATAGCTTTAAGAGAAATGGAGCGGTATTTTTAAAGGCAATACTAAGCTGAAATCCAATGCAGTAAGCATGTTGTTTTGTGTTACTGATCCTCAAAAGGACCGATTAAATAATCAGGATTTCTACATTTAATTATAATGAAATCATCCGGACCCTTTTTATGGAGGTTTACCTACCGGAGGTATGTTTACCTCCCGAAGGGAGGCGTAGTCGAAGGGGCACAACCCCAGCTGAACCACATTCTATAGTTTACTACTGCAGTTAGATGTAGTCGTAGGGAAAAAATCCCATCCGTGACTTTGGCCTAATCAAAATGAAAAAATCATGCAAACTTAACATCAACACAAAAAAAATTCATCAATTATTATTGAACCTTACCCTCTAGAATTCTTTCCGAAAACGATTACAAAAACCATATCGTACTTTGTACTTACTCTTCCTCTAAGGATGTGAAAGGCCTTGGTGATTTGTGCTTCCACCGTTTTTATAGAAACATTGAGGTATTTAGAAATTTCTGTATTGGTAAGTCCCTCTTGCTTACTGAGGATAAAGACTTGTTGACATTTAGGGGGTAGGCGTTTTATTTCCTTAAATATTTCTTTGGTGATGTGTTCATAGGAAGAGTCGTCTTGAACAAGCACCGCCTTCTCTAAACTATTATAATACTTTTGCTCCAATACCCTATTGGATCTTTTCTTCTTGTACTGGTTTATAAATTCATTGTAAACAGCTCGGTACAAAAAGTTATTTAAAGAGGTATGTATATCTAGCTTTTTTCGCTTTTCCCAAGTCTTTATAAATACGTTTTGTACAATGTCCTGAGACTGTGCATGGTCGCGAGTTAGGCTAAGAGCATATCCGTACAGTCTTTGGCTATATAAGTCTATTAAGGAGTCATAAGCAGTTTCTTCTCCAATTTTAAGCCGATGAACAAGAAAATTATTGTCATCATTTTTCATGTTAAATAATTGGTTTAATAAAAGTGGTTGGTGTTATTAGCTGTGAATATAAAAAATAATTGGATAAAAAGTTAGGGTAATCTGATTTTGCATTGTCTATACCTAAAAAGACTAACTATGCTCCGGCCAGAGGTAGAACAGTTAATTGTTAAATTTTTATTGAACACCGCTACTGCAGCGGAGCTTGATGAACTTTCAGATTGGATCCTATTAGAAGGGAATCAAGAGGTATTTGATGCCTATGTACAATCGCATCTTGAAATTATTACCGCCCTGAATCGCCCAAATATTGGTAGCATAAAAAAGAAGCTAGCTCATAAAATAAAAAGAGATAAAAAGAAGCGTTTTTTTAAAAGCATTACCCAATATGCCGCAATAGCATTGTTACTTCTCTCGCTTGGGTACCTGATACAGTTAAAATTTTTTGCAAAACCTGATGCTAATAACCTTCAGAACAAACAGAACCAAATTACCATTACCCTGAGTAACGGAGCAGTGGAAACGCTAACTGCACTAGAAGAAAATACGGTTATGGAGGTTGATGGAAGTATAATAGGAGCACTAGAGAATTCTAAATTAGTATATACTGGTACGGCAAATACCGAAGACTTGGTGTACAATACTTTACAAATTCCCTATGGCAAACAGTTTCAGCTAGTGCTTTCTGATGGGACTCAGGTATTTTTAAATTCGGGTACGTCTTTAAAGTATCCCGTTGCCTTTGTAAAAGGAAAAGAGCGTACCGTTTACTTAACAGGGGAAGCTTATTTTGATGTTATGGAGGATAAAGAACATCCTTTTGTTGTCCACGCTAATGAAATGGAAATAGAAGTATTGGGAACGGAATTCAACGTTTCCCATTACCCAGAAAATGATCACATACAAACCGTTTTAATAGAGGGGGCCGTAGCGCTTCAAATTAATGGAGATGCAACTTCCGAAATAGCTACTACAAGATTGGAACCCGGTACTAAGGGAGAATGGTATAAAAAGGAGAGTGAAATATCGGTAGAAAAAGTAGATACAAGAATCTATACCGCATGGAAACATGGTAGGTTAGTATTTAGAAATACAGCATTTAGTAAAATCCGTCAGGCTTTAGAGCGACATTATAATGTGGCTATTACCAATAATAATCAAGAATTAGACGAGCAAGTGTTCGATGCCACTTTTGATATTGAGACCATAGACCAGGTGCTAGAATCGTTTAGTAAAAGCTATACCATTGATTATAGTATAGAAAATAACGAAGTAAGAATTCAATAATTGTTTAACCCTAAACCCTATCCGAATGAAATAAACTATTTAACCTATTAGTAATCAGATTGTTTTGAAAACCTAAATTGGATTGTTAGAGTACTACATCCAATTTCACAAAAATAATTTAACCGAATAAAAACCAGTTAACACTTCTAGATTATGAAAAACCATTTTAAACTTAAGGGTGCTTTGCGCCACCCTTTTAAACGAAGCCTGAAAATGCGACTCACCTTTTTGCTGACCATCGTTTCTTTATTTCAGCTTCAGGCAAACACCTATCCACAGAACAAGGAAATCTCCTTGGACCTGGCCAATGCAACTGTAGAAACGGTAATCCAGGAAATTGAAGCCGTTTCGGAATTTAAGTTTCTATTGAATAGGAAGGATGTAGACCTCAATAGAAAAGTTTCTATAAAAGCAAATAAAGAAAAAATTGCTACTATTTTATCGGAACTTTTTAATAATACCGATGTAGCTTATCAGGTATTGAACAAACAGATTATCTTGAGCAGGTTGGAACAAAAGGCCCTTCCCAAGAGTACTGCTGGTAAAAATGATGCTACCATCAAACCCCTGCAATTTACCGTTTCTGGAACCATTTCCGATCAAACTAATATGCCCCTACCTGGAGCTAATATTGTAGAGAAAGGAACCGTTAATGGGGTTACCGCTGATTTTGATGGGAACTTCTCCTTGGAAGTAGCTAGTGAAAATGCCGTTTTGGTGATTTCCTATATCGGCTTTGCTACCAAAGAGGTTGCCGTAAACGGACAAACTACCATTAATGTACAATTGGAAGAAAGTGCTTCCGGATTAGATGAGGTGGTGATTGTAGGTTACGGAACCCAGTCCAGAAAAAAAATTACTGGGGCAATTAGTACCATTCCTACCGAACAACTTGCTCAGCGTCCCGTTACCAATACCGCAAATGCTTTGCAGGGGGAGGTTCCTGG
Source organism: Arenibacter latericius DSM 15913 (assembly GCF_000424985.1). Lineage (GTDB taxonomy): Bacteria > Bacteroidota > Bacteroidia > Flavobacteriales > Flavobacteriaceae > Arenibacter > Arenibacter latericius. Next base: position 7,509 of record NZ_AUKX01000004.1, read on the forward strand.
ACTTACCATTTTTAACTCGGGTGGAGCACCAGGGGTAGAAGATGTTAAAATCCGAATTAGAGGGGTAGGTACTCTTAACAATGCCAATCCGCTAGTTCTAGTAGATGGTATTGAGCAGGCACTAGGTACTGTTGAGCCACAGAATATAGAGTCTATTTCCGTATTAAAAGATGCTGCTTCTGCCGCTATTTACGGATCTAGGGCAGCTAACGGGGTTATTCTAGTAACTACAAAACGTGGTGCTTCTACCGGGACTACCATGTCTTACAATACTTTAATAGGGGTGCAGCACCCTAGTTTTTTTCCAGAAAAACCGAGTGATGAGGCCTGGATGAGATTAGAAAATGATGCACAGGTAAATGCCGGTGGTTCTCCTACTTTTTCTGAGGAGTATATCTCTAATGTGGTTGCAGGAACAAATCCGTTAGAATTTCCATGGGCAAATTGGGAAGAGGGAATCTTTAGAAATGGAGCCCTGATGAATCAACATGGTTTTTCTATATCTAGCGGTGGCGAGATAGGGAAAATTTTTACCTCCTTAAACTATAGCGATACCGATGGTATTATTAAAAACTTCAATAATAAAAGGACTAGCGTAGTAGTGAATGCAGATTTATATGCAAATGATAAGCTTACTTTTAAAGTTGGACTTACCTACCGTAACGGGAACTTCTCTGGACCGGGGCATGCTATAAATTCCTCTGGTATTGCAGGACAACAGATTGTACAGGCACTTTTGCATATGAACAGAAATGTGGTGATGGAGTATCCAGATGGTACCTACGACCTAATTTCCGGACAATGGAATGCCGCGGCTATGGCCAATGAAGGGGAAACTGAAAGAATTTCTAATGATGTAGTAGCACAAGGAGGCTTTGATTATAAGTTTTCGGATGCGCTTACCCTAAAAGGAAACGTAACCTTTAAAAACAATCACCAAGGGACTTCTACCTTTATGAATAGCCTAGCAGGGATGAAAAACTATGTAACTGGTGAGCCTGTTACCGTATCTGGGTGGTTTGCTACTAATAGCTTAACAGAAAGGAATATTGCTGAAAGAGAATTGAGTCAGCGGTTATTTCTAGATTATGAGAAAACATTTGGTAATCATGACCTTGGGGCTCTTATAGGGTACGAGGAGATTCACAACAAGCTTAAAAACGTAGCCGCTAAAAGAGAAGGTTTCTTTAATAATGACCTTCGTGATTTAAGCGCTGGTGGGGTAGATAACCAGAGTATAAGCGGATATAGGGAAGAGTGGAGACTTCGTTCCTTTTTTGGGCGAGTAAATTATTCCTTTGACGATCGGTTTTTACTACAAGCGAATTTAAGGATAGATGGTTCTTCTAGATTTGGAGACGGTAACAGATATGGGTATTTCCCTTCTGTTTCTGGAGGTTGGAATATTTCTAATGAGTCTTTTATGGAAAACCTTTCTGACGGTTCTGTTCTAAGTGATCTTAAATTAAGAGCATCTTGGGGACAATTGGGGAACCAGAATATTGGACTTCATAAGTTTAGAAATACCTATAACCTAAATCAAGGGTATCAGTTTGGTGGGAATGTAGTTTCTGGATCTGCTATTACTCAGGCAGGGAATTCTAATATCACCTGGGAAACCACTACCATTACCAACTTTGGTCTAGATGCTTCTTTTATGAATAATAGACTTTCTTTTGTAGGAGAGTATTTTAGAAAATATACTGATGATATTCTACTGCAATTGCCTATCTCTAGTACCATTGGAGTAGGAGCACCAGTACAAAACGCAGCAGCGGTTTCCAATAATGGATATGAGCTTAGTTTAACCTACCACAGTCCGTTTAAAGATGATGATGGATTTAACTATACCGTTGGGGTTAATTTCTCTGATGTAATTAATAAGATTGAAGACTTAAAGGGAGCCGGACCTTATTTTAACGATGCCTTTACCGTATGGCAAGAGGGATATTCTATTAACGCACTTAGAGGATTAGATTCTCCAGGACTTTATCGTACGCAGGCCGACTTAGATAAGTACCCTGCAAAATTGAGTTCTAATGCAGGAATTGGTAGTATCATATACAAAGATGTAAATGGCGACGGTGTTATTTCTCAATCTTTAGCTCCAGGAGGAGATCAGGTTATAATTGGAAATGAAGATCCGCGATACGAGTTCGGTTTAAGATTCAATGCCTCTTATAAAGGTTTTGACTTCTCCATGTTCTGGCAGGGCGTATTAAAGCAATACCATACACTTGATGGTGCATTGGTAGAAGGACCTGCTTATCAGAATTTTATTCCTAAGGAAATGGCAGATAATGCTTTCGATCCTGTTAAAAATCCTAATGGAACATGGCCAATGGTAATCGCTGGTGGAAACTGGAATATCGTTAAATCGAGCTTCTGGTTGGTAGATACAAAATATGCTAGGCTAAAGAATTTCCAAGTGGGATATACTTTAGAGCAGGACGTGTTTTCTAACCTTAGGATGTATGTATCAGGAGAAAACTTGGTAACCTTTACACCACAGAATCTTTTTGATCCTGAAACCCCTAGAGGTAGGAGTCAGTTCTTTCCACAAACAAAGACTATAAGCGTAGGTTTAAACATCGTATTTTAAAAAAGACAAAATCATGAAAAGAAATAATAATATAAAAGGTTTATTATTCTTCGCTACCGTTGCCTTGTTTTTGGGATGTAGTGAAGGGTTTGATGAAGGTTTAGATATACAACCGACTGGGGCAGTTTCCGAAACTACCTACTGGTCTACTGTTAGAGATGCAGAATTAGCCGTAAATGCTGTATATGCCGAGTTGGATGGTACGCAAATGGTTATGGCACTAGATGGTATCACCGATCTGGGATATCACAAGTACTCTAACGTTCCTACTTTTAATGATGTCCGTTTTGGAGAAATAGATCCTTCCAATGGTACTATTACTGGTATTTGGAACCGCTACTATAGAGGGGTGAGAAAATCCAATGATGTTATTCAGAATATTGTAAAATTAGAGAATGCAGATCCAGAGGAGATTGCTAGACTAACTGCGGAGGCTAAATTTCTTAGAGCCTATTACTATACGCAACTTTCTAGTCTATGGTGTAATGTGCCTTTAATTACTGAGGTTATCGATATCAATGATCAACGTCCTACAAATTCTAGGGAAGAGATTGTCACCTTTGTAATAAATGAGCTGAACGACATTATAAACTCTAATGCGCTGCCATTGACTTATTCTGCGGATGATACCGGAAGGGTTACCCACGGGGCAGCTTTAACCTTATTGGCAAGAGTAGCGATCCGTAACGGTAATTATGAGCTTGCTCGTGATGCTTCCAAAAAAGTAATGGATTTGGGTATTTATAGTCTTTACAACAATTATGAAAAGTTGTTTCAGGTAGAAGGACAAAATTCCTCTGAGGTAATTTTTGATAGGCAATTCGCCGTTGGTGGAGATACCTATAATGCCTTTGGTTATTCTGCAGCTTCCTTAGGTGGTAGTTCTGGAGTAGAGCCTATGCACGGTCTTTTTGAAAAGTACGAATATACCGGCCCTGTGAATCCAGATAATCCATTTGAGAATAAAGATCCAAGGTGGAATTATATCGCTTATTATACTGGTCAGCCTATAGGAAACAATAATACCTATAACTCCTGGCCAGATAGTCCTACTCCTGATAAGATTAGTAGTACGGAGTTTTCTACCGTTCACGGTTATAATTTAAAGAAGTGGGTAGATTATGAGTCTTTTGCTGCTAACTCTAACCTAGGAGATATTAATATGATATTGATGCGCTATGCTGATGTATTGCTGATGTATGCCGAGTCTAAAATAGAATTAAATGACATAGATGCTTCGGTTTACAAGGCAATTAATGATATTAGACAGCGACCTACGGTAGGAATGCCAGCGATTACCCCAGGAAAGACGCAGGCAGAATTAAGAGAAATGGTTAGAGACGAAAGAGCAAGAGAATTGGCTTTTGAAGGCTTGCGTTTATTTGATATTAACCGTTGGAAGATAGGTGAAGTAAAAGCCGGATTGGTTCAAGGTATGTACTACAAGGATGCTGGGCAATGGAAGATATTAGACTATGGAAGGATAGCGAGCTTTAATGCTGGTAGGGATTATTGCTGGCCTGTACCTCAAGCAGAAATGGATATTAATGATGTAATTACCCAAAATCCAGGGTATGTTAAGTAGAAATTATGTTTAAAAAAGAGAATAGTTCATCAGAAGGTTCAGATAGAAGAGCCTTTATAAAAAAGGCAGGGGCCGCTACACTTTTTAGTGCAGCGACCCTAAATGCCGGTTTTGCAAATCCTTTCCTTGCACAGGATAAGGTGTTGAAGGTAGGATTGGTAGGCTGCGGAGGTAGAGGTACCGGTGCGGCCGTACAAGCACTTAATGCTGACCCCAATACGGTTCTGCATGCTATGGCCGATGTTTTTGAAGATCGGTTAACCACCTCCTTAGAATTGATAAACAATGAACATGGACAGCGAGCTGATGTAAAAAAAGAAAGACAGTTCGTTGGTTTTGATGCTTATCAGAAATTAATTGATTCTGGTGTAGATGTGGTGCTATTGGCCGAACCTCCTGGGTTTAGGCCAAAGCATTTTAGTGCAGCTATAGAAGCGGGTAAACATGTGTTCTATGAAAAGCCCGTTGGCGTAGATGCCCCTGGGATACGTAAATTTTTGGCAGCATCAAAATTGGCCAAAGAGAAGAACCTGTCCATAGTTTCTGGTTTGTGTTTTAGGTACGACCTGCCTAAACAGGCCTTCTTTGAAAAGGTGTTGAACGGAGAAATAGGAGATATAAAATCCATTTCCTCCACTAGAAACGGAGGGGAACTTTGGTATAAAGATCGCCAACCAGATTGGAATGATATGCAGTATAAAATGCGTAACTGGTATTATTACAATTGGTTGAGTGGCGATTTTATTGTTGAAATGTTTGTCCATAGTACCGATATGATTTCCTGGGCCATGGGCGAAAGAATGCCGTTGAGTGCCACCGGAGTAGGAGGTAGGCAGTGGCGTACGGATAAAAAATACGGTAATATTTATGACCACTTTGCTGTAGAATTCGATTATGGCGGCGGATTAAAAGGGAATATCTCTACCAGACAGCTAAGTGGAGGATCGTCTAAAAACTCTGTAGAAATTGCAGGGACATTAGGTAATGCCTTTTATCAGGGCAATAGACATGAGATTTGGGGAGAAAATGAATGGAGGTATGAAGGGGAAACCAATGATATGTACCAAAGTGAGCACGATGCCTTGTTTAAATCTATCCGTAAGGGAAGTGCTATAAACGATGGAGAAAGGGCTGCGAACAGCACGCTAATGGCAATTATTGCTAGAGATGCAGCTTATTCCGGACAGACTATTACCTGGGAGGAAGCGATGAATTCTAAGGTATCCCTAGGTCCGGAGAATGATAAATACAGTTGGGACTTAAAGTATGATGGACCTGGAATAGCAATACCAGGAGTGACCAAAATGGTGTAATTATAGTTCTCGTGAAAAAGTGGTTTGGAATTGCCCGAATCGCTTTTTTTCGAGTTTACTATATCCTTTTAAAAAAATATATGTTGTAATATATAGGACCATTGCTATATTGTAAAAAAAATATATAACCATAAGAACATGAAGAATTTTTCAATTAGAAAACAAATTGCCCATTTATCGGTGGTATTGATTGCCCTAACTGGGGTTCAAGTTAATGCCCAGGATCAGGCATTCGAATTTGAATTTGGTAGCGATAATACCTGGGAAAATATGATCTCTGGGAAATCGGGAGAAGAATCTGCTATTAAGTGGATTAATGTGAATACCGTAAAAGAGGGGTGGACCGTTGGTGAGGATGGGGTGTTGGTAAATCTAGGTCATCCTATTGGAGTGGTAAGATCAGAAAAACAGTACGAAAACTTTATTATGCATGTAGAATGGCGACATATGGAAGCTGGAGGGAACTCTGGAATCTTCGCCTGGAGTGGTGCAGATCCTAAGGGGAATTCTCCATTGCCAGATGGGGTGGAAATTCAGATGTTAGAATTAGATTGGGTAAATATAAATGCAAAAGATGGCGTTCCACAACCAATAGCCTATGTTCATGGAGAAGTTTGGGGTGTAGGTGGTGTCGTAACTAAACCAGACAATCCAAGAGGGGAGAGAAGTAAATCTATTGAGAATAGAGCTAAAGGAAAAGGAGAATGGAATACCTATGATGTTGTTTGTGTAGATGGGGTGATTAAACTTGCGGTAAACGGAAAATTTGTAAACGGAATTTCTAAGTCCACTCAAAAGAAAGGGTATTTATGTCTGGAATCTGAAGGAGCGGAAATTCACTTTAGAAATTTAAAAGTAATAGAACTCCCACCAGGAGTAACGTCTCCTGAGCAAATAGCTCCTTTGCTTAGTAACTAGTTTTTAAGGAATTGGAAGCCTGACTTTATATGGTCAGGTTTTTCTTTTCTTATGATTCTTTCTGACCAATTGAATCATTCAACAAAATATATAACCAACTACCAGCATGAAAAACACAGTAAGATTACGTCTATCCGTATTAATGCTATTGGAGTATTTTATATGGGGAGCGTGGTATGTTACCATGGGCACCTATCTAATGTCTTCCCTAGAGGTAAATGCCACACAGGTAGGGGCAGCCTATGCCAACCTTTCTATTGCCGCTATTATTTCACCTTTTTTTGTGGGATTGGTTGCTGACCGATTTTTCTCCGCCCAAAAGGTATTAGGGACACTACACTTAATGGGAGCTGCTACCTTGTATTATATAAGTACCGTTTCTCATTTTCAAGAATTTTGGTGGTTAATTTTGCTCTATACCTTGTTGTATATGCCTACCATGTCTTTGGTGAACTCCATTTCCTTTTCTCAAATGGAAGACCCCGATAAGGAATTTCCACGTATTAGGGTATTAGGAACTGTAGGGTGGATTGCAGCCGGACTTCTAATAGGGTTCATGGAATTGGAAACGTCTTATATGACTTTTCGTATTGCAGCCTATTGTTCTTTGGTATTAGGGATACTTAGCTTCTTTCTGCCAAGTACTCCACCTACGGGTAAAAGTGCAAGCATTTCCTCCATTCTAGGTTTAGATGCGCTCGTCCTATTTAAGAAAAGATCCTTTATTGTATTTTTTGTTAGCTCGATTTTAGTCTGTATTCCCTTGGCATTTTACTACAACTTTGCCAATCCCTTCCTAAATGATATGGGGATGGATAATGCTGCCGCTAAAATGACTATGGGGCAGGTTTCTGAATTGTTATTTATGTTGTTGATGCCCCTTGCTTTTAGAAGGCTGGGCATTAAAAAAATGATGCTGATAGGTATTTTTGCCTGGGTAGTGCGGTACCTTCTTTTTGCCTATGGAGATATAGGTCCTGGAATTTGGATGCTGTATTTAGGGATTATTTTACATGGAGTTTGTTATGATTTCTTTTTTGTATCGGGACAGATTTATATTGATAAGAAGTGTAAACCTTCCTTTAGAAATTCAGCCCAAGGGCTAATTACCTTTGCTACCTATGGGGTGGGGATGTTTATTGGTTCTTTTGTATCTGGAGCAGTAACCGATAATTTCCTTGTAGAAATTAAAGGGGTTTTAAGTTACCAATGGGAATCCATTTGGTTGGTTCCGGCAATAATAGCCTTGGTAGTAGGATTGCTGTTCATGTTTTTCTTCAGGGAAAATCTCGTCGGACCGCTGGTGTTAGATAATAAGGCACAAAACATTTTACCTAAAACAGATCATAAAGATTCGGATAGTTGAATGGCCAATAGTGCGTATTTTAAAAAGAAAAATAAGGGATGCCTGTTCATTCCTTTCTACCGGAGTTATGCGCAGTAAAGAGCTAACAACTGTCTTTAATTTCTATTTTTAGAAGCATGAACTTGATACTTAATAAAGATATGTATATAAGGAACCTATTATAATCTTTTAATCGGCATGAATACTTGTTAAAGAGAGTTAGTTTAGGGGATAGTATAAATTTTTAATAAACGCGAAGCAAAATCCCTAATCCACAAAGGACCGAAATATAAATGCAACGATTTGCATTTGAAGGGAGGGCCTTTTAACACATTGGTATTGGCTACGGCTGGCTCCTTTAAACCAAGGTACACCGTAACTACGTTTATCGGTGCTGTTTCTTTGGAAAGTAAAGAAATTGAAGATTCACGAAAAACCGTTAAAAAACAAATAAGAATCACTTGAGTAAATTGAATATTCACTCATAGGAAGGAAGAAAGCCGACAAGATAGTTTAATTATATTTTTGATTAACATACTTTTTACTTTTAAGAATCATGATTCTTACTAGGGTTACGGCCTATTTTAATTTTCGTTAAAAATCAAGTGCTTTTCACAGCGGGTGGAGGAAGCCGTCCAAAGAGCGTTTCACCCTAGTGAAAGCGGCCTGGACGGCGCGGCGTGGAAAGTACGTAGATTTATAGAACATTAAAATCAGCCTAGCGTTTTTTGGTTCGTTTTTTGGGCGATGCAAAAAATGAACGAACACTCAAAGCAAAGCGGATTCTCTATAGTTTAGTTAATAAGCGATTTTGTGAAATACAAAAATTCTCACGTAAAGAACACAATACCTTGGTTTTTCGGCCCTGTTGGTTTCTTTTGTTCATACGCTTGTTTATTATTATTAACGGAATTCATGAATGCCTTTTAAAAACAATTAAAAATCAATGAGCTAAATGAAAAGCAGGTAGAGTAGACAAATTGGTTTTCAAGCCCTAAAGAACCAATTATAAAATAAACAACACAATATATACCGATAAAAAAACCAACGGAATGAAACTACTACGGTGGAGTGCCTTATTAATACTGTTAACATTATCATGCATGGAAAACAAAGAATATTATACTTTGGAAGACTTTAATAGCGTATCTAAAATAGATACTCATATTCATGTCTTTACTAATCGGAACAGTTTTGTAGAACAAGCAAAGAAAGACAATTTTCGATTGCTGAATATTATGGTGGATCTTTCTAATTGGAAGGAACTCATAAAATCACAATACGATTATAGTTTTTCTCAAAAGAAAGTCCATCCAGAGCAATTTGAAGTTGTTTCCTCATTTTCTATAGAAGATTGGGATAATCCCGACTTCATAAAGAATACCATTGCTTGGTTGGATAAGAATTTTGAAGAAGGAGCAATTGGCGTTAAGGTTTGGAAGAATATTGGTATGGATTTTCGTGATAAAGAAAACCAATTAATTATGATAGATCACCCCAGGTTAGATTCAATTTTCAATCACCTGGTAAGTAAAAAGATACCCGTGCTAGGACACTTAGGAGAACCAAAAAACTGTTGGCTTCCCTTAGATGAAATGACCACTAATAACGATAGGGAATATTTTGAAGAACATCCTCAGTACCATATGTACCAACACCCAGAACTACCCTCTTATGAAGAGCAGATAGCAGCTCGGGACAGAATGTTGGAAAATCACCCTGATCTAGTCTTTATTGGAGCGCATATGGGGAGTTTGGAATGGAGTGTAGACGAATTGGCAAAAAGGCTAGATAAGTTCCCAAATATGGCAATAGATCTTGCAGCTAGAATGGGTCAGGTTTTTTATCAGACTGCAGAGGATAGGGAAAAGGTGCGCAACTTTTTTATAAAGTACCAAGATCGTGTACTTTATGCAACGGATTTAGTTGATGAAGGAAAGGATGATGCCAGTGAATTACAACAGGAGATGCATGATACCTGGCTGCGCGATTGGCGATTTTTTGTAACTGATGAGGTAATGACAAGCAACCTGATAAATGAAGAATTTAAAGGCTTAAAACTACCAAAGCGGGTGGTAGATAAGATCTACTTACATAATGCGAAGAAATGGTTTAATATGTTTCAAGGGGAATAAATATTTAAGTTTATTGTAAACATTATTTCGTATTGAATTGTACAGGCAGACTTAGTGTAGTTTTAATGATTTCCGGTTAATCAAGCAATACGGATTGGGCTAAAGCCCTTAAACGTGTATGCCCAAAAGAACCTCGGTAAAGGCGCGCAGCTATTCGTATCTAGGCATTAAATTATTATCATATTTTAATACCTTATTCCATATTTTGAATATAAACATTGAAACTAAGCATAAACACAAATGCCACGGCAAATTGACGTGGCATTTAATTTTACTCAATAATCGATATTTAAACCTGACTGTCGTCAGGCAAGTTGCTCCGAGGCTTTCTTGCCCGAATCTTACAGGCGGGCCTGCCCCGAAGTAGTTTACTGGTAAGTATAAAAAGGTTTCTTTCACACCTATAATTTAGTCTTCCAAATAACCGAATTTACCGGTATTGAAGTCGTTAAAGGCTTCTAACAATTCTTCTCTGGTATTCATTACAAAGGGGCCTTGTGCGGCAATGGGTTCATTAATGGGTTCTCCGCTTAACACCAACACTACAGCATTCTCTGTCGCTTCAATTTCAAAAGTTTCTCCGTCGTTTGCCATTAATGCCAAATGATCTGTAGGCACCTCTTCATTTCCGTTGATCACCATACTTCCTTCTATAACAAGCAAGGCAGTAGTATAATGGGCAGGAAATTGAAAATCTGCCTTTCCGCCTTTTTTTAGTTTGGCATTAAACATATGTACGGGAGTAAAGGTAGAAGCAGAACCTTTTGTGCCTTTGTATTCACCCGCGATGACTTCTATATTACCGGATTCGTTATTAAGTTCATAGCGATTGATATCTTCATATTTTATTGCCTGATATTTTGGATCACTTTTCTTATCCTTTGCAGGAAGGTTCACCCATAATTGTACCATTTGGAATTCGCCACCCTTTTTACTCCATTCCGCTTCGTGGTATTCCTTGTGTAATACCCCATTAGCGGCAGTCATCCATTGTACATCGCCTTCACCTATTGTTCCGCCGCCACCGCTACTATCGTGATGGGCAACTTTACCTTTATAAGCTATGGTTACGGTTTCAAAACCTTTGTGGGGATGCACACCAACCCCTCTAGGAGTGTCGGAAGGCGGAAAAGTATATTTGGAATTGTAGTCCAACATAATAAAGGGACTCATTCGCTCCATATCCATCCTGAATCCGCTTGGAATAAAATTATGTACCCTAAATCCATCCCCCACAAAATGGGGGTCCCTTGGACTTGCTACTAGTTCTACTGTTTTTGTTTTCATCTGTTTATTATTTTTTGACTAATTGTTAATTCCCGTCAGAGATCTGCTCTGAGGGATTACACACTATAAAATTAGCAATAAAATAGGTGTTTATCATTTCTTATAATAGGAATTCCATTTTATAGAAACAAGTAAGCAACTATACTATTATAATAATTTATCCGTTCAATAAAATCAATAATTTAGGTTCGTTAGTTCGAAAAGTTGATTTTAACCAATGTATCTGTTCAGACATATTCAGACATAAATAGTAGTAGTGGAGTCCGCAACCCACTTTAATAAACGGGGTGCAACTGAAAAACCTTACGAGTAGGATAATTAAAGAAAATAGATATGAATTGGTATTTAAAAGTTTTAAAACAGTTTGCTGACTTTAATGGTAGGGCTAGAAGAAAAGAATATTGGATGTTTGTATTATTCAATATGATTTTTGCAATGGTAGCAATAGTTCTCGATAATGTTCTGGGGATTGCAATGAAGGAGATAGGTTATGGTCCATTATATGGTTTATATGCTTTGTTTATTATTATTCCAAGTTTAGCGGTTGGAGTAAGAAGGCTTCATGATATTGGAAAAAGTGGTTGGATGATATTAATTGGCTTGATTCCATTAATTGGAGGAATTTGGTTATTGGTTCTTTTTGTGACCGAAGGAACTTCAGGAACCAATGAATATGGCCCAAACCCAAAGGAAGAGGATTATATAAACGAAGGGCGTGCAACAAGAATGGATGTATCATCTCAGTAGGAGGTAAGTACTACAAAACCAATCTTTCTTATAAATGTGATTAGGTATTTGAAGATGGTAGCTAACCATTTGTTATAGTACACAGTAGTAATTAAGGATCCTATGAATGACTAATTTATGGGATCCTTATAATTTGAGGGTATCCCTTAATTTACTACTATCGAGTCTATTTTAGCATCTGCTACAGCTTCAATTTCTTTCCAGTTTTTAGAGGCTATTAGGTCATTAAATTCTGATAAGAATACTAGCTCATCTGAAGTGAACGATTCTTTAAATTCAGTTGCTTGAGGTGAATAAAAATCTACCCACATTTTTTCTATTTCATCCTGAATATTAGCCTCTGGATTGGCCTTCATAATACTTTCTTGTAATTCTTTTGAAGCGGTTACAGTAAGTATCTCATTGAGAATTTCTCGCGGACGCTGTGAATCTATTGTTTTGTTAAGGATAACCACTCCACAATTTTCACATCTCAGTGCAGGAGTGCTTATAGTGCTGCCTAAAATTTTAATTTCTTTACCGGAATCCGATTTAAAATATAAGTTTTGATGGGATAGTCCAAATAGCATAAATCCACCAAATGTCCCGTGAATACTGACTTGTCCATTTTTTAGTTCTCCTTTACAGTAAGTACACTCTAAACTCATTTAATTATTTTAATGGTTAACCCGATTATTATTTAACAAAACTAAATCTCATCTTGTTCTGATCCGGATGTACAATTTAGGAAAAAATGAATTAGAATCTTCTGAAACTAAAATCCTTTTAAATATTGTCCTAAGCAATCTGTTCTCTAGTAGGGTTAGTCACCATCGCACCTGCTTAGGATTCCTTGGTTTTTTTATAGAAAACTGTTTTTAAATATTTGCTTTCTGGAAAAGAAATAGGATGATCATCATCGTGTAAAGTAGCATGTAAAAACTTCCATCCACTAGAAGGGATAATCCCCGCATTTTGGTGTGCTACCTCAAAGTCTTCTAAATTAATTCTACTAGAACAGGAGCCTAAGATTAAAGTACCATTTACAGCCACCAATTGTTTACCTAATTGCGCTAATCGCTGATATTGTTTTAAAGCTGTGGGTACTTCACTGGCTTGTTTGGCAAAAGAAGGTGGATCTATAATTACAATATCAAATTGCTTTTTCTGTGTAATTAATTCTTCTAAAGCGGTAAACGCATCCGCTACCAGGGGTGTCCATTTTTTGGCGTTTAGTCCATTAAGCACCAAGTTTTCTGAAGCAACATCCATTGCGGGTGCACTAATATCTATTGAAGTTAAAGACTGGGCTCCACCTTTTAATGCGTGTATGCCAAAACCACCTGCATAACTAAATACATCCAATACCTTTTTTCCTTTTGCATTTTGTTGCACCCATAACCTATTAGGTCTTTGATCTAAGAAAAAACCCGTTTTATGCCCCGATTGGGTATAGGCAAAGAACTGTACGCCATATTCTTTAAATGCAACTTTTTCATTTGGAAGTGCTTTGCCAATAACAGCTCCCTCTTCATAGGGAAACGAATTGTGCTTGAGAATTTTTCGACTAAATCGGATTACTATTGTCGCTAGGTTATATTGCCTTTTTATCTCTTCTATCAGAACTTCTGTATAAGGTTTCCATATTTCAGAGTAAATTTTTAACACTCCTACCTCAGCATATACATCCAATACTAACCCTGGAAAGCTGTCATTTTCGCCATGAATACCTCTGTAGCCAGTAACTCCTTTTTTAATTAAGTCGTTTCTTTTAGAATACGCTTCTTTAAGTTGATCTCTCCAAAAGTCAGGCGTTAGTTGTAGTCGAGTACCCCTGTAAATAATTTTGATGCGGATAATTTCTCTTGGGTCCCATAATCCAAAAGCAAAGGGCTTATTGGTCCTGTGGTCAAATAATACACACAAACTTCCAGGAATTGCAGTTCCGGCCGGACCCTTATCAATACTTTGTTCAAATACCCAAGGATGTCCTTGTTTTACAGCTCTTTCGGCTACTTTGGTTAGTTTAATGGCAATGGTTGCAGGTACTTTCATGTATTTGAATATAGAGACTGATAGTTCAGCATGTGCTCCCTCTTAATTAATTAGTGGAGCAACTTAGCTCAATTTCCTCAGATGACAAAACTACTAAAATAGAGTGGTTTATTGGTTTTTTAAAATGGATAGAATCTGAATAGAAATCTCCTAGTTTAAATACTGCTTGCTAGTACAATTCCTTCAAAAAAATTATTGCTAAAATTTGATGCAAAAAAGTAATCCACCCATACTTCATAATAACTGAATCGATTTACCTCACCTATTTTTGTTATCTCCTAAATCTAAATACTAGGTCTTGAGAAAGGGCAGTATAAGCCTAACCATATACTTTATGAACTAAGTACCGGAACACAAAACCAATAAGAAGTAATCCAACACCAGAAACTATGACGTTTATGGGAAGGGAAACAGACATAATTAGGCAACCTAAAAGACCGAAAGCAGGGATGAATTTGCCATATATCCGTTCCTTTAATGGTTGTCTTATGGCTGCTATATTAGTTATGCTATAATATAAAAGAATAGTAAAAGTAGCTGCTCTTACAATAAATTCGAATGAACCGAGGAGGGTAAATAGTAAGATGATTACACCTGTAACCATTATCCCTATATGGGGTACCTGGTAACGACTGTGTATTCGTTGAAAAATAGGGGGTAGGTCGCGCCTCCTACCCATGGCCAACATCATTCTACTTATTCCTAAAACCTGACTTAGCAATACCCCTAACATGGCGGTAGAAGCTCCTAGATTTATTATAATGCTAACTGCAGGAGTAGAAAGTGCGTTTGCAACTAGTTGTAATGGGGAAGTGCTACTTGCCATCTTTTCCGAACCTATAACCCCAATAGCTATTATAGAAATGGCTAGGAATAGTAATAAAGCCGTTACAATGGTAATAATAATTGCTTTAGGTATAGTTTTCTTGGGCTCGGATACTTCTTCTGCGAGCGTCGCGATTCTTGCGAAACCAGTAAATGCAAAAAATAGTAATGCAGCCGCTTCTGCAATTCCCGAAATTCCAAATGGGGCAAAGGGTTTAAAATTCTCCTCTTTTATTTCGGGTATTCCACTAAATGTTAGATATAAAAGGGATGTTATGGTGATGGCAACAATAGCAATATTAAGATTACCCACTTTTTTAACACCAAAATAATTGGCAGCGGTGAGCAGAATAACTGCAATGATAGATAGGTTAATAGGGGAAGTTATTGGAACTAATTGATAGAAATAACTACCAAATCCTATAGCTACAACTCCTGCAGCCGAAAGTTTGCTAATTAAAAACATCCAACCAGCAGAAAAACCAAAAACAGGATTTAATAAAATATACCCATACTCATAAGTGCCTCCGGATTGCGGATATACCGCTGCTAATTGTGCTGAACTTAAAGCATTAAAAGCAGCGATAATTCCAGCTGCCAGAAGCCCGATAATAAAAGCCGGACCCGAAACACCAACTGCGATTCCGGTTACTACAAATATACCCGCCCCTATAATTGCACCTAAACCAATGCCTACTGCATCCATTAAGGTTAAAGACCTACGAAGACCTTTATCAACAGAATTTTTCATTCCTTTTCTTTAGTAATTACTATCTATTAAAAAATTGCTACTGCTATGCATCAATTTCCAAAATGAATTATTTATCAAAAAGATCTATTTTGTATCTAGCCATTTTTAGTAGTGTTTTAAAAAAGGTAGGAAGGTAAATATTAAACCAAGAGAGAACAAGTTCTATTTGAGTAGTCCTAATCTATGAACGTAGTATGGTTAAACAATCTGAAGTGACAAGGCGATAATTAACAGCCCATTCTTGCTCGTTTAAATCGATTAAAAACTGACAGATGTCATTTTACTCCTTGCCTTTAACTCTTAGCTTTACTTTTTAAAATGAACATTAATTCTTATAAAAGATAAAGGAACTAAAAACAGTATGAGACATCATATTTTAATACCTACAGATTTTTCGGAAAATGCGTGGAGTGCAGCACAGTATGCATTAAAACTATATGCTAAAAAGCCGTGTACCTTTTATTTTTTACACGCGTGGACCTTCACTTCGGGATCTAGAACCTACGTTTCCCCTAGTTATATAGACACAATTCAAGAGAAAGCAAAAGAGCAGTTGACAGAGGTAAAAGAACGTGCTTTAAAGAATAGCACAAATAGCGACCATAAGTTTGAAACCCTTTTTCGTCTCGATCCGTTGTTGGATGCTATAAAGAGTGTAATTGAAGAGCATTCTATAGACCAAATAGTAATGGGAACAAAAGGCGCTACAGGTGCTAAAGAGTTTCTTTTTGGTAGTAATACAGTATCTGTAATAGACAAGGTGCGACTTTGTCCTTTACTGTTGATACCAAGTAATTTTGAATATGTAGCACCAAATAAGATTGGCTTTCCTACCGATTTTAATAGGGAGTATGGAGATGAATTACAGCCTATTAAAAATTTAGCAGCTTTATATAATTCAAGTATTAAAGTGCTGCATATTAACAGCACAGATGAACTTACTGAAAAACAGAATGTGAATATGGATTTCCTTAAAACTAATTTAAGGGACTATCAACATAGCTTTAATTGGGTTCCTGAAAAAGGGAAGAAAGAAGATGCTATAGAAAGTTTTATTGAAGAAAATAATATTAATATCCTTACCATGATTAATTATGAGCATGGTATAATTGAAGATTTTATTAAAGAGCCTGTTATAAAGAGAATAGGATATCATTCTGATATTCCGTTTTTTGTTATACCCCATAAAAACTAGTGTTACAGTTTGATTTCTTGCTATTCCCAAAGCGATTCATTTTTCTAACGTAGCGTGTTGAAAGGGTTAGTTTAGAATAGTATAAAATCTGCCCTTCTTTGGGCAGATTTTATTTTATGGAAGTATATTATTTACAAGCCAATTTAGTACGGTGCGATAGAATAAGACAATGGGAGGTGCTATTCTATAAAACACAATAAAACTGAAGCCATAAATGCAAAGGGGAACCTCCTCAAATTTATATTACTTATTTCTTAAACTATGCTTAGCTTATTTATCTATTCGTTTTAGGTCTAAATCTTGGAAGTCGAAGCTGAAATCTATATTTGGCGATATGCCTTTCATTTTTATTCCTATTGCCTTACCATTCTCATCTAAAGTGAACATCGCAAAAGCGTCACACGGCATATCCCTATATTCCCATTTTACAGCAAAAGTATTCGCTTTATAAAAGAACATTTCCCCATTTAATTTTGGAGATCTATAGGACTTAAACCATAGCTTGCCATCCTTTAAAAAGACATCTACCTTTCCAAACCAATTATCTTGGTAGGTGCCAACGAAATTGGAGTAATCAATTTGGGTCGATTTTGCTTTTTCTACCGTTTGCCATACTGCGGTAATGGCCGAATCTGATTCAGCTTCACTTTCCTTTAATCTCTTATCTGCATTTGCTATCCAATCGGTTTTTTCAACTCCTAAATAGGCGTCCATTATAGTACTGGCTATAGTAGACGAACTATACGATCCTGGGTCTGTATTGGTAAGCACCACAATCCCCACCTTTAATTCGGGAATAAGTATCGTTCTAGAAAGCATTCCTGGCAGGCTACCTGTGTGTTCTGCAACAATATAACCGTTCCTATCGCTAAGGTGCCAGCCTAAGCCATAGGATCTAAAATGTGTATTATAAGGTGGTCTAGACGCTACATTAAATTCGATATTAGTGTGGGGCTGCCATATTTCCTTGTGATTATTTTCAGAAATGAGTTGTTTGTTAGAATCCTCACCATACTTCCCCTTGTCTAAGTTTAAAAAAAGCCACTTGCTTAAATCCTTTACACTAGCATAAATTCCCCCAGCAGCGCCCAGCGCCTCGTCACTTTTTGTATAGTGTTCCAGTTGTTTTAATTGTCCCTTTTGACTTGAGTGGGGAAATGCTACATTACTTTTGTCTTGTAATCGCTGATAAACACCTACAGACCTATCCATTCCCAAGGGGCTCATGATTTTGGTTTCTACAAAATCGGCCCAACTCATTCCACTAACTCTAGAAACAACTTCCCCAGCTACTATATAGAGCAAATTATCATAATCGTATTTAGTCCTGAATGCGGATACAGGTTTTTGATACTGAAAGCTCTGTAATACATCCTCAATGGTAAAGTTAGACCCATCAGGGAAAAACATTAAATCTCCAGCCCCAAGTCCAAGTCCGCTTCTGTGCGTTAGTAAATCCTGAATATTGAAGCTTTCTGTAACATAAGGAGAGTACATTTTAAACTCTGGTATATGATCTACCACCTTATCATGCCAACTTAGTTTGCCTTCATCAACCAATATAGCTAGTGCTGTTGTAGTAAATGCCTTGGAATTAGAGGCAATTGCAAATAGAGTATTCTCATCTACAGCCTCTTTGGTATGTATAGATCTTACCCCATAGCCTTTTAAATGGACTACCTCATTGTCTTTTACTACAGCAACTGCAATTCCAGCATTGGGTCTTATGTTCATGGATTTATTGACTATAGAATCTATTTGCTTAGAAGTGTAGGATTGGCCGGTTAACGTTTGTCCTATAAATAAACAAAGTGCGACTAAGGGTATTGATATGGTTTTTTTCATTATTGGAAGGATTCTCGATGTTTTTGATTTAATCTTACCGAAGCTTATATTGTCTACGGACCCTTAAAAATAAGGTTTCTCTTTTACTTATATTATCCATAATAGGGAATTTTAGATAAAGCCTCTAGATTATAAAATAGACATTGGTCTAATAAAAGATTATTCTCATAGCGTATTCTTTTAGCTGACTAAGCTGAATCATTATTATGAACCATTTCGGTAGGATTGAGTCCCTCACTATAGATGGTCCGAGAACACGGACCTTAGCTAACATAAGTTTAGTTTTCTCTCTAGAAATACCTTAACTACATTTATTAGTCCTGTAGATGTTTAAGAATTTTTTACGTTTGGTAACGAAAGGTTTATTAGTCGTAGCTAGGCGCAGCCAAATTTACCCTAAACTCAAAATAGTGTTCGAAAGCTTCGAGAACAGGAGCGAAGGCACGCAGCGACGCGAAGTTTCGAATACGGTTTTTCGACCTCGGTGTCGAAAAAATTTATTGGTTAGGGTGTCTTTTCTTTTGTTTCGTTTTCTTTGGACAAGCAAAGAAATCGAAGATTCACGAAATCCTTTAAAAAACAAATAAAAACCACTTGAGTAAAATGAAAGAACAGTCAAAGCAAGGAAAAAATCTTATAGATTAGTAAACAAATGCTTTTGTGAATTACCAACAAACTTATGTAAGGTACTCGGCACTTTAGTTTATCGGTCCAGTTCGTTTCTATTATTCATACCAATGCCAATTTTCATTAACAGAATTCATGAATGCTAATTAATTGGGTGAGCAAAAAGAAACCGACGAAGGAGGTTCATGAATACTAGTGAAAAGGAAATAAAAGTCAATGAACTAAATGAAAGCAAATAGGTTAGAAAAATTGATAAAAAGCGCTTATTAATCAATTACAAAACAAACAACTTAATACATACCCAATATAAACTTATTTCTTAAACCTAAAAATAAAGAACAATAAAAATATGAATGCAAAATCATTAATGTCGTTCTATTGGTCTGTTCGTCAATTAATCTAAGGTTTAATGATTTTAAACGAATATTCAGCGCTAAACCCTTTGGGTTTACTTTAAATGGGCGTTCAATCAGCATTTTTTGTTTAAATTTAAAAAACGAATATCAGTATCTAATCCTTATTGTACCTCTTAAGAAGTTATTATCATGACAAAGTACTTCACTTGCTTTTGCTTACTCTTCCTTTTTACTAGCTGTGCTTTTATTTCGGAAAAATTTAAAGAAACAACTGTTGCGGTGGGGGAGGTTGATGAGTTGGAACATATAGAAAACAGCATTCCAACTGCAGATGAATTGATATTAGAAAGTGAAGAAAATATTTTAGACGGTAAGCATTATGAGGATGACTATGCGGAGCCTGATTTAGAAGGTTTAAAAGAAATTCACTTTACCGAATTGTGGATGTGGGAGTATCTTGATGAAGATAGAGAATGGAAGGAAATGTGGGTTTTTAGAGAACCAAATTTAAATTATTGGTTATTTGAGAGATTCACTTCTTATGGAATTAGTAGTGAAATGTGCGAATGGGTGGTGGCTAAGCCAAATGGAGAATACATTTTTAATTATCAAGAACCTGAAATGAATACCCCAAATACAATAGATATACAAGTAATTGATTTTGTTGATGAAAACCAATTTCCCGACTTTTGGAAGCCTAGAGGTGAAAAGAAAATATTTGGTGATTCTGTTCATGGTTGGGAAGTTTTTGAAGGGGAGAAATATGAGGTGTTTTTTAAAGGGCAACCAGATCCTTCCATATTTTATTTGGGTACTAGTGATATAGATATGCGGGTATTGCATCACTTTAATAATTTGGAGGGTGATATAGAACTCCCAATTACTTTCCCGATAGGCATTCCTAAGAATACCCTAGTTTTAAGTGAAGAAACAGACATTGAATATTATAATATGAAGGTGCATTACCGTTTTAAACATATTTCTCCTAATTCCTATTATGTGTACCTGCCGGAAGAATATGTTGACTAGTGAATGTCAGTATTAATCTGTTTTAATTAACACATTCCGCCTAAATTGATAAACATAAATGGAATTCTGCTGAAAAGAGGACCTTTAATAGAAATTAATAAATGACCATAAGAAACTTAAAACACCAATTACTTGCCTTCTTATTTTGTATTGCATTCGGCTCATTATTGTCGCATTCTAAGAGGTCTCCAGATAGTTATAGAATTAATACTGACGAAAATCTCGAGAAGAATCATGAAATAACTAATCAATTCTTAAATGATAATGATGGGCAAAATGCCCCGTTATTTCATTTCATAGCGCATTATGTGAAAGCTAGGCTGACTGCTAAGCCTACTATAGAGGAAAAATTAATTTCTAATGCTGGCCCAAGAACAACTAACTTGTGGGATCCCTATTATATAGAGTACAGCATTCCCCAAGATGAGGTATTACTATTCTCCTATTTTAAAGGTAATGGTGAAGACGGACTCCATTTGGCCTATAGCGAAGACGGATTTGTATGGAAGGCTTTAAAGAACGACACCTCATTTTTGAGTCCGGTTGTAGGAAAGGATAAGCTTATGCGCGACCCATGTATAATTAAAGGGGGAGATGGCAACTACCATATGGTATGGACGGTAAGTTGGACCTATAATGGAATAGGGTATGCTTACTCTAAAGATCTTATAAATTGGTCCGAACAACAGTTTATTCCCGTTATGGCCCATCAAAAGGACAATCGAAATACCTGGGCACCCGAAATAACGTTTGATCCTGACACAGGGACATATATGATCTATTGGGCCAGTACAGTATCAGGAAAATTTCCAGAAACAAAATCTGAAAAAGAAAATGGATACAACCATCGTATATACTACACAACAACACAAGACTTTAAAAACTACGCCCAAACTCGGCTATTGTATGAACCAGGTTTTAATGTAATAGACTCACATATCATAAAAATTAAAGACCAATATGTAATGTTCTTAAAAGACGAAACTATTGAGCCACCTCAAAAAAATATTAAAATAGCCTATAGTAATGCCTTAGAAGGTCCCTATAGTGCACCAGGAAAACCTATTACAGGAGATTATTGGGCAGAAGGTCCCACTACTGCCTACGTAGATGGACAGTTCATTGTTTATTTTGATAAATATATAAATCATCAATACGGTGCGGTTACCTCCAAAGATTTACATAATTGGAAAGATGTTTCAGATCGCATAAAATTCCCAGAAGGTGCTAGGCATGGAACTATAATTTCTATACCTAGAAGTGTTTTAGAAAAACTTAAAGAAGAATAATTATGCGTAAATAGGCCTAGGAATTTCGATAGATTAATGTGATTAAAACTTTCCTTGATAACGCTATCCAAACCATTTAGTATAATTGACTGTATAAATCTGATTTGGGATAATCTATTTAAATGTTGTCGCGAGCTTCTATATTGGAATTTAGGTAATATTTTAATTTAAAATACTATTGCGCTCAAGCGGTTGTGGAGTTTTGAGCCTATTAGTTTTGATTAATAAATTCTCAAATTATTGATAATAAACTAATTATTCTGTATATTTAAGAGTAATCAAACGATAAACCAACCCTCCAATTAATGAATCAACAAATTTATTTTAGTTGAATTTTCATTATTTCACTTCCCCCCTAAAAAATATAGTTGCTATAATACGAGTAATAACTCCGGTTATTAATGCTAAAAAGCTGAAGGTGACTACATGTGTGATATTCATGGGAAATCCCTCTATTTGAGTAATAACTAATATTGTATAATGAAGATACTTATCCCACAAAAAAGCCTTGTCAATGGATTTGCACTAGTAGCGTTAAGTATTATTATTTTATCATGTAGGGAAACTAAAACCTTTAATAAAGAACAAGATAATAGTGTAGAAGAAACACTAAAATATTATTGTTGTACATCCCATATTGATACTCCTCATTGCGACCTCGAATTAATTAATCTACAAGATACGCATCCTTCAAATGAAATCTATACTCGAAAATGAAACGATATTTGGAAGTAAATTCTAATAAGATACTTGAAAACCTATATTTATTCATTATTGGTTTTATTACATTCTATTATTGTCTTGGTAGCATAGCAGAAATATTTACAGAAGAATTGTTCGAAAGCGCCCAATTAATGGAGGTTGATAAGCGATTTATAACTGATAACGGAAAAACAATAGAGTTTAGAAATTTAGAGGAAGTAAAATGGAATGAGCAATATAATATATTTTTAAAATGGTATCCTTCTTTTCAGAAATTAGGAGATACCTTGAGTTATATTTTAAGTCTCATTTCATTTGGAGTTCTAGGCGCCTTAGTTAAAATATTGGCATATCAATATAATTTTAAAAAAGGTCTTGAGAAAAGAAAAATTTATCTTGGACCTGTTTTAGGAGGTCTGCTAGGCTTTATGATCCTTGTTTTAGCAGATTTCCTACCAGAGTTTCGATTAGAATCAGGGGATAAAAAATTCTATTTCACCTTTGCATTCATTGCAGGCATGTTTTCTGAAAAATTTTTCGAATGGTTACGTAAAAAAGTTGATGATTTTTTAAAAATTGAAACTAATCAATAACGCTATACCTAGATAGATTGCAATGTAGAAGTTGACAATTTTTATTCCAATCTAAGAAGGATAAAGATACTATATTATCAAGAATATAATTATGGCGACCCATAGATATCACCAATCCTTATCAGAATTACTGTTAATATCACTGTACTACCTTTAAAGTAGAATACCCTAAACTACCCTTCTCTAACTGAATTTGGGTTGTAATCCGTTCTTTTAAAGCACCTACGTGAGAGATTACTCCAACCGATTTATCACCCTCATTTTGCATTTTCTCTAGTATCGTAATGGCCTGATCTAAAGTTTCAGGATCCAAAGTACCAAAACCTTCATCGATAAAAAGCGATTCTATCTTTACATTTCTAGCGGCAATATCCGATAGCGCAAAAGCCATAGCCAAACTGACCAAAAAGGTCTCACCGCCGGAAAGAGTACGTACAGAGCGACGGGCGTTCCCCATATACTTATCGAAAACCTTGAGGGTGTCACTTTTATCGGCTTCGTCTGCCGTGGGGATATCTAATAGATACCGATCGCTAAACTCGGCAAGTCGCTTGTTGGCATAACCAATAAGTTGTTCTAAAGTAAGGTCTTGAACAAAATTAGAGAATTTATTACCTGTTGCATCCCCAATTAAATCGTTCATAGTTTTCCATAGCGATAAGTCTTTCTTTAGTAAGTCTATTTCTTCCTGTGCTTTTTGTTGTCGCTTCTTAGCTTTTTCATCAGCCTCTAAACTTTGGGTAATCTTACCAATATTTTCTGATAGCGTATCCCAACTCGACTTTGCTTCATTAAATAGCGTAGTTAATGTATCTAAAGAAAGGGTAGCATCGTCTTTTTCTGATAATTCCGTTAAAACTTTTTTTAGAGAATTTTCTTTTTGCCCTAATATGGTTTGTACCTCTTTTAGGTGATTTTCACGCTTTCTAATTTTACTAGCTCGCTCTTCTGGGAGTATGGCAGATCGTAAGGCCTTAATGCTTTCTAATTTTTCTTTCTCTATAATACTATTCAGTTCCTCTTCCTTTTTTAACTTATAATCGGATTGTAATTTTAGTTTGTCTGCACTTTCATTTAACTGATCCGTAAGTGACGTTATAGATGCATGAGATTTGGTTATGGATGTGGTTAAGGTGTTTACCTTACCATTGATATCCGGCCCGTTAAAAAGGGCAGTACGTTCTTGCTTTAATTTATTATAGGTTGTTAGGTTCAACTCCCATTGCGTTAAACTTTCTTTTAGATCTTGTAAAATAGAAGTCGCCTGAAAGGCCTGTTTCGATTTTTCCATTTTCTTTATTTGATGGTTTAAATCGAGTCGGCGAGATTTTAGGGTATCTAGATCTTCTTTATAATCCCACTTTAAATGATCGCTAAGATTTTTCAGGGATTCCAAATATTTGGCCTCTTCTTCTTTTAGAGACTTTATAGTGTTATTTATGTCGCCCATCTGCTTTAGCTGGTATTCTTTTTTTGCAGATAACTGAATAAGAAGATCTTTTTGGGTTTGCAGCGATTTCTTTTTTTCTTTTACCAGTTCTTCCTTAGTATCAAAATAGGGGGTTTCAGAAGCATAGGGATGGTGCAATGACCCACAAAGCGGACAAGGTTGCTCTGGCTCTAGTTGCAAGCGATGTTCTTCTAAACTTTGATGTTTGCGTTGCTGTGCTAGGGTTTTCTCCAAAGATTCTACCTCTTTTGTGCCTGTTGCTACCTCCGTTTCTAAAGATTTTATGGTGGTGGTGTCTTTTTCCAATTGGTCTTGAACCTCTTTTAGCTGCTCGGCCTGAGATTTAAGGTTTTTTTCTACCTTTAGTAATTGTTCCTTGCTAACCAGTAACTCACCCGCTTTTTCTACTAGAATACGTCGGCTATCCAATTCCGCATTCAATTTCTCTAGAGAACTTACCCCAGACTGTTGAATAGTTTCCTTTACAGAATTTTCAAAAACCTCTAACTGCGACTTAAATAAGTCTGGGTGCTCTGCCATGGGCAATTGATACTCCAACTGATTTATACTCCTTACATATTTATTTAAGGTAGTTTTATACAAGTCTGCTTCGCTTTGCTTTTTTTTCTCTTCTGCCTGGAGTTCTGCAATCTTATTGCGGAAAACATCAAGCTTCTCATTAGCAGACTTAACATCAACCTTTTCTTTAAGAATTTTTTCGGCGGTCTCTAAATAAGAGTTAAGTTGTACTTCTACAGCAGCTTTGGATTTTTTTAGTTTCTCTCTATCATCGTTAAGTTGATTTACCTGCTTGTAGATCGTATCGTAATCGGTTAGGGTGGACCCATACTTAGCTAATTTATCATGTAATGCTAGTTCACCTTTATACGGTTTAAATTGATCCCAATCGTTTTTTAACTGTAGCTGTTCTTTTTGAAGTTCTTTTTCTTCGGCTTGTTTTTTCTGAAGTTCCTTTCTATTGGTTATTTTTTCCGAAGTGGATTGATAGGCCTTTTCTATTTTAGGCTTAGACTTATTTAGGGATTTAAGTTCGTTTTGCTTTTCCGTAACCTGCTCTGCGGTGAGCAGTTCTATAGTTTCTAAACCGGCTTCTTTTAAGGCAATGTTTTTTTCTACCTGCTTATACTTAAAATAGACAGCTTTTCCTATCTCACGATAGGAGCGAGCCCCGGTAATATCTTCCAACAACTTATTACGTTCGTTTCGTGGAGCCTGCAGTAACTTACTAAATTCTCCCTGCGATAGCACCATGGCTTTTACAAACTGCTCGTAACTAAGGCCAATAATCTCCTGATTTTTATCTGGAGTCTTGGTGCCAGCTTCAAGAATCTGACCGGTAGCTACTTCTACCAATTCCTGCTTACGAGCGTTTAAATTATTGTTCCTATTGCGTTCTATAGACCAATGACTACGATAATCCTTGCCGTTAACGCGATATTCCACCTCAGCATAGCAATGTTTCATATTGCGAGTCATAATGCCTCCATCATCCTCTAAAATAGTATTGCTTACCGCTTTATCTACCCTTGCGATACGATTGTAAAGCGCAAGTGTTATTACATCAAGTAAAGTCGACTTACCTGATCCAGTAGGACCGGTAATGGCAAACAGTCCAGCATCTGCCAAAACACCATTACCAAAATCAACCTGCTGCTCTCCTTTTAGGGAGTGAATATTTTCAAATCTTATTTTTAGGATTTTCATGGACTATAATTTCAATTTTTCCAAGATTTCACGAAAGGCGTTCTTTAATTCGGCAGTGTTCTCTAATTCGCTTTGTAGCTCCAGTTTTTTTTCGAACATCTGCATGGGGGTAACATCTGCTACATCGGTACCTACGGCAAAGGCATCACTAGCACCGCGAATTTTACTTTTAAAATTGAGTCGCGATTTTACAATTTCGATATTGGAATTAAGTTGGGAATCGGTAAGCGCATCAAAAGCTTGTCGTTTTTCTAAGCTCTCATTATCCTCATTTACAATTATTTCTGCTAGGGATGTTAAAGTAGTTTCTTCAGAATAGGCATTCAATTTATCTGCTAATTCTTGGAGACTGCCTTCAAAAGTGATGAGGTTTCTGTGCTTGGGGATGGGAACAATAGCGACCTTGGTAATTTTATTATTTTCCACCGTAATCACATTTACTTGTTTTTGATCTTCTTTTTCTGAGAAACTTAACGGAACAGGGGAACCGCAATAATGTATGTTTTTTTCTTTAGTAATTACTTGCGGTTTATGAATATGACCCAGCGCTACATAATGGGGAATTTCCCCAAACATACTAGCTTCTACACCGGCCTGATTTCCAATCTGAATATCGCGCTCGCTTTCGGAAAGTTCACTTCCCTGAACATATAAATGTCCCATTAAAATAAATACTTCATCGGAATAGTGGTCGCTATAATGAGTGGTAACATTTGAAAAATAGGTACGTAAACCCGATTTTATCTGTTCAATTTTTGTGGCATAGCTTTCTCCTGCAGCAGATTTGCGGATGTCCCGATCCTTTAAAAAGGGAACTGCTGCTACCACTAACTTTTCGTTGTTTTTATTGACGGTTATAAATAGATCTTCCACTTCCTTAGTAGCGCCTCCAATTACAGTAATATCAAATGCTTTTAACAGTTCGGAAGGGGCATTTAATACCGCTGGGGAATCGTGGTTTCCACCGGTAAGTATAATTTTACAATCGAGCTGAATAAGGTTTTTCAGTAAATCGTAATACTGCTTATAAGCAGCTTGGGAAGGATTCGCCTGATCAAAAATATCACCAGATACTAATAGAACATCAATGTTCTCAGTTGTGATATAGTCAATCAGCCATTTAAAAAACAAATCTAGATCTTCAGTGAGATCATATTTATGAAGTTGTTTCCCGATATGCCAGTCGGAAGTATGAAGAATTTTCATGCAATTGGTTTATATAAGACGTAAAACTACAAGAAAATAATCCAAAGCAGAATTCATCTAAATTCATGTTAGAATATATTTTCCCAAATTCAAATCGAAGGTAATTAAAACAACTAATTCTTCAAATCCAATTTTATGCTTTTGAAGTTTTTATATTAAGGAATTCTGTATTCTTAAAATTGGATGGTGTATAATGAACGTCTGTCACTTCTGTCGCCAACATAGGCAGGCCTGTCTGCCGACATAGGCAGGCCTGCACTAACCGAGATCTAACCATAAAGGCAGGCTTGATTATCCTCTTTCAGGAAGTGCATTAAATTCTTTTCTTTTTGCTTGTAGCCATTCCCGCATCGCATTAGAGTCAGAAGACTCCATTAAGTCCTTCATTTTATGCATGGCTACTAAATGTGCTTTGTCTTTTTTTTGAAACATTTCCATGCCATGACTTTTACTCATTGCCTCAATTTCATCAAAAGTATTTGCATGGAATTCTTTATCGCAAGCCCCTCCTAATTGTCTATATGTCATTGTTTTCATTTTTCTGTTCTTTTAATTGGATTTATTAACCTCAAAAGGGGGAGCTATTATTATCAATATACCGAATTTTTCTACTACTTCCTTCCCTAGGCAGTATAACCTATTGTGATGCGATTATAATTTTAATACCTTACCTAGTTTTTATAGCTGTTGTTATCTATATTTTTACGTATGTAGTTCAGCAGTAAAATATTGAAATGCTTACAGGTTAATTAGCTGTTAGTTAATACATTAATTGTAGGTTGATTGTTGTTTCGAGCTAACGGTGATCATTTTTCATCACGATAACTGATTTAAAATTACATTTACCTTTGCTATTATAATGGTACCACGTGATGATGATGAATAAGAAAGAAATAGAGATTAAAAAAATAAAGAAGCCTTGGCCAACAAAAAAGGCCATGGAACAGGTGTACGAAATGAAACTATGGGGAGATAATAAAACCGATTTTTATTCCGGTGAAGGATCGCATCAACCTGAAATAGTAAACCCATATATCACCGCTTTAACCTCATTTTTAGCATCTTTTAAAAGTCCGCTGGTGGTCTGTGATCTAGGCTGTGGGGATTTTAATGTTGGAAGACAATTGGTGAAGTATACCAAGAAA
This sequence comes from Arenibacter latericius DSM 15913, assembly GCF_000424985.1. Classification (GTDB taxonomy): domain Bacteria; phylum Bacteroidota; class Bacteroidia; order Flavobacteriales; family Flavobacteriaceae; genus Arenibacter; species Arenibacter latericius. Next base: position 36,213 of record NZ_AUKX01000004.1, read on the forward strand.
TATATAGCTGTAGATATTGTAGCAGATCTTATAGCCTATAACAAGAAGAAATATAAAGAGGAGAATCTAGAATTCCATTGTCTGGATATTGCTGTGGCCAACTTACCAATTGGGGACTGTGTATTGTTAAGGCAAGTTTTACAGCATCTATCTAACGCAGAAGTGCAGAGTATTTTGGAAAAGCTACATATTTACAAATACCTTATCCTTACAGAACACCTACCTACAGGTGATTTTGAACCGAATAAAGATATCATTTCCGGACAGGGAACTCGACTAAAAAAGAAAAGTGGAATTAACCTATTAGCACCCCCATTTAAGTTTAAGGTAAAAGCAGAAAAGCAACTCCTTTCCGTTATTCCAAAAGATAGAAAAGGAGTTATTGTTACCACGCTTTATACTCTTTTTTAAGCCATGGTTAAGCTGTATTTTAGGCTAAGAATTTTAACTAGTAGTAGGGTAGAAGCCCAATTTCAATTGGCCTAAGTAGAGAGACTTTTACTCGATAATCGAGATTTAAACCTGACTGTCGTCAGGCAAGTTGCTCCGAGGCTGTCTTGCCCCGAGGTAGTTTACAAGCGAAAAATGAAGGATTCCTGAATTCTTATATAACCCTATTCCGTTGCTACCTTTGGTCGGTCACCCTCTTCTTCAATACCATCTTTGATCATTTCCTCTACTTCTTTTGCTTCTTCCTTTTCTAGCGTCTCCACTTCTTCCTCCTGCACGTCTTCCTTATGATTTATAAAAAACTTAGAGAACAATGGTAGATGATCACTTCCAATTGGGCGTAACGTTCTAAAATCTTCAATAAACACTTCCTTAGAATGGAAAAATAAATCTATGGGTGCTCTAAGGAACCTATATTTAGCATGAAATGTAGAAACAAAACCTCTTCCGATTCTTGGATCTATAAGTTCTGAGGTTTTTCTAAATAAGACAGATGATCTGGCCCAGGCTACATTATTAAAATCGCCCACCACAATTATAGGTCCCTTGGTTTTTTTAATCCGCTTCCCAATGGAAAGTAATTCCCCATCCCGCTCTCTAGAAGTATCTTCCTCGGTAGGACTTGGCGGGGGTGGATGGATTCCGAAGAAAGTGAATGGCTGACCTGATTCTGTTAGTAGGGAAGCCTCTATACTAGGGAGATCGTCCGCAACAAAATAATTTACCTTAATAGATTTTACAGGGAGCTTGGTATAAAAGTGAATTCCATAAGTGTTTTCTAAGGCTACCTTTTTAAAATTTGGATATTCCCCCTCAATGGCGGTCATAGCATCTTCCCACGCCTGATTAGATTCCATGGTTAGTAAGATATCTGGCTTAACTTCTAAAACCAAGTCTATTAATTTTTTGTACTGATTATTAAATTGATAAACATTAACAGATAGTATAGAAATTGGCTCAGATTCTTTTGGGATATCCATAGCTCTATTAGCCCTATATAAGGTGGTATACGGAATTAAAACGATTAGGTGGTAGACTATAAGTCCAACAAGTAAAACTATAACTCCCCAAAAGAGATCGCTTTTTTCATCTACCAATAAAATTCCCATGAATAGCGTTAGGAGTTGAAGTATCAAAAGCTGAATTCTCCCGAAATCCCATACTCTGAATATCCAATGCTGATGCGAGATAAATGGGAGTAAAGATACCGTGATGAGTATGGCCGACAAAATATAAAAAGCGAGTAGCATATAGCAATAAGGTCTGTAAATTCTAGTTGATTAATTTAATTTACTACAGATAAAGATAATAATTATAACAATCTTGAACGCCGTCAAAACGGATATAAAGAGATTTATATAACCAACCTTTGACAATTATATGAACAGGGGAAGAAAACCAGGTCTTTATGGTGAGTAGAATAGCCCCAAATTTAATATATGTAGGTAATGGAAAAACTTGCTTAATTAATTGTAAAGGGTGCCACCAATGTTAGTATTCTAATGACGTAAATGCGTACTTAAAATAAGTTTTTGTTAGTAATGTAGAAGAGAAACTCTCCTAATCTTTCTCCTGCAGCGTAAATACTTAAAGCACCTATGATTATAAGAAATATTTTGAATGAAATTTTATATTTTCCCCTTTCAAGGTAAGTACGGACAGGGGCTAGTAAATTTGTCATTGAAGCCGTTAATGCTTTCATATTGGTGGTTTGTATTGATTATTGAATTTTTAGTAGATCCATCCATACGGATTTCGAACCTACTAAAATTAACTAACACATCTAATAAAAGTACTAAATTAACAAAAATAGGTAAGCTACATACCTTCCTAAAATTGTAAAATACATTAAACTAAAATAGGGTAGAATGATTTATGAGGGAAGGACTATATAATTAGGCTTAAGAATTAAATAGTATTAAAGGATAATCTTTGCAATTTGTATTTTGCGCAGATTGTAAGGGGTAATCTAAACAATTAAGAAACTACACTAATGAGCCCAATTAAACCTTAGGACCACAGGTCCTTTAGCCTTGACCATAGATTATTTGTTTTTTCTTTGTGTTGATGGCTTTTACCTTTTTCATTCTTTTTGGATGGATGTTGGTCTTCTTTATCATTTTTAAGAAGCTGATAGCCTCTCTTCTTATCTTCTTTCCCTAATAAAGCTGTCCAATCTTCATCTAGATCAGATTTTTCGCTTTTATCATCTCGGGTCAACTCCGCAGAACCTTCCACTTTAGTGAGTCCCTTAAACTCAAAAGTGATGGGTTTTATCTTACCTGATTCCAAGAATTCTATTTGATACTCCCCTTTGTCCTCGTTTACTGCTATTACCTTGCCTTCTTTCCAAATTTGATGGTTAACAATATCTCCAACTGCAAATTTCTTCTGAATTAATTGCCGCGTAGCATCTAACTTTAATTGTGCTTTGGCTGCTTTTATAATATCTTGACTCAATTCTCCTTTACTAACATAATAGTTATCGCTTATTTCAAATAGAAAACGGGAAGGATATTTACTTGTCCCTAAGCTAAAATTATACCCCTCGGATTCGGTCATATAAAATGCCTTTTCCGCTCTGGTTATAGCAACATACGTCAATCGTCTTTCTTCCTCAATGGCTTTTGCCCGTCTTTCTTTAATAGACATGGCACTTGGTAGAACTCCTTCAGTGAAGCCACACAGAAAAACGAATGGGAACTCCAAACCTTTAGAAGTGTGGATGGTCATTAATTTTACCCTATCATTGCTATCGTCCTCTATATCCATATCGGTATAAAGGGCAATTTCTTGCAGATACTCCATTAAGTTTATAGGCTCCTCATCCTGGGTTTCCAATAATATAATAGAGTTCTGGAGTTCTTTAATATTGTCTAGTCTATCCGTATCCCCATCGGTTCTGTAGTAGGAGGTAAGACCACTTTCATCCATTATTGCTTTCACCAGATCGGATACAATATAATCTGTCTTCTCCTTTTTGTACTTTTCTATTAGTTCTACAAACTCAATAGCTCCTTTGCGACTTAAATCTTTTTGTGATAGGTTATCCTTTAATGCGGTGTATAATGCGGTGTTTTCTTTTTCTGCGATTTTGGCAACATTTTCTATGTACTTCTTACCCAAACCCCTGTTTGGGGTATTCACTACTCTTAGGAAGGAGAAATCGTCTTCAAACTCTATTAATCGTAAATACGCCAAAACATCTTTGATTTCTTTCCGCTCAAAAAAACGTATTCCACCAAAAACGGAATAAGGAATATTTTCCCTTATTAGGGATTGCTCAATACTTCGCGAAATATGATTGGCCCTATATAATACGGCAACATCGGAATACTTACTATTTTCCTCAGCCACAAGTCTTTTTATCTCATTAGCTACCCATAAGCCTTCTTCGTAATCATTCTGAGCATGGAAATGTACCACATCAACCCCTTCCGGATTTTCGGTAAACATATCCTTATCTACCCGGATCTTATTATTTTTTATAATATGATTGCCAAGACTTAAAATATTGGGAGTGGACCTGTAATTCTGATCCATTATGATGGTCTTTGAATCAGGGAATTGCTTATCAAAATCGACCAGAATTTCCGGTTTGGCTCCTCGCCACTCGTAAATAGTCTGGTCTGGGTCGCCAACAACAAAAAGGTTTTTATGGTATTGAGAAAGCATCTCAATTAACATAAATTGTTTTTCCGAACTATCCTGGGTTTCGTCAACTTGAATGTAGTGCAATCTTCTTTGCCATTTTTCAAGAACGTTTGGGTTATTCATAAATATATACAGAGCAAAATTTAGCAAGTCATCAAAATCCAAAGCAAAATTTCGCTGTTGTTTCTCCAAGTATCGTATAAAAACTTTTTCAATGTCATTATCAGTTTCGTGTTTCTTGGATTCAAGGATATATTGTAAATATGCTTGTGAGGATTTTTGTTTACTAATATACCGCAAGACTTGTTTAAAAGTGAAGACTTTAGAAGTGAGACCCAATTCAGCATAAACTTGTCGAAGAACAGTCTTTTGATCTTCAACATCCATAATGATAAAATTTTTCGGGTACGCAATCTTATTGATGTCCTCCCTTAAAACGCGAACACAAAATCCGTGATATGTGGTGATATAACTTAAGTCGGAATTAACACCCACTAATCTTTTCACTCGTTTCCGCATTTCTTGTGCGGCCTTATTGGTAAAGGTTACGCAAAGGATATTAGAAGTGTTAATGCCCAATGCTTCCACAATGTAGGCGTATCTTTGGGTAAGTGCTTTTGTTTTTCCCGAACCTGCACCAGCAATCACTCTAACATAACCTTCGGTCTCTGTTACAGCTTCTAACTGTTGTTCATTCAAATTTTCCTTAAGGTTCTCTATGTTGTACATGCAGGATGTAGGTATAATATCTATGACTTATAAGTAAATATAGGATTAATCTATGAAAAATAAGGCTTTTGAATTCGGACCGAATCGTACAAACTCCGCGATTCTATAGAAAAACTAATCCTGAGATAAACCTTTTTAAACTTTTTATTTTTTTCTTATTGGTTATAAGCTAATAGAATACCTTTGCCCAGTTTTAAAATCAACTTAATTTAAAACCCTGTAATTACTGTTTAATTAGTAATTTAGAAATATGGAACAATTTTTTTACGATAACTTTGGTGTTACTGAGGAGGTATTAAATTATGTGATTATTCCTCTTTTAATATTTTTTGCTCGAATTGGTGATGTTTCCATTTCTACGATCCGGATCATATTTGTAATGGCAGGAAAAAGAAGCATTGCACCCATTCTTGGTTTCTTTGAAGCTCTTATTTGGTTATTAGCCATAGGACAGATAATTAGTAATATAGATAATGTATTCTCCTATTTGGCATATGCCAGTGGTTTTGCTGCAGGAACCTATGTAGGAATGTATATAGAGGAGCGATTAGCCCTTGGCCGTGTGGTGTTACGATTGATTACAAAAGAACCGGTACACCAGTTTCTAGACTTCTTAAAAGAAAACGATTACCGCTATTCTATGTTAGATGGAGAAGGGAGTACTGGAAAAGTAAACGTTGTATTCTTGGTCTTAAAGCGAGATCGTCTTAATCATATGACTGAAGCCATCAACAAATACCATCCTAATGCATTCTACACCATTGAGGGTGTAAAAATGGTGAATGAGGCTGACTTAGCTGATGAAGTTCCTAGGAGAATCAACTTTAGGAGATTGCAACTTAAAAGAAAGTAAGTGTAATTAAATGAGGGTGTTATTCTTTAAACAATCTACAGTCAACCCTAAACGAAATTTTCTGGTATTGCCCCATAGTGGTCAAAATATTATTATTAGGATTAATTAATTATGTGTTGGACCTGTCTTAGTAAGCAATGGTGCTGAGCTAAAAACATCCATTTTCCTTATTGTAATATTAATACCGTTGTTACTATTCTAGATAGCATTTGTTGTTGTAATACTTACGGATATTAAAGGATATAGAACGTCATCAAGTAATAGGAAATCCAATGCTAGGAATAATTACACCTTTGGTCAGTTCGTAGCAACCTTCACTAGATAATTATATAGATAAATATTCTCACCAACTTTTTTTATAGGAGAAAAACCCTTCCTGTAATTTTTCCAATTTTCGACGCCTGATTTTACTCGATAATCCAGATTTAAACCTGACTGTCGTCAGTCAAGTTGTTCTGTGGCTGTCTTGCCCGAATTTTTCAGGCGGGATTGCCCCGAGGTAGTTTACTAGTCTTGAGAATTTCTTTTAAGATTAACGCTTCCTGATTCCAATTGGTAAGAATGCTGCTATTTTAATTTATAGTTACAGAATCACCACATTCTACAAATTCAAGAAAATACAGGTTTAGGCAATTAATTCATTCTCTGCACGTTAGTGTAACTATTAACCAATATAGTCACCTTTGTATGCAGTTAATGGTTAAAAGCGAGATCTAAGAAAATTAATAGAGTTCTAAGGGGTAGTGATGGAATAAACGGGCATTACAATTGCTAGTTCTAAGTATTCCTATTGGTAAAAAAGTGAATACCTATTTTAAACACTTAAAAAAATGTATAAGAATAAACTGGATAAATCCTACTCTAATTAAAGAATTAGATAAATACAGGATTAATAATTAAGAATTTACCTAAATACTAAACCTAAAAACCAAAGAAATGAAAAACACATTACTTATTCTAGTTTGCCTATTTACCCATCAATTCTATGGGCAACAAGAGGTGAAAACAAAAAGTCAAAATACCAAAACAGATGCTGACGGAAAAGAAATTTTAGCCCAAGAGCCTACTAAGGTCGTGATATTTACTAAATCTTGTCCTGTGGAAGGATATACAGTGACCTTGTCTAGAGATATAGGTTCCAATGTAAGTTCCAAGCGCTATCTAGGAGTTACAGGATATAGGAAGTCGTTTTATGCAACAGCCGCCCAATTAGCCCAAATGGATAATTATCCTGGGGTTCCTAATCCGGGGCAAGGGCCTACTGTCTATAATGGGCCGGGAGAATACTTGTCTATAACAAATGTTACAATAGATCCCGATAAGAAATACTGTAATGAAGATGGATATAGGCTTATTCCTGCAAATGCAACCATTTATAAAGTTTCTAAGGGGAGTAGTAATTATCAGTGGTCTGGGATGGTAGAGATTACTGACGGGACCAATTTGGATAGTGCTGATGCCCCTTTTTTAGTGAATAAATATAATATAGAAAGAGGATTTATTGGCACTGAGAAAGTTCCTACATCATGTCTCAGTGCATGTAGAAATGCTGGTGGTGGTTCAGTAGATCCAGATGAGCCAGGAAGTGGAACAACTTATGTTGATGCTTCAGGACAAGAACATGATTGGTTTGATGATGAGGATAATGATGAAGGGGGTAGTGGAGGTATTGGGAATCCTGTTGTAGGTAGAAAAGATTTCCTTTACCAGCATATGCATATGAGTACAGGAGGAGTTACAAATCCATACGGGGATGATAAGGATAACGCTGGCTTTGTTAATCAAGCTCATGGGGCGCATCTAGGACTTTATTTACCAATAAAATCCATTAAAGGGGTTTCTTATGGAGTATATGTATCTGGAGATTACCTGGCCTCTAATAAAAACGATTTTAGAAACAATCCCGAAGGATATGAAGTTAATGGGATGAAATCTACAATAAGGAAAAGTAGTGACAAATCTATAGAACAATCCTTATGGATGTTTGGAGCAGGGCCGCAAATTAATGTTGGTTTAGGTAGAAAAGTGGGGGTTAGTGCCATTGTACAAGGTGGACTTACCTCTTTTAATCAAAGTGGATTTGCATATAAACAAGACTTACAAGAGGGTGATGCCACTACTACGGTAGAAATAATAAATCAAAAGGAAACTAACAGCAAGAAATTCTTCTGGTTACCTAGAATAAGACTTGCTTATGCCATTACGCCTAAAATAGGAATTTGGGCCGAAGGTAATTATATGATGGGGAAAGCCGAATCTAATAGGAGTGTTCTAGACCCTGGAGCTCCTGAATTTGAGGATGGAACCTACTCTTATAGGCAGGTAAATACAGATAGAAAGGTTGATGAAACAAACAAATATAACCTTAGTGGTGCTGGATTGGGCTTTGGGGTAACCTTTAGTTTATAAAATATGTTTTTATTCGATAATCGTGATTTGAATGCCCGGAGGTAGTTTACTATAAGCGTTTAAGGTGAGTGATAAAAAGGGTTGAACTGTAGAAAGTTCAACTCTTTTTTATAGGTAGTCATTATCTCGATATATTCCGTATTTATACCTAAGCACGCCATAAATACCATGTCATTTAAGCCTTCCTCTTAGGTCTATAGAAAAACTTAAAATAGGGAGTCAATTTTCCCTTAATGATAGTAATGGCTTGTCTTATAGAAGTCCAAGTTCTCTAACGATAAGGTTTAGAGACCTAAATAATTTCTTTTCTAGTATGTTTTAACGGTTATCAGCACATAGAGATGAGTCGGAATCCAATTGGCCTAAATTAAACTATATCTTAATCGCACATTGTTGTGCTGCTGATTTATAGATTGCTTCTACCACTACAATATCACGCAAACCTTCTTCTCCTGGCGCTATTAAGTTTGTATTGTTTAAGATTGCATGGGCATCCTCATCCATTTGCTTTGCCTGTTGGTTTTTAATTGGGTAGTTTATTATGGTGCCATTAGACATACTTCCATTGTTCCCGCTATAGCTAGAATGGGGTTGCATTTTTAACCATCCCTTTTCATAGGTAATATGTAAGTGGTTCATATTGATTCCAAAACTAGTATGGCATGCTGCTAAGGCGCCACTAGGAAATTCTAACTGAAACATCATAGTTTCTTCCACTTCGTGATATATATTGGGTCGGGTAGTAGAAGCTTGTGCTAACACGGAGATAGGCTCCTCTCCGGTTGCCAATCGCGCTCCTTGTAAGGCGTAAACTCCCATATCCCCCATAGCACCACCACCCATTGCTTTACTTTGTTTCCAATGGTCGGTTCTCCCATCAAAATAACCAGCTGCTGAGCTTATCATTTTAACCTTTCCAAACGGACGATCTTTTCCCACTTTCATATAAGCCTGGATATTGGGATCGTGTTGACAGCGGTACCCGATAGCCAATTTTACTTTATTGTCTTTACATGCTTTAATCATAGCCTCACATTCGGTTACTGATGGAGCCATAGGTTTTTCGCACCAAACATGCTTCCCTGCTTTGGCAGCCCTAATAGTGTATTCCGCATGCATGGAAGGAGGTAGCACCACATAAACCACATCTATATCTGGATTATTGGCTATATCATCAAAATTTTGATAATCATAAATATTCTTATCCTTTAGGCCATATTTAGCTTTCCAAGCGGGAATTTTATCTGGGCTTCCAGTTACAATTCCCCTGAGCTCACAGTTTTTTGTCAGCTGTAGAGCAGGAGCTAGGAGGTCCTTACTATAATACCCTAACCCCACCAGGGCAACCCCTAGTTTCTCTTTAGCCGGTCTAGTGGCAGATAACAATATATTAGGTGATAATGCGGTAGTGGCCGCAATAATGCCTGTGTTTTGAAGAAAAATGCGTCTCTTGTTTCCCATGGTTTCCAATTATCCTAGGAAATTACAATAAGTATCCCAATAAATCAATTGTAAAACGTTAAGGACCATCAAAATAAGCACAAAAAAAAGCTGTCATTGTAGACAGCTTTTTAATAGTATATCAATAAAATTTATTCAATAATACCGGTACAACTTACTCTTCCTCCGGCAGCACCTGTAGGTTGCGTAACAAAATCGTCAACTCCTTGGTGAACTATTACTGCCTTACCTATAACGTTTTTAGTTTCATCGTCACAACCAAGACACCATTCATCAGTTGAAAAGTCTAGGGTAGCATTACCGTCTTCATCAGCGGTTATATTCCCTATATCTCCACGGTGGTAGCCTGCTTCATCACCCCATTTTCCGTGTTGTTGGAAAGTTGGGTTCCAGTGTCCACCTGTAGAAGTACCATCTGCTGCAGAGCAATCTGCTTTTTCGTGAATATGAATAGCATGTTCTCCTGGAGTTAATCCAGTAAGAGTGGCCTGCATTCTTACGGTGCCATTTTCCTCGGTAAAGGTAACATCGCCAGTTACATTACTATCGCTTTTTGGTTCCATGGAAAATTTAAGGACTTTTACTTCCTCTTCTTCAGTTATCTCTTCCACTTTAGCTTCAATACCATCTATGGCTTTTTCACTCTCTTTTTTCACTTCTTTGCAACTGTAACCAGCAAATAATAAAAGACTAAGAGATAATAATTGTATTTTTTTCATATGTAACTATTTTAGTTTTTAAAAAAGTAAAGTTAAGAATAATTTTAGGGGACATCAACCAAAAATCAAATTGATTTTAACATTTAGTGTTAGCTTTTACCCGTTTTTACACGATTTTCGTGTTAATGTGAATCTTATTTTCTAGGGTTCTATGAACGGGACACTTATCGGCAATTTCCAATATTTTAGCAATTTGAGGTGCGGCCAAAGTACCTACTAGTTTTATTTCCCTTTCAAAAGTATCAATCTTGGAATTGGATGATTCACAATTCTCACAGTCCTCGGCATGCACCTTTTTATAAGAGATATGCACTTGGACATTTTCTAGAGGCCATTTTTTTCTTTTGGTATACATCTGTATCGTCATTGCCGTACATGCAGATAGTCCAGCAGATACAAATTCGTATGGGGATGGACCAAAATCATTTCCGCCAAATGAAATAGGCTCATCTGCGGTAAAATAATGGTTCCCTATTTTCATCTCTGTGGTAAATCCGTCTTCCTTATCCAAACTTGCAACTACCTGATGCTTTGTATCTAGAGGTGTACTTTTAGGAAGATCTAAATATCGCTTGGCCCATGCAGCAATCAAATTTCCAGTATACTTTCCGTCCTCTACATTGCTTAGTAAATGATCGGCTCCGTCTAGACTTACAAAACTTTTGGGATGATGGGCAGCTATATAAATTTCTTTAGAATTGTTAATTCCCACCACAGTATCTTGTGGGGAATGTAGTATTAAGAGTGCTTTTCTATTGTTTTTTATACGCTCTTCTAAGGATTGGGATCGTAAATCGTTTAAAAATTGATTCTTAACCGTAAAACTTCGCCCACCCACATTTACTTCAGCAACGCCGGTGTTTTCTATAGTTTCTAATTTATCTTTAAAGATATGGGTAACATGCTTTGGGTCCGATGGTGCACCAATGGTTGCAATGGCTTTTATAGAACTTATTTCTTCGGAGGCCAAAATAGCAGCAGCTCCACCTAATGAATGACCAATGATTAAGGTAGGAGAAGAGTAGTTCTCTTTTAAATAATTGGCTGCTTCCACAAGATCTCCCACATTTCCGGAAAAGTTAGTATCTGCAAACTCGCCCTCGCTTTCCCCCAATCCAGTAAAGTCAAAACGCAATACTCCAAAACCTTCAGTGGTTAGGGCCCTGCTTATGTTCCGTATAGCAGGAAAGTTTTTATTACACGTAAAACAATGAGCAAACAGCACAAAATTGTGTGGTTCTTGATTGGCTGGTAAGGCAAGTCGGCCTACCAAAGTATCCCCATTTTTATTGGAAAATGTTACTTTTTGAAGATTCATAGTATTACTTTTTTTTAAAGACACCCCTAAGGTCCGGATTATAGGTTACTCCTAATAGAATACGATCATAATTGGCACCGTAAAAATGCGTTTTTAAAAACCCCGCTTCCACATTCAGATTGTCGGTGACACGTACTCCCAGCCCTGCGTAGAGTCGATTTTGGTTAAAAATATCGTCTTGTAAATTTAGCATCACTTCTTCAGAAAGATTTACAAAGAAGGTATTGGTAAGGGGCAGGGTTAACTGCACGCGATACCTAGCTCGGTGTTGGGTGTCTTTCTGATCCTCAAAATCTATAAATCGTTGTTCCAAACGATAGCGATGCTCTAGATAAACTTCCCAAATCTTTTGTCTTAATGTAAGCTGTTCAAAAATACGGTGCTCTCTTATTTTATCTTCATCAGGGAACTCTTCAAAGGTGTCATCCGTTGATAAATAGGCATATCCTAATGTGATACTCGCATTATTGGCAAAAGAGTAATTCACTCCTGTTCGTAGTACTAACTCCTGAAAATTTTTGGACTGTTCAAAATAACGGAGTTGCGCCTCTGTTAAAACACTCATTTTTTCTGTAACTCTATTGTTACCAAAATATTGATACCAAAAGCCCGTATGATGCTGCCCTGTTTCTTGTGCTGATACGTTAGCCATGCAGAATAGAAGGCAAAGTGTAAATATTTTTTTCATGTATGGATATTATAATTTTGACGGTTGTTTATGCAAAGTAAATAGTATTCAACCCAAAAGTTATGGACAAAAGAAGGTGCAAAATGTATCTTCCTATTCATAACTATTATCTGCATCAAATGGAGGTAATACAGTATAATCGGTAGATTGTATTATGCGTTTTTTTCAATTCTTGTACAAAACGTATTTGGGGTTCACAAAATAGGTTTTGCTTACTTATTTCTTACATAGATTAGTTTAAAACGACCTTTTGCGTTTTCACGCTGATCAATTTCAAAATTTTTGATGGATTTAATAAGAGGAGTAAGTTTTTGAAATCCGTAATTCCTGGAATCAAAATTAGGTTGCTTTTTCTGTAAAAGACTACCCACATCTCCTAAAAACGCCCATCCATCGTCATCTGCTACATCGGATATGGTAGAGGCAATAAGCTTAATTTCCTTAGCAGTAATCTTATCCACATCGTCTTTCCTACCTTTTTTGCGATCAGATGCTTCGGAACTACTTTCTTCCGACTGATTTTTCAGAATCTCAATATAAATAAATCGGTCACAGGCCACAATAAAAGGGTTAGGTGTCTTTTTCTCTCCAATACCTATCACATTCATGCCTGCTTCCCTTAGTCGCGTTGCCAACCTTGTAAAATCACTATCACTAGATACAATGCAAAAACCGCTTACTTTGTTGGAGTAAAGGATGTCCATGGCATCTATTATCATTGCTGAATCGGTAGCGTTTTTACCTGTGGTATAGGCGTATTGTTGTATTGGGGTGATAGCATTCTCTAATAAAAGATTCTTCCATTTGGCCAATTTGGGATTGGTCCAATCCCCATAAATACGTTTTATAGTAGGGTTGCCGTATTTGGCAATTTCCTCCATCATTTCCTTTACATAGGCAGAGGGAATGTTGTCGCCATCGATTAATACTGCAAGATTTGTATCCATAATATAGCTGATGTTTTAATTTTATTATTACGTTAATAACGGATTACCTATAATACACAAAAGGCTTTCTTTTACTTAAAATTAAAGGCAATTACTACAAAACTAAAGAATCCTTTGGATTGTTCTATGAAAAATAGACTCAAAACCTAATTCCTATAGTTTTATAACCTCGATATAAAAATTCTTATCTACTGATATGTCCTTAATTTCCTTATCTAAAGAGCTTGTTTTCCAGTTTGCCGTTGGAAATATCCACTTTGCTTGACCATTCACAATAATGTTGACTGGCATATCAAAACCTTCTACAATATTGGTATATCTAAAACGCAACTGTGAGCCATCCACCGAGTATTCTAGCTTCGGAATTTTCGTGGTGCGGAGGTATTGGTCAAAAAACTGAGAGAGATCAATTCCAGATTTTTCACTAATATAACCTTCAATCTGCGCTGTGGTTACGGTTTGATGGTAGAATTCCATATTTAACCCCCTTAAAATAGATCGCCATTTTTGATCGTCTTCTATGAGTTGTCGTAGCGTGTGAAGCATATTAGCTCCCTTATAATACATATCTCCAGAACCGCTCTTATTTACATTGTAGGGACCTATAATAGGGACGTCATTAGCGATACCTTTTCTAGTTCCAATAATATATTCAGCACCTGCCTTTTTACCGAAATGATAATCCAAATAAAGCCCTTCCGAGTAAGCAGTAAAACTCTCATGGATCCACATATCTGCTATATCTTTATAAGTAATGTTATTTGCAAACCATTCGTGGCCCGACTCATGAACAAGGATAAAATCGAAATATAAACCCCACCCAGTACCGGAAAGGTCTCTCCCCAAATATCCATTTTTAAAGCCATTTCCGTAAGTTACAGAGCTTTGGTGTTCCATTCCTAGATATGGGGCCTCTACCAACTTAAAACCATCTTCATAAAAAGGATAGGGCCCAAACCAATGTTCAAAGGCTCTCATCATCATAGGGGCTTGCTGAAATTGCTTTTTTGCCTTTTCTAGATTGTCCGCTATAACATAATAATCCATACTCAATTGGCCATTTTCTCCATCGTAGGTCTCACCAAAATGGACGTAATCGCCAATATTTATATTAACCCCATAGTTGTTTATCGGATTCTTTACATACCAGTGATAGGTGGTAGTTTCCCCATGCTTCTCTACTTGTTTAAGTTTCCCGTTAGAAATATTCATAAGGTCTTTAGGGACAGTAACACTTATAGCCATACTATCTACTTCATCATACATATGGTCTTTATTTGGCCACCATACACTGGCGCCTAGCCCTTGACAAGAAGAACCTATAAAGTGCTTATTATTGGCATCCTTTTTCCAAGAAATTCCGCCATCCCATGGTGCTTTCACAGCCTCCCTTGGGTGACCGGAATAGTACACGGTGAGTTCATTAATAGCGCCTTTGTGTTGTTTTTTCTTTAGTTTGATAAAATGTGCGTTACCATTGGATTTGTATTTTAAGGATTTGCCATCTTGCATCACCTTAGTAATTGTTAACGGGGACTGTAGGTCTATTTGAAGCTCTTGAGATTCGTCCAACACTGTATAGCGGACGGTATTACTTCCAGAAATAAACTTTTCCTCTGGTTTCACCTCTATTTTTAAATGATAGAAGTCTACATCCCACCATGCTCTTTGAGGAGTTATGCTACCACGGAGCGTATCTTGTTCCGTAAAGACTTGGTTTTGACCAAAAGCATTACAAACAAAGATTATTAGAAAAAAGAAGAGGATTTTGTGTGTTCTGTTATTCGTCATAGGCTAAATAGAGGCAGATTTGATAGTGTATTATTGAAACTGTAAAATGTTAATCCTACAAATTTATTATTTTAAATTGTTACAAGGCCAATTATAGATGGAATGAAAAGAATTATCTAATAATCTTATTAGGAAAAACAACCACACTTTCAAATCCATTTTCTCCGACTGCCGATACCCCGAAGAAATAATTATCGATTACAATTCCATCTAAGGTAAAATCAGTAACATCGCCCACATACCTGCTATGGTCCCAAGTAGGGGAAGTGGTATCTCTCCAATATATTTTATATCCCTTGGCACCACTAACTGCAGTCCATTGAAGCTTTACAGAGGGGGCAACAATCCCACCAATACCTACTTCTTTTGGGGCAGGAGGCGCCCATGCTAAGGCAGCTAGGTTAATGGCGTTTACGGCAGTAAGTTTTTTGGCATAATCAAAATTTACATGCTCCAACACATCCCCATAGGAAATCTCATCTTCTATCCGAATATCCTGATGTTGTTGGGTATAATTCTCATGAGCTTCCATAATTCGTATCCCTGCATAGCCCATATCGTTAAAAGGTCTGTGATGGCCGCCGCGGCCAAATCGGTCTAGCCTATAGATCATCATCGGATTCATTTCTGGCATATAGGTCAGCACATTTTTGTGGACATAGCGAGCTAATTGCCTACTGATACCATCTACCTCCCCGCCGTAGAACCTACGCATTTTGCGCTCTTCTTCTGTTTCTGTAGGTGGTACTGGTTCGGAGAAGATTCTAAAATCGGTATTGCTGATAATACCATCTACTCCTTGTATATTCCCAATCATGTCATTGTTGAATACTCCAATAATTTCCCAGCCTTTTTCTTTCGCGTGATTAGCAAAACCCTGACCTCCAAAAAGGCCTTGTTCTTCCCCAGACAAGCCAAGGTAAATTATACTACTCTCAAATTGATACTTAGAAAGAACCCTTGCCGCTTCTATGGTACCTGCCATACCACTAGCATTGTCATTAGCACCAGGGGAATTGGAGGTAAAATCGTTAGGATCACTAACACGGGAATCAATATCCCCACTCATAATAATATATCGGTTGGGGTATTTATTCCCTCTTTGTATAGCTACCACATTAACTACCCACACATCTTTTGTAATACGCTGATTTACACCTGATTTAATAAGGTTTTTTTGAAATGATACTTCAAGGCAATTATTGCAGTCTTTAGAGATGTTTTCAAACTCTTTTTTTATCCATCGTCTAGCAGCTCCTATGCCACGGGTATTGGAAAGGGTGTCGCTTAAAGTATGTCTAGTGCCAAAATTAGCAAGGGTAGTTATGTCTTTTTCTATTCTATCTGCCGAGACTGCTTCAATGATATTATATAAGCGCTGATCTGTCTGGGCATGTGATAATCCCACAAATAATAGCAAGGTAACCGCTAAGATTTTTTTCATATTATTCCTTATCTGTAAACTTGTTCAGTAATTGTCTTACATTACTAATGCTGTTTACATAATACTTGGCTTGCGTTTTTTGGCGGCCCACCTTTACCGTATGGGCAGAATTTGGTAATTCTTCAAACATAAATTCGTCCGTCCAATCATCACCAATCGCAAAAACAAAATCATAGTCTTCTTCAGAGTATACACGCATAGCGGCACGTCCCTTGTTTACATTGCTACTCTTAACTTCTATCACCTTATTGCCGTTTAAAACACTTACTTCGTCGTTCGCAATAAGGCTAGTAAGTACGGTATTAAGTTCCGTTGCTCGTTTTAGTCCAAAATCTGGGTCGGTATTCCTATAGTGCCATGCTATAGAGTAGTTCTTTTCTTCTATAAAACTTCCTGGGGTTCTATCTACAAAGGACTCTAATACAGGAAGGATTTTTTCCATCCAGTCTTTTTTAACGTTTTCTAGCATTCTAAAATCTTCGCCGTTCTGGGATATCCATACTCCGTGTTCTACAATCATATTGTATTTTTTCGGTAAAAACCACTTGGTGAAAGTTTCTTTATCCCTGCCACTAATTAAATATAGGTCGGTGTTTTCTAATGCTGCAAGTTTGTCTAAGAGGGTATATAATTCTTCATCCGGACTTGCCTTTTGTGGGTCTTTATGAAAGCCAGCAAGGGTACCATCATAATCTATGAACAATAGCCTTTTCTTAGCAGCTTTAAACTCATCTACTACAATCTTGGCTCGTGTAGCTGATAATTTGTGCGACTTGTGTTGCTTTTCATTTTGTTTTTGTTCCAGAAGGGAAGTCATAAAATCGTTTGCCCATTTTTCTACATTGTAGCGCTCCAGTCTTTTCTGTAATATGGCGTTTCTAGCCTGCTGCTCTTCCTTGGGCATGTTAATAGCTTGGAGTAGTGCAGCTGAAATCTCCTCAAAGTTGTTTGGGTTTATCAGTAGCGACTCATTCATTTCGTTGGCAGAACCAGCCATTTCACTCAAGATTAGCACCCCTGTTTTATCCGTTCTAGTTGCTATATATTCTTTAGCTACGAGATTCATTCCATCCCTTATTGGGGTAAGCCAAGCAATATCACAGGAAGTATAAAGATCTATTAGATTTTCAAAAGGCATAGAGCGATAAAAGTACCAGATTGGGGTCCAACTTACCGTAGAAAACTCTCCGTTTATTCTCCCCACTAATTCGTCTATTTCTTTTTTTAATAATTGGTATTGTGGTACGTTGGAGCGGGAGGGAACCGCAAGAATTATGAGTCGCACCTTCTCCTTGTATTGTGGGTTTTCGTTTAAAAAATACTCAAAGGCCTTAAGACGCTTGGCAATTCCCTTAGAATAATCTAAGCGATCTATGGAAAGTAAAAATTTGGCGTTGGGCTGATTTTTCTTGTGCATATCCAACCGCTTTTGCAACTCCGATTTATCTTCTTCCTTATTTTCATGGTGCTTTTTAGCAGCATCACTAAACTTTTTATAATCAATTCCCATAGGAAAAGAATCCACCTTAATAACCCTATCATCTAAGTGAACATCGTTAAAACTTACCTCTAGACGTAATAAGCGTCTTACAGAGCTTAAAAAGTGTCGTTCGTAATCATAGGTGTGGAACCCAATTAAATCTGCTCCTAGTAGCCCTTGCAGTACTTCCATACGCCAGGGTAGCGTTCTAAAAATCTCGTAAGAAGGGAAAGGTATATGAAGAAAGAAACCAATAGATACATTTGGACGTTCCTTTCTAACCATCTGGGGTACCAACATTAATTGGTAGTCGTGAACCCATATGATATCGTCATCATCAGCTTTTTCTAGAATGGCATCTGCGAATTTTTGGTTTACGGCTTTGTAGATATTCCAACTATCCAAATCAAACTCAGCATATTCTAAGAAATAGTGATATAGCGGCCAAATAGTACGGTTACTAAAACCGTAATAAAAGCCATCTACCTCTTCCGAAGTTAAACTTACCTTAGAAGATCCGTGCTTCGCCAGTGCTTTGTCTATTTCTGGGGAAAGGCCATCGGGAATATCTTCGTCTGTTAATCCACTCCAACCTATCCAAAGACTATCTCCGCCAGAATGGACAGATTTCATTCCAGTGGCTAGACCCCCAACACTAGGGGTGGCCGTAATGCTGCCATTTTCAATTTGTAGTTGTACCGGTAACCTATTTGATATTATGATAGTTTTAGACATAAAACGAGATTTTTAGATGATTTCGGCATTAATTTCCCTAAATTTCGTCAAAATCATGGGAATTTCCTATTTTTAAGTCTTTACAGTTACAATATTTATGTTTATGGATAATTTGGATTATGGAATAATTGGCAATTGTAGAAGCGCCGCATTAATTTCTAAGTATGGATCTTTAGATTGGTGTTGTTTGCCAGAATTTGATTCGGCTTCTATTTTCGCTAAACTTTTGGATGAGGAGAAAGGGGGGAGTTTTGAGATTTTGGTTGACGATAGTTATTCCATCAATCAAGAATATATTCCAGATACCGCTATTTTAGTTACTCGCTATTCCGATGGGATAAATATTTTTGAAGTGCATGATTTTATGCCTAGATATCATAAACCTAGCCCTAGAGGTGGGTATCACGCGCCTCCAGAAATAGTTAGATATATTAGGTATGTATACGGAAAACCGGTATTTAAGGTGTTATATAACCCTAGGTTAGAGTATGCACAAGGGGAAACCAAGACCTATATTAAAAAAGATTTCATAGCGAGTCTTACAAGAGAAGTGAGATTTGATACGGTGTTTTTATATACCTCCTTTAATAAAGATTCTGTAGTGAATGGAGACGAAATCACCTTGGAGGAAGATGGTTATTTCCTTTTGGGCTATAACGAGAAAATTCTTAGTCCCACTTTAGAGAATGTATATCTTGAAATGGAGCGCACTAAGGTATATTGGTTAAATTGGTCTAATAAAACGTCTACTTATGATAGTTATAGCAAGCAGATAAAACGAAGTGCGCTTACCCTTAAAATGCTTAGCTATGATAAGTCTGGTGCTGTTTTAGCTGCAGCTACTACTTCTTTGCCAGAAACTATAGGGGAAGTTAGAAATTGGGATTACCGATTCTGTTGGATTAGAGATGCTTCTATGGTAATTAAGGTGATTTCTAAGTTGGGGCATAAGAATATTGCCAAAAGATACCTACAATTCATTATAGACTTGATGCCAGATAAAGATGAGAAGTTACAAATTATGTACGGCATCAATAAAGAGAAGAAACTTACAGAATACACTTTAGATCATTTAAGCGGTTACAAGGGATCTAAACCAGTGCGTATTGGCAATGCGGCGTATATGCAACGTCAGCACGATATTTATGGTATTTTGATGGATGTTATCTATACTCAGTTGGAACACTTTGATACGGATATTGAAAATGGAGAGGAACTTTGGAATATTACCAAAGGAATTGCCTGGATAGTTGGTAATCACTGGAAAGAACCCGACAAAGGGATTTGGGAATTTAGAACCGAGGATCGCCATTTTACATTTTCTAAAATTCTTTGCTGGACCGCTATTGATAGGGCGTTAAAAGTTGCCGAGTTCTTTGGGAAGACACACAGGCTGGAGAAATGGCGAGCTCTGGAAAGAGAGATTAGGGCATCTATCCATAAAAACGCTTGGAATGAGGAGAAGCAAGCCTTTACTCAGTCCTATGGGTCACCCCACTTGGATGCCTCAGTGCTATTGATGGAGTCTTACGGGTTTATAGATGCCAAAGACCCCAAGTATATGAGTACCGTATATGCTATTGAAAAGGAGCTTTGTAATGATGGACTTCTTTATCGTTATAAAAATGAGGACGACTTTGGGTTGCCTTCATCTTCTTTTACTATTTGTACTTTTTGGTTTATCAATAGCCTATTTAAAATAGGTGAGGAAGAGAAAGCGATAGCTCATTTCGATCAACTATTGAGTTACAGTAATCATCTAGGACTCTTTAGTGAAGATATTGATTTTAAGTCGAAAAGACTTTTAGGAAACTTCCCGCAAGCCTATTCCCATTTGGCACTTATAGAGTGTGCTATGAACTTTTCTAAGAAGCGTAGTGAGATAGAAATGTTAGAGTCTATGGAGAAAAAAGACAAATAAACTTCACTTCTCCATAGGCGATTAAGTGTCATCTTTGTGGTGTTACCTAATTTTAGGTATAGCTCTAGTTGGGGTGTAAATCTATTACTGGTCTATTAGCGCTAGTAATTATTGTGGTGAATTTTGCAGATGTGCATTTGCCTCTTCATTTAACTAGTGAAACCTTCTTATTTGGCCTTGAAGGTCTTTCTATAATACTTCCTATATTTTTACACGGATTAGTCTTATGTTATTTAGTTTCAATACAAGTATTCCTACGCGGTATAATGAATTAAATGGCTTAAAATTCTAACACTTAATTGGTGAATCGTTAAATTTGTAGCCAAGCTAATATAAAATATACACGCGAAATGAATTTAAAATTAATGGCAGGTAGTCTTCTTCTGTTAGGCACGCTAGTGTCTTGTAATGAAAAGAAGGTTGCAGAAAAGCCTGTAGTGGAAACAGAACAGAGCTTTGATTATTCGGTAGATCAGTTTGCCGATATTAAAATCTTAAGGTATCAAATCCCTGGATTTGATGAATTAACTCTTAAAGAGAAGAAATTGGTTTACTTCCTTACTCAAGCCGGATTGGCAGGTAGGGATATTATTTGGGACCAAAACTACCGTCATAATCTTACTATAAGGGAGGCCTTAGAAAATGTCTATACTCACTTTGAAGGAGATAAGACCTCGGAAGATTGGAAGGCTTTTGAGGTGTATATGAAAAGGGTATGGTTTTCTAACGGAATTCACCACCACTATTCAAATGATAAGATTATGCCCGAGTTTTCAGCGGACTATTTAAATTTTCTTTTGGCAGAAACGGATACCGAGCTAAAAGGAGAGGCATTTGAGGTGATTTTTAATGACAAGGATAGTAAAAAGGTGACAAAGAAGAAGGGGGTAGATATTGTAGCCTCTTCAGCGGTTAATTTCTATGATCCTTCAATTACCGATGCAGAAGTGGAAGCATTCTATAAAACTGCTTACAAAGGTCCTAAAGGGATGCCTATTGAAGCGGGGTTAAACTCTAAGCTCGTTAAAGAAAATGGAAAATTGGTTGAAAAGGTCTGGAAATCTGGCGGACTCTATGGAGAAGCAATAGATGAGGTTATTAAATGGTTGGAAAAAGCACAAGGTGTAGCTGAAAATGAAAAACAGGCTAATGCTTTGGGACTTTTAATTGAATACTACACAACTGGAAGTTTAGATACCTGGGATAAATATTGTATTGAGTGGGTTACCTCTACTTCTGGAAATATAGATTGGATCAATGGCTTTATTGAAGTTTATAACGATCCTAAAGGATATAGGGGATCCTATGAATCAATTGTACAGATTAAGGATTTTGAAATGTCTAGACAAATGGCAGTATTATCTGAAAATGCACAATGGTTTGAGGATAATGCTCCTTTACTTCCAGAGCATAAAAAAGACAAAGTAGTGGGTGTATCCTATAAAACGGTGAATGTTGCTGGGGAAGCAGGAGATGCCTCGCCAAGTACACCAATAGGAGTAAACCTACCCAATAATAACTGGATTAGACAACAACATGGAAGTAAATCGGTTTCTCTAGGGAATATTATCAATGCCTACAATCATGCTGGTGGTACAGGAAGATTGAAAGAATTTGCACATGATGCTGAGGAGATTGAGTTGGAGGTAAAATATGGAGAAATTGCAGATAAGTTGCATACTGCATTACACGAAGTTATTGGGCATGCCTCTGGTAAAATCAATCAAGGAATTGGTCAGCCAAAAGAAACGCTAAAAAACTATGCTTCTACTATAGAAGAGGGGAGAGCCGATTTAATTGGGCTTTACTATTTGATGGATCCTAAATTACAAGAACTAGGATTGGTAGATGATTGGGAAAAATTAGGAAAGGCAGCCTATGATGGGTATATCAGAAATGGATTAATGACCCAATTGATTCGTATTAATCTTGGGGATGATATTGAAGAAGATCATATGGTGAACCGCCAATGGGTTTCTGCTTGGGCTTTCGAAAAAGGAAAGGCAGATAATGTGATTGAAAAAATTACCAGAGAGGGTAAGACGTATTTCAATATTAACGACTATAAAAAATTACGTGAGTTATTCGGTCAATTACTACAAGAAACGCAAAGAATGAAATCTGAGGGCGATTTTAAAGCTGCTCAAGATTTAGTAGAAGGTTATGGAGTAAAGGTAGATCAGGAAGTGCACGCTGAGGTCCTTGAAAGAAACTCTCAATTTAAATCTGCTCCTTACAGCGGTTTTGTGAATCCTGTTTTAGTTACCGAGGTAAATGCCGATGGTGAAATTACCGATGTTAAAGTAACTCAGCCTGAGAATTTTGAATCTCAGATGTTAGAGTATGCTAAGAATTTTAGCTTTTTAACTACACGAAATGCTGAAGCAGTTAATTAAGTGATAAGCTTTATGTAACAGTAAATCAGTAATTTGTAATAGTATAAAAACTAAAAAGCCGTTCCTTTTGGGAACGGCTTTTTGCATTTGCTTCATTACGAAGCGACAACTTGAGTTAGTCAAAGGTATAACCATTATCAGCAGCTACTTTATCGGCAATTTGTATGCGTAAAGCTACTACGTTAGGTTGATTTGTATATTTTGTAAAACGTTTAAGTCCCATTAGCATCATACGTTGTTCATCGCCTTCAGCAAAAGATACAATGGCTTCTTTTCCTTTTTGGATGATGGTGTCTACGGCATTGTATAAATACAATTTAGACATCGCTATTTGAGTAGCTTGAGCTTCTTCTCCAAAACGCTTTGCATTTTTTTCCGTTCTTAGGATGGTAGATTCAGCCATATAAACCTCAATAAGGATATCTGCCGCAGCCAACATTAGCTGTTGGTGGTTTTCTAATTCTGGTCCATATTTTTTAACGGCGCTACCAGCAACCATTAAAAACACTTTTTTGAGACGAGCTATTAAATCTTTTTCTTCCGAAAATAATTCAGAGAAATCGGGAATGTCAAAAGAAGGAATTCCCATTAATTCTTCTCCTACCTGAGTAGCAGGGCCTAATAGATCTACATGACCTTTCATGGCCTTTTTAACCAACATACCTACAATCAACATTCTGTTGATCTCATTGGTTCCCTCATATATTCTAGCAATACGCGCATCTCTCCATGCAGATTCCATAGGAGTATCTGCAGAGAATCCCATTCCTCCAAAAATTTGGATTCCTTCATCAGTGGTATTCTGTACATCTTCGGATGCAGCCACTTTTAAGATGGAACACTCTATGGCATACTCTTCAACACCTTTTAATTCTGCTTCCTGATGCGAGTTACCTGAAGCTTGTCTCATAGCAATTCTATCTTCAATATTCTTAGCAGCTCTATAACTTGCAGATTCATCCGCATAGCAATTGGTAGCCATATTAGCAATCTTTGCTTTTATAGCGCCAAAATTTATGATAGGCGTCTTAAACTGTACTCTTTCATTTGCATATTTGGTGGCCTCCCCAATAACACGTCTTTGTGCTTCCAAACAGGCGGCAGCTAATTTTATACGCCCTATATTCAAAGCATTCATAGCAATCTTAAATCCGTTGCCACGTTCAGAAAGCATATTCTCTACCGGAACTTTAGTTTCGTTAAAAAATACCTGTCGGGTAGAGGAGGAGTGGATTCCCAATTTCTTTTCTTCTTCTCCCAAACTGATTCCATTGCTGGGATCGTTCTCTACAATAAAACCGGTAATATTTTTATCGTCTTCTATTCTAGCGAAAACAATAAACAAATTACAGAAACCTGCATTGGAGATCCACATTTTCTGTCCGGAAATACTATAATACTTGCCATCCTCGGAAAGAACTGCTTTTGTTTTCCCAGAATTAGCATCGGAGCCAGCCCCTGGTTCGGTTAAGCAATAAGCGCCAAACCATTCCCCTGAAGCTAATTTAGGGACGTATTTTTGCTTTTGCTCTTCAGTACCATAAAGGGTAATAGGCATAGTGCCAATTCCTGTATGTGCACCAAAAGCGGTACTAAAAGATCCGGTAGCTCCAGAAATATAGTCGCACACCAACATGGTAGATACAAATCCCATTCCCATTCCTCCGTAAGATTCTGGTACAGCAACGCTTAATAATCCCAATTCCCCTGCTTTACGCATGGTTTCTTCGGTATAAGCATAATCTTTTTGTTCAAAACGTTCCCAGTGAGCCCAAAGCTCTCTATCCACAAATTCTTTGGTGCTCTCCCGCATCATCTTTTGCTCTTCGGATAAATCCTCTAGCGTAAATACATCCTCACATTTTGTTTCTTTTACGAGGAACTGTCCTCCTCGTAAGATTTCTTTATTTGTAGTTTCCATAGGCTTTTTCCCGATCTGCTCCTTAATAAATATGCAGGTATAACGGGCGTTTTTAAAGTTTAACGTTATTTATTTTACTCACTAAGTGAGAGCGGTAATTGATTGATAATTTTATTTTTTTAAGTGTCTATCCGTTAGTTTAAGAACTCGTAAATCCCTGCAGCTCCTTGTCCGGTTCCTACACACATGGTTACCATGCCATATTTCCCTTTCATATCTCGCTTTCTCATTTCATCGAATAACTGAACGGAGAGTTTGGCTCCTGTACATCCTAATGGGTGACCCAGAGCAATGGCTCCTCCATTAACGTTTACAATATCAGGATTAAGGTTTAACTCCCTAATAACTGCTATAGATTGAGAGGCAAATGCTTCATTAAGTTCAATTAACTCCACATCTTCTTGCTTTAATCCTGCTTGCTTTAGGGCTTTAGGGATGGCTTTTACAGGCCCAATTCCCATTATACGAGGTTCTACACCCGCTGCTGCATAATTTACTAGTCTGGCAATAGGTTCTAAGTTTAATTCTTTTACCATTTCTTCGCTCATTACCATTACAAAGGCAGCACCATCACTCATCTGAGAAGAATTTCCAGCAGTTACGCTACCCCCAGCAGCAAATACAGGCCGAAGTTTGGCTAAAGCCTCTAAACTAGTGCCTTTACGCGGACCTTCATCTTTTGTTACGGTATAATTTTTGGTCGCTTTTTTTCCGTTCTCATCTATATAAATCTGCTCTACGTCTATTGGTACAATCTGACTTTGGAAGCGGTCTTCTGCCTGAGCTTTTAAGGCTTTCATATGGGAATGGTAGGCAAACTCGTCCTGATCCTCCCTAGACACCTTAAACTGCTTAGCAACGGCTTCTGCCGTATTCCCCATGCCCCAGTAATAATCTTCATGTCCAGATTTGGCCAAGTCGTAATTAAGTTCTGTTTTATAGCCAGTCATCGGTACCGCACTCATGCTTTCCGCACCCCCTGCAATAATACAGTCGGCCATACCAGCTTGAATCTTTGCAGTTGCTACTCCTATAGTTTCTATTCCAGAAGCACAAAATCGGTTTACGGTAACTCCAGGGACGTCAACGATGTCTAATCCCATTAATGAGATAAGTCGCGCCATATTAAGCCCCTGAGAACCTTCAGGCATAGCATTACCTACAATAACGTCATCTATGCGTTTTTTATCTAGTTGTGGCAACTCCTTCATCATATATTCTATGGTTTCTGCTGCCAATTCATCGGTACGTTTAAAGCGGAAGACGCCTTTTGGTGCTTTCCCTACCGCTGTTCTATATGCTTTTACTATATATGCTGTTTTCATGATTTTAGTATTGAGTATTTAGATATGAGTATTGAGATTTTAGTGTTGGAGATTTATAAGGTGATTTATAATGTTTTTTGAAATGAATAATTCATTTTCTGAATTTCAATGCATTGTTCAATAATGGGTTGTACTTTTTCTTTTGATATTATATTTAACTCCCACAATAGAATTAATTGTGTTTGTAGTTCATAGGTAGATCCATTTGCAATTGACAAAAAGTGTTTAAATTCTTTATTGGAGTTTCTTCCAGCACCTTCTGAAATATTTGAAGGTATAGAAATTGAACACCTTTTTATTTGA
Source organism: Arenibacter latericius DSM 15913 (assembly GCF_000424985.1). Lineage (GTDB taxonomy): Bacteria > Bacteroidota > Bacteroidia > Flavobacteriales > Flavobacteriaceae > Arenibacter > Arenibacter latericius. The sequence goes on from NZ_AUKX01000004.1 coordinate 62,757, forward strand.
GATTTTAGTCCGTATTTTTCATCAGAAGGCAACTCAGTTACAAGTTGATAGATAGATTTCGTTAAATCCATAGCCTTTCTCCAAATTTTTAAACCTTCTACTTTATGCATTTCTGTCTAACTACTCAATACTAATATCTCAATACTAAAGCTATTAATTTCTCAACGGCTTACCTGTCTTTAACATATGCTGAATTCTTTCAAGGGTTTTTCTTTCTGTACAAAGAGATAAAAAGGCTTCCCTTTCTAAATCCAATAAATACTGTTCGGATACTAGTGTAGGTTCAGATAAATCACCTCCTGCCATAACATAGGCTAGCTTATTGGCAATTTTCTTATCGTGTTCACTTATATAATTACTGTCTTCCATAGCATCTGTACCTACTAAGAACATTCCCAATGCTTGTTTTCCAAGTACCTTAATATCCTTACGCTTAATTGGCTGAGTGTATCCTGCTTCTGCCATTAATTTAGCATGTGCTTTAGCAGTTGCTATTTGTCGGTCTTTATTAACTACAACAATATCCTTTCCGTGTTGTAATATTCCAAGGTCGTAAGCTTCATAAGCGGAAGTGGAAACTTTTGCCATTCCTATAGTTAGGAAGTACTCTTGTAAAACGTTTAGTTCTACGTCGTTTTTCTTAAAGGTATCCTGAGCACGTAGGGCAAATTCTTTAGAACCACCCCCACCAGGGATAACTCCTACACCAAATTCTACTAGTCCAATATAGGTTTCTGCTGCGGCAACCACTTTATCTGCATGAAGGGATAGCTCACAACCACCACCTAATGTCATCCCATGGGGTGCCGATATGGTAGGAATTGCAGAATATCTCATTCGCATCATCGTGTCTTGGAACATCTTGATAGCCATATTCAACTCATCATATTCCTGTTCTACCGCCATCATAAAAATCATCCCAATATTGGCTCCAACGGAGAAATTGGGGGCTTGGTTACCAACAACCAGGCCTTGGAAATCCTTTTCAGCGAGATCGATAGCCTTATTAAGTCCGGCTAGTACATCGCCGCCAATGGTATTCATTTTGGATTGGAATTCTACATTTAGAATACCGTCACCTAGATCTTCTACTACTACACCGCTGTTTTTAAATACTTCTTTAGATTTGCGAATATTATCTAGGATAATAAATGCATCCTGACCAGGTACTTTTTCTGATGTTTTAGTGGGGATATTATAGAAATAGGTAGCTCCATCTTTAACCTTATAAAACGACTTATTATCGGTTGCAAGCATTTCCGATACCCATGAAGCAGCCTCTAGCCCTTCATTTTTTATCATTTCTAATCCCTTTTCAACGCCTATAGCATCCCAAATCTGAAATGGTCCGTGTTCCCATCCAAAGCCAGCCTTCATAGCATCATCAATTTTATAGAGGTCATCTGCTATTTCAGGGATTCGGTTAGAGACATAAGCAAATAGGGCTGCAAAGCTTTTTCTATAGAACTCGCCAGCTTTATCTTTACCTCCAACTAATACCTTATAACGGTCTATTACCTTATCTATGGTTTTGGTAAGCTCTAAAGTGGCAAAACTTGCCCTTTTGTTAGCCCTATACTCCATAGTATTGAGGTCTAATGTTTTTATCTCACTAGAGCCATCAGCATTCTTTATCTTTTTGTAAAAACCTTGACCTGTTTTACTTCCTAACCATTTGTTTTCCATTATTGTATTGATGAAATCTGGTAATTTAAACAGCTCATGCCGCTCATCATTAGGACAGTTTTCATTAATACCATTGGCAACATGCACTAGGGTATCCAAGCCAACCACATCTACTGTACGAAAAGTGGCCGACTTAGGTCGACCGATAACGGGACCAGTTAATTTATCTACTTCTTCAACCGTAAGTCCCATTTCCTTAACCATATGGAAAAGGCTTTGTATTCCAAATATTCCTACTCGGTTTCCAATAAAAGCAGGGGTGTCTTTGGCTATAACCGAGGTTTTCCCTAAAAACTGTTCGCCGTATCCATTGAGGAATTCAATTACTTCAGGGGAAGTTTTTGGTCCTGGAATAATTTCGAATAATTTTAAATACCGAGCAGGGTTAAAAAAGTGGGTTCCACAGAAATGCTTCTGGAAATCCTCACTTCTACCTTCACTCATAAATTTTATAGGAATACCAGAAGTATTAGAAGTGATTAAAGTTCCGGGCTTTCTGTATTTTTCTAGGTTTTCGAATACCTGTTTTTTGATATCCAATCGTTCTACAACCACCTCAATAATCCAATCTACATCGCCAACTTTAGCAATATCATCTTCAAGATTACCAGTGGTTATTCGCTGGGCAAACTTTTGGTGATAAATAGGGGAGGGTTTAGACTTTAACGCTGTCATTAGGGATTCGTTTACCAATCTATTGCGTACAGCCTTGTCGTCTAAAGTAAGTCCGCTAGCTTTCTCTTTATCTGTAAGTTCTCGTGGTACAATATCTAGCAGTAAAACTTCTACTCCTATGTTGGCAAAGTGACAGGCGATACCACTTCCCATGATACCGGAGCCTATAACTGCTATCTTTTTAATATGCTTTTTCATTAAAATATATTATTAATTGGTTATGGACTTTTTATTGTAAATTTTCTTTTCGGTGACTAAGTGATTTATTAGCTCGGTTACCTCAAAAAAGGAATTTAGTTGCTCTTCGGAAACTTGAGATTTTATGGCCTCATTAAATCTAAGGACAACGGCTTTAGAATCGTTTCTTTTTTCACGCCCAAAATCAGTTAAGTGAATTAGTACACCTCTACCATCATTAGGATTGGGTTTGCGAACTATTAATCCCTTTTGTTCCATGCTCTTTAGAATTCTAGATAAACTAGTAGCTTCCATACCCATTTTAGGCCCTAAAGCTGTAGAAGGGGTTCCTGTTTTAGGGTCTATACTTAAAAGTGTAAATCCGACGGCCATGGTGCTTCCAAATTTTTTAGCCTCCTCGTTGTACATTTTTGTTACTGCTTGCCAAGTGGCTCGTAACGCATAATCTATTGTTGTGTCTTTCATTTATTTGATGCGAGAATTCCAAAGATAAGAAAATTTATTATGCATGCATAATAAATTTAGTAAAAAAAATAAAGGCAAAAAAAAGCTCCTTATTGTTGTAAGGAGCTGATTGTTATTGGATAATGAGGTTTGGTTTAATGTCCGTAAATATCGTTGTAGAGATTCTTATACTTTTCTCTAATTACTTTCCTTTTTAATTTTAAGGTTGGGGTAACGTGTCCTTCTTCTATAGTCCATGAATCTGGGGTTAGTCTAAACTGCTTTACTTTTTCCCATTTAGCAAAATTTTCATTAGCAAGGTCTACCTCTTCTTGGTAGCGAGCCAATACTTTTTCGTTTGTAACGAGGTCTTTATTATCTCCTAATTCAATATTGTGAATTTTAGCCCAATTACGGATAAAATCGAAGTCGGGCTGAATTAGTGCAGCAGGCATTTTTTCGCCTTCCCCAATCACCATAATCTGTTCTATAAATCGGGATTGTTTAAATCTGTTTTCCAATAACTGAGGAGCCACATACTTACCACCAGATGTCTTAAACATTTCCTTCTTTCTATCAGTAATCTTTAGAAACCCGTCCGAATCTATTTCTCCTATATCTCCAGTATGAAAAAAACCATCTTTTAAAGCCTCATCTGTTTTCTCCTTGTCTTTATAATATCCTAGCATCACTTGGGGACCTTTTACACATATTTCTCCATCTTCAGCTATTTTCACCTCTGTACGATCTATTAACTTACCTACAGTACCAATTCTAAATCCGCCATCACGCATATCATTAACGGCAATTACTGGGGAGGTTTCTGTAAGTCCATACCCTTCCATTACTCCTAATTCTGCAGCATTGAAGATTCTTGCTAACCTTGGCTGTAAAGCGGCGCTACCAGAAGCTATAAAGCTTAATTTCCCACCCAAACCTTCTTTCCATTTACTGAAAACTAGTTTACGTGCAAGTGATAACTTCTTTTCGTACCACCATCCATTCTGACCGTATGGTTCATATTTTAATCCGACTTCTACAGCCCAGAAGAAAATCATCTTCTTTAAACCTGTTAAGGCTGCTCCTTTTGCAATAATAGAGTCGTACACCTTTTCTAATACCCTAGGAACAGCAGTCATAACATAGGGAGAAACCTCCTTTATGTTGTCACTAATTTTATCTATTGATTCTGCATAATGAATACTTACTCCTCTATATTGATAGAGATAAATAATCATGCGTTCATAAATATGGCATAAGGGTAGAAAGCTAAGCGCATTGGTATCTCCCGCATCTAGAGAAAACTTTTTAGAGCTTTCAATAGCATTGCTTACAACATTGTCATGAGTTAACATAACTCCCTTTGGCTTTCCTGTGGTTCCAGAGGTGTATATTAAGGTAGCTAGATCGTGGGGCTTTACCGCATTCTTAAGTGCATCTACTTCGGATTGATTAGAGGTATCTTCTCCGATGGCTAAGATTTCACTCCAGTTCTTACAACAATCTAATTGATCAAAAGAAAAAACTTCTTTTAAATGAGGGGTGTTTTCTCTAACTGCAGCCACTTTGTTATAAACCTCCTCGCAAGAAACAAAGCAATAAGAAGCTTCCGAATGATTAAGTACGTACTCATAATCATCTTCAGATATAGTAGGGTAAATAGGTACATTTTGGGCTCCAAGTTGAAGTATCCCAATGTCCATTATATTCCACTCTGTTCTATTGCTCATGGAGATCACAGCAATCTTATCATTTGGTTTTACTCCTAAGCGTAATAAAGCGCGACTAATTTGATTGGCTTTATCGACATATTCCTGGGTAGAGATGGAAACCCATTTCCCATCATATTTGGTTACCAATGATTTTTTTAAGTTGTATTTCTCCAATTGATAATAGGGGAAATCAAAAAGGCGGGTAATTTCTTGCATATTTTTTGAGCTAATCGAATTGCCAAATTAAGAAAACGGAACGGTATAATAAAATGACTTTTATATATTTTGATAACAATAATTGTTGAAATTACATTATTAACCGCAAATTACCCAATATTCTTATTGATAAAGATAGCGAGATTGGTACGCTATAAGCTTCGTTTTCCATATGAAATCTATAAAAATAGAATAGAAATCGTTAAGTTTCCATACTTGAAGAAATAATTAAAATATAGAAGATTCCATTTCTGTTATAGCTATAATTTTGATTATTTTGACCTTTCGTAATAATGTTACTTTATTAACCCATTAAAAAACACAAATGAAAAAAATTATTGCCGCCATCGTCATTATTTTTAATCTGTACTCTTGCGCGGAAAAATCTAAAATTCCTGTCTTTGCATGGACCGGAGGACCAGGAGAAGCTACCGACCAGGAGTTGTTAGCTACATTTAAGGATTATAAAGAAAAGGGGATAGACGGATTAATGTATAACGGAGGTCAGGATCCTAAAACTTATGAAAGAGTAGGTAAATTAGTGAAAGAAGCCGGACTCGAATTCCATACCTGGGTACCTACCATGGTTCAAGGTGATAATCCTAAGTTGGCGCCAGAACTTTACGCTATTAACAGGAATGGGGAATCTGCATTTGATAAACCTGTTTATGTTCCTTATTACAAATTTCTTTGTCCAAATAAACCAGGTACGCATCAGTTTTTAGCCGAATTGTATGGTAATATCGCTTCTGTGGAAGAAGTAGATGGCATCCATTTAGACTATATACGTTTTCCTGATGTAATTTTAGCAGAGGGGCTTTGGGATAAATACGGATTGGTGATGGATGAGGAGTATGCTCCTGCAGACTATTGCTATTGCGACGATTGTGTGGCAGATTTTAAGGAAGTGTCTGGCATCGATATCAAGGAAGTAGAAGATCCATCTAAAGTAGCAGAATGGAAACAATTTAGATATAATTTAATTACAGATGTAGTAAACGGTATCGCAGATGTAGTTCACAAGAAAGGAAAGAAAATAAATGCAGCAGTTTTTCCTGGTCCTAGTATTTCCAAGAAATTGGTTAGACAAGAATGGGATAAATGGAATCTAGATGCTATTTACCCTATGAACTATAATGATTTTTACCTAAAAGGCCCAGAATGGGTAGGGGAGGTTACTAAAGAAGAAGTGGCAGCCGTAAATAATCAAAAGCCTATTTATAGCGGTTTGTTTATCTGTCCTAATCCAGAGAATAAAACTGAAGAAAACGATCCTGAGAATCACGGATTGTTGCCATCCGAAATAGAAACCGCTATTAGAGGATCTATTGAAAACGGAGCTACCGGAATTTGCTTGTTTACACCAGAAAGAATGACAGCAGAGCACTGGGTGGCCTTTGAGAAAGCAATTTATGCTAATTATTCTAAAAAATAAAAGGAGTACTATTATTGCCCTTTTTTAAAGGATATGAGAAATGTAAAAAAGTCCGTTGGACCTGGAAACAGGAGAACGGACTTTTTTGTGATACTGGAAATATAGTTATCCTCTTTGCGGGGATTTAACCTTCCAAATTAATTTTGTTCCTTCTGTTCTTCCCTTTCAATTATTAGTTTTTTTACTTCCGTATGGATAATATCCTGGGCTTCGGCATAGGAAATGTCATACTTCCTTGCAATATGTCGGAGTTGTTCTGGATACCTGTTTAGCAATTCATCGTAATAACTATCTAGCTCTTTTTTAGACGGAAGTTCAAATTTTAACCTTAACTGAAATCGCCTTAAAATGGCTTTGTCAATTATTTCAATATGGTTCGTTGCAGCAATAAGTAAGGTGTCATTTGAAAGGTAATCTATCAATTGGATGACCGTATTTACCAGGCGTTTCATTTCTCCGGAATCTTTATCGTCATAATCCCTTAGTTTCCCTAGAAAATCGAATTCATCAATAAATAAGACGGATTTATCTCTACTGGCTTTTTGGAAGATATTGGAGACATTTTTTGAGGTTTCTCCTAATCTAGAGGATACAATTCCTCCAAGATTAAGAATAATAATATCCTTGTTCAGTCTTTTAGCGATTGCTTTTGCCGTAGCTGTTTTTCCACAGCCTGTATGCCCGTGTAAGAGAATCTTATTGTCTATGGGTAAATCGTACTGTTTTAATGCTTCAAAATGCTTAAACTCGTTTAATAACTGATTTAGGATGTCTTTGTTTTCTTGGCTGAAATGTATTTGATCTAGGGGAAGCTCTATTTCCTTAGATTTTATCATTAAGTCATATATTCCCATAACGTCTTTTGAGTAATTTTTATGCAATGGATAGTATTCTTCAAAGATATTTAAAACCCTGTATTTTATGGGCCAACTTGATAGGTTTCATTAAAAAGAGTATTCAGTAATGATTTGGGGAAGAAATTATGTGTGACAATCTATATATTATAGCGAGGGGTTATTTTTTAGTTGCAACTAAGGCATAAACCATTGGAATCTTATTCTCCAAATGTTTTATCCTAAATTTCCCTGGTTCAATTTCTACAGTATGATTAAAACAGTTGTAGGGTGAATAATCAAATTCCTCGAAGGATTTTATTTCTAGTCCTGCTAAAATTAAATTATTAATCACTTCACTCAAACTATGGTTCCACATTACATACTCCTGTTCAATTTCTGCATCTTTGTCGGCGTAAGTTCCCTGTTCTGTTTCAATAATTGCTCCTGAGTTGAAGTAATTGTAAGCTATCTTCTTAAAATCATCATCAAACATCCATACTGTTGGATGAAATTCTACGAAGACAAACTCTCCCCCAGGTTTTAGAAATTGGGATACTATTTTTGACCATTCCATCAAATCAGGTAACCACCCAATTGTTCCATAGCTTGTAAAAACAATATCAAATTGTTGATTTAAATATTTTGGTAAATCATAAATGTCGCAACATATAAAAGTGGCATTGGAGTTTGTATCAGTGGCAATTTTCTTGGCAGCCTCAATTGCTTTGTCAGACAAATCTACACCTGTGGTTATTGCCCCTAAACGACTTAGGGAAATAGTATCCTGTCCAAAGTGACACTGTAGATGAAGAATGCTTTTCCCTTTCACATCGGGTAAAAGGTCTAGTTCTATTTTATTTAAAGATGATTTTCCATTTAGAAAACCATCAAGGTCATAGAAAGCCGAGTTTAAATGTGCTTCTACTCGGTTATTCCAAGATGCTCTATTTATAGCCTTATAGTTATTTGCTTTTTTCAATTTGCAAGCTGTTAGATTTTATAGATAATAACATTGCATGTATAGGGTCTTTTAACTTCCTTAAATCCTAGAAGTGACAAGTTGAAATTTATTAAAAGTAATCATTTTTCGAGCAGCAATAATTTAGGACACCATTTTTTTAATAGGTAAATCTACCTTAATGGAATAAACTTAACTAAGCTCTAAAAACAAATTACCCCGAAGGCAAAATCCAACGGGGTAATTTAGTTTAATATTGACAAAATGCCATTATTTACTGTTTTTCTCTATCCATTTTCTGGCGTTTACAAATGCTTCTAACCAAGGAGATACTTCATCTTTTCTATCCTTAGGGTAGTGCGGCCAGTTCCATTGGAATATGGACCGCTCTATATGAGGCATAGTTACCAAATGGCGTCCTGTCTTATCACACATCATGGCCGTGTTATAATCACTTCCATTGGGGTTGGCAGGATATCCTTCATAACCATAATTGGCTACAATTTGATAATTGTCTTGGGATAGAGGTAATCTAAACTTCCCTTCTCCGTGAGAAATCCATACTCCAAGGTTGGCGCCTTCCAAAGAGGATAGCATTACCGAGTTGTTTTTCTGGATTTTTACAGAAGTAAACCCACTTTCGTGTTTTTTAGAATTGTTATAGGTGAGTTTCCCATGCTCCGAATGCTCTGGATTTATAAGCTCCAACTCCATAAACAATTGACACCCATTACAAATTCCCACAGAAAGTGTATCAGGTCTAGAAAAGAAATTCTTTAATGCTTTATTGGCCTTTTCGTTGTACTTAAATGCTCCTGCCCATCCTTTAGCACTTCCTAATACATCGGAGTTAGAGAATCCGCCTACAGCGCCAATAAATTGAATATCCTCTAAGGTTTCTCTACCGGATATTAAATCGGTCATATGTACGTCCTTAACATCAAAACCAGCTAAAAACATGGCATTTGCCATTTCACGCTCAGAGTTACTTCCTTTTTCCCTTAGAATAGCCGCTTTTGGTCTATTCTCAGCAGCAGGCTTTTCTGGCATTTTACCATTAAAATTCGCTGGGAAAGTATAGTTTAAAGGCTGATTCTTATAATTTTCATATCGGTCTTTAGCAAGATTATTAGCGGTTTGCTGCTGATCTAAAAGATAAGATGTCTTAAACCAAGTATCTCTTAAGGACTCTATATTTAGACCCATTTCCACCTCATTGTTTTTGAGGGTAAGGGTAGCTTCCTCAGAAACGGAACCAATATTGTAAAAGGTAACTCCGGCTTCTTTAAGGATTGCTTCTACAGATGCATCCTTAGCTTGAAAAACGATTCCAGAGTTTTCAGCAAACAACAATTTAATGGTGTCTGACTCTTTTATAGGGGATAAATCTAATTTAGCACCTAGATTTTGATCAGCAAAACAAAGCTCTAAAAGAGTTGTGATTAATCCACCAGAAGCAACATCATGTCCTGCAAGAATTTTGTCTTCTTCGATTAATTTCTGAATCGTATTGAATGTGTTCTTAAAGTTTTTAGCATTGAGTACTGAAGGGGCTTCGTTTCCAATAGTATTGAAAACTTGAGCAAAAGAAGATCCTCCTAATTTATGACTGTCTTCTGATAAGTTGATATAATAAATATCTCCTCCATTTTTTTGTAAAACGGGCTCAACTACCTTATTAATATCGTTACAGTTGGCAGCAGCGGAGATAATTACCGTTCCTGGGGCGATTACCTCGTCGTTTTTATAACGTTGCTTCATGGAAAGTGAATCTTTCCCAGTAGGAACGTTGATTCCCAATTCTATAGAAAAATCAGAAACCGCTGAAACAGCTTCATATAATCTGGCATCCTCCCCTTCATTATTACAAGGCCACATCCAGTTGGCAGAAAGCGATACCGAAGAAAGTCCATCTTTTAATGGGGCCCATACGATATTGGTCAACGCCTCAGCGATACTATTTTTACTCCCTGCTGAAGGGTCAATAAGTCCAGAAATAGGAGAGTGGCCAATAGAAGTGGCAATTCCTTCCTTCCCTTTATAATCCAACGCCATTACTCCACAGTTGTTTAAAGGCAATTGTAGTGAACCTACGCACTGTTGTTTAGCTACTTTCCCTCCAACACATCGGTCTACCTTATTGGTAAGCCAATCTTTAGATGCTACAGCTTCTAATTGAAGTACGTTTTCTAAATATTCATGAAAGTGCTCCAAAGAATAAGCAGGGGCGCTGTATTCTCTTTTTACCGTAGTATCTGTCATGATGGTTTTTGGAGAGCTCCCGAACATATCAGATAGGTCTAAATCCATTGGTTTTTCTCCTGTAGTGGCCGACTCAAAGGTGAAACGCTTGTCTCCAGTTACATCACCTACTTTATACATTGGCGATCTTTCCCTATCTGCAATTCTTTGTAGCGTTTCTATATCTTGTTTGCCTATTACTAAGCCCATACGTTCCTGGGATTCGTTCCCTATAGTTTCCTTAGCCGATAAGGTAGGGTCACCAACAGGAAGCTTGTCCAAATCGATTTTCCCACCAGTATCTTCTACTAGTTCGGAAAGACAATTTAAATGTCCGCCAGCCCCATGATCGTGAATAGATACTATTGAGTTGTGTTCTGCTTCTACCATCCCTCTGATAGCATTGGCAGCTCTTTTTTGCATTTCTGGATTGGAACGTTGTATGGCATTCAGTTCTATAGCAGATCCAAATGCACCAGTATCTGCACTAGAAACAGCAGCTCCACCCATCCCAATACGATAATTATCGCCACCTAGGATTACAATCTTATCTCCAGCTTTGGGCTCTTCTTTTATTGCCTGACTGGCTTTGCCATACCCAATTCCTCCGGCTTGCATAATCACTTTGTCATACCCTAACTTGCGGTCATTTTCATCGTGTTCAAAGGTAAGTACTGAACCAGCTATTAAAGGCTGACCAAATTTGTTTCCAAAGTCTGATGCTCCATTAGATGCTTTAATTAAGATATCCATTGGGGTTTGGTATAGCCAATCTCTTTCCTTCATAGCCTTTTCCCATGGTCTATTCTCCTCTAAACGAGAATAGGCAGTCATATAAACTGCAGTTCCTGCCAATGGTAAAGAGCCTTTCCCTCCTGCCAGACGGTCGCGAATTTCACCTCCTGCACCGGTAGCAGCACCACTAAAAGGTTCTACAGTAGTAGGGAAGTTGTGAGTTTCTGCTTTTAGTGAAATAACAGAGTCAAAATCCTTTTCTTGATAAAAATCGGGCTTATCTGCTGTTTTAGGAGCAAACTGAACCGCTTTTGGACCCTTAATAAAGGCAACGTTATCTTTATAAGCAGATACTATATCTCCTGGATTTTCTTTTGAAGTCTTTTTAATCAGCTGGAAAAGAGAAGCAGGTTTTTCCTCCCCATCAATGATAAAGGTGCCATTAAATATCTTATGTCTACAGTGTTCTGAATTTACTTGACTAAATCCAAAAACTTCGGAATCGGTTAATTTACGTCCTATCTTTTTAGACACTTCTTTTAGGTAGTCCACTTCCTCTTCATTAAGGGCAAGGCCTTCCTGTTCATTATATGCAGCAATATCTTCAATCTCTTGGATGGGAGCAGGCGCTACATCTACCTTAAAAATATCCTGATGGAGTGAGCTATATTTTTGTGACAACATAGGGTCGTAGTCTTTAAACTCCTTGGTTGAAGCAACAAACTCCTCAATTCTAATTATCCCAGAAATACCCATATTTTGGGTGATTTCCGTGGCATTAGTACTCCATGGTGTAATCATTGCAGCCCTAGGCCCAACAAAAAAGGCGTCTAAAGACGCCGCAATTATCTTAGGTTGATTGCCAAATAACCAACTAAGCTTTAAAACATCTTCCTGTAACAGATCTTGCTTGGTTTGTACCGCAAATACTTTGGTGTCGAGGTCTCCGAAGAAATGAATCATCTAGTTTATAAATTGTATGATTAAGAAAGCCACAAATTTACGGTTTTAAACTGTAATTTTTAAGGAGAATAGTGAACAGTTTTTAGTTGTATTTGTTAATTGCTTTTGAGCAGTTGTATTTTGAGGTGGTTTAAAGCGTCTTTAAATGGTTTATTATTATCATTTTATGTAGAGATGTAATTAAATACGTCTTTGAAATTATATTAAACCTTTAGTTTACATTAAGATGATTAATAGGTTTTATTAGAGTTGGTTCTGCTTATATTTGAGGTGTGTGATTTGGGTTCTATGTGAATTAAAACATGCTCTAAGTTGGGGATTTTCCTTATCAGGGTATCTTTTAATTTATGTGATATAGCATGACCTTCATAGACCGTAATATCGCCGTTTACTAGAGCATGAAGATCTACATGATACTTGGTCCCAGCCTTTCTTACAAAGCACTTTTCGGTTCCTAAAACTCCGTCTACATGAATAGATACCTGTCTTATTTCTTCAATAAGATCATCGTAAAGGTGTTCGTCCATGACTTCCCCAAGTGCCGGACGGAATATTAAATAGCTATTATAAACAATAAATCCTGCTGCAAATAATGCAGCCCAATCATCAGCAGTTTCATAGCCATCTCCTAGTAACAAGGAAATAGTAATGCCAACAAAAGCCATTACTGAGGTTATAGCATCGCTTCTATGGTGCCAAGCATCTGCTTTTAAGGAGGAGCTATTGGTCTCTATACTTTTCTTTAATACGAGACGAAAAGAAGTTTCTTTCCATATTATTATTCCTCCAAGTATTAATAAAGTCCACGGTTTAGGAGGTAGGTGTGGGGTTTGTATGTTTTGGATGCTATTATATGCGATTAAAGTAGCAGATAACAATAAAAAACCAACTACTAAAAAGGTAATTAAAGGTTCTATTTTTCCATGTCCATAGGGGTGGTTTTCATCGGCAGGTCTTTTAGCATATTTTAACCCGAAAAGAACTAGAAGGGAAGAAAAAATATCCGTAGTAGACTCTATAGCATCGGCTATAAGAGCATAGGAGTTTCCGAAAAAGCCAGCCAACCCCTTAATAATCGCTAAAAAGGTGCTTGCAGCTATACTGAAGTATATGGTTTGTATGGCTGTATTTTCGTTCTTCAAATCTGAGGCTTTTTTGAAACCATAAAGATAATGGACTAAAATCAAAGTCTCCATTTAATTAGTAACATTCCGAGGTTCCACAAGTTTATGTCAATTTATTGTATAGATCTCTTTAAGCCTAGATGGATAGTCTAACAGTAATGGACTCTAGATTTTAAGTGGATATGATTTCTGAACTGATTATTTCTTACAGTAATTCTATCGCTATAACGTTACAAAATGAACTAAACAAGGGTAAGGTTAGCTTATCCGACCACTACAAAACAATATTAAGCTTTGCTTTATGTGCGCTCATGTAAACTTCTATTAATCAAATTTATAAATTAATAATTTTTTTTTGCTAATGTAAATGTCTACTAAGAAGTATTTTTTTAATCAAATAAAAAAACAGTGATTTAAAGTAGGGTAAATCATCTTATGATTGTTTTATTCTTGAACCATAGCTTCGGACTAAAATGTTCGAATAAAACATTAAAACTATGAAGAGAATAAAATACCTACCGTTATTTGGCTTGTTGATTGTATCTGTGTGTTTGTTTGCCCAAAAAGAAAAAACTACTAAAAACAAAGACCTTTCTTATTACGAACAACGCGCTATTGAAGATGCAAAATATGAGCAAACTCAAAACTTAGATGAAGATGAGGAGGAGGAATTTTGGGAAGATCAGAAAGAATATGAGCGAAATTTAAAAAAGAGAGACAGAAGGGCCTACAGGGCTTATCTAAAAGGGAAAAGGGATGCTTATGCCGAGCATAGGCAACATTGTGATTCTCATTGCCACCACAGTAGACATTATCACAGTCACGCTTCTTTTTATTACTACAATAATGCTCATTATAGTGATCGTAGACCATATAATAGAACAACAATTAGTACCGGAGTCGGAATAAGAATGCCTAGTATTAGGGTTGGACTCTAAAACTATAAATAGACCTCAAAAAACTATCCCCGATGTTGAGCATCGGGGATAGTTTGTTAGTATTAATAATGTTTAAGCAGGATTCTTTTCTAGCTGGGCCATATAGAAGCCATCAAAACCTGTTTTTGAGGAATAGATTTTAGATTCTTTTACGAGATTAAAATCCTTTCCGGCTTCAGAACTTAAAAATTTCTTTACCTGTAAAATATTTTCTTGAGGTAAGATAGAGCAGGTTGCATAAACTAACTTCCCGCCAGATTTAACAATGCGACTATAGCTCTGTAATATTTCTTGTTGGGTAACCATAATTTTATCAAGAAACTCTGGTTGCAACTTCCATTTGGCATCCGGATTTCTTTTTAATACTCCTAGTCCTGTACAAGGAGCATCTATAAGCACACGGTCTGCTGTATCGTATAATTTCTTAATTACCTTAGTGGTTTCAATTTGTCTAGTTTCCACATTGTGGGCTCCAGCTCTTTTTGCCCTTCTTTTAAGCTCCTTAAGCTTATTGCCATAAATGTCCAAGGCTATTAACTGCCCTTTGTTTTCCATTAAGGCTGCTAAATGTAAGGTTTTACCTCCTGCACCTGCACAAGTATCTACCACTCGCTGTCCGGGCTTTATATCTAAAAATGGAGCTACTAGTTGAGAAGAGGCATCTTGCACCTCAAACCATCCCATTTTAAAAGGCTCAGTAATAAATACGTTGCTTCGTTCAACTAATTTTAAAGCTTCTGGATATCCACGTACGGCTTCGGTTTCAATTCCTGCTTCTTGGAGTGCGTCTTTTAAAGCGTTTTTGGTGGTCTTTAAGGTATTTACCCTTAAGATTACATCTGCTTGTTGGTTTAATGCAGCAATTTCCTTAGTCCAAAGATCTTCGCCCAACGCTTTAGCTCCCAACTCATCCATCCAATCTGGAACCGATTCTCTGTATTTTCTTATTTTAGAAAGTTCATCAAACCTACCTTTAATCCTTCTTTCTGGAGTTGGCTCTAATTGTTTCCAATCTGGAAGTTTAATGCCTTTTAGTACCGCCCAAACAGCAAACATTCTAAACAAGTTAGGCCTACTATAGGGCGCTTTTACATCGGCAATCTCTGCATATAATCTTTTCCACCTAACCATGTCATAGGTGGTTTCGGCAATAAAGCCTCTATCTCGCGCACCCCAGCGCTTATCGTATTTTAATACTTTTTCTACTACTTTGTCTGCATATTCGCCTTCGTTAAATATGTAATTTAAGGCATCAACAACTGCAAACACTAGATTTCTATGTAATCGCATTTTTAAAAAATTAAGATTGCAAAGGTATTGTATTAGAAGCTATTCCTATTATTTTTGGTGAAAATTATGAGCATGACTAGATTAATCCCCGCTTTTATACTATTTCTACTCGTTTCTTGTGCTAATACGGAAGGTTCAAAGGTCTTTTCTTCGGTAGAAGTAGAAACTATTTTAGCCGATTCTTTAAGTATAAGGGCAATAGAACTTATGGATGCAGGTAGCTTAGCTTTTGCTGCTAATAAGGGTGCTTTTGGATTAATTGATTTACGTACCGGTAAATCTAAAGTGAACACACAACAATATGATACCTTGACCCCTGAATTTAGGTCTATTGCGAATACTTCTACCGACTTCTTTATGCTCTCAGTAGCGAACCCAGCCTTATTGTATAAGACAGGGGATTCTGGATCTATGGAGGTGGTTTATAAGGAGGAAGATGAAAAGGTGTTCTATGATTCTATGACCTTTTGGAACAATAGGGAAGGAATTGCTATTGGCGATAGTATGGACGGCTGTTTGTCTATAATTATTACGCGAGATGGTGGCAACAGTTGGAACAAAGTACCATGTTCATCCCTGCCTAAAGCTGAGGAAGGCGAGGGGGCATTTGCGGCTAGTAATACCAATATAAAGGTTGTTGGGGATAAGGCTTGGATAGCAACTACTAAGGGTAATATTTATTATACGGAAAACAAAGGGATCTCATGGGAGGTAATTGCAACCCCAATTCTCAGTGAAAAATCTACTCAAGGAATATATTCGGTGGACTTCTACGATGAAAAAATCGGATTCGTAATTGGTGGGGACTATACCGATCCTGATAGTAATTTTAATAATAAGGCAGTAACCGTAGATGGAGGAAAAACATGGCAATTGGTTGCTAGTGGGCAATTGCCAGATTATAGAAGCTGTGTGCAGTTTGTGCCTAATTCAGATGGACAAGGACTTATTGCTATAGGATTTAATGGTATTGCTTATTCTCATGATAGAGGAGAAAACTGGAATCAGCTTTCCGATGAGTCCTTCTATACCATACGTTTTTTAAATGATTCCGTTGCTTATGCTGCCGGGAAAAATAGAGTAGCTAAACTAACGTTTAAGTAGGGATTAATACTTGTATTTGGGCAATTGATTTATATTATAAGCTCTTATTATGAGTGATTTAATTGATTCAATTACCCCTAGTGAAAAAGGTTGGTATCAACCCAAACTTGTAAGTAATCTTTGTATAATGCGAGTTATAAACCGTAAATTACTATTACTATTCTTTTCCTCTTTTATGTCGATATTGTTTAATTAACTGTCGTTTAAACTCTTCTTCGGACCGTAGTAAAATGATAGTTTTTGTAGCTGAAATGGTATTAGAGACCTTTTCTACATATGCCTTTCTCGCTTTATATTTTTCATCTTCTAGCTTTTCCATCTGTTTTAATAGGTCGCTAGCCTCCTTTGAAGATAGGGTTTCAAGATTCTTAATTTTCTTTTTAATCTCACTATGCTCCTGTCTATGAATTGCTATTTTTTGAGCTTCATATTCATTGTATATAGGCCAAAATTCCTGTGCTTCCTTTGGGCTCAAGTTAAGGCGTTCCGTAATAAAAGCAATTTTATAGGATTTTATTTTATCCCAATCTTGTTTGCTTTGAGCGTTGGTAACCACGGTGGCCATCAACCAAAAAACTGGTAGGATTATGTATAATTTTCTAATCATCGTTAGTTAAATTTAATTCTTCTATATCTGTTATGTTGTCATTTAAATAATCAATAACACTCTCATTATCTAATTGAGGATCTAACAAACCAGTTAAATCCATCTCATTTTCAGGAAACATGTCTGCTATATCATAGGAAGATACTCCCCACCCATTTAATTCAAAATAGTCCTCTATGTCAGAGTTGGCTATGATGTAGGTATTGCTAGTAGATTGGTTCTTCCACTGTAATACGATCACTAAAAGAAGTACTGCCGCAATGGATGCCGCTATATAATAATATTTCTTTAACGAGAATACCGGAACGTTTTGCTTCTCCTCTTTTTCTAGTTTATTGAGAACCTTATCCGTGAGCGTATCAAAGTATCCATCTGGTACTCTAAAATCGTTCCCCTTAGTATAATCGATTTTTTCCGAGTCCATTTTTGCAAATAATTGGTCTGAAAAATCTTTGAAATACCCATCAGGAACACCAAAACCATTATTTTTAACTGCTTTTTTCATTCTAGTTCTTTGACCTTAATAGAGAGAAAAGGTTTAATTCTCTTTTAAATATGCTTCAATCTTTTTTGTTGCCAAATGGTAAGACGCTTTAAGTCCACCAACTGAGGTTTCTAAAATCATGGAAATTTCTTCGTATTTCAATTCTTCGAAATACTTCATATTGAAAACCAATTTTTGTTTTTCTGGCAGCGTAGCAATTGCCTCTTGTAATTTTAATTGAATTTCATCCCCATCGAAATAAACGTCGGCTCTTAAATTTTCTATTTTATCTTCAATTAACTGTTCACTGCTAAATTTTAATTTTTTAGCTTCTACTTTTAAAAAGCTCAAGGCTTCGTTAGTCGCAATTCGATACATCCAGGTATAGAGTTTACTATCGCCTTTAAATCCATCAATATTTCTAAATATCTTAATAAAAGTATTTTGTAGCACGTCGTCTGTATCGTCATGATCAAGTACTATTCTCCTGATATGCCAATACAAGCGTTCTTTATAAGTATCTACAAGGATTTCAAAAGCCTTCGCTTGTGTGCTCTTGTGTCTTAATTGCATTACCAAAACATCTTCTGCAATCACCATGATCTAGGTTGAGTTCTATTATAGGACTTCAAAATAGGGAAAAGGTTTATTCCATTTTCAATATTATTTCATCTTACCCTATTTAACAAGATAAGCAAGTTTTCTGAACTAAATGTATAAAGCAATTTTCTATTGTTACTTTTTTGTTAGTTTTGCCCCTTCCAATTTTTTTATTGGATCTAGGGTCATTGTTAGTATTCCCTATGTTACCTAAAAAAACTTGTACTGCTTATGCAAGACAATCTACATTCTAGTTGGCTCCAGTTATTGGATAGCGAGTTTAAGGCTCCGTATTTTGAGAGGCTACAAGCATTTGTAGAAGAAGAATACACTGAGCACCAGTGTTTCCCTCCAAAACATCAGATTTTTGCTGCTTTTAACCATTGTCTAGTAAAAGATGTTAAGGTTGTGTTGATTGGGCAAGATCCGTACCATGGTCCTGGGCAGGCAAACGGACTTAGCTTTTCTGTAAATGACGGAATTGCACCCCCTCCATCCTTAAAAAATATTTTTAAGGAATTAGAAACAGATCTGCAAAAACCTATTCCAACAAGTGGAAATTTAGAGAATTGGGCCAAGCAAGGTGTTTTGTTGCTTAATGCTACACTTACTGTAAGAGCACATAGTGCAGGAAGCCATCAAGGAAAAGGCTGGGAAACCTTTACCGATGCGGTAATATCCAAGCTTTCGCAAGAGAAAGAAGGTTTGGTATTTCTATTATGGGGAGGAAAGGCTCAGAAAAAAGTGAAGTTAATAGGACCTAAAAAACATCATATTTTAACAGCAGGTCATCCTTCTCCTTTGAGTGCAAATAGAGGGTATTGGTTTGGAAATAAGCATTTTGGAAAAACTAATGAAATCTTAGAGTGCAAGGGGTTAACCCCAATAGACTGGTAGTAAATAGTCTTATTTATAAGAGGATAACTACCAATCATTTATGATTAAACGAAACTAAAATTACAAGCGATATAATTTTTATCAAGAACAACTCTATCGAGCGCATAATTATGAACAATACCAGATTAAAATCAGTCTTATTGGTAGACGATGACCCTACTACCAATGTGTTGAATAAGCATTTTCTAAAAAAGCTGATACCGAGTTTGGAAGTAGATGCAGTTGTAAATGGTCATAGAGCGCTAGATTATATTGAAGCACATATTGATGAAATAGAAACAGGTGCCTTTCTATTGATTTTAGATATTGAAATGCCAATAATGGATGGTTGGCAATTTTTACAAGCCTTCGATATTCTTTTTAGAGAAGAGGAAAAAGAAAAAATTATCATTGCCGTACTTACTGCTAACGGTACAGAAGAAGTGGTATATAGAGCGTTGTCTCACCCTCAAGTAAAGGAGTGCCTCCACAAACCACTTTCTGATATTAATTTCAGAAAAGTAATAGAAAATTTATTTTTAAGTAATATATAATTACCTCCTAGCTGCTGCTTCCTAAGCAGCTATTCTTGAATATGTAAAATTTTATCTGGAGCAATAACCTTATCTATAAGCTTTAACTCTAAAAGGGTGTTTTGTACCGCTTTTAATGTAGATACACTTAGGTTTTTTTGACTCCACTTGGTGAGCGACAACCAATGTTGTATATCAATTAGCTGTTGGTTATAGGTGTTGGAAATCGTTTTATCTATACT
This sequence comes from Arenibacter latericius DSM 15913, assembly GCF_000424985.1. GTDB lineage: Bacteria > Bacteroidota > Bacteroidia > Flavobacteriales > Flavobacteriaceae > Arenibacter > Arenibacter latericius. Next base: position 82,654 of record NZ_AUKX01000004.1, read on the forward strand.
AGGGATATTTTTAAAATCCTCGGTGTAGACATTTATAATATCTAAAATATGCGCTAAAGTACCGGGATTCTCGGCAATAAATTTATCCGTGGCCGCTACTACAAAACATGGCCATGGAGTAGGGCAGTCTGTTATTCTTCTGAAAACCTTCTGATCTACGAGTGGTTTTGTCATAAAACGTTCCCACATAAAGTAATCTGCTGTGCCTTCACTTAAAGCATCTACGGCTCCATCTATGTTGTCTACAACTTTAAATTTTAACTCTTCGGTATTCCAGTCATTGTTTTGGGCGTTTACGTAAGCCATTAAATGACTTCCGCTTCCATACCTACTAATTGCTGCGGTTTTACCTTTTAGGTCTTCTAGGCTTTTAAATTCACTTCCGTGCGCTACGTGTATACCCCATAATAAGGGGCTGGCGATAAACTCCTGAATAATTTTAACGGAATTGCCCTCAGAAATGCTTTTCACAATTCCTTCCGTAAGAATAATGGCTAAATCTGTCTCTTTATCTTTTAATAGTTGAGCCATTTTACCGGTACCTTCTGGAATGTCTGTCCACTCTAGATTTATTCCTCTAGATTTAAAAGCTCCTTCCTCAATAGCTAATTGCCATGGGAAATTAAAATGTTCCGGAACACCAATTATTTGTACTTTTTTCAAAATCAATAATGTATTTGGGAGTTTATACCTTTACTATAACTTGACAAATATAGGAATGCTTTGATTTAAATAAAATCCATCTGAAAATATTATAATTGCTATCTATTAGATTTGAACTATGCGTTCTAAGGCATAAGAAATAAGGCCTTGAGTTGCTTTTTCTGGTTCAGTTGAAAACACTCCAGTACTTCTATTTGCTAATATGCAATTTAAAGACACTGCGCGGTGACCCAGCAGTTTGGCAAGGCCATAAATTCCAGCAGTTTCCATTTCTAAATTGGTAATTTGCATTCCTTGATAATTAAAGCTAGCTAATTTATCGTTCATAAAAGAATCTTGCAACGGTAGTCGCAATTTTCTACCCTGTGGTCCATAAAAGCCAACATTAGTAGCGGTAAAACCAGGTATCATCTCTTCAGAGGAGAACTTCTCGGCTAAGTTATTATCACACCTTACCACATAGGGAGTCGATTTATCTTTTAACCAATCCATGTGGGATAAAAATGCTTGCTGAATATCGGAATGTTGAACATGCTGACTATCATAAAAATGTAGGAGGCTATCGAGGCCAATAGCATATTCGCTTATTAAATAAGAATGTATGGGGATATGGGGCTGAATAGATCCTGAGGTTCCTATTCTTATTATATTTAATTTTGTGGTATGCTCTTTTATTTCCCTAGTGTCAAAATCGATATTTACTAATGCGTCTAATTCGTTCAGGACAATATCAATATTATCAGTCCCTATCCCTGTAGAGAGTACCGTAATTCTTTTTTTACCAATTCGCCCTGTGTGGGTATGAAATTCCCGTTTGCTTTTCTTTACCTCAATACTGTCGAAATATTGGGAAACTAGGGGCACCCTATCGGGATCACCTACCGTGATAACGGTTTGGGCAAGTTCTTCTGGAAGTAAATTAAGGTGATATATGCTTTTGTCCTTATTTAAGACTAGTTCTGAGGCGTTTAGCTTCATGTTATAATTTTAGAATTCTGTCTGTATCCGTATTGTATAGGAAATTATATTTTAAAGCACCGCCCAAGTAAACATTGTTGTCTTGTAGGCAAGAATAATAGCTAGTTTTACCCATTAAAATATCATTTCCAGTAGTAGAGAGAATTACCGGTTTAAAGGATTTAAATAATGGTTTTAATTTAACAAAAAGTCTTTTATACTGCGTATCCCCAAAACCATAATGCCCTTGATTTTTTAGGACGGTGGACATTAATTCTGATTTAGATTTTGGTTTAGCACTCTTTGCCAACCTCAGAATATTATTCTCCACTTCATTTAATCCATTTTTAATAGTAGGGAAACGCATTAGGTGGGCTCTTATAGCTGATTCTAGGTAGATGAACTGAAAACTACCAAAATCCTTTAGATTTTCTAATCGGATAGGGTTGTCACTACAATATAGTTGCCAAACATAGTCTGCATATTCCACATCATCCTGAGTTAAAAAGGTACGATTCTCATAAAGATTCATGAGTTGCTCATCACTCAAATCGTTAAGATTATATAGGGTGTCCGGATTGTTTTCATCTCCACAACAAACCATTGAAATTTCTGAAAATGGTCTATTTGCTTTTAGCCATGAAATAACGGCCAACATATTTATTTGACAAAACAAATCGTATTCAAACCACAATACAATATGGTCTTGGTACTTATGGTTACATAAAGAACGATATTCCTTAAGGGTTTTTTCTATAAACCACGATTTAGTAACTTGGTAGTTTTTGCTTAAAAAGTCGAATCTAGTTTTCCAAAAGGATTCACTTCCGACATTGGTTTCAGTCTTACCTTCACATAACATTTCGCGCCAGGTAATAATCTCTCCTCCTAACTTTAAATTAATTAGTTTTTGGGTGAAATTATCACCATTTGTGATGTGTAATTGAGAACTCATTTTTATTGGTAGTTTAGGTTGTAATAAATAAATGTAATATTAATTCCTAAATTCAAGAAATAATTAACAAAATTCTAACCTCCCACCCGTTTAACCTTAAACCCCTTATTTTTAAGTATTTCCATTATCTTGTCACGGTAGTCTCCCTGGATTATTATGGTCTCGTCCTTAATGGTGCCACCAACGCTCAACTTGGTCTTTAACTCTTTCGCAAGCTTTTTAAAATCGCTATCTGCGCCAGTATACCCCTCAAGAATAGTAATGGGCTTTCCTTTCCTTTTTTCGTATTTGCAGATAATAGGATTATCCTGTAACCAAATGCCGTCTTCTTCTTTGGTTTCCTTTTCATTTTCCTCGATCTGATGGTCGGGGAATAAATTTTTAAGTTGGTCTTTTAAGTCCATCTTTTAATTAGTCAATATTATTTATTACTTGCTCCTAAATGCAAACCAAAAAAAATATAGTTACAATAAGGAGCAGTTTAATTTTTATCTGTTTAGTACTCTAAGATTTAATTAGCCCTAATTCTATTAAGCGTTCGTGTAAAAATTCGCCCGCTGTAATATCGTCAAATTGCTTTGGGTTGGAATCATCAATACAATTTTCCAGGCAGTTTAATGGCATTTCACTTTTTGGATGCATAAAGAAAGGTACAGAGTATCTAGAGGTTCCCCATAATTCCTTGGGCGGATTTACCACTTGATGGATAGTAGATTTTAGCTTGTTATTGCTAAGTCGGGAAAGCATATCTCCCACATTAATCATTAACTGGTCTGGTCTTGCAATAGCGTCTACCCATTCACCTTCATGGTTTTTAACCTGAAGTCCTTTCCCATGAGCGCCCATTAATAGGGTTATTAGATTGATATCCCCATGAGCTGCTGCTCTTACGGCATTTTTAGGCTCCTCTGTAATAGGAGGGTAGTGGATTGGTCTTAGGATAGAATTACCATTCTTAATATATTCGTCAAAATAAGTTTCTTCCAAATTTAGATGTAGCGCTAAAGCCCTTAGCACGTATTTGGCTGTTTTTTCTAGCATTTTATAGGTTTCCTTACCCACTTCATTAAACCTATCTAGTTCTTCTACCATTACATTGCTAGGGTACTCCTTTTCTAATTTTGGATCATCTTCTACATATTGTCCAAAATGCCAAAATTCTTTAAGGTCTCCTTCTTTTCTACCTTTAGCATGTTCCTTTCCAAAAGAAGTATAGCCACGTTGTCCTCCGATGCCTTCAATTTCATATTTATCTTTAACCTCTTGTGGTAAGTTGAAGAAATCTTTAATTTCACTATATAGGTCTTCCACCAATTTCTCCGATAAAAAATGTCCGCTTAAAGCTACGAAACCTATATCCTCAAAGGCGTCGCCAATTTCTTTTATAAATTTTTCTTTTCGGGCTGGATCTCCAGAAATAAAATCTTCTAAGTTTACACTTGGTATTGCACTCATATCATTTGTTTTGATATATCAAAGTTAATGAATATTAAGCCAATCTTCCTCAATTATTATTGGTCATTGTTTTTTGGTTTAGTTACATTTATAATTTAATAGGGTAAATAGAAGAAAAATATAACATGCATTATAAAGGGAATAGTGTTGATAGGGGTATGCAATTAAAACTGTATCAACGAATGTTAAAGCCGCGTTTAATAGAAGAAAGAATGTTGCTTCTATTGCGTCAAGGTAAAATCTCCAAATGGTTTAGTGGAATAGGGCAAGAAGCTATAAGTATAGGTGTAACAAGTGCATTATCTAATGAAGAATATATACTTCCTATGCATCGAAACTTAGGTGTTTTTACTACTAGGGAAATTCCTCTGTATAGACTTTTCTCCCAATGGCAAGGAAAGGAAAGCGGATTCACAAAAGGGAGAGATAGAAGCTTTCATTTTGGGACCCAAGAGTATAAAATAATTGGAATGATTTCGCATTTAGGACCCCAGATGGGCGTTGCCAACGGTATAGCATTAGCGGATGTAATCCGGGGAGTAAAGAATGTAACAGCAGTATTTACCGGAGAAGGAGGAACTAGTGAAGGGGATTTCCATGAAGCCTTAAATTTGGCTTCAGTATGGCAGCTTCCTGTTTTATTTTGTATAGAAAATAATGGTTATGCACTTTCTACTCCTACAAATGAGCAATATAAATGTGAGAATCTTGCTGATAGGGCTGTTGGATACGGAATGGAATCCTATATTTTGGATGGGAATAATGTTATGGAGGTATTTGCCAAAGTAGATGAAATATGCAAGAGTATTAGGAAAAAACCTAGACCTGTTTTAATAGAATTTAAGACCTTTAGGGTGCGAGGGCATGAGGAAGCTAGTGGCACTAAATATGTGCCTAAAGAATTGCTAGATACTTGGGAGAAGAAAGATCCTCTTATAAATTATGAAAATTACCTTTTAGGGAATAAAATATTAACTCCAGATTTAATCGATTCCTTAAAAAACGATATTTATGCTGAAATAGATCAACATTTAAAAAAGGCATTTGACGAGATGCCTATTGAATCTGATGCGGATAAGGAATTGAACGATTTATATGAAAAGTTTAATTATCAGGAGATAGTACCTAACTCGGAAAAAGCAAATATAAGATTGGTTGATGCTGTTTCGGAAGGCCTTAAGCAATCTATGGAGAAGCATGAAGATTTGGTGTTGATGGGGCAAGATATAGCAGATTACGGAGGTGTTTTTAAGGTTACTGAAGGATTTTTAGAGCAATTTGGAGGAGACCGAGTAAGAAATACACCCATATGTGAATCTATAATTGTTTCTATGGGGATGGGACTTTCTATAAAAGGAATGAAATCTGTTGTAGAAATGCAATTTGCAGATTTTGTCAGTACTGGTTTTAATCCAATTGTAAACTATTTGGCTAAAAATCATTATCGGTGGGGTCAAAATGCAGATGTTGTTATTAGAATGCCTTGTGGGGCAGGAGTAGGAGCAGGACCTTTTCATTCGCAAACTAATGAGGCTTGGTTTACCAAAACTCCAGGACTAAAAGTGGTGTATCCTGCTTTTCCTTATGATGCTAAAGGACTTTTAGCTACCGCTATAAACGACCCCAATCCAGTGATGTTTTTTGAACATAAGGCCCTTTATAGGAGCAAGTATCAAGAAGTTCCAACAGCTTATTATACCCTTCCATTTGGCGAGGCGGCTCTGCTAAGGCAAGGAGAAGATATTACCATAGTTACCTACGGGATGGGGGTGCATTGGGCGCTAGAAACCTTGGATGCTAACCCCGAAGTTAAGGCAGATTTGATAGACCTACGTACTTTACAGCCATTGGATACAGAAACTATCTATAGCTCCGTAAGAAAAACGGGAAAACTGATTGTGTTGCAAGAAGACAGCCTCTTTGGTGGGGTGGCTAGCGATATAGCTGCTTTGGTTATGGAAAATTGTTTTGAATATTTGGATGCACCAGTTAAGAGGGTGGCGAGTATAGAAACACCTATACCTTTTGCTAAAAGCCTGGAAAATACCTACCTACCAAAAGGACGGTTTGCAACAGAACTACTAACTTTACTGAAATATTAAAAACTAAGGCAATCATGTCTAGCATGACTATAAAACCCGCAGAAGAAAGGCTAAAGGAGCGGATTAAAGAGCTTACTTGTATGTATGAGGTTACTTCTATCATAGTAAACTGCGATTATGATCAAATGGAGAATGCCTTAAAGGGGATAATGCGGTGTTTGCAAAAAGCTTGGAAACATAATAAAGATGCTCACGTTGAATTGATTACCGATCAATACTCATTTAAAACTAATGGTTTTCCCGATCAGGCTGTTTCCCTTAAAGCTAACATAGAGGTATTTAATAAAAAGACAGGTTCCATACAAGTGGTGTATCCGTCGCCAGAGTATGCAACAACCGATTTCTTACCGGAAGAGAAAAAGCTGTTAAAAAATATTTGCTTAGAAGTGGGTAACCTCTTGGAACGAAAACAGATAAAAGATAATGAGGAGCTCATAAAGCGGAAAATGGAGCATGCAGACCGACTTAGTATTCTGGGTGAGATTACTGCGGGAATGGCGCATGAGTTAAATACACCCCTTGCTAATATTCTAGGTTTTTCGGAATTGCTTAAAACTAGGATAAAAAACGACCAACAGGCCACTAGAGATTTGGAAAAGATTATCAATAGCGCCATATTCTCTAGAGAAGTTGTAAAGAAGCTGATGTTCTTTGCCTGTGAAATGCCTCAGCAAATGGAAGTGGCAGATATTGTACCAATAATATCTGATGCGTTTAACCTAATGCAACCTAGTTTAAAGGGGAAGAAAATTGAAGGAAAACTTACTTTTAGTAAGGAGGCTATTCTTCTCAAAGTAGATGCTATTCAATTAACGCAGGTAATCTTTAACTTAATGCTTAACGCCATCTACTTTGCTCCATTAAAAAGTACTATTAGTATTAAGATAACGGACAAGGAAAAGAGTGTAGAAATTAAGGTAAAAGACCAAGGTCCGGGAATAGATTCTAAAATTAGTAATAAGATTTTTCAACCTTTCTTTAGTACCAAACCAACTGGGGAGGGAGCAGGACTTGGTCTTAGTGTTGTGCATGGAATCATTAAAAGCCATAAAGGGTTCATAAAGTATCTTCCCAACAAACCCAAAGGGGCTATATTTGTTATCCAATTTCCAAAATAAAAAGTTGATGGGCCTTAAAAATGAAAATGTACTGATTGTTGATGATGATATAAATATCTTAGAGCTTATACATAGACATCTACAATCATTTAACTACCATGCTTACAAGGCTGTTTCTGTAAAGGAAGCGTTAGCTATTTTAAAGGATTCCAATATAGATTTGTTAATAACAGATCTAAGAATGCCTAATGTAGATGGAATGCAACTAATAAACTACGTATCCGAACATTACCCAAAATTACCCAAATTAGTAGTCACCGGATATCCATCTGTAGACGATGCTCTTAACGTATTAAAATCTGGAGCTATAGACTATTTAGTGAAGCCATTTACTAAAGAAGAGTTAAGACAGGCAATAGTGAAATCCTTTGCTGCAAATAAACAACATTCAGAAGAGAATATTGCTCAGACCAAAGTAAATAAGGAAGGTAATCAACAATATGGGGAGCTTATTGGGCGATCTAAGGCTATAAAAAAGGTAACAGCTATAATAGATAGAGTGAAAGACAATAAGGCAACTGTTCTTATTAATGGGGAAAGTGGAACAGGGAAAGAGTTGGTGGCACGTTCTGTACATTATATGGGGAAGTTTTCTAGAGCACCTTTTATCGCAGTAAATTGTGGGGCCATTCCAGAAAGCCTATTGGAGGCTGAACTGTTTGGCTATGCTAAGGGGGCATTTACTGGTGCGCAAGAGCAAAGGAGTGGTTTATTTCAAGCTGCAAATAAAGGAACCCTTTTTTTAGATGAAGTGGGGAACGCCTCTCCAGCTGTACAAGCTAAATTGTTAAGAGCGCTCCAAGAAAAAGAAGTGATAAAGGTGGGGTCACAAAAATCAGAAAAGATAGATCTTAGAGTCATTGCCGCTACTAATAGTGATCTTCTTACTATGGTGCAAAAGGGGTTGTTTAGAGAGGATTTATATTATAGGTTAACAGTAGTGGAGATAAATGTTCCACCGCTCCGCGACCGCAAGGAGGATATTATTCCCTTAGTAGATAAATTTCTTACTAAATACGGTTTAGAGTATAAGGATCGAGTCGTTAAGATAACTTCTGATGCATTAGAAGTCCTTATGCGATATAATTGGCCTGGTAATATTAGGGAATTAGAAAACGCTATTCAACGTTCGGTAATCATGTGCGAAAAGCAAATAGGATTAGAGGACTTGCCGGATAACCTGAAGGTTAAGATTAGTTTTTCAGATGATGAGCTAATGCCATTACGAGAAATGGAGAGGCGATATATATTGAAAGTTTTGGAGGCAACAGGAAACAATAAAACCAGAGCAGCATATATTTTAAAGATAGATAGAAAAACATTACGGCAGAAAATTCAATAATTACCAACTTTAAATATGGGGAGTTTTTACCCAGTGATGATGTTTTCCTCATTTGAGGTGTTGTAAAATATCAATTCTAAATAATCTTAAGAAACTATAAATCAATACGTTAAAATAATTAACGTATGTTTGTTTTATAAATGGCATTAAAATTGCCTATTCTATATAATTGTGAATAAATGGAAATATGGGAATAGGTAAGGGCTTGTTTTTTTAAAGTTAAGGTCTTCCAAAATTAAGTGTTAGCTTAAAAATAACCATATTAGGAATTGCAATAGATTTGAATTTTTCTATTTAGAAATTTAGATATCTTGCCAATTAACCCCCGCTTCATTTTATAAAAGAAGTAAGAACATTTTAATAATATTTATGATAACTAAAGTAAAGGAACAGCCTATGCACGGAATGTTGGAAAATGTAATGCGTCAATTTAACCATGCAGCGGATATTATTAATTTAAATAGTAATATAAGAAAGATTCTTAGCGTTACCAATAATGAGCTGATAATTCATTTTCCAGTGAAAATGGACAACGGTGAAATTGAGGTTTTTACAGGGTATAGGGTTCAACATAACAATGCATTGGGGCCGTATAAAGGCGGACTTAGATATCATCCGACTGTGGATATAGAAACTGCTAAGGCACTTGCTATGTGGATGACATGGAAAACAGCTTTGGTTGGACTTCCTTATGGGGGTGCTAAAGGAGGACTACAGATAGATCCTTCAAAATATTCAATCTCAGAATTAGAAAGAATAACAAGAAGGTTTACTTATGCTTTAGGAGATAATATAGGTCCAGAACATGATATTCCTGCTCCCGATGTAAATACCAATGCACAGACTATGGCATGGATACTAGATACTTACATGACGACTAAATCGCCAGCGGAAAGATCTAAGTATAAACATGTAGTGACTGGAAAACCATTGGGATCTGGAGGATCGGAAGGAAGAGATAGAGCTACTGGTTATGGTGTGTTCTTGAATATTAAGTATTGGGCCGAAAGAAAAAACATTCCTCTTAAAGATAAAAGGTTTATTGTTCAAGGTTTTGGGAATGTTGGATATTGGGCAGCTCATTTCTTAGAAAAGGAAGGTGCCAAATTGGTAGGGGTACAGGATGCTTATGGTAGTATCGCTAATGAGAATGGCATATGTGTAGAGAATCTGTTTAATTATATGCAGCAAAACAATAATAGTATCTTAAATTATCAGGAAGCTGCATCATTAGATAAAGATGACTTTTTTCAATTGGACTGCGATATTTGTATTCCAGCCGCTTTAGGAAATCAGATAACTGCAGAAAATGCAGGAAAAATTAAAGCTTTCCTTATAGCAGAAGGTGCTAATGGACCAACAGATGTAGAAGGTGAAGAAATTCTACTAAGCAGAGGTATTGATGTAATACCAGATATATTGTGTAATTCTGGTGGAGTACTGGCCAGTTACTATGAGTGGTTGCAAAATAGAAATGGGGAGTATTGGCAGATGGACGAGGTAATGGCCAAGTTAGATAAGAAGATGAAGGAGGTTTTTGATAAGGTTTATGACAAGGCTCAAGAAAGAGAAGGCGATATGCGAACCGCAGCTTTTATGATTGCAATTGAAAGAATAGAAAAAGCTTATCTACAAAGGGGAGTATTCCCATAAATAATAATTTTTTTAAAAGACTATCCCTGTGGAACGCTACAGGGATATACTTAGTTAGATTGTGTGTGGTACGGGTTTCGGCGGATATTTTGTAGCCTCTTGGCTATCTACCGTCTAAAACTGTCGGAATATATTATTTCTATCCGTGACCGCTGGTTATTGGGAAAAATTGTAATTCCGACATTATCCATTAGTAAATAAATTTTCTCGTAGAGAAGTAAATTAGGGAGCTCCGAGGCTATGCTGTCGGGGAATTGTTTAGCTAAAAAAATGTAAGTATCATGAAGTACGGAAATCTAGTTTTAGAAAAAAAGGAGTTTGTTTTATTGAAGCGTTTGTTAAATGTATCAGGATTTTATACTGATAACACGTACAAAACTTCAATACAAAAATTAACCGAAGAATTAAAATCGGCTATTGTTTACAACGAAGAAGAAATGCCAGAGGATGTAATTCGTTTAAATTCTTTAATTACCATTGAAGGTAAGAATGGATTTACTAATAAGTTCCAATTGGTAATTCCTTCCGAAGGGGATTTTAAGAAGAGTAAAATTTCTGTCCTTACCCCTATGGGAGCTGCAGTTATGGGATATGCAAAGGGAGATGACATTGTATGGGAATTTAGGAATGGGATGCAGACACTAAAGGTTGCAGAGGTAAAACAACAGCCTAACGAAATTAATTCAGATATCCTGCTATAATTGAGGCTGTAGTACTAATACTTTACCCTAATACTGAAGAACTAAACATTGGCACTACTGCCAATTATTTGTAGACTTACAGATAATAGATATAACTTAAGGGGAAGCCATGGCTTCCCCTTATTTTTTGATAACCGTTTTATAAAAAATTGAGTATAAAATGGAGTGCTTTTTGCTCTTCTAGCGTTAATAATAATTGTAATGCAGCATGTCACTTTATCCCTTAAATACTAATTTTACAAAGTTAATTTTATAATAGATTCTAACTGAATAGGTTAATATTTATTCCGTGTAAAATTAAAATTTTAGGCATGCTTTTTGTCTAATTACCGATTATGTATAACGCATTAAAAAAATTAAAACACTAAAAACTATGCATGTGAAAAAATCATTGTTTGTATTATTATTGGCCGTGGGAATGTTGTCTTCCTGTTCGATATCTAAATCCGCTATGAAGGATAGAAAAACTATTGATGGGTATTGGATTTTGAACAGTGTATCTTACACTGGAGCCCAAGGCACGTTTAAATCACAATTATTCAATGATGCTTCTTCAGATTGTTTTGAGGGAAGTAGTTGGTATTTTAGAAACAATAATAGTACAGGAAGCTATGTGTTGTCTAATAGTCCTAATTGTGGTCCAGAAGAGCGTTTTATCCGATGGTCTATTTTAGAGCGAGATGGTTTTAACTCGCAAATCCAGTTTAAATTTGTTGATGATAAATACAAAGATATTTCTGGTGGACAAGGGTATAGGTTAGACATTGCTTCTTTAAGTGAGACCCATATGAGATTGGAGTCCAAAGTTTCTGTAGAAGGTACTCCAGTAACTGTAGTTTATGAATTTATAAAAAACGATTAATATAATGAGAAAGTTATTTGTAAGTAGTTTATCCATGTTAATGATAATGGCAACCATTACTAGTTGTACTGCCATTAAGAATACCAATCACAAACAAAGAGGGGCTGCTGGAGGAGCTGCTGGTGGAGCAGTTATTGGTGGTGTTATTGGTAATAATGTTGGTAAGGGTAATAACACTGCTTTAGGAGCCATTATAGGTGCTGTTGTTGGTGGAGTTGCAGGAGGCTACATTGGCGATAGAATGGACCGACAAGCAGAACGTATAGAGGAGGAGATTCCAGGTGCAGAAGTAACACGTGTAGGAGAAGGTATCAACGTTACCTTTAATGAAGATGCAGGTGTGTATTTCGAAACTGATAAATCTGCAGTAATTGGTGCCTCTGCAACCACATTAAATAAAATGGCAGCGGTATTACTAGAATATCCAAAGACTAATATTTTGGTAGAAGGACATACAGATAGTGTTGGTGCTGCTGAATATAATATGGGGCTGTCTAAAAGACGTGCAGAGTCCGTTACCAATTACTTGATATCTAAAGGGGTTTCAAGAGATCGGTTAACCACAAAATGGTATGGGCTAACCCAACCTAAAGCGGACAATTCAACCGTAGAAGGAAGAGCTAAAAACCGAAGAGTAGAGTTGGCTATCATAGCTAATGAGGAACTAAAGGAAGAAGCTCGTAGAAATACTAATTAATAATAATTAGGTTTATAATAAAGAACCCGACGATTTTCGTCGGGTTCTTTTGTTTTATTTAGTATCTTTTTAAAATGTATGATTATGATGTTATTATCATCGGTGGTGGACTTGCAGGATTAACTGCGGCTCTTCATTTGAGAAAATATCATTATAATATAGCTGTTTTTGAAAGTCTGGAATATCCTCATCATAAGGTCTGTGGAGAATATGTTTCCATGGAAATAATACCCTATTTAGAAAGTCTAAACGTATCTCTTCCTAAAAACATCTACATAAACGAAATGCTCATGAGTACGGAGAAGGGTACATCCATTAGTGCTCAATTACCTTTAGGCGGACTTGGGATTAGTAGATATACTTTGGATTATACTCTTTATAAGAAGGCCATTTTACAAGGAGTTACCATTCTTCAAAAACATATATCCTCTATTAAGTTTGGAGACCCCACTTTTACAGTTGCAGATACAAGGGGTGGCCACTACACCTCTAAATTTGTTATTGGGGCCTACGGAAAACGAGAGGCATTAGACAAAAACTTAAATCGCGATTTTATCCAAGGAAAATCGCCCTGGCTTGGAGTAAAAGCCCATTATAAATTAGATTCTTTTCCAGAAAATTTAGTAGCACTTCACAATTTTAGAGGTGGTTATGGAGGTTTATCAAAAACGGAATCGGGAGCCGTTAATTTCTGTTATTTAGTCTCTTATGATAGTTTTAAAAGTGAGAAAAATATGGAAAGCTTCCAGCAGAACATACTAGCAAAAAACCCTTATCTAAATAAGTTTATAATGGAGTCCGAAATGCTTTTCTCTAAGCCATTAACCATTGCACAGATTTCATTTGGCAAAAAGAGTACTATTGAAAACCATATTTTGATGTGTGGTGATACTGCCGGACTCATACATCCATTTTGTGGGAACGGGATGGCAATGGCAGTGCATAGTGCAAAAATGGCAGCGGAATTAATCCACCTCTATTTTACTAAATCAGATTACGATCGTCATCAATTGGAGAAAGAATATAATAGGCAATGGCATAAAATATTTGGGAAAAGAATATGGGTTGGAAGACAATTGCAAAGGGTTTTACTAAACGAAACTATTTCCCCGAGGGCAATGCAGTTAATTAACTATTCTCCTTATCTTGTTAGTAAGTTGATTAAGGCAACTCATGGAAAAACAATCGATACGGTATGAATTTCACCCAGCGTTGCACGGATAAGGAGATGATGGACGACCAAAATTTGGATGCAGACTCTTTAAAAAATGTTCTCCAAGACATCAATAAGGTCAACAAGATTTTAAACGGGTACTCCATTACACTTAATGCAATTGGAAAATTAATTAAGCAGACCCCTAAAAAAAGCTATACAATTCTAGATGTTGGATGTGGGGATGGATATATGTTACGGAAAGTAGCCCATTATTTTAAGTCAATTGGAATAGCAGTAAATTTAGTGGGTATAGATCTCAATGAAAAGACTTTAAAAATTGCTAGAGCAAATTCTGTAAACTACCCCAATATCAGCTATTTACATAGGGATGTTTTGTTAATGGATTTAAAGGAAATCCAATGTGATATTATGTTGTGTACCCTTACTATGCATCATTTTAAAAATGATGACATTCCAGAATTCTTACGAAAATCTACCTCTTTTGCACAGCTAGGTGTTATTATCAATGATTTACAAAGAAGTAAAAGTGCCTATTACCTTTTTAAAATTTATAGCGCTATTTTTATGAAGACAAGGATAGCTAAACACGATGGTTTGTTATCTATTAAAAGTGCCTTTACGAAATCTGAGCTTCAAGAATTCTCCAAATTGTACCCTGAGGCGCAGCATGAGTTAAGTTGGAAATGGGCCTTCCGGTATCTTTGGATAATAGAATTAAAACAAGAACAACCAATATATGACTAATACCAGAATAGTAAGTGTTACCAAAGTTTTACCTAGGTATAGTAGAGAAACCAAGGACATATTGCCCCTGGTTGAAGGGTGGTTGCATGAGCAAGAGGATCGATTTAAACGGAAAATCGTAAAAATTTTTGAGGGAGCAGCAGTAGATAGACGGTATAGTATAATGAGTCCGGAAGAGGTATTTACAGCAACCTCTTTTGAAGATAAGAACAATATATACGTTCGTGAGGTTAAAAAAATGGGAAGCCAGGCGCTACAAAAAGCCCTGACAGAAAGTAATTGGGATGCTAGTAGTATAGATTTTATTATAACGGTGAGTTGCACGGGTATAATGATTCCCTCACTGGATGCCTATCTTATAAATTCGCTTTCCCTTAGAAAAGATGTAGTTAGGTTACCAGTTACTGAAATGGGGTGTGCCGCCGGAATTTCGGGTTTAATCTATGCTCATAATTTCTTGAAATCTAATCCCGGAAAAAGAGCTGCTATTGTAGCTGTGGAAAGTCCAACCGCCACATTCCAGCTTACCGACTTTTCTATGGCTAATATGGTAAGTGCTGCAATTTTTGGTGACGGAGCAGCCTGTGTATTATTATCTTCAGAGGAATATGCAGTGGGGCCTCGTATTGTAGGTGAGGGGATGTATCATTTTAATAATTCTACTCAATTAATGGGTTTTAACCTTACTAATTCTGGGTTAAAAATGATTTTAGATCCTGCGGTACCAGAAACTATTGCAGCTCATTTTCCAGATATTATTCATCCATTTCTAAATGAGCTGGGGAGTAATATTGAAAGGGTAGAGCATTTAATTTTTCATCCAGGAGGAAGAAAGATTGTGGAGACTGTAGAGCAGTTGTTCGGAAAAATGGGAAAGAATATTGACGATACCAGAGAAACCCTCCGTCGATATGGAAATATGAGTAGCGCCACAGTTTTGTACGTTTTAGAGCGCTTTATGGAAAAGAATATTCCCGCGGGGGAGCAAGGGCTAATGTTAAGTTTTGGCCCAGGTTTTTCAGCTCAGCGGGTGCTTTTAGAATGGTAGGTTTATTTCATTACAGAAACATTAAAATAGACGTTGTTGGTAGTTAAATGATTTAAAATTAGAATATGAGTTTACAGCATATCTTAGCGAAACTTCCTTACTCGAAGCCATTTTTATATGTAGACTCGCTAATAGAGATTAATGAAAATTATGCGGAAGGTTCTTATTCCTTTAAGGAAGATGAATTTTTTTACCAAGGTCATTTTACAGGGCATCCGGTAACGCCTGGTGTAATTTTAACAGAGTGTTGCGCTCAGATTGGCCTAGTAGCTCTTGGAATCTTTTTATTAGAAAAAGAGGGCGCAAGTTTAAAAAATGTAAAAATTGCTATGAGTAGTAGTCAAATGGAATTTTACTTACCTGTATATCCATTAGAATTAGTAACTGTAAAATCCGAAAAGGTTTACTTCCGATTCCAAAAATTAAAATGTGAGGTAAAAATGTATAATTCCCTAGGAAAATTAGTCTGTAAAGGTAGCCTGTCTGGAATGCTTAAAAAAGAAACACCATGAAAGGTAGAGTCGTTATTACGGGTTTAGGGGTCTGTGCTCCAAATGGAGTGGGACTTTCCAACTTCTCTCACAGCCTAAGCTTTGGTATAAGTGGTATTCGTTTTCATCAACAATTAGCAGACTTAGGTTTTGGATGCCAAATTGCAGGAAAACCTGAAATAACTGATCTTCAGATGGACACTTATTTTTCGCCTTTAGAGCGTAAAGGATTAAATAGCAGTGGTTTGGTATATGGCGTTATGGCTGGGACGGATGCTTGGGGAGATGCCGGATTTAAACCAATGGGGAAGGATCATCCAGACTGGGATAGTGGGATTATTTTTGGAACCGGTATTCTAGGGACCGATAAATTTAGAGAGTCAATTTATCTTATAGATAATAAAAAAACACGCCGATTAGGAAGTACGTCAGTAATGCAAACCATGGCTAGTGGGATAAGTGCTTATTTAGGTGGAAAATTAGGGTTAGGTAACCAAATTACAACTAACTCATCGGCCTGTGCAACTGGTACAGAAGCTATTATTCTTGGAATGGAGCGTATTAGATCTGGAAAGGCTAAGGTAATGTTAGTAGGGAGTTGTAGTGACAGTGGGCCTTATATATGGGGCGGATTTGATGCCATGCGTATTCTACCCACACAATATAATAATGATCCCATGAGAGCGAGTAGGCCAATGAGTGCTACTGCTGCAGGATTTGTTCCTGGAAGTGGAGCAGGGGCTTTGGTGTTAGAATCTTTAGAGCATGCTATGGCGAGAGGAGCTACCATTTATGCTGAAGTATTAGGTGGGGCTGTTAATAGTGGCGGACAAAGAGGTAATGGTAGTATGACTGCCCCTAATAGTGAGGCGGTACAACGGTGTATTAAAGAGGCTCTTTCCGATGCTAAAGTAATATATAAAGAGGTAGATGTAATTAACGGGCATCTTACAGCAACTTCTAAAGATGCCGAGGAAATTAAGAACTGGAGTGAAGCACTAGGACGATCGGGTAAGGACTTTCCCTATATCAACGCTACTAAGGCGCTAATTGGTCATTGCTTGGCAGCTTCGGGTAGTGTAGAGGCCGTTGCTAGTATTCTACAATTTAAAGAGGGAAAGGTTTTTGGAAATAATAATTGCAGTGATTTACACCCAGAAATATTAAAAATAGTGGATGAATCCAAAATTCCATTAAAAACTATATCATATAACTCAAATATTATAGCTAAAGCTAGTTTTGGTTTTGGCGACGTTAATGCTTGCGTTATATTTAAGGCTTATAAACCTAATTAATTATGACCAACCAATCTCATTACGAAATTTTAAAAGAGATCGTTAAAATATATTTACCCGAAGATGTATCCGTTTCGGATATTACAGAAGAGAGTAATTTTACATCAGAGCTTAATATTAACTCCGCTAATTTGGTCGATATTATTTTGGACGTAGAAGATGCGTTTGGGATAACCTTGGAAAACCAGGATATGGATCAGATGAAAACAGTTAAAGATGCTTTAAGAATTGTAGAACAAAAGTTAGTCGAATAAAGATTATTACACCTTTTCATGTTCTTGGTTACTTGGAATTAATAAAGACGCCACCATGCCTCCAATCAATGATACCGATATAACCGTAAGGGAAACCCATTCAGGAATATCAATATGATGAGAAAATAACATCTTTAATCCAACAAAGGCCAATATTACTACAAGGCTATAATTAATAAATCTAAATTTTTCTAGCATCCTAGAAATAAGAAAATACATAGATCGAAGGCCTAAAATGGCAAAAATATTAGAACTAAATACAATAAATGGGTCGGCCGTAATTGCCAAA
The DNA here is from genome assembly GCF_000424985.1 of Arenibacter latericius DSM 15913. Lineage (GTDB taxonomy): Bacteria > Bacteroidota > Bacteroidia > Flavobacteriales > Flavobacteriaceae > Arenibacter > Arenibacter latericius. The sequence goes on from NZ_AUKX01000004.1 coordinate 100,457, forward strand.
ATAGCAGGTATACTATCTAGTGCAAAAAGTATATCTGTTAATTCTATAATTACAAGAGCGACAAATAGAGGAGTGGCCGCTTTTATTCCCATACGTTTTATAAAAAACTTGTGCCCGTCAATTTTGGAAGTAATGGGATAGAGCTTTTTAAGCTGTTTAAATATTAAGGAAGATTTAGGATCGAACTTACTTTCGTCTGAGCGTAGCATTTTGAACGCCGTATATAAAAGAAAAACACCAAATACATAAATGATCCATTCAAATTTGTTGATTAAGGCTACACCAAAGACTATCATTAGCGCCCTAAAAACAATGGCACCTAATATGCCCCAAAATAGAACCCGATGCTGATATAATGCCGGAATTTTAAAGGAAGAAAATATTACTGCAATCACAAAAACATTGTCTATACTTAAAGATAGCTCAATGAGATAGCCAGTAATATATTTAAGAACGGCTGCACTGGGGGTTAGTCCAGTGGGATTCGCAATAGTCCCGGTATTAAATAGCCAATAGATTATCCCGCTAAAACTAAAAGCTACCAGTACCCATATAGCGGTCCATATCCCAGCTTCCTTGGATTTTATTACATGGTCGTTTTTATGAAAAACTCCTAAATCTAGAGCTAGGAAAATAATAATAAGCCCAATAAAAGCACCCCAAACCAACATGTGATTATATGTTTAACTTACACAAATGTAGCTATCTTTTTAATTCAAAATACAACTAAATATATGTAGGTTAATATTGACGTATAATTCGTTTTAAGCGGATTTATATTTAGAGATTTTTTTCGAAAGAAGTGGTTAAATTTATCTAAATGAGTGAAGAAAAAAATACCCCGAAAACGACTAGTTGCGCTTTCGGGGTATTTATCTTTATAAATGTTTAATGATATTTAATGAGTTCTAAGTTTGCCTTTTCTTTTTTCCAATTGTCTTTCCAAATCTTCAATGGAATCCGCTATGGACATTTCAAATTTGGTGCTATTGGTTTCAGAGAATAATAATGGTCCTGGGGCGCTTAATTTAATACTGCATATAAACCCCTTATTTGATGCGTTATTTTCCTTTTTTAGAAAAACATCAGCACGCACAATAAAATCGTATTTATCCTCTAATTTCTCTAGTTTTTTAGTAGCCAACTCCTCTAATCGAGCGCTAGCTTTTACATCAACATACTCAAAATTGATATTCATATATCTCTAGTTTAATAATTAGTCACTCTATATTTTAATCTCTAATTCTTAAAAATTAAGATAGTCTTTATTTTTGTGAAACCAAAGAAAAAATATTTGTAAGATTTTACAACCCTCCCTTTCTAGTAGGAGAACGTTGCTCTGGCCAGGTTCTCTGAATTCCAGTTTTAAAATCAGTTGGTAGGACTATTTTTTCTCTAGAAGTGGTGTTAGGGTCCTCACTAGCCATATAAGCTAAGATTGCAGTAAGGATTACGTTGTTTCTAACATCATCAAAAACAATCTTATCATAGGTGTCTAAATTGGTATGCCAAGTATAGTTCCAATACGCCCAGTTTAAAGCTGTAAGATTAAAAGCAGGAGCACCAGCAGCAATAAAAGAAGCATTATCAGATCCACCTGTAGCAGGGGAACCTGGGAAGTTAGTCTCTATATGATCCGTAACATCTTTAGGTACAGCAGACAACCATCTAGTAAGATAATCGTAAGAGTTTAAGAATCCGGCGCCATTCATATTTACTACTCTACCTGTTCCATTATCTTGGTTAAAAACAGCTTGAATATTATTTACTATTTCTGGGTGGTCTTCTACAAATGCTCTAGAACCGTTAAGTCCTTGCTCTTCACTTCCCCAAAGGCCTACTATGATAGTTCTTTTTGGATTAGGGTATAATTTCTTAAGAATTCTCGCAGCTTCCATCATCACTAAAGTTCCAGTACCATTATCTGTTGCGCCAGTACCTCCATCCCAAGAATCGAAATGTGCTGATAAAATTACGTACTCCTCAGGTTTTTCGGTTCCTTTTATAGTAGCTATAGTATTAAATGCAGGAACAGCTCCCAAATCTTTAGATTGGGCAACGATTTTAATTTCTGGTTTGCTACCGTATTCTACTAAGCGGTATAGCATGGTATAGTCCTCTAAAGACAAGTCTACAGTTGGTATTTTTTTGGTGCTAGCACTAAATATTTTGTTGGCACCAAAACCTCTAGACCAATAAGAAGTTACAATCCCTAGAGCACCTGCTTTTTCTAAGGCTTCTGGAAGAGTACGTCTGTTGTATCCAATTCTACTCATATTTTCTCTCCACTCTTGCTCTTGAAGCCTACGGTCTTCCTTCATTTTTTCGAAAGAAGCTTCGGTAGCAAACTCCTCCCAATTGTAATCGGGACGCCCAGTGGGTTGTTTCATATTAATCATCACTAATTTCCCTTTCACAGAAGGAAGCCATTCCTCAAATTGAGCGGCATTCTCTACGGTTGGTAATACTACCAACTCCCCGGTAACCCCTTTTTTTCCAGTGCTTGGGCTCCAAGCTAGTTGGGTGCCTTTTAAACTTTGTATTCTAGGATGTACCATATCGATATGGGTGATTCCTCTATCCCATCCGCGCCATTCTCCCCATTGTTCATTTTCGGCAGGGATTCCCCATTCTTTATATTTGGCAATAGCCCAATCCCCAGCTTGCTGCATTTGTGGGGTTCCAACCAATCTAGGTCCAATAACATCTAACATTTCATGAGCTAGGGATTCTAGTTGGGAGTTTTCATTGGCCTCCTTCACCATACTTTCAATCAGTTGTTTGTCTACTTGCGCAATGGCAAATTGGCCTATTGCTAGACCAACAATGGTAAGAAACGATGTAATTCTCTTCATTTTCAAGGTTTTAATTGTTTTTGAGTTAATTAATATATTAATGCCCGATGATTAGTATTAACCACCGGGCATTAAGTAATTCATTTTATCAAAGAATAAGCAATCTAATTTTATAACTCTCCTATAAGCAGTCTTTTATAATTGGTGCTTAATAAAGAGTATAACACGGGTTGTTTATTTTTTAATAATCGATTCGATAAACATACGAACTTCTTTAGGAATATCGAACTCTTCAAACTCATATTTATAGATATTTTCGTGGTCTATAAGTTTCAATTTGTAGTTAAAAGTGTCTCTTGCATTTATGTTTTTATCGGAATTCGTTTTTTGAAGACTTTGTAACAATTGGTTTTTTCCTCCTTATGTAGGTGGCGTTCTCCTTTATAGGTTTTGGGAATCCCAACAAAACCCCCTTCTATGGTAAGCTCATATTTCATACGTCACGTTTATTTATACCCACTATGGAAAAGCTATCTAAAATAGCGTTTTCAGCATTGGAACATACCTTTCCTTCTACCATCAATTCTTTAGTGACTTTTATTATAATGGTCAACATATCATTAAAATTTGCAGTGCGCCACAGTTGGTTAAGGGTACCAAACCATATTAGAGCACAATCGTTAATACCAATAGCCATACAGCTTAAATAAAATGCTCTATTGGGGATGCCTGAATTAATATGTACCCCATAATTATCAGAGGATCCAATATAATAATTATCCATATGGTCTGGCTGACTGTCAAATTCATTGGCAGTCCCTGGTGCACTCATAGACCTAATAGCTTTTCCAGGAAAACCATCTGCTACAACAGTATCGCCAATAAGCCAATCTGCTTCCGAAATATCCTGTGCCAAGTAAAGTTGTTTTATAACAGTAGCAAATACATCAGAAAAATGTTCGTTTAGCGCCCCTGACTGTCCCTTATATTCTAAATTTCCCAAAAATTGTGTGATACCATGGGTGAGTTCATGAGCAACAACATCTATTCCTGCAGCAAAATTAGAAAACTGCACATCGTCGCCGTCCCCATAAGTAATTTCGTCACCATCCCAAAAGGCATTGTTATACGCTTTACCATAATGCACATTGGAGATAATTGGCATCCCTTTACCATCTAAAGAATTTAAACCAAAAGTTTCTTTAAAATATTTTCTTACAAAACCAGAAAGTTCATAGGCATGGTTAGTGGTAGAATCTGCAACCTTAGCATCGCCTTCGCTTCTGGCCACTCTAACCTTTTGTCTGTATTCATTTAAACAATCGTAAACTATACGTTTTCCATTGCTCTCTTCATCTGTACGCTGTAGAAGATTGTTTATAGCCATATTTCTACTCTGCGCTATGCGTTGCGTTTCTAGAAGAGTACGTTTACAACTATTGTTGCCCAGTTTGGCCAACTGTTCTAAAATATAGGGTGGAACAATTGAACATAGATGTTTATGGCACATATCTCATGGGTTTCAGATTAGTACTACAATTTAACTATCATTTTATAATGAACCCAAATTTCTCTTACTATTTTAATGATTCATATAATTTTATTATTGGTTTTTTTGAAGAAAAACGCAATGACTCTGAATATTTAGAAAATGGAATTTGATTAAAAATTTTTACATTTTTTCGTTATTATGGTCAATTTTTAGGGAAGAGAAGTATAATTATGTTCCGTTTTTGCCTATTAAACCTAGTATTATAGCGGATTATTGGTGTTTGAGGAAAAATGTAGGTAAATTTAGCTTTACCTTTGGCGAAAATAATACGAATGAAGACTTTTGAGGATTTAAATCTATCAAATCAATTAATATACGGAATTCAAGACCTAGGTTTTAACTCTCCAACTCCAATTCAGGAACAATCTTTTTCAGTAATTATGTCCGGAAAAGATATGGTTGGGATTGCACAGACTGGAACGGGAAAGACCTTAGCCTATACCTTACCCATATTACAACAACTTAAATTTTCTAAACAAGTAAATCCACGTATACTTATATTGGTGCCCACTAGGGAATTAGTAGTTCAGGTAGTAGAAAATATAGAAGCCTTTGCTAAATATACTAGTACTAGGGTTTGTGGCATTTATGGTGGAGCAAATATAAATACCCAACGGCAGGCTGTTGCACAGGGTTGTGATATCCTAGTAGCTACGCCAGGAAGGTTATATGATCTTTGTTTAGACCATACCGTAAAGCTAAGAGATGTAAAGAAACTAGTTATAGACGAGGTAGATGTAATGCTTGACTTAGGTTTCCGATTTCAAATTACCAATATCTTAGAGCTTGTTCCGCGCAAAAGACAAAATATTATGTTCTCTGCCACTATGACGGAGGATGTAGCTAAATTAATTGAAGATTTCTTTATAAGTCCAATTAAGGTTGCTATTGCAGTAAGTGGTGCCCCCTTAGCTAATATTGAACAAACCGCTTATAAGGTAGAAAACTTTTATACCAAAGTAAATTTATTGCTCTTTTTGGTAAAAGAAAAAACGATTTATAATAAGGTATTAATTTTTGTCTCTAATAAAAGAAGTGCAGACCGTTTATTTGTGGCGATGCAGGAAGTTTTTGGTTCAGAAATAGGTGTTATACACTCTAATAAGACTCAAAACTATAGATTGCGATCTATTGAACAGTTTGATGAAGGAAAGAATAGAATTCTAATTTCTACCGATATCATGGCAAGAGGTATTGACCTAGATATGGTGAGTCACGTTATTAACTTTGATACACCCACTTATCCGGAAAATTACATCCACAGAATTGGTAGAACGGGTAGGGCAGAACGCAAAGGGAAATCTATTTTACTATTTACAGAGCGGGAAGAAGAATTTAAAATTGCTATTGAAGAATTGATGGACTATAAGATTCCTTTAAAAGCATTTCCAAAAGAAGTAAAAATATCTGAGGAATTAGTACCAGAAGAAAGACCTATAAGTGTGGAACCCAATTTCTCCCGTAGAACATCTGAGCAAGATGATGGAGGTGGTGCTTTTCATGAGAAATTAGAAAAAAATAAAAAAGTGAATCTTGGAGGTTCTTATAAAAGGACTATAGCTAAGAAGTATAAAAAACCATTAACGAGAGGGGATAAGAATATGACTAAAAGGTTTAAAAAAAGAAAGTAATTACTTTTTAACCTTAGCATAATCTATCCTGAATAAAATTATATTGCTAATGAATGGTGGGAACGATCCCTTACACGGAAAAACCTTGGCCGTAATTCTAGAATCCTTAGTAGAGCACTATGGATGGGAAGAGTTGGGTACCAAAATAAATATTAGGTGTTTTAATAATGACCCCTCTATTAAGTCTAGTTTAACCTTTTTAAGAAGGACTCCATGGGCAAGGGAAAAAGTAGAGCAACTCTACATAAAATCTATTAAAAAATTCAATTCGTAACACCTTGCCGCTAAAAAGATAGATTGGAATTGGGATATAGAGGTAATAACTATAACCCAATATACGTTTTTAGCAAGTACTTAATTCATTCTGCACGGCTAGCACCTTATAATCATAAGAATAGGGTTGTAAGAGCATGAAGACATGTTATTATTAGCAATCTTAACTTATAGAAAATGGAATTTAATATTATATTTAAATTTTCAGTATTAAAATCAAACAATCAAAAACAACCAAACTTAAATAATGAAATCATTTAGTGTAGAAGAAATCTGTGAACTTTTAGATGGTGAGCTCCAAGGGAGCTATAACAAAGAAATTACTGGTGCAGAGCAAATAGATCGCGCCAAAAGTCAACAAATAACCTTTATTAGCTCTGCTAAATACGCAAGGCAATGGGAAGCCTCAGAAGCTAGTGCAGCTATAGTAAAAAAGAACATATCTATATTTCCAGGTATTAATCGTGCTTTTATAAAAGTAGAGAACCCAGACCTAGCCATGGCAAAGCTATTGGAGGCTTTTGCGCCTGAAGGGCCTGTAATGGAAGAAGAAATACATCCTATGGCAACTGTACACCCTACTGCCACTTTAGGGAAGGGCTGTAAAATAGGAGCAGGGTGTTATATAGGTAAAAATGTTGTGTTAGGGGATGGGGTAATCCTATACCCGAATGTTTCTATTTTTGATGAGACTACTATTGGAAACCATACCGTGGTGTGGTCTGGGACTGTTATTAGAGAACGAAGCGTTATTGGTGCACATTGTATTTTTCATATTAATGTGAGTATTGGCGCTGATGGTTTTGGATATAGACCTAGTGATGATGGTAGGGGATTAGTAAAAATACCCCAGATAGGAAATGTTATTATTGGGGATTATGTAGAAATTGGCGCCAATTCTTGTGTAGATAGGGGTAAGATTAGCTCTACCATAGTAGGTGACGGATGTAAAATAGACAATTTGGTGCAAATTGCTCATAATTGTGTAATGGGAAGATCTTGTATTATGGCCGGACATAGTGGTCTAGCCGGATCGGTTACTTTAGGAGATGGTGTGATTATAGGAGGAAGTGCTTCTATAAAAGACCATACTACCATAAACTCCGGTGCAATTGTAGGTGCCGGATCTGGTGTTATGAATGATGTATCGCCTGGTAAAACCGTTTTAGGGTATCCTGCGACCGACTCAAGGGAGATGTTAAAACAATGGGCTACACTAAGAAAATTAGCCAGAAACTAAAAAAGCGAAACAATTTAGATAAGTTTTAAGACAATCGGCTCTGTTTTTTTTAGAAAATATTCGTGAAACACTCCACAAAGTGCGTAATTTTGCAGCTCTATTAAAAAAGATAAGGAAATTATGTCGGAGATTTCGATTGCAGATGCTATTGTAGAAAAGAAAACAGATAAAGAATTATATGACTATCAAAAAGGAGCGATAGATAAGATTTTTGATAAGTTTGAAAGTGCTCCCGACGATTACCATCTTTTATATCAATTACCCACCGGAGGTGGAAAAACAGTTATATTCTCTGAAATAGTTAGACAATACCTAAAACATCATCAGAAGAAGGTATTAATAATGACGCATAGATTAGAGCTATGTAAGCAGACTTCCAATATGCTGAGCAGTTTTGGCGTTACCAATAAGGTTGTTGATAGTAAGGCTAATTTAGACGATCAAGATCAATATAGCTGTTTTGTGGCTATGGTAGAAACCCTGAACAACAGGTTGCAGGATGATAAATTGGACATCTCCGATGTTGGATTGGTTATTATTGATGAAGCGCATTACAATTCCTTTACAAAACTTTTTAAGTTTTTTGAGAGCTCCTTTATCTTAGGGGTAACGGCAACGCCATTGAGTTCTAATAAGGACTTGCCGATGAAGGATAATTATGACGAGTTAATTGTTGGGGAAACTATTGCGTCTCTTATTGAAAATGAGTTTTTGGCCAAAGCAGAATTCATTTCCTATAATATGGGACTAACCGCCTTAGAAGTAGGATCTAATGGGGATTATACTGTAAAATCTTCCGAAGATCTGTATAACAACAGTCAAATGTTAAGTAAGCTCTTAGAAGCTTATGAAAAAAATTCCAAAGGAAAGAAAACCTTAATTTTTAATAACGGTATTAATACCTCGCTTCATGTATATGAAACATTTAGAGCGGCTGGGTATCCAATAGCACATTTGGATAATACCGCTACTAAAAAACAACGTAAAGCTATTCTGAAGTGGTTTAATACAACTCCTGACGCCATATTAACCTCGGTAAGTATACTTACTACAGGTTTTGACGAACCTTCAATAGAAACCATTATTTTGAATCGTGCTACAAAATCCCTTACCCTGTATTACCAGATGATTGGGCGTGGTTCTAGGATATTGAACAATAAATCTACCTTCACAGTAATCGATTTAGGGAATAATTACCATCGTTTTGGACCTTGGGGAGCTGATTTAGATTGGCAAGCTATCTTTAAATCTCCTAATTTCTATGCAGATAGGATTATTAGTGACGAGGAGTTAGAGAGCACATTTAAATGGGAGATGCCTGAAGACTTACGAGCAGAATTCGCCAAGTCCGAAGATGTATATTTTGATATTAAAGAAACCTATGTAGACTCTGTAAGAAATGGAGAATCATCTAAGGTGGTTCTGGAACGGTCTATTATGCAACATGCAAGAATATGTGTAGAAAATAGTGAGGATGTTTATGATGCACTTGCGCTTGCAAAAATGTTAGGGCCAGATATAGAAGATAGGATACAACGCTATGCCAAGTGTATCAGTAAGAGTACCTTTAACTTTTTAAAATGGCTAAAAGAAGATTATCGCAAAAAATTACATACGTATATACGTAAGAATTTCGATACTATTTATGAGGATATTCATGGATACCCTCCAGAAGACTAATTAAATAGAATAAAACAATATTATTAGGTGCTCAGCATCACTACAAAAATAAACCCTTACCACAATCGGTAAGGGTTTTCTATTTGCTTAAACCTAGAGAGTTAAAAAGATATTGTACGTTAGTTTTTTTTCTATGCCACATTTCTACTATCTTTAAAACACTTCCCGCTAATAGCATTAACTGATTAATTTAGTTGGTATATACTGTTTCATAATAGTTAGGGAAAGTGGTAATACCTCCTCCCCGTTAATTTTCTCAGGGTTAATTCATGAGAATTATATCCTGAACTCCCAATATTATTTTTAAGGGAGAGTGCAAAGTATTAGATCTCCATAGCAGTTATAAATACCACTAGATATGCAAAATAATTATTTAGATTTTCATTGTCATCCAGCCATTAAGCCATTTGGTAAAAGTTTTAATAGAAAACCCACGGGGGAGAATTCTGCCAATAGGAACAGAGTAAGAAGTATTTGGAGGTATAATCCACCTACTTTGATGGATAAATTATTGAATTATTTAATAGGGGTAACTAAATTCTCCCAAGCTAATTTTTCTAGTTTGTCCTACGGAGGTGTTAGTGTTGTATGTGTATCTCTATCTCCAATTGAAAAATATTTTTTTCGAAATAAGATGACAAACGAATTTATTCTGGACATCGCTGCCAATTTTGCAACTGGGGTAGGGAAGAAACGTGTAGACCATATTCAGGGGATTAAAGACTACTTTAAAGATCTTGAGAAAGAACTTAAATATTACCAAGAATTAGATGGAACTATAATTCGTTTGCCTGAAGGTAAATTTAGATATAAGTTGGTGAACTCCTTTAAAGAGATAGAAGCTATAAGACTAGTAGAGGAAGAACTAGATTCAGCTATACAAACCATCTGTGTGGTTTTAAGTATAGAGGGGATGCATGTGTTATTATCTAATGTGGATAAAACCCCAACAGAAGAAGAATTGCTAAAAAACCTTATGAAAATCAAGGCATGGAAAAATCCTCCATTTTTTGTTGGAATAGCACATCATTTTTGGAATCATTTATGTGGGCATGCAGAGAGCCTTACGGGAATCATTAAAAAGCATACCGATCAAGGAGAAGGTCTTAATATGGGAATCACCCAACTGGGGAAATCAATTATAAAAAACTTGCTAGATACCCGTAATGGGAAACGGATCCTAATTGATATTAAACATATGAGCCCTGCTTCTAGAAATGAATATTACCATATGTTAGACACTAATCCCGAGTATAAGGATATTCCAATAATTGTAAGTCATGGTGCCACAAACGGACTTATCTCATCAACCAACAGAACTCAAGGCAGACCAAGAACGGCAAGTAAATTGAATCCCGTAGATATTAATTTTTTTGATGAAGAAATTATTAGGATCGCCAAAACCAAAGGTATTTTTGGTTTGCAACTAGATGAGAGGAGAGTGGCTAGTAAAAAGACCCTAAGGAATATAAAAAAATCTGTTCATCGGAATAAAATAATGCATTATCGTTCAGAATTGATATGGAACCAGGTACAACATATTGCAGAGCTCCTAGATGCCGAAGGTATTTTTGCATGGGACTGCCTTGTAATAGGTTCGGATTTTGACGGTATAGTAAATCCACTTAACGGATTTTGGACTTCAGAAGAGTTGCCTTATCTAGCAGATTTCTTGGAAAGGCACGCTTTTAATTATGTTCAAAATAACCCTTTTAGGTTAGCTGAAAATAATTTAAATGCCGATGAAATTATTGCTAGAATAATGGGACTTAATGGGAATAGATTTTTAAAAGATAATTTTAAATAAAACTTATAGAATAGGTTTTGTATAGTCTTTCACCGTAGATATTAATGATTGATAGACGGTTAATCATTATACTTTTTCGTTCCTATTTTAAGTTTTTATATTATTATTGATAAGTGGAACATCAAATAAAATCGTATGTAAAAATAGCTGATTTATTATTTCATTGTATGGATTGATGTCCATCAATTGTAATCATATTTAACAGTAACATATACAGCTTTTTATGCATTTTTACTTAAAGTTGTGTTTGCATTACCTAAGAAATTATATAATAGCTCTTGTTATTAATAAATTGCAACTTTAAAAATATATAATTTATACCTGGCTCACGGTAATGATCCGATAGTAAACTAGGGAAGTCGTTTCTATTTTTAACAATTTCACATTTTTTTAGAAGAGTTAAAATCTGTCCAAAAAATTAGGTAACTTAGCTTCATACACTAAATAACAAACCATGACAACCTTTATTATTTTTTTAATTTTTATAGCGCTACTTGCGTTTTTTCTAATACATGTTTACAATAATTTTGTACGCCTAAGAAATTTAGTGAAAGACGCTTGGAGCAATATTGATGTCGCTTTAAAACGTAGATATGATCTAATCCCTAATTTGGTAGAGACAGTAAAAGGTTATGCCACTCACGAAAAATCTACTTTGGAAGCTGTTATTAATGCGAGAAATGCTGCATTGGCAGTTCCTTCTGGAGATATTAATTCTCAAATTAAGGCAGAACAAACTTTACAACGAAGTTTAGGAGGGATTTTTGCATTAGGAGAAGCTTACCCTGAACTAAAGGCAAATGTAAATTATTTGGATCTTCAGGAAAAACTAAATGATATTGAAGAAAATTTGGAGCGAGCTCGTAGATATTACAATGGAACTGTACGAGAGAATAATACTTATGGTGAAAGTATGCCTGGTGTATTGGTCGCTAGTTTGTTTAAATATCAGAAATTCGACTATTATGAGGTAGACGAGGCAAGTAGGGCTAATGTAAAAGTAGATTTTAAATAATGATAAAAACTATTTCACTCCTTCTGTTTCTCCTGTGCTTTTCTATTGGAAATACTCAGGATATTGTTGTAAATAATTATTCTGTTAACATTACTATTCATAAAGAGGGTTATTTTGATGTTGTAGAAAATTATGATGTAAACTTTGGTATTCCATCAAAGGGTATTTTTAGAAACATTCAAACTAAGTATGAGCTTGCGGATTCCACTGGCACTACTACAAGAAAAATTAGGATAGATAATATAGATGTTCCAAACTATAAATTTGATAAGCCATTTGATTTTGTTCAGAAATTTCAAGACAACTTAGAAATAAAGATAGGGGACAAGGACGTAACTGTAATTGGGCCTCAGCATTATGAGATCCGATATAGGGTGTATAATGCTTTTATCTTTACAGATGCAGATATTCAGTTTTATTGGAATATTAAACCAGATGGATGGGATGCAAATTTTAATCAGATTAATTTTACAGTCCATGTTCCCGATGATGTTTATTTAAGTAAGGAGAATAGTTTTGTATATTCTGGTGATAGAGGAACTACAGGGCGCAGTAAGGAATTTGAGACCTACTATTCTAACAGCGAATTTTCTGGAGCTAGCAAATCGGGCTTTGTTTCCTATCCCGATCAAAGTGTTACTGTTTTAATTAATATGCCCGTGGGAGCCATAGAGGAGTACAAGCCTTTTTGGCCATTTTGGACAAATTATGGATATGTATTTTTGATTGGTATTTTATTAAGTGCTTTTACCTGGGTATGGTGGATTTTTGGAAAGGATGAAAGGGTAATTGCAACCACAACTTATTATCCTCCAGAAAATATAAATCCTGCAATGGCTGGTTTTCTAATAAACGATAGAGAAGATAACTCAGATTTAATTTCTCTTTTTCCTTATTGGGGTGAAAAGGGGCTGATTAGATTGGAAGAAATTCCCAAAAAAGGATGGTTTGGGTCCAAAGACACTAAAATTATTAAGCTTAAATCCTTACCAATTGATGCTACAGATTATGAAAGAGTAATATTCTCAGGATTATTTAGTGACACGGGAACAGAATCTGAGGAGGTATTAATTAGTAGTCTAAAAGATACGTTTTATACTAAAATGAGTAAGGCAAGGGAATTGCTTAAAGATAGTGCACAACCTTATTATGAAGGCGAGTCTAAAAAGGTACAGGGCATCTTATATGTTGTTTTAATCTTGTTAGATATTGTTCTTACCATTATAGCATTATTTTTATGGGGCCCAATTGGAGCGGGTGCTTTGCTTATCACCTGTGTGGTACTCATCTACGTAAATAAATTTATGGTAAAAAAGAATGAGAAGGGGAACCGACTTTTTTCAGAATTGAAGGGGTTTAAACGTTTTATTAAAGTTGCAGAAGAAAATAAACTAAAAATGCTTCTCCAAGACGATCCCCATTATTTTGAAAATACTATGGGATATGCCTTGGCCTTTGGAATGTTTACTAAATGGGCGAAAAAATTTGATTCTTTAGATATCCCACCTCCAAATTGGTATACAGGACATAGTACCACAGGAATGAGAGGTTTTTCAAAATCTTTTTCTAGTTCCATGGGGAGTGCGAAATCTAATATGGTTAGTTCCCCATCTAGTTCTGGAGGAAGTTCTTCCGGTGGAGGATCTTCTGGTGGAGGATTTGGCGGAGGAGGCGGAGGTAGATGGTAGCTAGGAATAAAGGGATTTCTACTTACTTATTCTTACCTTTGTTTATTTGTTAATTCATTTCCGTTCCGTTAATGTCAAAATCCAAGAACACCCCAATGATTATAATGGCATTCTTTGCTATTTATGTTATCTGGGGTTCAACTTTTTTATTCAATAAAATTGCAGTCCAGGAACTACCTCCTTTTATGTTGGCTTCCATCCGTTTTTCTGTTGCTGGAATATTAATATTTATTCTATGCAAGTTTTTAAGAATTCCCCTGACCATAACTAAGCAACAGTTAAAAAACTGTATTATAGCCGGATTCCTATTCTTATCGGTAGGAAATGGATTTGTAGTTTGGGCATTGCAATATGTGGATAGCGGATTAGCTGCGTTAGAAATAGCAGCCCAACCTTTGGTAATCCTCATTTTGATGCGGGTTTTAGAAGGAAAGAAAATTCAGCCCATGTCTTTTGTAGGTGTGGCTATAGGAATACTAGGTATCTTTTTATTGGTAAGTCAAAACCAAATTATAGGTGATGAGAATACCTTGTTGGGAATGGCGATAATTTTTATGTGTATGCTTAGTTGGGCCTTTGCCAGTTTATTTGTGGCTAAAGCAGATTTACCCTCTAATTATTTTGTGAATACAGGCTTTCAAATGTTTACAGCTGGTATAATTTTATTAATTGGTAGCCTTGTTATTGGTGAAGAATGGAGCCTACCAACTCAATGGGATAGTGCAGTTCAATATTCCTTACTATTTTTAATTTTGTTTGGGAGTATATTAGCTTTTACTGCTTTTAACTATCTACTTAAATTGGTTTCCCCGGAAAAGGTAGCCACCTCTACTTATGTGAATCCTGTAATTGCCCTTATTTTAGGTTGGTTGTATTTAGATGAGCAAATTACTACTCAGTCGGTTATAGCAGCAATGATATTATTAACAGGTGTTTATTTTATAAATACTAAGAAGAAATTAGTGTTGTTTAGTAGGTTTTCCTCAAAAAAATCATAAATCATTTGCCTTAGGCCGATTCCATAAAAATATTGATTTAAATTTTACATAAGCCAAGGGCTATTCTAAATTTAGTTGATATAAAAGTACTGGGAGATTTCCGATATAAAGTTTGAAAGCTTATATATTTTTAGAGTTAAATACTTTTTGATTTTTCAAATAAACCAGGTTGATTTTCAATCTAATAGGTAGTATTCGTGTAGTTAAATTATTCCTTTAATTTTAAAAAAAAATTCAAAAAACCACAATATTTACAAAATTCCCCAAAAAAAGAGGTGTGAATTATGTGTCAATTTTGATGATATTTCAACTATCCCTTAATTATTCCCTTAAATTATTATAGTTTTCTAAAATCTTGGAACTTTTACCCTTAAGTTTTGCCCAAGGCATTTTAGAACCTATAAGTTTGCACTATAATTAATTGAATTATAATTACAATTTTTATTTATGAGTAAAGTAAAAGAGAATGATACGGTAAACGTTCATTACACAGGTAAGTTGAGCGACGGGACAGTTTTTGATAGTTCATTAGAGCGCGAACCTATACGTGTTACCTTGGGTCAGGGAAGTCTTATTCCAGGTTTTGAGAAAGGCCTAATCGATATGGAAGCCAATGAGAAGAAAACCGTTGTCATTCCTAAAGAAGAGGCTTATGGTGAGGTAAGAAAAGATATGTTCCATCCTGTTAAAAAGGAGGAATTACCAGGAGATATGAAGCCAGAGGTTGGTATGGGCTTAGTTGCCACTAGCCCAGATGGTGTAGAAAATCAATTAAGAGTAGCTGAAGTTCATGATGATCATATTATCCTAGATGCTAATCACCCATTAGCAGGTCATGATCTTACTTTTGAACTAGAAGTTGTTAGTATAGGTTAAACTATAAAACGTTTAATTGCGTTTTATCTTTTGGATAAAGTATATTCAAGGAAGAAGGCCACTAAATTAGTGGCCTTCTTATTTGTTATAGATGAATCTAAATTAATTTAAGGTAAAGCTTAATCTAGCAAAAAGGAATCTCCCTCCAATACCAAACTGTTGTGCTCTTCTAGACCAATCAAATCGGCCATCACTTCTATTCCCATACTGTTCTTCAGCTCTATCAGGATAAATATCGAACAGGTTATTGGCACCTAAGGTAATGGTAAGCGATTCTGTAGCCTTATATCCAAGAGAAAGGTCGGTTACTAGTTTACTGCCAAAAACTTGTTGATTAGCAACTGTAGTGGTAGCTTCTGTGACCTCTCCGAAATATACATTTCTAAGGAAAACAACGAATTTATCAGAGGTTAGGCTATTAGATAAATTAATTTTAGTTCTAGGAACTGCTTCTTCCAAGTATACCCTACTATCTTCTGGGAAATAAGTACCTACTAATCCGGCATCGCTCAATATTTTAGAAGCATTAATTTCACCTACCTGTTTGGTTTTGGAAAAAGTACCTGCAAGATCAGATTTTAGCTTCCAATTGGCGCCTAAGTCTGCATCGTGGGTCACGACAACGTCTAAGCCCTTAGATTCGGTATCAATGGCGTTGGCAAAGAAAGATGCTGCCGTAGCATTGGCTTGTCTTAAGAGATTAAATAGCTCTAATTGTGCACCCGAATAGGAGGCGGGAACCCCTCCGGTACCTGTTCCAGCATCAGCAGTAGGTGCAAACTGACCAGTGTAGACCACTCGGTCATCTATAGATACAAAATAACCATCTACGGTTACTGTAATTCTAGCGTCTGGGAATTTGGCAGTAAGACCTAAACTAATACTTTGGGAGGTCTCTTCCTTTAATTGTGGTATCCCTAAAAGTTTAGCTGCTCTACTATCGTTGGCAAAGGTTCCTACTTCCTGTGGATTACCTTCATTATCAAATATAGTAGAAGTGGAATTAAAGTTAATCTGATGCAGGGAAGGGGCCCTAAATCCGGTATTTAAAGCACCACGAATGTTTAAATTATCAGTAGCTTTAAACCTACTAGCCAATTTAAAATTGATAGTGGAGCCAAAATCGCTATAGTTTTCATAACGGGATGCAAAGCTTGCTAAAAAAGCTTCTGAAAAATCGGCTTCTATATCAAAATATCCAGCGACACTGCTTCGCCCTCTAGACAATTCGTTTTGTGGTGCAAATCCTGGAAATACTTGTGATCCTCCGGGTCTAGAGCTACCAAAGAAATCTTTAGAAGGTTGTTGGGAAGCTAGTGTAATCCTTTGTCCTTCTGTCGTATATTGCGTATAAGAAGCTTCTTCCCCAGCCATTATATCATAATTTTCAACTCTATATTCAGCTCCAAAAGCAATGTTTAGGCCAGACATCACATCATCAAAAAACTGAGATATATCTAGATTAGAGGTGTTTTGGGAAAAAGAAAATCCACCTGCATCGAACAAGGTAGGGGAAGCATTTTGCATAGAGGCATTAAAGGTGTTTCCTATGGTGTATAAAAAAGCATTCTTACCATAGGTGTTGCTTAAATCTACATTCCAATCTCCTATCATTCCTTTAATTCCCAATGAGAAAGATTGGTCTTTGATGTGCGAATTTATTTCTGGCAAAAACCCGTTAAGGTAGGCAGGGGTAAAGGTCCTGCTCTGATTAGGTAGTCTATAAAATCCTGCTGAATTACCGGTTCTAGCACTTATACCTGCAAATGAATACAGTTCTGTTCCCAAATCATCTAAAGGCAAAGAGAAATTAGCAAATAAACGACCTCCTCTAAGGGAAGACTGACCTACTCTCATATTAAAATCGCTTCTTTGTAATCCTCTAGCCGAAAGTTCTGCGGCGGTAGCGTCTGCACTTAGAATTGTTCTTAATTCTTCTTTAGTTGTTGCGCCATTACGATTAATTCCAGCCTGGTCTGCATATTGTATTACATCGGCTACATCATCATCCAATAATTTAAATATATCATATCCATCAGCATTTGCCACTCGTTCTACAGTATTGTACAAATTAAAGATTTCACCTTCCCATTCTTTCATTCTGCTGTACTCTTTTCGCACGTCAAAATCACCTGATAGGTTTATAAATCCACCATTATCGCCTAAGGGGATACCATAACTTGCTGCTACGTTAGTTGTTTCTCCATCTACACCTCCTGTTTGATCGTTGGCTTCTTTAGTGAAATGTGCACCAGTGGTAACGGTAGTAGTTAGTTCATTAACATTTTTGTTAAGAATTATATTAATTACCCCTGCAATAGCATCGGAGCCATATTGGGCTGCAGCACCATCTCTTAATACTTCTATACGTTGAATTGCCGAAGCAGGAATTGCATTTAGGTCCGTCCCTACACTTCCACGACCAAAGGTACCGTTTACGTTAATGAGCGAAGAGGTATGTCTCCTTTTACCATTAATAAGGACCAAAACTTGATCTGGGCCTAACCCTCTAAGAGAAGCTGGATCTATATGATCTGTACCATCAGAAATGGTTTGGGTATTGGAGGTAAAGGAAGGGGCCACATAATTCAGTATCTGATTTAAGTTGACCTGCGGAGCTACATTGTTTAACTCCTTCATATCTATTACGTCTACTGGAACTGTACTTTCGGTAGCCGTTCTATTAGGATTTCTAGACCCTACAATGATTACCTCTGATAGTGCTAAACCAGAATTTAGCGTAATATTCATCACTGTCTGATCTACTCTAAGCTGAAGGGTTTCAAATCCAATATAAGAAACCTTTATCATGTCTCCAATATTAGCCTCCAAGGTAAAATTACCATCAAAATCTGAGGTGGTACCAATAGTAGTTCCAACAACAACTATTGATGCCCCAGGTAATGGCGCCCCCTCTTCGTCAGCAACTGTTCCAGTAATCTGGGCATTGGTAAGTGCAATTGCTCCTAATAATAAAACAATTAATGTTAAATAATTCTTTTTCATAATTGGGTTGTTTATTGGTTATTGTTTTAAAAGTTAAGAATTTTTAACCTATCATTTATTAAATAAGAGGAAAAACTATAATCACTTATAAACATAAACCTATTTATTATGAAATAGTTAGCGGTATTTATTGCCCACTTATCACTTAAATAATGCTAGTACTTCTGTGATTGTTTTGCTTTAGTAAGTTACTTGTTTACCGAAATAAGAAAGGAAAGAAGTAATACTATTTGATTTATTTTTTGGAGAAAATAAAAATACTTTTATAGCGCTTCATAAATTGAATTACATAGCGTATCTTTGTTAAAGTACCATGGGTAGTAGAAGCTCTTAAATCTACGTTTTTTGAAAGACTATTCTTGTAAAAATACAATGTTTGGTTTTAGAACATCTCCCCCTCATGGAATATTTTAATAATAACTAAATTTAGGAATGGCAAAATCGCAACAGACGTATAATAAAAGCGAAAAAGAAAAAAAGCGTTTAAAGAAGAGAGAAGAAAAGCAAAAGAAGAAATTAGCCCGAAAAGCTGAGGCAAAAGAAAACCCAGGAATTCAGTTTGCCTACGTTGACCACGATGGTAATTTAACCGACACTCCACCAGATCCATCCGAGAAGGTAGAAATAGATGCTTCTACGATAGAAATAGGTATCCCTAAGAAAGAAGAGGGTGATGTAGAGGAATTTGATCCGGTAAGAAATGGAAAAGTTTCCTTTTTTGATCATTCTAAAGGATTTGGATTTATCATCGATTCTGAAAATAACGAAAAATATTTTACTCACGTTAGCGGCTTAATTGACGAAATAACGGAAAATGATAAGGTCTCTTTTGAACTTGAAAAAGGAATGAAAGGGATGAACGCAGTAAGAGTAAAGAAAATTTAATCTTCAAGTTTTTACTTCATAAAAGAATATTCGGAATAGCATAGGAACTATATTTTTATATAAATAATATGTTATTCCGAAAATCCTTCTTGGATTACCCAAAATATCTAGTAACTATCCTAAGCCAAATATTAACGAAAGGGCTAAGAGTCCACGTAGTTACACAAAGCCCTTTTCATAAAGTTATAGGGGCTTAATTTTTTTTCTACCTAGAAATCACATCTATTTTTGGTTTAATAGCTATTTTGTTGTTTTAACAAACCTTAATACCCTACATTTTCTTCTAGTAATATCTCAATAATTAGTTTAAACCACCAAAACTTATTGGTAATGGTTTAAGAACTCTAGTTTTTTAGTTCTCTATAGTCAATTCTCTCCAAAATAAATTTTATCTTTTATCCCGTTTATTAAAGAGGTCATTTTCATATTAAAAAATTGAACATTATGAGTAAGGTTTTAAGATTAAAGCTAGTACTGCTTTTGCTGTTTTTAATAACAGTTGGGCATGCACAAAAATTAGAATCAACTGCCCCAGAGGAGGTAGGTATGTCTACCCAGAGATTAGATCGACTTTCTAAGGTGATGGAGCAATATGTGAAAGACGGTAAAATGGCCGGAAACGTAACCTTAATTGCGAGAAAAGGCAAGATTGTTTATCACCAAGCTTTTGGAAAAAGCGATATGGAATTAAACAAGGAAATGACTACAGATGCTATTTTTAGAATTGCCTCTCAGACCAAGGCTATTGTTAGTGTGGCTATAATGATACTTCAGGAAGAGGGTAAACTATTAATTGCCGATCCTATTGGTAATTATTTACCAGAATGGAACGAGACTACGGTAGCACAAAAGAAAGAGGATGGAGGATATGAAGTAGTACCAGCCCAAAGAAAAATCACTATCAGAGATTTATTGACACATACCGCAGGAATTGGGTATGGCCATGGCCCAGCAAAAGATGAATGGAAAGCCGCAGGCATTCAGAATTGGTATTTTGCTGATAGGAATGAACCTATTGCAGAAACTATTGCTAGAATGGCTAAACTACCCATGGATGCACAACCTGGAGAGCGATTTGTTTATGGGTATAATACCGATATCTTAGGCGTAATCGTAGAAAAAGTTTCTGGACAGTCTTTAGATCAATTTATAAAAGAACGGATTTTAGAACCTTTGGAAATGAAGGATACCTATTTCTATTTGCCCAAAAATAAATCGGACAGATTAGCTACTTCTTATATGGCTTATAGTGGAAAAGATTTGGAAAGGGCTCCAAACCCTGGATTGGGAGTGGGGCAGGGGCATTACGTTAAAGGGCCACGGAAAAGTTTTTCTGGAGGAGCCGGATTACTCTCTACCTCTTTAGATTATGCTACCTTTTTACAGATGATGCTAAATGGTGGAGCATATAATGGGAATCAAATTTTATCACCAAAAACAGTAGAGTTGATGATTTCAGATCACGTAGTGTCTAGGGATATTACCTACTCTGGAAGGAGTGGTTCCGGATTTGGTCTTGGTTTTTCTGTCACCAAAGACGTAGGTCAACGTGGGGTGCCAGGTTCTGTAGGAACGTATGAATGGGGAGGTGCTTATGGCTCTACTTATTGGGTAGATCCTGTAGAGGAATTAGTTGTTGTGTATTTTAAACAACTTATACCTACTAACGGAGTAGATGATCATGCTAAATTGCGAAATCTTGTGTACCAAGCAATTATAGAGTAGTAAGGTAAAAGCTTTTTTTTATGGCTTTTTAATCTTGAAATTGTAGTTATTAGTCATGAAAATAAACCTCTTAATATATTGACAAAAAGTAGAATACTAATTGTTAAGATTATGTAAATTACAATGGATTTCCCACATAATATTCTTTTAGGGAAACAATATCTCATAGTTTTGCAAAATAAATCAACTGTTTAAAATTAAGAGATTTAAGTTTTATGACTAGAGTAAAAGCAGATGACACGGTGAAAGTTCACTATACCGGAAAATTAAAAAATGGTCAAGTTTTCGATAGCTCTTTGGAAAGAGGCCCATTAGAAATTACATTGGGCAAAGGGATGTTGATTCCAGGGTTCGAAAAAGGGTTGTTGAATATGGAAGTAAAGGAAAAGAAAACTATTAGTGTCCCGAAAGAAGAAGCTTATGGTGATATAATAAACGAATTATTTCACGAAGTAGAATTGAACCAACTTCCTCCAGATATTAAACCGGAAATAGGGATGGGATTAACTGCTAAAAATGAAGATGGCACAGAGCATCATCTACGAATTACAGATGTTAAGGAACATAGCGTGGTATTAGATGCTAATCATATTCTAGCGGGTCAAGATTTGACGTTCGATTTAGAAGTAGTTGAGATATTATAAGTTAGATTTTAAAAGTAATAAAGAAAGACCTTTAGTTTATATTGAAGGTCTTTCTTTTTATAGCCTAATACTATATGAAGACTAGATTACAGAAGATTAATTTATTGCGTTCCTTTTAAAATTTCTAAGACTAACGCTTTGGTAAGAGGTTTACCATTTGCTTTAACCTTAATGTCATCAAAAGAAAATCTAAAATCACATCCATTACGGAAGTCGCTACAGCCGTAGGCAGACTTTCCCTTTACGATTTCTCCTTTATTACATTTAGGGCATATAGGAGTGTCATTAACCGGTGTGGTCTCCTTTTTAATTTTAGGTTCTAATATTAATTTAAACTGTTCGTCAAACCTTACCAAGCCCTCTACCTCATCGCCATCATTGGGTTTAAAACCTTTTAGGTTTACAGTGCACCCTTTCTTAAGCAACCTAATAAATTGGTTTTCGGAAATAGTTTTCCCATGGAAATTGAACGGCAACAAAAAATCACAACCCTTTTTATAGTCGCTGCACCCAAAAGCCGACTTCCCTTTTAAAAGCTTGCCCTCCTTACATTTGGGACAGCTTGAATTTTCAACACTTTTTTTCTTCTTGACCGTCTTTTTATTTTCTAACTTTTGTACGGTAGTTGTATGGGAAATGTTAGCGCGTTTGGTTTCGCTTCTAACTTCGTATACTAATTGGTCTACCATTCGCTTCATATTTTTTATGAAAGTTCCTGCAGTAAACTCGCCTTTCTCTATATCTTTAAGTTGCTTTTCCCACATACCTGTAAGTTCGGCCGACTTTAAAAGTTCGTTTTGAATGGTATCAATTAATTGAATTCCCGTGGGAGTGGGGAGTACTTGCTTTTTGTTTCTTTTTATATATTTACGCCTAAAGAGGGTTTCTATAATATTAGCACGTGTAGACGGTCTACCTATACCATTCTCTTTCATTAACTCCCGCATTTCGTCATCATCTACTTGTTTTCCGGCAGTTTCCATAGCCCTCAATAAGGTAGCCTCTGTAAACTGTTTGGGAGGTTTGGTTTGTTTCTCCAAAAAGGAGGGTTCGTGCGGACCTTTTTCACCTTTAACAAAGGTTGGTAATATTCCGGTTTCCTTTTTTCCCTTAGAATCTGATGTCTCGAAAACAACTCGCCATCCTTTTTTTAGGATTTCTTTTCCTGTGGTTTTAAAGTTAATGGTGGTTACTTTCCCAATAACAGTAGTATTAGAAACTTCGCAATCTTCATAGAAAACTGCTATAAACCGTCTCACAATACTATCATAAACCTGCTTCTGAGCAGGATTCATATTGATTTCTACTCCAGTAGGAATAATAGCATGGTGATCCGTAACCTTTTTATCATTAAATACCTTGGTAGACTTTTTTATTTTCTTGTCTAGTAGGGGAGTGCATAAATCTGAATACTGGCTTAAGTTTCTAAGGATTCCCCCAATTTTTGGATACATATCTGTGGGTAAAAAGGTGGTGTCTACCCTAGGATAGGTAACTGCTTTTTGCTCGTATAATTTCTGAACTATTTTTAATGTTTCATCTGCCGATAATCCAAACTTATTATTGCAGTGTACTTGTAATCCCGTTAGGTCGAATAATTTAGGTGCATATTCCTTTCCCTTCTTTTTGGTGATGGAAACAATCTCAAACTCATGCTCTTTTACCATGGCTGCCACTGCCTCACCTTCTTCCATCTTTAAGAAGCGTCCTTCTTCATAACTGAATACCGTTTCGCGATATAAAGTTTGCAATTCCCAATACGGCTGGGGCTTAAAATTCTCAATTTCTTTAAATCGGTTTACTACCATGGCAAGGGTAGGTGTCTGCACTCTACCAATAGACAGCATTTGCTTATATCCCCCGTGCTTTACAGTGTAAAGTCGTGTAGCATTAATACCTAATAACCAATCTCCAATAGCACGTGAAAAACCGGCGTAGTAAAGATGGTCATAATCTTCGGAGGGTTTTAATTTTGTAAACCCTTCCTTTATTGCTTCTGTAGTTAGAGAGGATATCCATAGTCGCTTTACTTCTCCCTTATAGTTAGCCTGGTTTAGAACCCATCGTTGAATCAGTTCTCCTTCCTGACCAGCATCCCCGCAATTGATAACCAATTCGGCTTTATCAAACAGCCCTTTTACAATTTTGAACTGTTTTTGAATACCCTCGTTCTCTACTACCTTAGTTTTAAACTTTTCTGGCAGCATAGGTAAGTTGTTGAGATCCCAACTCTTCCAATGTGGCTTATAATCATTGGGTTCATATAAGGTACAAAGATGCCCGAATGTATAGGTAACGGCATAGCCATTTCCTTCAAAATAACCATCATGTTTGGTATTGGCACCTAAAACTTGGGCAATTTCTCTAGCAACACTTGGCTTTTCTGCAATACAGACCTTCACTTTTAATTGATTTTTTTAAGTCGTGCAAAGTACTCAATTTTAACCTAACCTCTAGTACTTCATCTTGTAACAACTAGAATTGACCCACATATTTTAGATAAAAATAAATCAACCACTAACATTCCATAGGCTAATAAATCAAAAAGGTTTAGCATGCTTTAAATTCTATATGGGCTATAAGCAGAGTTTTTATTTGAAAAATTTAACAGAAGAAATAACTTATGGCTTTTCCTTTAATCGTAATATTGCAATAGAGTTATATCTATCAAGGGAAAGTTATAAAACTGAAAAATATATAAAGATGAAATTAGAAGAAATAAAAGCACATTTAAAAACCTTGGAAACTATCGCTTTCCAACTACCTAACGGACAATTTGTACCAAGTCATTTTCATGTTACTGAAGTGGGTAAGGTTCATAAACATTTTATAGATTGTGGTGGAAAAGTTAGAATAGAAGAGGTTATTAATTTTCAACTTTGGGAAGCCGATGATTACGATCACCGAATTCATCCAGAAAAATTGATTCATATTATTGAACTTTCTGAAAAAACTTTAAACCTAAAAAATCAAGAAATAG
Organism: Arenibacter latericius DSM 15913; assembly: GCF_000424985.1. Taxonomy (GTDB): domain Bacteria; phylum Bacteroidota; class Bacteroidia; order Flavobacteriales; family Flavobacteriaceae; genus Arenibacter; species Arenibacter latericius. Next base: position 125,252 of record NZ_AUKX01000004.1, read on the forward strand.
AAGTAGAATACCAAGGGAAAACCATAGGGAAATATGGGTTGGAATTTAATGGTACTCATTTCTTGCTAACTAATAAGCAGACAGATTGTTTAGCAAAGGATAATTGCGGTGTCCCAGAGAGCAAACCTAAGGTGCAGTTAAAAGAGTTAGCAACAAATCAGCAATCTTCTTGTGCTCCAGGTTCAGGCTGCTGTTAATTAAATATAATTCAACATGTTATTCCACAAGATAACGGGATTTGTAGAAAGCTTAAACCCAGACTCCATCTTAGAGGAAAGGAAGTTATTGCTCCAACCTTTAATTAATCATTTGCAATCCTGTATTAGTAATGGGGAAATGATTAATCTAAATTTTATATGTACTCATAATTCTAGGAGAAGTCATCTAGCACAAATTTGGGGGCAAGCAATGGCATATCACTACAACATTAATAATCTATATTGTTATTCTGGGGGTACCGTTGCTACTTCAATTTACCCAATGGTTGTTAAAACCCTTGAAGATGCGGGTTTTGAGTTTACGAAACTAGGGGGTGATGAGAACCCAATATATGCTATAAAATTTGCACCTAATCAGCCACCAGTAATAGGATTCTCTAAAGCCTATAATCATAATTTTAATCCGAATTCTAAATTTACAGCGATAATGACTTGTTCCGAAGCCAATGAAGCGTGTCCTATTATTTCTGGAGCGGAAAATCGGATTCCGCTAACTTATGATGATCCTAAACTATTTGATGACACACCATTACAGGAAACAAAGTATCATGAGCGTAGTACTCAAATTACTACAGAATTATGCTATGTGTTTTCACAACTTAAAAGAGCGTAGTAAATATTGTTTCTGTTAAAACCAAGTAATTTCTATTTGCTTTGATTCGAATAAATCAAATGCTATATTTATAACGTATATCATTTTATTTAGACCTTATTTATGAAAAGTTTACTGCTTGGTTTTACTTTTGTTATTGCAGCATCGGTATGCAGCGCTCAAGAATCTATCTCTCTTTTTAATGGAAAGGATCTTACGGGTTGGCATGTAGATGTGCCACAAATGGACAATAATCCAAATGCAAGAAATCCTTTTATTGTTCGCAATAATCAATTGGTAAGCTTAGGTGAGCCTCAAGGACATTTAATAACGGATGACAACTATTCTAACTTTAGGTTAAAAGTGGAATACCGTTTTCCTGGGAAGCCAGGTAACTGTGGAGTATTAGTGTTTGCTTCAACCCCAAGATCACTTTATGATATGTTTCCAAAATCTATAGAAGTACAAATGATGCATGAGAATGCGGGAGATTTTTGGTGCATTGTTGAAGATATCACTGTAGATAATATGGAAGAGAAAAGAGGACCTAAAGCAGATTGGGGCATTACCGAGGGAAAACTACGTAGAATAAAAAAACTAACCGATGGATCTGAAAATCCTTTAGGGGAGTGGAATTATATGACTATTGAATGTTTAGATAATGAAATTAAAGTTTGGCTAAATGGCGATTTGGTAAACCATGGCTATAATGCTACGGCCAATAGTGGACAAATTGCAATACAAGCCGAAGGAGCAGAGGTGGAATTTAGAAAAGTGATGCTTACCCCCATAAAGGAATTAAGTGATAGTGAACCTCAATAGATGAAAATGAAATTTAAAGTTTAAAAAGGATCGATTAACCTATTAATCGATCCTTTTTAAGTTTTAGATAAATTATCCAATTAATGCCTTGTGGGCCTGCCCGTACCATAAATTTCAGTCGGACTTGCCCCGAGGTAGTTTATTCTATGCGGTATAATCATTTGGAAAATCCCCTTTTTTTAAATTGATAACAATGTTGTATCTTAAAAGGGTAAGTAGCAGCCTCTTTTCTAAATTTAAATGAAATGCGTATCCCTTATCTTTTAATATTAGGTTTTGGTATTTTTATTAATTCTGTTATAGTGGCACAAGAAAGCGAGGAGATAGAACGAATAAACATGGTTAATAGACAACTTATTGCGAGGGGAATAAAAGACCCTTCTACTTTGGAAGCTATGAGAGTGGTTCCTAGACATAAGTTTGTTCCTAATAAAATAGTTAAGCAGGCTTATAACGATCATGCTTTGCCTATCGGCAATGATCAAACCATTTCTCAACCATACATCGTTGCTTTTATGACAGAAAGCTTAAAATTAAGTCCAACAGACAAAGTCTTAGAAATAGGTACAGGATCTGGATATCAAGCAGCGGTTTTGGCAAAAATGGTATCCTCGGTATATACTATTGAAATAATTAAAAATTTGGCATATTCGGCTATAGGCCGTTTGGACTCATTGGGGTATAACAACGTTATGGTGAAATGGGGAGATGGTTATCACGGTTGGCCAGAAGAGGCCCCATTTGATGCTATTATGGTTACCGCTGGAGCCGAAGAAGTTCCAAAACCTCTAATCTCCCAATTAAAAAATGGTGGAAGAATGGTTATCCCTGTTGATGATAAAGATGGGGGGACCTATCTTATAAGATTAACAAAACACGACGAAAAGCTTAAGAAAGAGATTTTAGCTCCAGTAAGATTTGTTCCCTTTACCAGAGACAAAAGGAATCATTAGATTTCCACAATTTTGCAGTCAATAAGCTTTTCGGAGAAAGGACATAACCCTCAGTTATATTTCTATTTCATTTAAGGGCATCACTTCACCAGGAGTCAATTTGTCCAAACTTATATTTCCAATCCTAACCCGTATTAATCGCACAGTAGGGAATCCTACTGCTGCGGTCATCTTCCGTACCTGTCTATATTTACCTTCGGTGATAGTGATACTTATCCAAGAAGTGGGTCTATGTCTACCAATTCTAAGTTTAGAGTCTGGCTCAAATAAGATAGGAGATTCTTCTAAATATTGAAGCTTAGAGGGCTTTGTTGTATATTTTTTTCCATGAATTCCTATTTCAACCCCCTTTTCCAATAAAGCTATGGCTTCCTTAGTAATCTCTCCATCCAATTGTACATAATATTCCTTTTCTACTCCCATTCGATTAATGGTGTCACTGAGTTTACCATCTGTAGTAAGTAGTAAAAGTCCCTCCGATTTTTCATCTAGTCTTCCCACTGGCATAATATCCTGAGGAAAGGGATATAGCTCTCCCAAAAATCGTTTTTTTCTAGCTTCCTTAGTGTCGTTAGAAATGAATTGACTCAGTATTCCAAATGGTTTATAAATTTTATAGTGGGTGTAAGGTTTTAGAGTCATGGAAATAAGTAATAGCGAATTTAAAAAGGGAATATCTTTCCAAATTAGTAGCAAAGGTATAATGGAAAAGAGAAATATACTTCCAAATCTTATAGATAGTTAGTAATAATTTTATAATTTATTAGGCTGTATTTCATTTAGGATTTACTTTGAAAATTATAGTAGATTGGTTATTATTTCACCAAAGTTTGGACCACCTCAGAGATATTTGAATGTAGTAGTATGAAAAATTCAGAAAGACGGTTAAAAGAGTCAGGTATTCGCCCAACAGCCATGCGAATCTTAGTCCACCAATTTATGCAGAATCAAAGTTCCGCTGTGAGTTTAACAGCTGTGGAGGATAATTTTGTAAGATCGGATAGGACTACCTTATACAGAACTCTTAAAACTTTTGAAGAGAAATGTATTGTTCACCAAATAGATGATGGTACGGGAATTCCCAAATACGCACTTTGTAATCACGATGCGGATGAAGGGAAACACTCAGACCTGCACCTACATTTTCACTGTACCCAATGTAATCAAACAACCTGCCTCACCGAACATCGGATTCCAACAATTAACCTTCCAGATGGTTTTGTACCAGAAGACATTAATATGCTTGTAAAAGGCATATGCGATAATTGTAATTTGTAATTGCACTACCATTGCACGCACTTAAATGGTATTTTTGATTGAAACTAATAAAACTAATGGAAACTGTACAATCCCAATCAAAAAACAGTAGTACCGATCATCATGATCATGGAGGAATTTTCGGTGAGAAAACCGAATTATATTTTGCCATTATAAGTGGTTTCTTCTTCTTTTTGGGACTTATACTATCAAAATTAACACCCTTACCAGAATGGACCTCCCATAGCTGTTACATTGCAGCCTACTTTTTTGGTGGTTATTACACCTTATTGGAAGCAATCGTTAAAACTAGAAAAGGGGAGTTTGAGATTGATTTTCTAATGATTGCCGCCGCCATTGGAGCGGCTTATATAGATAGTTGGGCAGAGGGAGCATTATTGTTGTTTCTATTTAGTTTGGGACATGCTCTAGAACACCATGCTTTAAACAAGGCTACAAAATCTATTGAAGCATTGGGAGAGCTTTCTCCTAAGACTGCTTTGGTGAGAAAGGGGTCTACTACTGAAGTTGTTGCTGTAGAGGATTTAAAAATTGACGATATAATAATTGTAAAACCCAACAGTCAAATTTCAGCAGATGGAGTTGTTATTAAAGGGAGTAGTAGTGTAGATCAATCTTCCATTACCGGAGAGAGTATACCTATAGATAAAACGGCGATTGCTCCAAATACCAAACTCCCAAAGTTTGAAGAGATAGATTCCTCAAATGTTGTTTATACAGGTACCCTTAACGGGGATAATATAATAGAGGTTAAGGTATTAAAGTTAAGTAAGGATACCACTATTTCACGATTAGTAAAAATGGTAAGTGAGGTAGAGACCAAGAAATCACCTACTCAACTACAGACCAAAAAGTTTGAAAAATGGTTTGTACCTGCAGTTATCATAATGGTAGTTGCACTGTCTTTTGCGCACTTAGTAATAGAGGAAACAGTTAGGGAGAGTCTGTATAGGGCTATTAGCGTTCTAGTTGCTTCTAGTCCATGTGCCCTAGCAATTTCCACTCCTAGCGCCGTATTGAGTGCTATTGCAAGAGCCGCGAAAAAAGGGGTGCTAATTAAAGGAGGTCGTGCTTTAGAAGATTTGGGAAGCCTTCGGGTAATTGCCTTCGATAAGACTGGCACACTCACCGAGGGAAAGCCTAGGCTAACCAATATCATACCTATAAATGGGTTTGATAAAAATGAGTTTCTAGAAATGGTATTGGATGTAGAAAGTCTAAGTAATCACCCTTTGGCTAGAGCTATCTCAAAAGATATAAATTCGGAATACGGTATAGAAAACAAACATAGATCCTCTGATATTCAGGCTATTCAAGGGAAAGGGATCCGGGCACGCTATAACGGAGGAAATGTTTTCATTGGGAATGTAGAAATGATGAAAGATGCCAAAATTACAGTAGGTTCAGAAATACACCAGCAAATGGACGAATTGCTGCAATATGGAAATACGGTGATGTTGGTAGGCTACAATGAGACCTTAATTGGCTTAATAAGTGTTATGGACGTTCCTCGTAAATTGGCGTCTCAAACCTTAGCACGATTAAAGAAGATAGGAATTAAACAAATGATAATGCTTACTGGAGATCACCAAAGGGTGGGAGATTCTATTGCTAAGCAAATTGGCCTTACCGACGCCAAAGGGAACTTACTTCCCGAAGATAAGGTGAAGGCTATAGAAGAATTACAAAAAAACAATACCAAGGTCGCAATGGTAGGGGATGGAGTTAATGATGCACCAGCTATGGCCATTAGTACCGTAGGAATTGCTATGGGTGCAGCGGGAAGCGATGTAGCACTAGAAACCGCAGATGTGGCTTTAATGTCAGATAAAATACAAAGCCTTCCTTTTGTTATTGGACTGAGCCGTGAATCTAGACGTATTATTAAGCAAAATTTATGGATAAGTATGGGGGTTGTAGCCTTACTTGTACCTGCTACTATATTTGGATTTGCTAATATTGGCGTTGCTGTGGCAATCCATGAAGGCTCTACTCTTGTGGTTGTGTTAAATGCACTTAGGTTACTTCGTTACGATTTAAAGGAGTAGCAAATTCAACAGAGAAATCTAAATGCTTTGCTAAGATTAGATGGTATAAACTTCAAATTATCTTTCTACTATTCTTAGTGGAATTAGTTGTACCTTAAAAGCAACAAATAAGCTACCATTGGATTTACCCCTTTTTTATATTCAATGTTTTTTATAAAAATAAGAAGATGAGAACAATTAAAGCATTTGGCACAACAGCGGCTTCAGAACCACTAAAACCTATGGATATAGTACGGAGAGAGGTAGGTTTAAAGGATATTAAAATAGCAATTACTCATTGTGGTGTTTGCCATAGTGATATCCATACCGCTAGAAACGAATGGAATAACTCCAAATATCCGGTAGTTCCTGGTCATGAAATAATTGGTAAGGTAATAGGAGTAGGAGCTGATGTAACTCAATTTAAAGAGGGCGACTTAGTAGGAGTGGGATGTTTGGTAGATTCCTGTCACCACTGTCCGCCTTGCAATAGGCATTTGGAGCAGTTTTGTGAAAAGGGAGCTACCTTCACCTATAATAGCCATGATAAACATATTAAAGGTCAACAAACCTATGGTGGGTACGCTACAGAAGTGGTAGTAGATGAGCAATTTGTTTTGCGTATTCCGAAAAATATAGACCCTGCAGCAGCGGCTCCTTTATTATGTGCAGGGATAACCACCTGGTCACCTTTACGACATTGGAAGGTGAAAAAAGGCGATAAAGTAGGGGTTGTTGGCTTGGGAGGGCTAGGACATATGGGAGTGAAATTTGCCAATGCACTTGGTGCAAAAGTGGTCATGATTACCACCTCTCCAGAAAAGGCTAAAGATGCTAAATCCTTAGGGGCACATGAGGTTCTTATATCAAAAAATAAAGAGGAAATGGCAGCACATAATAATAGTTTCGATTTTATCCTTAACACCATTCCTGTTGGTCATGAAATGGACCCGTATATTGGCCTTCTTAAAATTGATGCCACAATGGTATTGGTTGGAGCAGTAGAAAACCTAAAGCCCTTTCATGGTGGCGGTATTATTGGAGGAAGAAAACGTATTGCAGGATCTTTAATAGGGGGAATTAAAGAAACTCAAGAGATGCTAGATTTTTGTGGAGAACACAATATTGTTTCTGATATTGAGCTTATTAATATGCAAGATATTAATAATGCCTATGATCGCGTTATTAAATCAGATGTAAAGTATAGGTTTGTAATTGACATGGAATCACTTAAGGATTAGCTTGTTAAGAATTACAAAGTCTCATAGACTATTTGGTTAAATAGTAAACCACCTAGGGCAAGCCCACCAGGCATTAAAAGAAAAAAAACGTATTGATTTCGAGGCCCGCCTGGAAGATTCGGGCAAGACAGCCTCGGAGCAACTTGCCTGACGGCAGTCAGGTTTAAATCTCGATTATCGAGTAAAAGTAAACCCTAGGCTAAGATTAGAGGACCGGTCAATATCGTTAACAGCAGGAAAGCTATTATAAGAGAAATTATAGAGTGCAGATAGGCTTATAACTTCGGTAAGCGGTAATTCTGCTTTCATCTGCAATAGAATCCTGTGATTTCCAATATTATTGTACAAGGGCTGAAAATATATCGTTTCCGTAAGGTGTAAGGAAGTTTTCTTAAAGGAATGCGTGGCAGATAAGTAACTACTATTTCGGTGGTTATAAAAATGTGCTCCCGAGTCTGCGAGCTTTTCTATTTCATACATATAGGCATTTCCTAAGTATACCCTAGTTAATTCGGAAGAGACCAATTTTAATCGGATACCTACGCCAATCAGATTTCTGGAAACTATGGTGAGTTTCGTATTATTTTGATTCTGGATAAACGCCTCAACCCGGAATAATGAGGATAGTTTTTGATTGTATCGGATGTGAAAGAACCAATTATTTTGAAAGTCCTTATCCTTACTTCTAATGAGTTTATAATTACCTATAAAGAAAAAGATTTTTTTGAGGTCCCTAGATTTTAGTTGTGTGGTTACATTAGATCCCAATTGAAATAAATAATCTCCATTGTTATCAGTGTAATCAAACAACAAATCGCTTTTCAATGCAAAACGTATGGAATCACTTTGCATACGTTTAGATTCTATATTTACCAACTGTGCATTTACGTTATTTCCTAGTAAACACACTATCGTAATAAATAACACTTTAAAAAGGTTGGGTTTATATGTTTTGGTCATTTTCATTCTTTATAGATTTCTACGGCTTCCAACTATCATTAGTTAAAGGTAACCTATAGGTATTGTAAGCGACTCAATAGATGTATCCCTGCAAAGCGAATATTAGTCAACTCCGGAGTAAATATAAATAATCTTATATCATAATAAATCTTCATTATTTTATTCTTTCTCAAGTACAATCCTAGAGGTATTTCCTTAGCCAAATTATTCTACTTTTCCCTATTATATAACAAGCTTCAAGAATCCCAAAGCGATTAGTCTAATTGCTAGTGGTGTTGGGAATCTCTATGGTTCATCATTCCATTTTGACTATCTTTGGTCATTATGATTTTAAACGATATATAAATGAAAAAAGTTTCTACATTATTAATGTTAACGGTCTTGTTTACAGCGTGTAACGACTCTAAGAGCAAGGGCGAAGGGGCAACGACAGACAAAGGAGAAAATCCGTTGTTGGTAGAATCCACCTTACCTTATTTTGCTCCTGACTTTACCAAGATTAAAAATAGTCATTTTAAGCCTGCATTAATACAAGGTATTGCAGAACAAAAAGAGGCATTAGCGGAAATTGCAAACAATACTGAAGCAGCTACTTTTGAGAACACCATATTGGCATTAGAAAAAAGTGATGTAACCTTAAATAGAGTTAGAAATATATTCTATGCCTTGACAGGCGCTCATACCAATGATACTTTGCAAGCTATTCAAGAAGAAATGGCTCCAAAATTCTCGGAATTAAGGGATGCTATTTATTTAAACGATAAGTTGTTTCAAAGGGTGAAATCATTGTATGAGTCCAAGGAAAGTTTAGATTTAGATGCAGAGTCTCTAAAATTATTAGAGATGTATTTTGAAGATTTTGAAATAGCGGGAGCAAATCTTCCAGCTGATAAAAAGGAAACTTTAAAAGCTTATAACTCAAGATTAGCCACGTTAACAACTACTTTTAATAAGACTTTGTTAGAGGCTAATAATGGAGGAGCCGTTGTATTTACTGAGAAATCTGACTTAGCCGGACTTTCTGATGCACAGCTAAAGTCGTTAGAAAATAAAGATGGTGAAGGATGGAAAGTTACACTTCAAAATACCACCCAGCAACCCCTTTTGCAAACTATGGAAAACAGGGAGAGCAGGGAAAAATTATTTACTTCTGCTTGGAAAAGGGCAGACGGTTCTGCACACGATACCAAAGATATTATTGTTGAAATAGCTGAACTACGCGCTAAAAAAGGAGCGTTATTAGGATTTGCCAACTATGCCGAATGGAGCTTACAGAATACGATGGCAAGAAAACCTGAGAAAGTTTTTGAATTGTTCAATGGCCTTGTACCTGCAGCTACCGCTAAAGCTAAAGAAGAAGCGGCAGAAATCCAGGAGATGATTAAAGAAAAGGGAGACGACTTCACTTTGGAGGCTTGGGACTGGAACCACTATGCAGAAATGGTAAGAATTGCAAAATATGATTTGGATGAAAATCAGATCAAACCATATTTTGAATTGAAGACCGTTTTAGAAAAAGGAGTTTTTTACGCAGCGGAAAAGCTTTATGGGCTTACTTTTAAAGCTAGAACAGATATACCTACCTACCATGAAGATGTTATGGTATACGAGCTTTTTGAAGAAAATGGAGAAACTTTAGGGCTTTTCTATGGTGATTTCTATTCTCGTCCTAGTAAACGAGGTGGCGCATGGATGAGTAATTTTGTTACCCAATCTAAGTTATACAACAAAAAACCGGTTATCTATAATGTTTGCAATTACCCAAAACCAGCGGAGGGAGAACCTGCACTATTAACTTATGACGAAGTAAGTACGTTGTTTCATGAGTTTGGACACGCCCTTCACGGATTCTTTGCAGATCAGCAATATCCTTCTCTATCAGGTACTTCGGTATCTAGAGATTTTGTGGAATTCCCATCTCAGTTTAATGAGAATTGGGCGCTATACCCAGAGATTTTAAAGAATTATGCACTTCATTACCAAACAGGAGAGCAAATTCCTCAAGCACTTATAGATAAGATTAAAAAATCAGGCACTTTTAACCAAGGTTATAGCTTAACAGAAAACCTAGCGGCATCTAATTTGGATATGCAATGGCATACTATTAGTGCAGATACAGCTATTGAAGATGCTAATGAATTTGAAAGAGAGGCTTTAAATAAGACCAAATTAGATGTGGTAAAGGCGGTTCCACCACGCTATAGATCTACCTATTTTTCCCATATTTTTGGTAGTGGTTATGCTGCAGGTTACTATTCTTACCTATGGACAGAGATGTTGCATCATGACGCCTACAATTGGTTTGAAAATAACGGCGGACTTACCCGTGAAAATGGACAGCGCTTTAGAGAGATGGTACTTTCTAGAGGAAATACCTTACCATTAGAGAAAATGTACAGTGATTGGAGAGGTAGTGATCCAAAAATTGAACCTATGCTAAAAGCAAGAGGAGTAAAATAAACCTAGATTAAAACTTTGTTTTAAGGGGCCCTTTTTAGGGCCTTTTTTTGTATAATCTAAAGCTGAATCGAATTTAGTAAATGACAGTTAGCCTCAAAATTTTAAGCATTCTAAGTGAGAATCTAGAGATGAATTATCCTATATTTATCGGATTAAGTTAAGGTTCCGATAAATTAGATCTGAGAATATAATACGTACCCTATGAAGAATTTGTATCCTAAGAAAATTTACCTAAACGGAAATATTATAGACTCTCAATCTGCTAAAATTTCTGTGTTTGATAGAGGATTTTTATTTGGGGATGGTATCTATGAGGTTATGGTACAAATCAATGGTCGGTTTTTTTACGAGGATGCCCACCTTAGACGATTAGAAGAAAACCTTGAAAAGGTTAAAATTAATTTTGATACCACTAACTTAAAATTCGAAATTGCCAAAATTCTAAAAGCATCGGATTTAGTTGATAAGGACTGTTTATTATATATGCATATAACTAGGGGAGTGGCACCAAGACAACATGCTTTTCCTACTAATATTACTCCGACTTTTATGATGTATGCAATTCCAAAAGTCCTGCCCTATATAAATACAATAAAGGCATCTGTAATAACTTCTGAGGATTATAGGTGGACTAGATGTGATATAAAAATGATTTCCCTACTAGGCAATGTTATGACTAATGAGGATGCAATGCAAGAGGGTTGTTTTGAGAATTTATTAATTAGAAATGGCGTGGTTACTGAAGCCTCCCATTGCAATGTATTCTTTGTAAAAGATAACATCGTATATACGCATCCAGCAGATAGGTTTATTTTAAATGGCATTACCAGACAATTAGTATTGGAACTGTGCTTACACCTTGGTATAGAGGTAAGAGAAGAGGGAGTTTCCGAAAAAGAAATGATAGAGATGGACGAGGCATTCTTAACAGGTACCACTACCCAAATTGCATCTATAAAAAAACTAGATAATCATTTTTATTATCAAGGGGATGCTGTTGGTGAAATCACTAAAAAACTTCAAGACGCGTTTTTAAATTTAAAAAACGAACATTGTGACATATAGTTAGCTCAATTAAAAGTTAATTTAATGATACCAGAACAAATCCCTTCTTAAAAAGGGATTTTTTTGTACAAGAGATTAACAGAGGGGTTAATAGATGAAAAAACAGAATGATTACTATTTAAACCCGTTGAAAATCACTAACTTGTATAAAAACATACCTATGCCAATCTACATGGATCGTCACGATATTCCAGAGTCTATTACCGCGGAACACGTGGCAGAAATGCATAGGGAAGATTTAAAAATTGAACATCTTTTTGGCTGTAAAGGGATGACCTATTGGTGTGATGAAAAAAGACGTACCGCTTTTTGTTTGGTTAAAGCCCCTAATAAACAGGCAATTCAAGATATGCACAATCATGCTCATGGGGATGTTCCACATAGAATAATTGAAGTAGATAGTACCATTGTGGAGTCCTTTTTAGGACGAATAGAAGATCCAAAAAAATCTAATAACATTGAATTAAACATCATAAATGATCCTGCCTATAGAACTATAATGATTGTTAAGTTGAAACAAATTTCCTTTTCCGCAGCTAGTCCAATTCGTTCCCAGTTGGAACTTCTAAATTATAATACTTCTATAATAGTTCATATAGAACGGCGTCTCGGTAGAATTGTAAAGAAAAACTTAGATTATCTATTATTATCCTTTAATTCAGTGTCAAATGCTGTACTGTGCGCCCAAGATATTTATGCACAATTTTATGATACACCTTTTAGTATATCAACAGGTATGCAATTGAGCATAGGTTTACATGCTGGGATTCCTATTACGGAGAAAGAAGGAATTTTTGAAGATACCATTAAATTAGCTGAACGTTTTTGTGATATGATTCGGGGTAAAATAGTTATTTCACATGATGTATGGGAAATATTTGAAAGTGAAAACTTAAATTATAAATTGAATCAGGAATGTATAAAGGCGCTTAATATAGGTGAAGAAAAATTTGTGAATCTTATAATGGATTATACAGAAAGAGAATGGGCAAATGCCGCCTTTAACTCTGATAATTTCAGTAAAAATTTGGGATATAGTAAATCTCAAGTATATAGGAAGATGATGGCACTAAGCGGGAAATCCTCCAATAGTTTTATTAAAGAGTACAGATTAGATAAAGCCCTTCAATTACTAAAAAAGAACAATAGAAATATATCCGAAACGGCTTTTATGACCGGATTTAATAGTCCAGCCTATTTTTCCAAATGCTTTATGGATAACTATGGAATCCTTCCTTCAAAATACGTTCAAACTTACACGCTTTAAACATTTTACTAGTGTCACTCATGCTTACATTTTGTAATTATTTGATCAAAAAGTAGCTGTCCTTCAGCCATGCTTTAATTAATTTTACTTCATAGAAATAGCTATTCTTTACTATTAGTATAGGTTTTAACCTTGTTGAAAAATGAATAATTGAAGATAATTATTCTTTACTACTATCATTTATTTACCACCCCCATTTTTAAGTACCTAGCAATTCACTACGACCAATATTTGTAATGGTTTATAGTACATTTTGGGATTGAGGTCTTTCACTAAAACAAAATAAGACACCTTCTAAAAGGTACTTCGTAGATTAAATTACCCTTATACAAGCTTAGCTTGATTGAGTATAAATGATTTGATATACAGTAGTATACATCTTATTTAAGGGAGGCAAGTTTTATCAAAAAGCGAACAGTTAATCATAAAATCAACAAAAATGGAAACAATGACAAGTTTAGACACCACACTGATAGAAACGTTAAAAAATCAAATTAGAGGTGAAATTATTATGCCTGATAATACCAATTATGACAACAATAGGAAGGTGTTTAATGGTATGATTGACAAACATCCAGGAATGATCGTAAAATGTGTTGATGCCGCAGATGTAATGGCGTGCGTTAACTTTGGTCGCGAAAATGATTTGTTGATTGCTGTTAGGGGAGGAGGACATAATGGAGGTGGATTAGGAGTTTGCGACCATGGCCTAGTAATAGACTTGTCTGCAATAAAGTATATTCGTGTAGATACTTCTAATAATACAGTACGTGTTGGGGGAGGTACTCTTTGGGGAGAAGTAGACCATGCCACCCATGCTTATGGATTGGCAATTCCTTCTGGGATAATATCCTCTACTGGTGTAGGAGGCTTAACCTTAGGTGGAGGTGTGGGGCATCTTTCCAGGAAATTTGGACTTACCATTGATAATTTATTGGAAGCCGATATGATCTTAGCAGATGGAAGTTTTGTAACCGTAAATGAAAATCAACATTCAGATCTATTCTGGGCCATACGTGGAGGTGGGGGTAATTTTGGGATTGTTACTTCCTTTAAATTCCAGGCTCATCCACTAAAAACGGTTATAGGCGGACCTACTTTGTGGCCAATAGAGGAAATAGAGGAAATTATGGCTTGGTACGATGAATTTATTAAGGCGGCTCCCGATGATTTAAATGGGTTTATTGCGACTATGGTTATCCCTGGGCCACCCTTCCCAGAATCACTACACAACAAGCAATTTTGTGGGATTGTATGGTGCTATACTGGAGATCCTAAGAAATTTGAGGACCTCTTTAAAACCGTGCTAGCGAAAAACCCAGTGTTTCAACACGTTGGAGAAATGCCGTATCCTTCTATCCAGACTATGTTTGATGGATTTTTTCCACCTGGATTACAATGGTATTGGAGAGCCGATTTCTTTAATAATTTAGGACCAGAAGTTAGTGCTGGACACTTGGAGTATGGATCTAAAATTCCGACACCACTGTCGCAGATGCATTTGTATCCCATAAGTGGAGCTGCAAGTAGGGTAAAAGCCGACGCTACCGCTTGGGCTTATAGGGATGCTAGTTATGCTGGTGTAATTGTAGGGGTAGATGCAGATCCTAAAAATAAGAACAAGATTACAGATTGGTGTAAGAACTATTGGGAAGCCCTTCATCCATACTCCGCGGGAGGGGCGTATTCTAATTTTATGATGGATGAGGGTCAGGAACGGGTAAAAGCCAGTTATAAACATAACTATAACAGGTTGGTCACCATCAAGCAAAAATATGATCCAAACAACCTGTTTAGTGTCAATCAGAATATAAGACCATAACAGTATAATAATCTAAACCATGAAAATTAAAAAAGAAGATTTGCCTATAACTATGCAGGCACCAAATACAACTATGAGGTCTTTACCAGATTGTGGTGGATTAACAATTGGGTATAATGAACTTCCTGAAGGTACAGATTTCACCCCTTTATTACAGGGATTGAGGAACAATAGTTGTCATTCTCCTCACTGGGGTTATATCTTAGAAGGCAAAATATTAATTATTTACGATAATGGGAAAGAAGAGTTGGTTAGTGCAGGGGAATTGTACTATTGGCCAGCAGGACATACCGCAATAGTAAAGGAAAATCTTAAAATAATTGAGTTTAGCCCTACCAAAGAACTATCCGAGGTACTAGCCCATGTAGGGAAAAAAATGGCAGAATTGGGTGGAGATTAAAAAATCAATAGTAGAGTGCATTTGGTCTAATGCCAATTTTTGATAGGATACTTATAAAAACACTTCACTCCCTATATTTATAGGGAATGAGGTGTTTGGTATAAAATTTAAGCAACACTTTCTACACGTTTAACAGTATCGAGCTTAGATAATGAAAGCCTAATAATACAATCTTCTGTACATAGTAGATCATGTGGTACATTCTCTTTTAAAGCTATAAGGTCTCCTTTTTTAAGTTGTTGTATTTCCCCGTTAACTCCAAAGTCAACACTTCCTTTAAAAAGTGACACTACAATAGGAAAAGGAGCCGTATGTTCCTTCATTAGCTGCCCTTTTCTCATTAAAATTCTTATTTCTTTAGTTGTGCTGGTTTCCATTAGCTTGGTTACAGCTGGTTTATTTTCATTGTAAACTAAATTTTCTGTAATAGAAGCTGTCGTCATAATTTAATGCATTTGTGTTTGTTTCAAACTATATAAAGAATGATTTAAAAGTTTAAATCATCTTAATTGATTTGATCTGCTAATTTATACAAATTAAATAATAAAAGATAAAAAAGTCCTTTATTATTTTGAGATGTAGTTAAGGTGTGAAAATTGAAATATTTAAATTTATTGTAGTCTATAAAATGTCTGTTTTGTTTGCATAAATGATGATTGTTCTGATTTTTGAAGAAAACTAAAAAACGCTTACTCTTATAGAAATAGGAGTAAGCGTTCATCTCACTGTTTACGTTGAAAATTATACCTTCTTTAAGTCAAGTATCTTATACTAATTAAATTATACTCCGCTAGGGATTGAGGATAACAGTGGTCAAGGCAAAATAATTATTATCTTAGGGTTTCCAACAACTTATCTGCAACTAGTTTGGAGGAAGCCGGATTCTGACCTGTAATTAAGTTTCCATCCTGAAGGGCATAGGCTTCCCAATCTGCAATTTTAGAATAAATTCCCCCTTTTTCTTTCAACATATCTTCTACCAAAAAGGGAACTATATCGGTGAGTTGTACAGCAGCTTCTTCTGTATTAGTAAAGCCAGTAACCTTTTTACCTTTTACCAAAGGAGCACCATCACTATTGGTAACTTCTTTTAATGCGGCAGGAGCGTGACAAACAAAGGCTATGGGTTTATCTTGTTTATTAAAGGCCTCTATTAATTTAATAGACGTGTTATCCGTGGCTAAATCCCAAAGAGGCCCATGACCACCAGGATAAAAAACAGCATCGAAGTCCTTAGCATCTAATTCATTCAATTTCTTGGTGTTTTTTATTTTCTCCTGTGCTGTGGTGTCCTTTTTAAAACGCTCTGTATCTTCAGTACTGGCGTCTGGGGTGTCACTACTAGGATCAATAGGAGCAGGGCCACCTTTTGGTGTTGCTATAGTAATAGTAGCCCCTTTATCTAATAAGGTGTAATAGGGGCTAGCAAATTCTTCAATCCAAAAGCCAGTTTTCTTTCCTGTATTTCCTAATTTATCGTGAGATGTTAATACAAATAGTACATTCATTTTATTAAATTTTAAGATTAATTATCAAACAATTGTTCTATATAAAGATTATACTTTAACAATCATTTTTCCTTTGTTTTTACCTTCAAACAGATCTAAAAATGCTTGTGGTGTACTTTCAAACCCTTCAACTATGGTTTCGGTATAGGAAAGTTTTTCTTCTGCTAACCAAGTAGCTAATTGTTGGATTGCTTCGGGGAATTTATCAGAATAGTTAGAAACGATAAACCCTTGCATCAAGGCACTATTTTTAATTAGAAAGGGCTGTACACTTATACTATGTGGAATTTTTGTACTATTATAAACAGAAATGGCACCACAAATGATCATACGTGCAAATCTGTTGATATTAAATAGTACTGCATCTGAAATAGGGCCTCCTACATTATCGAAATAAATATCAATACCATTAGGACAGGCTTTTTTAAGGGCAGCACCCATATCTTCCGTACTGTTATAGTTTATAGCATGATCAAAGTTGAAGTCGGACTTTAGCATTTCAACCTTCTCATCGGAACCTGCTATTCCTACCACATTAAGGCCTAGAATCTTGCCAATCTGACCCACAACACTTCCTACAGCGCCTGCTGCACCAGAGACCACTAAGGTTTCGCCAGTTTTGGGTTTTCCTATTTCAGTAAGCCCCAAATATGCTGTAAGTCCAGTCATCCCTAATATTCCTAAATAGGCACTAAGAGGAGCTTTATTTGAGTCTATTTTTAACAGGCCTTCCCCGTTTGAAAGTTGTTTGGTTTTCCAATCTAACATACCTGTAACAAAATCACCTTCTTTAAATTGATCGTTTTCAGAAGCAATTACCTTAGCAACAATTCCAGATGATATTGGTTCCCCTACTTCAAAAGGGGGAACATAAGATTTAGCATCACTCATTCTTCCTCGTAGATAAGGATCTACTGATATGTAATTTGTTTCTAGAACCAATTCTCCTTTACTTGGATTTAAATCTATGTCTGAGTTAATTAATTCAAAATCTGATAAGGTGGGAGTTCCCACAGGTCTTTGTTTTAATAAAATTTTCTTCATTATCTTTTTATTTTATCTATTAGAAATTAAGCACTGTTTATCGTTAAAAGAAACAGTCTTTTAAACTGTAATTCAGGCTTTTATTTTATTGCAATACTATCCCAGGCCGCTTGAAAGGCTTCTTCTAAATGTTCTTCAGTCAACTTTAAAGCGCCTCTGTTTTGCATAACCATTAAAAATGATAGGGGGTTTATGCTATAAGCGTAGAGTAGGTAAGGAGACATGGGCTTAATAATACCTTCAGCTTGTCCGCGTTCCCATAAATTTAATAAGGGTTGTAAATGTATTAGTCCTTCTTGTCTACTGTTCTCATCAACAATGGGGGTATTATCACATTGTGCTAAGAATAACGCTTCCTCCATTTCCTTCAGCTTAAAATCTGCTATTCTATTCCAAATTAGTTTAAAGCCGTCTGCTACTGGTACATTCGGACTATAATTAGTAAAGACATAATCAGTGAAAGCTTGTTTAACTTCTAAATATACCTTGTTAACTAAATCTTGTTTGTTATCAAAATAAAGATAAATAGTAGCTGGTGAAACATTGGCCATTTTAGCGATTTTAGACATCGGCGTGGCATGGAAACCATTGTTATTTACAAGATTTATAGTGGCTCGAATTAAAGCATCACGCTTTTCTATACTTTTTTGCTGTTTTGCCATAAGTGGAGGACTATGTTAATTAATTATCGCCATTTGGGCGCTTATCGTTTTATCAGTTGCAAATATAAGGATTAAAGAATGAATGTTCATTCAGTTAATAGACTTTAACAAGACTTTAGCTTGGGTAGGCGCTAAAAATTATGGATTACTGTGGTGTATATTAGGGAATTAGCAATAGTTATTTCAGTGAATAGACTTAAAAAATTAGAAGTATAGTTAGTCTTATCTAAGGTATAGCACAGCACAAAGCACAATAATTAAATCATAGAAGTAATAATAAATACAAGAGATTTAATAGGGTAGGAGCTAGCGGGAAAATAGGGATTTAACCGACCTAGATATGGGTGTTCTAAATTAATTTAAATAGGTGGACTTCCTAAAAAAGACAGGTTTTAAACCGATATAAAGTAGTGTCCACGCTAACAAAATATAAAGATACCATGTATTAGAAATGAGGTCTAGATAATCTAACCTGCCTTTAGAAAGACTTAAAATCATAAGCACCTGAGCCCCATATGGTAATAAGCCTTGTGAAATACAAGCGAAAATATCTAAAATAGAGGCAGTTTCTTTATTATCTAGGTGGTAATCGTCATTAATAGTTTTAGCTATAGATCCCACAATAATAATAGAGACAGTATTATTTGCTATAGCTGCATTTACGCTTGCTACCAAAGCTCCAATTCCATATTGTGCTGAAGCTTTACCCTTAATAAAGCCTTTTATCTTATTTAAAATATAATCTATTCCGCCATTTTTTGCCACCAAGGCAGCCAAGCCCCCAGAAAGCAAGGACAATAGGAAGATCTCTGTCATATTGGTAAATCCACTGTAAGCAATTTTAGTAGAGTCTAAAAGGCTGAAATCTCCATATCCAATGCCAACCATTCCGCCAGCTAGGACTCCTAAAAGAAGTACTACAAAGACATTAACTCCTACAACCGATAATCCTATTACCAATAGATACGGTATAATCTTTATGAGGGAATAGTCTTGAGTAATCACTTCTGATGTTTGGGTTTTAACTCCAACACCTTGAAAGATTAGTATAATAATGGTTAATAGTGCTGCCGGCAAAGCAATTTTGATATTCTGTTTAAATTTATCGCTCATTTTACAACCTAGAGATTGGGTTGCAGCAATGGTGGTGTCTGAAATTAAAGATAGGTTATCTCCAAACATAGCGCCTCCTAAAAGGGCCCCAGATAATATAGAAAGAGACATATTTCCTTTATCGGCTACTCCTACCACTATGGGAGCCAAAGCTACAATAGCGCCTACAGAAGTTCCTGTAGACACGGATAAAAAAGAGGCTATCATAAATATTCCGACATAGATATATTGAATTGGAATAAAATCTAGCCCAAAATTCACAATAGCATCCACACTTCCGGTAGCCTCAGTGATGGCGGCAAACGCACCTGCCAATAAATATATAAGGCACATAGTTAGGATTTTCTCATCGCCACACCCTTTTAGAAGGGTTGTAATTTTTGAGTCAATTGATTGTTTAAAAATTATAAAAGCAACCATTATACCAGCTATCACCGCTATAGGAGAGGGTAATGCGTAAAAATCGTTAAGATGTATTCCGACACCTAAGAAGGTAAAAACAAATACGAATAAGGGGATTAAAGCCTTAAATCCTGGAGTTGGTTGTTTTGGGTATGCCATTCCTATAGTTTAATTGAATCTCCAAAAGAAAGATAAAGGTGTAGTCGTAAGGAATATGGGGCAACATTGGTTCCAAATCCATTTGGCTTATCCCTTTAGCACCTTGCTTGTTAATGCAGGTTGCTATCTCTTTAAAGAGATTCTTGATAATTAAGTTGGCAAAAATAAGGCAATACTACCTCTTAAGTTCCTAAATCTATTATATTTTTCCGTTACGGTATTATAAATTGCTTATATCTGCGATCATATGGGTAAAGTTCTACTATAATTATATGGGCTAGGATAGAGGGAATTTAGTTTCACGTATCAATTTAACGAACTAAGTAATATTCTAAACTCGCTCTTTACTAGTTTAAAAGAGTTAATACTGAGGTTTATAACTACAAGTTGGTAATAAACAATAAGTAGCAATGCTATTATTAATGTAAAACAGTGAAGTTTGCAGAGAATATCTTTTAATATTTTAAGAATTCTTGCGAAATATTGAATAATTAAAAAAATAATGAAATATATAGCTGTATTTCAAAATAATGGCCCCACATTTGCAAACATAAAGTATTTAAATTTTAATTATCATTACAATGAACAAAGGAACAGTAAAATTCTTCAATGACACAAAAGGTTTTGGATTCATCACTGAAGAAGGCGTAGAAAAAGATCATTTCGTACACATCTCAGGATTGATCGACGAAATTCGCGAAGGCGATGAAGTTGAATTCGATCTACAAGAAGGTAAGAAAGGATTAAACGCAGTAAACGTAAAAGTAATCGACTAGATATATCTTAATGTTTATAAAAGCCTGTCATTCCTGACAGGCTTTTTTTTGTCTTGGAATTAAAGAACTATTAATTAATTATGCCAAATTCTCTTTTTCTATCACACTTAAAGCTAATCTAATAGTAGCGTACTCCATTTTTTCCTCAAAATATTCAAAATAAGGTTTTAGGGCATCCGGACTTTCAAGCTCCTTTTTAGCCTTTGCTACTTTTTCCACATCAGACTTCTCTACAAATTCAAAAATATCTACCTCTTTCCCATCGACATACAATTTTGCTAAATGAGAAAATATAGTTGTTAGTTTTAACTTTCTGATTTTGGCAATTTCTTCTATACTTTTCCCAGCCTTGTATAATTCAAAGGTGTCATTATATGTATGGGATTTTCGCTTCTTCTTTTTATTTTTCTCTGCCTGGAAGTCTCTAATTTCTTGAAGGAATAGATCTCCATAAACTTCCATTTTACGTTGTCCCACACCATTAATTTGCATAAATTCTTCCTCAGAGCTAGGGCGTTCTGCTTCCATTTCTTTTAAAGTAGCGTCATTAAATACTAAGTAGGCAGGAATATTCTCATCCAAGGAAATTTGGAATCGCAGTTTGCGCAACCTTTCAAACAAGGAGTTTTTACCAATTGGTTTAGATTTTTGAGCTTTTGTAACAGCTATTCTTTCTTCTTTTTCTACAGGTTTACTGAGTTGAACTTTAGTCTTTTCGAATAAAATCGATTTTGAGTAGGGGGTGAGTTTAAGGATATTATTTTGGTGAAAGGCAATTTCAGCAAGACCTTGATTTATAAGTTGAATAATATAATGCTGCCAATCGTTCCAAGCAATATCTTTTCCGATTCCAAAAGTAGAAAGTTGATGATAATTTTTATCTAGTATGGCTGCATTTTGTGCACCACGTAAAACATCTATAATGGTTCCTGTAGGTTCAGATTCTTTTAAACGTGCAATGGTAGATAATATTTTTTGTGCGATAATTGTTCCATCAAAAAATTGAGGTGGATTTTTACATACATCGCAGTTGCCACAATCTTTATATAAAAATTCTCCAAAATAGCTAAGCAATATTTTTCTTCTGCAGGTAGGTGCTTCCGAAAATTGTTTCATTCTTTCTAGCTTAGCTATTTGCACCTCTTCATTGGTGGCACCTTCTGTAAATTTTCGAAGTTGTATTACGTCAGCATAACTATGGAACAATAGGGCATGAGCAGGCAGTCCGTCTCTTCCAGACCTTCCAATTTCTTGATAATAGCCTTCAATATTCTTTGGCATATTATAATGAATCACCCAACGAACATTGGATTTGTCTATTCCCATCCCAAAAGCAACGGTCGCGCAAACGATTTGAGTTTTATCAAAAATAAAATCTTCTTGCACCTTATTTCTACTTTCAAAATCTAATCCAGCGTGATAGGCGCTAGCCTTAATTCCGCTATTCTGAAGTTTTTCAACCAAATTTTCGGTAGACTTTCTGCTCAGGCAATAAATTATTCCCGATTCATTGGGACGCTGCCGAATAAAGCGTAATATCTGTGAGACCCTATCGTGTGCGGCTCGTACCTCTAATGCAATATTCTTTCGGTCGAATGAGGAAAGGAATTGTTGCGCTTCCGGAATATTAAGCTGTTCAACAATATCTTGCCGGGTAGCTTTATCTGCGGTAGCGGTTAAAGCAATAATTGGAGTCTCGGGAAGGGTCTTCTTTAAAAATCCTAACTGTTGGTAGGAAGGTCTAAAATCGTGTCCCCAAGAAGATATGCAATGCGCCTCATCTACGGCAATGGCACTAACGTGGGTTTGGTTTAAAATAGGGGAAAGGCCAGACAAACTTTCAGGAGCTACATAAAGTAATTTTAACTCCTTCTTAGCTACTTTATCTAAAATGTTTTGTTGTTCTTCTGTAGATTGACTACTATTAAAGTATGCCGCAGGGATACCATTGGCTCGCAAACCATCTACCTGATCTTTCATTAGGGCTATTAATGGGGAAATTACCATAGTAACACCTTCAAATAATAAGGAAGGTAATTGAAAACAAATTGATTTACCCCCACCAGTAGGCATAATAACTAAACAATCTCGTTTCTCAAGAACAGTGGAAATAATAGCTTCTTGCTGACTTCTAAAATCGTCAAAGCCAAAGTATTTTTTTAAATGGTTATGTAAAATGTCTTTAGACTGGGTCAGCGGCATCATTCTTAATTTTGAAATAGACAAGAGAACAAAAATATAAATTATAATATCGTAATTCCCTATTTGCAAGAGGTTATTAAAAATTAACTCAATTCGTACGATTCAAAAGTCATGAGGCAATTATACGAGTATCTACGATAGTTTCTTGTCCATGTAGAATAAATTAGGATTACGCTAATTATCTAATAGGAAATCGTCATGGTTAAACGATTAGTTGAAATTATATTTAATCATATAGTAACCAGAAATTATAAGTGACTGATGACTAAAAATTGTAAGTTTATGTTTTAAACAATATAATTAGTCCAAAAATGAAACAGTCACCAGGTTTTTTCTTGCTCTTTATCTTTTGTTCTTTAATTTTCCAATTTAGTAATGCCCAAGAAAACTATTCCCCTCCCCAATTAACCCATCCAGATTCTTGGTCTATCATTCTTCTCCCAGATACTCAGACCTATGTGAAATTTGAAAGAAACCATGGAATACTGGAGACTATGACCTCTTGGATAAGCGAAAATATAGACCCTTTAAATATCAAAATGGTATTGTGTACTGGCGATCTTGTGGAGCAGAACGAATTATTGGTGCCTGATAATAAAAATGGGAATCTTCCCAGTAGGGATCAATGGAGGGCTATTTCACATGCCTTTGAAAAACTAGATGGGAAAGTGCCCTATATTTTAGCGGCTGGAAACCATGACTTTGGATATAAAAGTGTTGAAAATAGAAAAACAAATTACAGCACCTATTTTCCACCACATCGAAACTGGTTAAATGCTAAAGCGCTACGAGCAGCGGGGAAAAATATAGACCATATGCCATCAGTAGAAAATGCTGCTTATGAATTGGTATCCCCACAAAATAAAAAGTTTTTATTTTTAAATTTAGAATTTGCTCCACGAGACACCATTATACAGTGGGCACAGGGAGTACTATCAGAAGAACGATTTAAAGATCATACCGCTGTAGTATTAACACACTCTTATTTAAATGCGAAAAATGAACATATAGAAAAAGAAAACTACCCTATTAAAGATAGTAATTATGGAAAGGCTATCTGGGAAAAATTGGTTGCCCCTTCCAATAATGTGCAATTGGTCTTTTCTGGACATATAGGTGGTTCTAACGATTTTAGAGCACATACTGCGCATAAAATAGACAGGAATGCTGCGGGTAAAAAAATAAATCAGATTACTTTTAATGCCCAAGCAATGGGAGGGGGATGGCACGGTAATGGAGGAGATGGATGGTTGCGAATTATGGAGTTCCTTCCAGATGGGAAAACCGTACTTATAACAACTTTCTCTCCACATTTTGCGCTCTCACCAAGTACTCAAAAAATGTCATACCATAAAGAAGATTTTAATAATTTTAAAATTCAATTGGACTAAAAAAGGGCGTGTGTTAAGCCTGATGTAAAGGCTTTAAACCGGTGATATAAAAGGAGGAATACTTTGCTAAATTCCTCCTTTTATATTTAGAACAACAAGCACTTATATACTTGAATCTTAATTCCGTAGCTCAGTTATTTTTATTTTTTATTTAGTAACTACATAATTCATTCTACTTTTGTGCGTTAAAGAAGTGATAAAAACAATCAACAATGAAGAAATTTGCTATTTTATTTTTAGGTTTTGGAATTCTTTTATTGGGAAGTTGTAGCGAGGATGCTATGAATTCTCAAAATGAAAATAGTCTTTCCTCTCAACAGGTAAAAGCGCAAATGGAAGCCAATGCTGCCACTGAAGGACTAGATATAATGTTGTCTGAATTATTACTTAACGATAAATCGGCCTCAACAAAAAAGATTGGTTCTGAATGCGCTACTTTGATATTTACCGAGCAACGTATTTCAGTAAACTATAATAACTGTACCGTAAATGGTAACAACGTAAATGGTCCTTTAATACTATCAGCAAGTAACGATGGGAACACGGAAGATAGTGAGGGGAGCTTTAATATTAGCTTTAAGACGTTTTCTTATAACAACCATGTTTTAGAAGGGAGTAAAAAAATCTCCTATGACTTCTCTAATGCTAGTACACCATTATTTACCATTGATACAGATATGTCTGTAATAAATAATAATGGAGCAATTACCAGTCATAAAGGTAGCAAGGAATTCAGCTATAATTTAGCGAATATGAATACAGAGAATGAGTTTGTTAGGTGTATTGGGGCTTGGGATATTATACATCATGGAATAACATATCAATATAAGGTTACCACTCCTTTAGCAGGAAAATTAAACTGTGCGTATATTACAAGTGGTGTAGTAGCGCTGGAGGTTAACGGACTAACTGCGTCATTAGATTTTGGTGAGGGTGATTGCGATAAAAATGGAACAGTTGTCTATCCAAATGGTGATAGGGAGGAAATCAGCTGGTAAGCTTTTACTTTTTTCAAAACAAATAGTAAACCCCCGATGTTTTCATCGGGGGTTATTATTTAGAAACAACAGCTTTTAAATTTTAATCTAAAGTTTGCTCTCCGCCACCATTAATAAATAGAACTTGACCACTTGTCCATTTAGAGATGGGAGCAGCAAAATAAAGTACTGCTCCTGCAATATCTTCTGGTTCTCCCAATCTTTTTATTGGTGTCTTTGCTAACATGCGTTTTTCAATTTCTGGAGTTAATACTTTTCTAAGTGCCTGTGTCCGTACTGCACCGGGGCCAATAGCGTTGATCCGAATTTCATCGGGACCATAATCAAAGGCTAGGTTTCGTGTCATGTGATTTATAGCCGCTTTAGAAGAGGCATAGGCACTAATAGCCGGACTTTTATTTATAGAAGCCATGGAAGACATATTGATTATGCTTCCGTAGCCCCCTTTTTTCATATGCGGAGCCGCTAACTGACATAAACGCCACATACTGAAAACATTCATTTCAAATACTTTTTTAAACTGTTCTACTTCAATATCATAAGGGCTTTCTCTCCCAGCGCCGCCGCCGCCCACATTATTAACCAAAATATGGACGCCTCCGAATTGTTCTACTGTTTTATTAACTAGCTTAACTAATTCTTCATCTTTAGTTACATCACAATGAACGGCGATTGAACTACCACCTTTGTCATTAATTGACTTTGAGGTGTTTGTAGCTGCTTCTAAATCGTAGTCGGATACTACGACTTTAGCACCAAAAGCAGCTAGAATTTCACAGCTAGCTTTTCCAATTCCGTTTGCACCACCAGTAACTATAGCGGTTTTTTCTTTTAAATTAAATAATTCTTGTATCATAATATCGCTCTATTTTACAATGTAATCTGCAGTTAAGGTAATAAATTGGCATTATAATGATAAGGGTTCTAAACACTTAATATGGGCAATTAGGAAACACATCAGTAGATTCTATTCTTATTGATTGAGGTAAAATCACATACTTATTAATGTTTAAATATAGAGTAGGGGAGTCCGCTTGGGAGAATTTAACATTGAGTTGTTAATTTTGGATTAAAGGAGTGTTAATGAGGTTTATAAGTTTAATTGTGTAATGATTTTGTTGTATATTATATGTACACTAAAATTATAGCGATATAAGAGTAAGGATAAACAATATAATAACCCTCAAAATCCTGCCCTATGAGAACTGTTAATACATTACCTGGGAATTTGGCCGATAGGCCTACTAATAGAGGATGCATTGAAACACTGAAACGCAATAATAGGAATTTAAAGCAGTTGGAAAGGAAGTTTACATCTTACATCTATGAACCTACGACATATTCATTATTCTCAAAATCTCAAAAAATAAGAGAAGCTTTATCAAATTTAAAGAATAGCAATGCCGAATTAATAACACTTTTAAATCAAGAAGGTGATATTAAATTTGAACTTTTTGAAAAGACCATGTTACAAATACGATCTTTTATGGAAATTCAAAAATTGATTGATGACTATAGTAAATTAGTGCGGCATTAGGTATTTAGAGTAAATTGAGCTTACTGGTTCTATAGAAATGTTATCCATAACTGGTTTTAATAAAGAAGCCTTGAATTTATTAGATTCAAGGCTTCTTTAAATTAGTAGGAGGAAAGGGGTACCTATTCTACATTTGCACCTACATTCCCTTGAGCAATTAAAGTCCCAAGTTGATCTGCACCTAAATGTACATTTATATATCCATCTATAGCCAACAGCGCTTCATAATCCAAAGTTTCACCGGCATCTAGTTTAGCAACATTAGTATGGCTAATTCCTGTAGCACCTATCACATTGGATAAAGAAACTAGAATATCTCCAGGAGCATCGGCAACTGAACCCATATGTATATGAGCTGGATGAATTCCACCAACTGTAGTACCCGCTAGCTCTATAGTCACCAAGGTTTGCTTATTTACTCTTTCGGAAAAAGTGGCTGTTCCAGAAATTTCTGCATTGGCAACGCTTACTAAGTCATAGGATTTTTTATTCCCGGTAAGTTCATTTTGACCAATGTCCCCCTGAGCTACAATAACACTTAGTTCTGACGAAGATAAATGTACATTAATGTACCCATTATATTCCAATAGGTCCTCATAGGTAATGGTGTTACCTTCATTGTCTGCTTCAATATGTGTCCAGCTTTTTCCATTTTCACCATTAACTGAGGAAAGGGAAATTACAACAGCACCGGTTTCTGCAGCCGTATTAGCGTGTATATGTGCTGGGTGTTCGCCATCTTCGGGAGTGCCTTCTAATTCTATCTCTAAAAGAGAAGCTCCACTAACTCGTTTGTGAATTGTAGCAGTACCTTTAATAGTAGGCCCAGTGGAAGGGTAGCTGTCACCAGGGGCCATTTAGGACATCTATTGCTCCTTGGCAAATAGGTCTCCATAGGTACCAAAGAACATGTTTTCGGAGGAATAATTTTCCTTGAAAATTTCAAATGCATTTTGAGTTATACCTGTTTGATAATAACGAATCTAACACCAAGTATTTGATATTTTTAACTAAGCTACGTAAAATCGCACATAAATCGAATATTAAATTTAGTGCAATTTATCGTCTTATTCAATGATTTTTGACTCGATATGTCCTTAACCACCCTTGTAGAATGATAGAAGACGCCCTTAAAAATGATACTTTCATTATCTTATTATTAAACAAAATATATGCAGGGTTATCTAAGGTTCTTCGAATTGATTTGATCCATTTTCAAATCGATGTCCTTAACTTTTTTAAGTACTACTTTTTTATCCTTTAAAAACGCATATGAATGTGCCTGCTTCCGTTCATCCGGATCTTGGGAAGTATATATTTTATACTTATCCTTCCTAATCTCCTGGTCAAAGTTGCCATAGTGCAACAACAATAAGTCTGCGATTCGGACATTTTGGGCATACGGCACAGCAGAAAAATGGATTTCCCTGTTGGAATGGATCTGAAGACTACCCTTGTTTCGGAACATTCGTGCCCGGGTCGCTATGCCGTTATGACGGTTGTCCGGCATATCAACTCTATAGGTGTCAAGATTGTCCCATATATCCACTAATTGGAAACGATAAACATCCACTTCCTTTTGAACGGAATGTACCCTAATATCCCCGAACCTGGAATCGAACCGTTCGTCGGCATCAATATAAAAGAACCATTCGGCCTTAAAGAAATTAGCCAGCCTTAACAGGATATTCCTGTTTTCCAAATCGTCAAAATGCCCACTATATATTTTTTTGGCCTTCACTAAGATTTTATCACTTTCTGCAATTTCATAGGAAAAATCAGTACTACCATCATCTAAAAGAATAATTCCATCACAATAATCGTTCAGATGACGCAGGATTTCTGGAAGATTTCTAGATTCATTCCTGACCTGTATCAAAGCAATAATTTGGTATGCCTGGTTGTAGTTACTCTTGTCGCTGACATGAACCTTTTCAAATTGTAATAGGTAAAGCTCTAGTTGCCTCCTACTTTTATGGGTTTTCCAGTCCCATACGACTTTTTTAAAGTCATATCCCCAATCATCACTATTAAAAATGGTCCTTTTGGGATATAATATATGTTTAAGATGCCTTATAGGCATGGATGAAATTCTTTCTGAACGCTCTTGATGACCGTCACTTTTGTTTTCCCTATGCACTGTCTTGGCATCGGATAACTCTATTTTTCTCAGTCCATGTAGCTCCAATCGTCTACGGATCTGATCGTCCTCCCCTCCCCATTTCTCAAAACTTTCATCATAGCCCCCTATGGCCAACAAATCTTCTTTTTTTGCCATAATGCTGCCATAAGGCATCCAATTGGGATTTTTAAGTTGATGGATATCGTCCTGATAATCGATAAAGGCCACAACGCCAGTAGCATATGAGCCAAGATAGTTATCGATTGCATATCTTAATTGGTACACAACATCGCTGACCAGTTCTACTTCGGGATCCAATACCAATATATGTTCAAACGAGGCTTGACGTATCCCCACGTTCAATACCTTGCAATGGTTACGCCAATCATGTTCTTTCTGGTTCACAACGATTCTAAAATTGATAAAAGGATAGGTCTCCGTAAAGGCTAATAGATCCCTTTTTTCCGTAGGCTCGTCCAAGAGGAGAATGATTTCTATGCCGTTCCTTTCAAAATATGGAGCGTTCTTAGGTAGTACCCGTTTGAAATCCTCCAGTTTCTTATAGAAAGACATCAGGATACTCACCCCAAAAAAGTCAACGATTTCCTTTTTCTTACGATATTTCATATTAGAAAATGATTGCTTTGCGTTGCCAAAGTGTTAGCATGATATCCCAAAATTCATTGGTCTCCATCTCATATTTATCTTGTATTTGCTTACAAGTTGTTTCCCCATTAAGGTCTTCCAAAAATTCCAGTTCGCTCTTGTCCAACGAAAAAAGAAGGTCATTGATTATGGCGCGCTGTATCAGTACAATGTCCCCGTTCTCCACGGTTCTAATGTTAGAGGCTAGTCTGGGTTTTAAAGCCCATCTTATTGAGGTGTTTTTGATTTGACCATATTTATCTTTAAAATTTGATATTGCTTTTTCCAAGGTTCTTTCAGGTTTTTTATTTAAACCATTTACCAAAAACATGACATTCTCTTCCAATAGTCCTTTCAGATCTAAATTTTCCTTTATCTCTAAAAATTCATCCACCAAAACGGCCAATGGTACTGGTTCATACAAATGGCCGCCTGGTCTTCCCTTAAAATTATCCCTTATCAAATATTCTATGTTGTCCGGGGTGACCCAACCCCCCAATCCATAGGGACCTATAACAATAGTAGGAATTCCCTGACGAATAAAACTACGGGTGCAATATCCATAAGTGATGACTTTGCCAGTCGTTATACTAATTCCCTTGGGATTATTATAAAATTTAAAGTCAATATGTTCATTGGCGAAATCCATTACCCAATCACTGATATGGGAGTGGATAAATATGGTCAATTTTATAGAGGAAAGATCATTGAATAGCATTACGATATTTATTACATCTTTTTCTGAACCATAGCCAGGTGGTAGAAAATAGGCGACTTCATCTTCATCTTCATATTTTACGTGTGGCATATCAATCGACATATCGATTGGAGTTATCAGTTCATTAGGGATACCAGAGGTATGCAGTGAAGAATCCTCGATATCACAGATTACCCCATAAAGTTTGTCAAAGGGCAATACAAGGGAAGGTGATATATCTTTTTTCAGATAGATGAAATCACCATATATCGTTTCGATAGTATCGGCGACCATTAAATTCTGTGATAGATTTGTTGGGGCATTATTCATATTTACAAAGATTTATTTATATTTAAAAATATCCCTGAACTTATAAAATATCCTTTCTGCCACACTAAGATCTTCGGTAATGATCTCGGCATTTCCAATGAGTTCCTGGTCAAAGGGCAGATCATTTTTATAGGATGTTTTTGTGCCTTCCGGCAGATGGATATATACAAAGTAGTTGCCCTCCTTGTCTGGGGAGACCGAGATGTTCTTTACCTTGCCGACCAACATTCCATATTGTTGATAGGGAAAATTATCCAGTTTTACCAGTACCTTTTGGCCGATGGTAACCTTGCCCGCATTCTGGGAAGGCAGCACCAATTTCCCTACTAGTGTTTCCCTGTCCACTGGCAATACGGTAAAGACTACTTCC
Organism: Arenibacter latericius DSM 15913; assembly: GCF_000424985.1. Lineage (GTDB taxonomy): Bacteria > Bacteroidota > Bacteroidia > Flavobacteriales > Flavobacteriaceae > Arenibacter > Arenibacter latericius. The sequence continues at coordinate 156,313 of NZ_AUKX01000004.1, forward strand.
CCCGTATTTACGAACTGGTTTTCCCCCCAAAATTCCTGAAAGCTTACCCGGCCCGTTATGGAAGAGGATAGTACATAAGTATATTCCCAATCGCGCAACTCCTTCTTCAGAACGTTATACGATTGGAAAAGATTGGCCAATAACCGGGCATCCTCCTCTTGTTGGTTGATGCGGGTCCCCCTCAGGGTCTGGTCCGCCGATGAGACGGCCTCCCGCATCTGGGAGATGGTAATGGCCATAGTGCTAGTATTCTTTTCCATGCGCAACAGCTCGGCCTGTTTCGCTTCGTATTCCTGTTGCGAGATGACCCCTTTTTCAAACAGTATCCTGTGGCGCTCAAAATCAATCTGGGCTAATTTTAGCTCCTTTTCTAGCAATCGCTTTTGAACTATCTGATCCTTGATCCTGGTCTTTATCTCTTCCAAGGAGGTGCGGTCGCCTTCCAATCGGTTGGTGTAGGGATCCAGGTCTTTTAGTAGATGAAAGTCCAGATAACTTTTCTCAAAATTGATATATGCCGTCCCAATATCCCCCAGCATCGATTGGGAAACGGCCTCAATGGGAAAGAAAAAGCCATTGGGATCGTAGTGTACCGTATCCAAGATATGCTTTAACCGGTATACGTCATCGATGATGGCCGTGTTCCGGATGACCGCCAAGCGCTGGTCCGGTCCTACAGTATCACCATTTTCTACATAGAGCTTTTCCAATGCCCCGGATTGTCGTGCCACGATCCGTTCCGTGGGCCGCTCCGTGGTCACTAGGACCTTGGCAGTCACAAAATCGGGATATCGTATTATAAAGGTGAGCATCAGGATTAAACAGGTGAACGCAAAGATCAGCGTAATGCCCCATCTAACGATCCAGACGGGAGGGTTGGAAAGAATTTCTTGGACTTCTTCGGAACGAAGTTCCAATTTATCGAATGATCGGTTTTCAGGCATCTTATAATTCCGTTATTTGTTCCAAGGCCAATTGATTCTTGACCAGATTAAAGTAGATGCCTTTTTCGGCAAGAAGTGTACTGTGATTTCCCCGTTCCTTTACCTGGCCTTCATCGATCACCAAAATTTGATCGGCGTTCTTTACGGTACTTAACCGATGGGCGATGACCACTACCGTTCTATTCTTAAAAAAAGTGTTCAGGTTGTCCATGATAATCCGCTCGTTTTTTGAATCCAAGGCCGATGTAGCCTCATCAAAGAACAACAGATCAGGGTTCTTATAAACGGCCCTGGCAATAAAAATCCGCTGCTTTTGCCCTGCACTTATACCAATGCCCTCATTACCGATCTTAGTGTTAAAGCCCAAGGGAAGCGATTGGATAAACTCGTATATATTAGCTATTTTCACCGCTTTTAGCAGTCGCTGCTGATCGATCGTATCCTCCCCTATGGCAATGTTGTATGCTATAGTGTCGTTAAATACGTATCCTTCCTGCATCACTACTCCACATTTGGCGCGCCAGGCTTTATGGCTAAGGGCATCCAGGTTATCATCACCGTACAGGATTTTGCCCGAAATAGGGTCGTAAAACTTCAATAATAGTTTCATTAAGGTGGTCTTACCACTGCCACTGGCACCTACGATGGCCGTTATCCTGTTGGCGGGGATCTGGATATCGATACCTTTAAGAACGAATTCATCGGATCCACGGTACCGGAATTTTAGGTCCCTTACCAAAATATCCTTGTCCATCTTGATACTGGACATCAACAGCTTCACCTTGGTTTCCTCGTTTTCCCGGTCATGGATCTCGCCCAGACGTTCAAGACTGATCTTGGCATCTTGTACCGAACGTATAAAATTGACCAATTGGGTAATGGGCCCATTTAACTGGCCGATAATGTATTGTATGGCCAACATCATCCCTAGGGTCAGCGAACCATCGATAACCAACAGGGCAGAGGTAATGGTGATAAAAATGTTCTTGCCCTCGTTGATTGCCGACGATCCCACACTCTGCATTTGTTCGAGTCGGAGACTTTCTACGGAGACCCTAAAAAGGCGCGCCTGAACAAATTCCCACTTCCACCGTTTTTGTTTCTCGGCGTTGTGCATCTTTATTTCCTGCATCCCGTTGATCAGTTCGATTACCGTACTCTGCTCTTGGCTCAATTGGGAGAACCTTTTATAATCGAGTTCCTTTCTTCTTTTTAGGAAAAAGACGATCCAGGCCACATAGAGTAAACTGCCCACAGCGAATATCCAGAAAATGTTCAGATTATAATACACCAGCACCAAACTGAAAACGATCAGGTTCGCCAGGGAAAACAAAGTACTCAGGGTAGAGCCCGTCAACAGGCTCTCAATACGGCTATGGTCGTTGATGCGCTGCATAATATCGCCCGTCATCCGCGTATCAAAATAGGCAATGGGCAGGTCCATGAGCTTAATAAAAAAGTCGGAAACCAAAGAAATATTGATCCGGGTGCTCAGGTGCAGCAGGATCCAACTTCTAAAAATCTCCACGCTTGTCCGACCCATAAAAAGCATCAATTGGGCCCATAAAATAACATAGATAAAGTTAATGTCCTGGTTTTGTATGCCTACGTCGACGATGCTTTGGGTCAAAAAGGGGACGATCAATTGCAACAGGCTTCCAACTAATAATCCTATGGCCAACTGTACCAAAAGGCTTTTATACTTAAAAAGGTATTGATAAAGAAACTTGAAAGATTTTTTATCGGTATCCTCCCATTTTAATTTTCTGAATCTTGGGGTGGTCTCCAATAGGAGCGCGATACCTTCTTTGGTATCTTCCGTGGCGTTGTTACCGATCCAGCACGGTAGGAATTCTTCTTTGGAATACGAAATTAGCCCGTAGGAGGGGTCGGAGATATGGACCATGTCGCCCTTTATTTTATACACCACCACAAAATGGCTCTTGTTCCAATGGACTATTAAGGGCATGGGAGCTTCTTTCAACTTATTAAGATCGACCTTTAACCCCAACGACTTAAAGCCGATGGCTTCGGCGGCATCGCTTAATTTCATAAGATTACTTCCCGCCCTGGTGGTCTCCGAAAGATCCCTGATCTCGCTCAATGAAATAAGCTTGCCATGGTGTTTGGCTATAATCCTTAGGCAGGTAGGGCCACAGTCCTTGGCATCTGGCTGTTTGTAAAAAGGAAATGTTTTCTTCAAAAGAAACGCTTAGTACGTGAGATTAATATCATTAATAATTTTTTCAAAAGCTAAACTATCCGACGGTTTTGGCGCATTATCCAAAATAATTTCCTCATTTTTATCCAATATGATGTACCTGGGGATCGAAGTTATCCCTAAGTAGTCTACGACCTTGGAATTATCAACATTTAAGAGTCGGTATTGGTCCTTTGAAGAAAAGTCATTTTGAAGTTTATTGGACATATTAATCCATTTCTCATAAGTAGCATCCGTCGATATATATATCCAAGAAACATTACCGGTATTGGATAACCTGTCTTTAAATGAACCTGCTGTTTTTATTTCTTTGATACATGGAATACACCAACTTGCCCAAAAATCTATTACTTTGATCTTATTGTGATTCTTATCTAAAATCTGTTTTAATCGAAGAGTATCCCCTTTTATATTAACGAGTTGTTCGTCCCATACCTCCACAGGTAATTGAAAACTAAGATTATTTAAACTTTTGTAAATTCTTTCCATTTCCTTAAAATAGGAAGGTCGGATAAATTTAGTATTGTATTCGCTAATCAGATTTTTCAACAAACCGATATTTCCTGTATTGCTTCCAAATCCATTCTTATAATAATCGGAGATAAGGCGTGCTATGGCATAATTTTCAAGTTCCCCTCTTAATTCATTTTGGATGAACTTTTTTTCATCCAAAAAGTTCTTTCTCGAATACTCCAGATGGTCTGTATGGACAAAATAATATCGCATAAAAAATATTAGGCTTTGCTTAAAATATTGATTATTGATCAGTTCGGGTTTATTAAAATCTTCTATTTTAATATTATCAAAATATAACTTAGGGTCAAAAAAAGATTTCTCCCGTGTACTAAATTCATTGGTAATAGTGGCGTATACGCCTTTCATGTTGTTGTAAGTAATCCCTTCAACTCCGGATTCCACGTCTCGAGGGGCAATGAGATTATATAGGTACTCAAATTGAAGTTCAGCCTGGACCTCAGAGATGAAATTCTCTGAAACATCTTTATGCGTTCCTTGGTATTGCTTTAGAAGATCCATTTTATTTTTAAGGACAAGTTGGCACTGTGATTTATATTTTTCAATATTGCCTTTATAATCAGGCCAATTAAGCGAGGTCATCTCACTTTGATTAAAAAAATTATAATGTGCGGCATTCTTGCCACTAAATTCCCAATCGCCATCCCTTAAATTAAAAGAAATACTATCTCCGGGGCTTACATAAATTTTGAACTTATAATAAGAGGAGTCCCCTTGGGCCGATATTTCCATCAATTGTGGCTCTTTAAAAGAATTGAGTGTCATATGGATAGAGTCATACGAAACCTTCCTTTTGAGTTCAATATAATCACGTCCGGAAAAATAAGAGTACCCTAGAAGATTGAAATCTACAAAAACTCTAGAGTCATCGGAATAACCAGTAATAATCGCATTTTGGATTAAGTCTTCCCCTGGATTCAAAATGTTTTTATCTGTCTCTTTTTTTAAATTATGTTTACAGCCTAACACGATAATTGTTATCACAAATACGAGCCAAACTTGGTTTTTTGAGATCATAAAATAAAATTTATATTTAGGTAATCTTTAATTACAACAATCTTTGTCCGTCCATTAACCAAAAAAAATATTTTTTTTGGTATACCAAATAGAACTTTCCGCCGTAAAAAAAATCTTAACTTATTTTAATCTAAATTGTCTAAAAAAGAAGATGCCTAAAAGTTAAGCATCTTCTTCTCATTTACTACTTTTAAACGTCACAAGTTGTTGCATCACCACTACATCTATCAGGCCCACCATAATCTTTACAAGACTCACGAGCATCGCCGCCTTTGCATGAAGTGACAGAAAGTTCGGTGCCATCTACACAATGAAGTGTACATGATCCACCTCCATACCCACCGAAAACAGATCTCAACTGTTCCCTTTGAAGTAGATCATTGGAATTAAGTTTCAGGTTCTTTAAGCTCAATTTTTTCATTTATAAATATTTAAAATTAACTTTGTCTTGGACGTTTAAGGACACCCAAGGTTTGTGTCCATTCTTCTCGAGAGAATATCGTCTATGGCCCAAAGCAAGCTTTGGGCCTTTTTATCATATAAGTACCTCTTTTAGGTCTTCCACGCTGTATTCTTTGGGCAATTCATGCCCGTTAATAAATATCGTGGGGGTATGGGTAATATTTTCAATATCGCACCATTGCCGCATGGCTGCAATCTTAGTATTCTGCTCTTCCAGTTCTCCGTTCAAGGGGTATTTGTTGGCAAAAATGTTATAGTCCATTTTCCCTGCATTGTACCAATCGTCCAGTGCCTCATGTACCCTGCCCTTATCGCCATGGGCATCCAAGGCCAAAAAGTGGCTAACCGGTTTTCGCTTTAGGTCTTTTTCATCGGTATGTGCCGTAAACAAAACCTGCAAATTGATCTTTCCCTTGCTTACCAGTTCCTCCAATACAGGATGTGCCTTGGCACAAGGGCCACAATAGGGGTTGCAAACTTTGACGACGTTGTATTTGGCATACTTATTATTCAATGAAATACCTAATCCTTCTGTACCTGCTGTAATTTTTCGGGTCTTGGCCAATAATCCCTGTAACACATCGGGATTGTTCTTTATTTTTTTAAGCCCCCTTTTGTACAGGACGGTTTCTTTTTTGGTCTCCAATAAAGGTTTTAGCACATTCCATGCAATGATGGGTATCAGTAATAGGGCGAAAAGGAGCGGCTGCGTTTCCCATGTCATTCCTGTTTCATAAAACCCTCCAAAAAAAGCTGTCATCATTTCAAGAACCAATACGCCCTGGACAACAAAGCAGAATTTGCACCATTGTTTGATCACCACCCCTTGGTAATAGGCGGAAAACATTACCAGAGGTAAAGCGGCAGAACTTAATAGAGCCAATGTCAACAATGAATTGGAAGTAAAACTGGTAATCGTCAAATACGACAACGTCCCGAAGAAATAAGAAAATACCACCAAATTCAGACTAAGGTTACCATTGAATACTTTGGCATATTTAGAACCTAGTACGGCATCACAATCGATTTTTTTGCCCCCTGAACAAAAACTTTGCAAAGTCGGGTTGTATTTGTCCACCTCGTACCACAATAACATGGTCCCCATTGCGAGGCCGACCAGTTTCAATAGCACGTAGGCACCCAAAAAGAAGCCATTGTAACCTATCATCACGGGAGACTTCGCCATCATTATTACGATTGTAATGAGTATCAATACTGCTGCACTCGATGTCAAAATGGACATTGTGCGTTTATCTCGTAATCTTTTTTCGATACCGGGCTCCCCGGAACTTTCATTAGTCTCGGCCACTAGACATACCCCGGACCACCGGTCCAAGAACTCTTCTTTGGGCAATTTTATAGGTTTGCCACGGTCGCCTACATAGATAGCCTTGTCTCCAGAAAAACCGGTAAGGACGCGAAAAAGTCCCCCATGGTCGGATAGCTGTACAATACATGGTAGCGGCAGTTGGGCAAGTTTGGTCTCATCCACCTTTAACGCAAGGTTCTCCACACCATATCTATCAAGGGTATTCGAGATACAGAGCAGACTGGGATGGTCCGGATGGGACTGGATGCAGTCCTCGATAAAATCTTCTGTGAATTTAATCTGCAGAAGGCCCAAAAGTGCCTTTGCGGAAATCGTACAATTGTCCATTGTATTTTACAAGGATTTTATAATTATTTGTTAAACCTAAATATTTTTGCAGGAAAAAAACAACACAATATGAAAAATTTTGTTGGCGAGTAAAAATCACCCTTATAGTAGAGGGATTTTAAGATTACCCAGAAGAGACAATGGCAAGTGCCAGATTCGATCAAACAAATGATTAGAATAAATAAAATTCCAATAACATCGCAGATTCTTTCAAAGCCAGGAGAACATGACCATTCAGATGAATGGTGGTTTTTTAAATAGAATTAAATAATTTCGAATACAGGTCAATATTTCAAACGTTCTATGAATTTTTGAGTCTGTACTACAGTAGAGTGCGTGGCCTAAATTTCATAATCATAATCTATGAAAAATATATAATCGTATTTTTTCATTGGCCCAACTACTCGTGGTGGAGTATCCAATAAGGAATTAAGATTACCTCGATATGGCCTAATGGAGATAAGCAACCGTTTCTTGCTGAAGAAAGGATATAACACATTTTTGTTAGAATGTTCATAACTACTTGTTACACTATTACTTATAGTGTAACATTTTTTTCCGAAATTTGGCAATACCCCAATCATTTTATAATAAAGCCTACCATATTTTGATACATTTTCTATTAGATTTGTAACATGGGTGAAATGAGTCTATATTCTGCCACTGGTGAGCGCCTCTATCTCAACGCGGCCGAAAGAAGCAGGTTCGAGAAGGCTTCCCGTAGGCAGACAAGGGAAACGATGACCTTTGCGCTAGTAATGCTATATACCGGTTGCAGGATTTCTGAGGCCCTGAATCTCAAGTTCATAAATATCGATTTGGAGAACCAGTCCATAGGCATCGAATCCCTTAAAAAAAGAAGGAAAGGTGTTTTCCGGAGTATACCGATCCCCGAAAGGCTATCAGAGGCCTTGGACCTGGTGCACGCCATCAAGGACTCCAAAGACGGGAACAGGAAACTTTGGGACTTTTCCCGAATGACCGGATGGCGAAAAATCAAGGAAATAATGGTGGTGGCAGATATCGAAGGCCCGCATGCCTCCCCCAAGGGGCTGAGGCACGGTTTTGGTGTTTATGCAATCGCCGATTGCGAAATCCCTTTGAACATGGTGCAGAAATGGTTGGGCCATTCCGATCTGAAAACAACGGCCATATATGCCAATGCGGTGGGCAAGGAAGAAAGGGACATTGCGAACAAAATGTGGGACTAGCGTATGAAAAGGAACTGGACCGCGGACGAAATACTTGAATATTTTACCATACTCGAAAAGGAAATGGTCTTGGTCTCTGGTTTTAAGAACACAGGAAAGCTCGGGTTTCTTGTGATACTCAAATTTTTTCAGATAGAAGCAAAATTCCCGGTAAGCAAAGAGGAGATCCCCTACGCCCTGATTCAATTTATCGCAAAGCAACTTCATTCTCCACTTCAAGATTTTGATGACTATCCTTTGGATGGCCGAACTTTTAAGCGGCATAAAAATCTAATACGAGAGCATTTCGGTTTCAGGATTTCTACCATAGAAACATACAAGGAGGTTGCACTATCATTAAAAATGCTCGATAAATGGCACGATAAGAAAAAAATTAGGGCCGAAGCAATCGGATTGTACCGAAAACTCAAGGTTGAGCTGCCATCATCCAACAGGTTGGACAAATTGGTCGATTCTGTTGTGAATGCAGGAGAACAACAATTCTTTGCGGAAATTGGAAAGAGACTATCATTGGGGACAAAGGAACGAATGGATGTATTTGTTGAATCCATTACCGATACCGGAGACGACAGTCCAACAATGAGCCTAAATTCAATTAGAAGCGATCCTGGCAGAATCGGTCTCGAAAGTATTTTTGGGGAGATGGACAAGTTAATTGCCATTAGATACCTAAAAATCCCCGATAATCTGTTCGCCTCTACACCTTTTGGAATTATTGAGAAATACAGACTAAGGGTCGCTTCGGAACTCTTGGGGGAAATCAGGGCGCATCCGGACGATATCAGGCATACCCTTTTGTCGATTTTCTTTTGGACCAGAAGTCGGGAAATTACCGATAATTTGGTGGAGTTATTGATACAGGTCGTACATAAGATATCCAATAATGCAGAGCAAAAGGTTGTCAAAGAATTCGTAAAGGACTTCAAAAAGGTATCTGGCAAATACAACATCCTTTTAAAAATGGCCGAGAATTCATTACGAAATCCCGACGGAACCGTTCGCGATGTAATATATCCCGTTGCCAAGGAAGAAACATTGCGGGATTTGGTAAAGGAGCTAAAAAGGAACCGCAATGCCTTCAAGGGTAGCGTTTTTACCAAGATATTGGCATCCTATTCCCGACACTACCGTAAAATGCTGCCGGATATGTTGGAGATATTGGACTTCAAATCAAACAACGCAGTACACAGGCCGGTAATCGAAGCTTTGGAAATACTTCGCGAGCACATGGGTACAAAGGTAAAATATCTGGAAATTGACGGTTCAGTCCCCATAAACGGTATTATTAAACCAGGACAGAGAAAGGCCATGATACAAAAGGACGGGAACGGCAATCGCATCATTAAAAAAATGGAATATGAGATATGTGTTCTCCAAACCCTCAGGGAAAAGCTAAGGTGCAAGGAAGTATGGGTGGACGGGGCAGACCGCTATAGGAATCCCGAAGAAGATCTACCGCAGGACTTCGAGGAGAAACGCTCAGAATATTATACATCCTTGAACCGTCCTGAAGATCCGAGACCATTTGTCGACGGTCTGAAATCGGAAATGAAAAAATGGCTCTTTAAGCTCAATACATCCGTTTCCCAGGACCCGGATGTCAGAATTTCATCAACCAAAGGCGGACGTATATCGCTTACGCCGTTCGAAAGGCAATCCGAATCAAAAAACATCGAGAGACTTAAGGAAGAACTGTTTCATAATTGGCCAATGATAAGCCTATTGGATATTCTGAAGGAGACAGATCTAAGAATCCATTTTACGGACGTACTGCAGTCCTCGGCCGAAAGGGAAATAATTGAAAAATATACAAGAAGAAAAAGGCTCTTAATGGTACTCTTTGCCATGGGAACGAACACGGGTCTTAAAAGGATTTCCGGTTCCATTGGTAATCAAGTAACGTATGATAATCTTCGCTACATCAAGCGAAAGTATATCAATAAGGATAACCTCAGGAACGCCAATATTGAGGTGGTAAATGCGATACATAGTGCTCGTTTGGGGAATATCTGGGGCGAGGGTACTACAAGCTGCGCTTCCGATTCCAAGAAATTTGGGGCATGGGACCAGAACCTGATGACCGAATGGCATATCCGATACAGAGGGAGGGGCGTAATGATCTACTGGCACGTGGAGAAAAAGTCAAGTTGTATATACTCCCAGTTGAAATCATGTTCCTCGTCCGAGGTAGCTGCCATGATAGAGGGCGTATTAAAACATTGTACCAGTATGGATATTGATAGAAATTACGTTGACACACACGGTCAAAGCGAGGTGGCTTTTGCATTCTCCCATTTATTGGATTTTTCGCTAATGCCTAGGTTCAAGAGTCTTTCCTCCAAAAAATTGTACTTGCCGAACAAAAGCATTAAGAAAGACCTTCCGAATCTTTTACCGGTTCTTACAAGAGGTATAGACTGGAGTTTGATTGGCGAACAATATGACCAGATGATAAAGTATACGACGGCGTTAAAACTCGGAACGGCAAAGGCGGAGGCCATATTGAAAAGGTTTACCCGTAACAATCTGCAACATCCTACCTACAAGGCTTTACAGGAACTGGGAAAGGTCGTTAAGACCATATTTCTTTGCGAATACCTTACCTCAAAACCGTTAAGGATGGAAATAAACCAAGGCCTGAACGTTGTAGAGAATTGGAATTCCGCGAATAGTTTTATCTTTTATGGAAAGTCCGGTGAAATGTCTACCAATAATTTAGAAGATCAAGAACTTTCCGTGCTTTGCTTACATTTATTACAAAACTCTTTGGTATACGTAAATACTTTGATGATACAGGAGATACTGACCAAACAAAAATGGAATAAACTACTGGAGCCTGAGGATCTCAGGGCATTAACACCACTTATATATAAGCACATTAATCCGTACGGCAGATTTGAACTGGATATGGAAAAAAGAATACCGCTAAATTATTCATCATAAATGGCCCCTGATGTCAGCTACCCTTCCATTGGGCCTAGTAGGTACAACTACACTATTTAGGATATATTCCTTAGATTCTCCAACAAGCTCGTTAACTCCAATATCGCCTTGGGCAATAAGTGTTCCTAGATCACTTGAACTTTGATGCACGTTTATATAACCATCTAATTCAAGAATTTGGTCGAAGCTAATCTTTGTACCGTCTTTTCTAGTAGAAATAATGGTGGTACTTTCTCCTGTAACACCATCTACAGGAGTAAGGTCTACAATGATATCTCCACTCTCGGCAGCTGAATTAGCATGTATGTGAGCAGGGTGACTGCCTGTAGACGTTCCTTCTAGTTTAAGATTTAAAGTAGCGGTTCCATCAGCGTTTTCAACTACTGTAGCAGTACCCTTAATATCACCATTAGAACGAGATTCTAATTGATAAACTTTTGTTTCCCCATTAAATTCCCCAGGTATATTGTCATCATCATCGCTACAACTCGTGACTACAATCGCACTTGCAATCGTAAATAAATAAAGTAACTTTTTCATAAACATATTTTAGGTTAAGATTCAATGTAAAATTACCTTTATGAAATGTATTTAATTAATAGAGACCGTAAAAGTATTAACCCATATCAACTATAATTGAAATGCACATATTTAACAGTACGACGGTTCCTTCATGTATTTAGGTTGCCTGCATTGTATTCATTACTTTTTTTCTCTTTCCTGAAGCCAACAAAGGAATTTCATCTACATAGGTTACCGCTATGACGGCATCGTTTCCTAAAACATTCTTGAAATCCTGAAGCATATCATTTTCTCTTTTAAAACTTTCTTCTGAATTGAGTTTAATTTCATAGTATTTTGTTCCTTTTTGAATAAATTGATACTGTTTCAATTCAGTATATTCCCACATTATTCCAGAAATAACGTATGAGGACAAAATTTCACCTCGAGTGTTGTAAATCATGTCCATTTTTCTGCCTTCAATTTTTTTGAAAATATAATGGGTCCGACCCTCATTTTCTTCTTTTCCTAGCACTCCTAAATCTCCAGTATCGTACCTAATCAATGGCATAGCTTTGTTGAAAAAATCTGTAATTACTATTCTTCCTGTTTCGCCATTCTTAACGGGAACATCATCTTGTAAGTCCAGCACTTCAATATGGAAACTTCCCAAATTAAGCATGAAATTGTTTTGAAATTCGCTTGTCTGTTGTGCAATAATTCCATTCTCAATATTAGCATATCGAGACACAACCGGACATCCAAATATTTTCTTCAATGCAGATTTTGTGTAATCCTCTAGAGTTTCGGACATAGCGATGACAGAGATTATCCCTGTATTTAGCAGATTTGTAGGGTTCCGATCTAGGTATTTCACAATGGTATCTAGAGCAGAGGCATAGGCCAAAATACTTTTTGGAGATTTAGTGGCTTTTAAATTCTCTATAAGCTCTGCTATTTTATGATCATTTAATTCAAACACATCTATTGGAATGATGTTTTGTGCTTTTTGGGTGAGTTTTCCTTTTTTATTATGGTCATTCCATATTTTGATATAAATAAATCTAGTCCCAAGGGTATGTCCCACCAATTCTCCAAAGAAATGTACTTCTGCTGTTCTACGATGTTTTTTGTCAGTATTGTAAGCTATAGTGAAAGGAACACCTGTGGAACCACTAGTAGAAGCATAATGTATCTTTTCGTTTTGGTAGGCCAATGAACGAAAGGCATCTTTATTATTCTTAATTAAATTTTTATTTGTGATAGGAAATTGGTCTAACCGAATATCCTTAAGTCCTAGATCTTTATAAAAGGGAACGGTATTAACACTGTGCTGAAGGATATCTGATAAATATCGTTTTCTTTCTGCAATAGAAAAAGATGATCCGTGATCCTCATTTATTTTTTTTAGTGAATTATAATGCCATCGAACCATGGAACCCTTAAAGAAATCTAACAACCAAAAAATAATGTATCTCGCCGAGGGAATCATATAGAAAAGTAAAATCTAGTTTAATACAATTCACAAAATACAATTTTAAATCATTTGTCTTTTTTCTAAAGAGTAATTCTAGATAAGGAGCGTTTTAAACCATATCAACGGTAGCATTTATAAGATTTAATATGGGATAAATAAGGTAGAGGAAGATGTAATCTACTTATAAATGATGTAAGAAATATATAATGCGAAAATAAGAATAATATACTATAGATGTAAGTTTTAATACCTCTATTTTACATAATGTAAATTATAGAACAAATGTATTGTGTGCAGTTTCCGTATAGCTGTGCTATTTTACATAATTGTAGATATGATTGCCTTTAGGCTCATATCGTCAACAATTATGTAAAAGGAAACCAACACGCCAGCATCATATATGATCCCAGCCGCATCAACTCGCCGAAAAATAAAATCACCCACGGGGTAATTCCATTTTCTCGCGTATGTAAAAGGAAACCCACACGCTACACTTAAATAATTGTTCTTTATTTGTTGCCTATAATGGTTTATATAAAATATACCTGAGAATTTTATTCCGGTATCTATATAACATTGCTCTAAGTACAGTCTTAACTTCAGAAAAATCAATACGCCCATATTTCTCATATTCCGTACCATAGCACATAATTTTTGAAATACGCGATTCTCAGGAAGCAGTAATTGATATAAATTTCCGTCCCTATACGGTTTAATAATACAATCTAAAATCAAGTAATTTGCAGACACTGTAATGTCTTTGATGCAATTCTTCTACAACTTCAAACATATCATCATCTTCCTTAAATAAGTTAAAGAATGCTAAATCAAGTTTTGAGCTACTTATTCCATTAAATTCATTTCCATAACCAGAAACAGCTTTTGCGCCTGTGATATCTAAAAAATATTGTGCTTCCTCTTCGTCTAGATCTAAGATTTTCGCATTTGAAAAATGCAAAATTTTTCCTTTTAATCTTCCTTCAAAAATCTCTGCAATTTCCTGTAAACTATAGTAATAATTATTTAAACAGATACTATTTGCTTCACCTGCCATAACCAAGTAGATTATTTCATAGTCTTTAAAATTATGATCATCCAAGATCAGTGTATTTATGCTATCTTCTAGTCCTTCAATGGTGTCGCATGTTTTATATATACTTGCTATTCCATATTTCATGGCCAATTGTTCCAAGTTTTCTTGGGCTTCGGTAACCTTGTCCGTTTCTATTTCATGAACGCCTTCTAGACAATAAATGAAATAATCTGTATCTAAATATTGTTCTTGGGGTAATTGATGTCTTTTCTCTAACAAGCTTCTGATTTTATGTAAAATATATGAAAAACAAAATTAATGTAACACTGCTATACTTTTAAGCGTTTTCATATAAAATAACATAACATAACATAACATACATAATGCCTTAGCTCCTTTTATTTACTTTCATTATTACATAGTGGCTCTTTTTCTCCTAATTTTTTAGACTTCAATTGGCATCTAGTTTCTATTTTACATAATACAGAACAATTTTAATATATATCACAGAACATTATATTACATTTTACGTTAATGGTCAGCCCGTCTTTAAAGCGATTTTTAAAAAAAGCTATCAGGTTATTAAAGTCATCTAATGTTTATACCTAGTAGCTATAATTTATCTTTAGTTCTATATGATATCGTAGTACATTTAAAGCTTTGCTTTAAATGTCGATGGAGCACTGTTGTGCGGTATATTGGAAATTAATGTTACTTCACGATCTAATCTGAGTCGAACACGACATGATTCACCCCAATAATCAGAAAGTGAAAACTGAGTCTCATGTAGTCCTGATTCAGCCGGTAGAATATGGTTATTTATGCTAACCGTTCCATGGTCGTTTAACCAAAAATCTTCTTCGGTAAAGTCATATCGAATAAGTAAACTACCATCATATGGAGTACCATATGAAAGTTCTTGTGCTAATTGACTACCTTCTAGTAAATGCCAAATAACTGATCCAGCTGGATTATTTTTTATTTTTATATCTGGGTATTCATGGATCGGCACCCCACCTATTGATATAACAACCTTGAACTTTTGCATTTCTTGACCAACGTCACACCCTTCAGGTAATTGAAAACGAGTCTGATAGTGTACAATACGGTAACGAGGAATCAAAGATATTTCTCTCAAACGAATATCGTTGCCTCCATTTTTATTTTCGACATTTACTAAAACTATATGATCAAAAGATCTTTTATCCTCAGGTTCGTCATACGCATGATAAATTTCATAAGTTCCTTCGGGTAACGGATCTACAGGTTCACTTCCAACTCCAACAGAAAATCGATCAATATCGAAAGGTCGTCCTGGCACTAGGTTTATAGTATCATTTTGTCCATCGCCCCAATCAATATTGATTCGTCGGGTTTCTGTATCCGTCACAATTGTTGCCTTTGCAACAACACTATCAGTTGTAATCTCAAAGGTTCTTATACTATGGGCAGTTTCTTTTGGAGGCACTGGTTTAATTGTTTCATAGACTTCTGTTACCGCTTGACTCCTTTGTTTTTTAATCTTTGCCATTATTCCTATTTATTTTATACCAATGATTTTAGCACTATAGCTGTATATAAATTACTTAAAAATAATGGGCTTGAAGTACTTTAATGTATGGCTCGTATAGTTTTACGTGTAGTATACATTTGAATTTACCACTTTGTGCAGGTATTAAGAACATTATATAACTATTGTATATGTATAATTAGCTTAGTTAGACATATAGGTAGGAGTTAATACCACCACTACCCTATTCCTCTCGCGTTAAAAAGCGCCCTTTTATCCATCTTAATCATTCTAAAAAAAACGTATCTTACCACTTATTATGCATGCATAGCAAAAAACGTAACTTAGAATGAGCAATTACCCACATATTTTTAAACCATTAGATCTAGGATTTACAACCCTTAAAAACCGTATAGTAATGGGTTCTATGCATACTGGGTTGGAAGAAGAAAAAAATGGTTTTGAAAGGATTGCTGCATATTACGCAGAACGTGCTAAAGGAGGGGTTAGTTTAATTGTTTCTGGCGGAATCTCTCCGAATGTGCAAGGCTGGACAGGTCCTTTTGCTGCACGAATGAGCACAAAAAAACACGCAAGAAAGCATAAAGTTATAACCGATGCGGTTCATAAAGAAGGTGGGAAAATATGTATGCAAATTTTACACGCTGGTCGTTATGGGTATCATCCTTTCGCGGTTGCCCCTTCTGCTATAAAATCGCCCATTAGTCCGTTTAAACCTTTTAAACTAAAACAATCTGGTATAAAACGTACTATTCACGACTTTGTAAACTCGGCCAAACTATCAAAATTAGCAGGCTATGATGGTGTTGAAATTATGGGTTCTGAAGGGTATTTAATTAACCAATTTATTGTAGAAAGAACAAACAAGCGTACCGATACTTATGGGGGAAGCTATGAAAACAGAATGCGTTTACCCATAGAATTAGTAAAGCAAACCCGTGAAGCTGTAGGAAAGGAGTTTATCATCATCTACCGTTTATCTATGTTAGATTTGGTGGAAAAAGGAAGTACCTGGCAAGAAGTAGTAGCTTTGGGTAAGGAAATTGAAAATGCAGGTGCTACAATTATAAATACTGGTATTGGATGGCACGAAGCTCGTATTCCCACTATTGCAACCTCGGTACCTAGGGCGGCCTTTACGTGGGTAACTAAAAAAATGAAGGAGGAACTTTCCATTCCGTTAGTTACATCTAACAGAATAAATATGCCAGAAACAGCCGAAAAGATATTAGCAGAAGGTCATGCTGACCTAATCTCTATGGCACGACCCTTTTTGGCAGATCCAGAATGGGTAAATAAAGCTGCCGACAATAAATCTGAGGAAATAAACACCTGCATTGCTTGTAATCAAGCTTGTTTAGATCATGTGTTTAAACGTAAAATAGCTAGTTGTTTAGTAAATCCTAGGGCATGCCATGAAACGGAGCTTAATTATCTTCCAGTCAAAAAAAAGAAAAACATCGCTGTTATTGGGGCTGGACCTGCAGGCCTAGCCGCCTCCACTATTGCAGCACAACGCGGACACCAGGTTACGCTTTTTGAAGCAGATAAGGAGATAGGAGGACAATTTAATATGGCAAAACAAATTCCTGGGAAAGAAGAGTTTTATGAAACCATTCGTTATTTTAAAAAGCAACTATCATTATATAAGGTAACAGTAACACTAAATAAAAGGATAGAAGTCCAAGATTTAAAACATGGTAATTTTGACGAGGTTATATTAGCTACTGGAATTAAACCAAGGACACCAAAAATCGAAGGAATAGATCATCCTATGGTCTTAAGCTACATCGATGTCTTAAAACATAAAAAGCCCGTTGGTAAACGTGTTGCTGTTATAGGAGCAGGTGGAATTGGTTTTGATGTGTCAGAATACCTAGCACACAAAGGAGAAAGTACCTCATTGAATATTGACGCTTGGTTAAAGGAATGGGGTATAGATAAAACAATGCAAGCCAGAAGTGGGATCCAAGGGGTTATTGCAGAGGTTTCTCCGTCGCCAAGAGAAATTTTTATGTTTAAGCGCAGTAAGGGGAAGTTTGGTGGTAACTTGGGGAAAACAACGGGTTGGATTCATAGGTCTACCTTGAAAAAGAAAAAAGTACAGTTTATTAATAACGTACAGTACACCAAAATTGACGATGAAGGCGTACATTACGTTCAAGATGGTTCAGAAAAGGTATTGGCTGTAGATAACGTTATCATTTGTGCAGGACAGTTACCCTTTTCACCGTTATTAGCTGCTTTAAAAGAAAATGGGATGAGTGTCCATTTAGTTGGGGGTGCTGATGTGGCGGCAGAATTAGATGCAAAACGAGCCATAGACCAGGCAAGTAGATTAGCGGCAACAATTTAAAAAGTAGTTTTTTAATACAAATACATGTTTATACCTAAACTTCATTATATATCTCAGGGAGATTCTTCAAAAGTACAATTAGAAAATATCCAAAAAGCGTGTACCTCTGGTATAGAATTAGTGCGATTGGGAATAGAAGATATTTCAGGTAAGAAAATGTTGAAATTAGCCCAAGAAGCTAGAGAAATAACTTCTCATTTTCAAACGAGATTAATCATTAGTAACGATTATAGGATAGCTAAAGATATTAAAGCAGATGGTGTGTTTTTAGAAAATAATGACTCCTGCCCTATCCAAACTAGAAAAAAGTTGTACTCCTGGCAAATGGTGGGTGGAATAGCTAATTCTCTACGAGATTGCGAATGGTTAATTAGTAAGGAAGTCGATTATATCTGCTTAGGTCCTTTTAAATTAAAACCATCTGATCTCAAATTACACCAGCCTTTAGGATTAACCCGCATTATTCACCAAGAGTTTTTTCTTCAAGGAATTTGAGGATAAATTTTGCATTCCCTGGATTAAGGTAATTTTCCGGGATAGTTTTCCAGCTGTTAGATGAACCTTCTGTAAATTTTAGTGCAGATATGACTATTTTTAGTCCTGATATTGTTGAAATTTCCCGATAAGGCATAGGTATCCCAAGACTGATAAACAGTGAGATGAGTAACTTTTAGCCAGAGAGCAATTCCTGGAATAGATGCTGGTACACAAAGGCTTTGGAGAGCCGGTAATAAATTCTTCTTTTGGTTATTTTAATGGTAGCACCTATTTTCAGCAGGTGAGTCC
>NZ_AUKX01000005.1:0-162500 GCF_000424985.1 Arenibacter latericius DSM 15913
CCGTAGCTGAAAGTTTTTTTAAGACCATAAAATATGAATGTATCCATAGACACAACTTTAAGACCTACTTACAAGCTTATCAAATTATTGGAAACTACGTAAATTGGTATAATAATGTTAGAATACATTCTGCCTTGGACTATAAAACACCGACAGAAAAGGAATTAGAACTAAAAATCAAAAACATGTATAATGTAGCATAAAACATTGTACCAAAATTATTAGGTAGTCCAGGAGGTAGGCGGCCTGGACGGTGCGGCCGTGTAGATTTCACATCCTAATAAGCTAATACATTAAAGTCCAACGCTACAGCTGGCTCCTCTAAACATAAGGTACTCCGGTACCTTAGTTTGTCGGCCCTGGTTCGTTTTTTATTCATGGCTTGTATATTGTTTTTTTAAAAGGAATTCATGAATGCTGCGCATTTCATCAATGGAAAAAATGAACAGAATTAGTTTTTAGAACAGAACTAATCATTTTTATAAATAAATCCAATGAAAAGTATAACTAAATCCATCAAAAATACTGGACAGTTTAAGTTTAGTCATATGATAATGGACAGTGAACAGTGAACAGTAAACAGTTAGCAATAAACAATGGGTACGTCACTGATATAGGTTAACCACTATTAAGGCAACTACCTCGGAGCAAGCCCGCCTGAATTCTACGGGCAGGCCTCGGAGCATTGCAATCTCGATTATCCCCTAGAAAAAATTAATCACCTCCTTTCAATAGAGGAAGGTGGTTTGCAATGATATTTTATAATTGCTAAAAATATCATTATTCTCTTAATTAAGCGGGGTATATTAATAAGTCGAGACCATCTGTGAAGACCTCTTATCAATAGCATTTACCTGACTCGCGAACTCCTACTAATCATTAATCTTACTACTCAGTATCATGTCCAAATTTTCTAATCAACCAATTGTTACATTGATAAATTAATACATTGACATATTATTCCTCAACCATCTCTACCGTTGCTACAGTTCTAAAGCCCAAATGCTCTAAGGACGAATCTATACTAGAGGCCATTCTTGAAGATATCCTATAACTAGCGCAATAGGAGGCGTTACACAGAAAAGATCCTCCTTTCATTACCTTTTCCTTAGCATAAGGCATATTGGGGTTGTAAGGCGTTTTAGCACCGGTAGGATTTACCTCAATAGTATTTTTAGCTGCAACTTCTTTATAATAATTCGTATTGTACCAATCGCTTGTCCATTCCCATACGTTGCCTGCCATATCGTACAATCCAAAATCATTAGGGGGATAGGATTTTACTTGAGCTCTTGTTTCAAATCCGTCTGCCATGGTATTTGTCACAGGAAATTCGCCTTCCCAAGTATTTGCCATTTGCGATAGAACGGTATCGTTATCGCCCCAAAAATAAATACTTCCCTCTTTCTTACCTCGGGCTGCTCTCTCCCACTCTGCTTCTGTAGGTAAACGTCTTCCTGCCCATTCGCAATAAGCCAATGCATCTTCATAGGCCACTTGTACCACAGGATAATTTTCTTTCCCTTTTATGGAACTCCCAGGACCGTTTGGATGTTTCCAATTGGCACCAATAGTCCAATGCCACCATTGTGAAAAATCATACAGATTAGGCACTGACGTCTTTGTTTTTTTAAAGGTAAGTGCACCAGGTTGTAAAATGGAATCGTGTGGTTTTGGGGTACCTTCCGGGACTTGTTTCTTCATCTCTTCCCAATCTATAGCCCTTTCTGCCACCGTTACATACCCAGTTTCCTTTACAAATTTGGCAAATTGTGCATTGGTAACTTCGGTGATATCCATAAAAAAACCGTCTAATCTAACCTTATGGGCAGGCTTTTCATGATGCATGGCAATTTCATCCTGGGGCACAGCTCCTTGTGTAAATTCTCCTCCAGGGATCCATACCATACCTTTTGGTGTTTTCACCTCTTTTGGTTGCTCTATCAAGAGTTCTACTTTCTCTTCTATAGAGGGGGAATCATTCGTTATTACCGAGTTTTCCACTTCTTTAGAGACCGCATTCTTATTATTTTCCTTGCATTGGATGATGCTTGCCAATACTAAAAATACACCTATCAACTTTATATATTGCATTACACTATTTTTATCAATAATTAAATTTAAATCCAAAACTACAAGTAGTGTTTGGGAATACTCTAATTAACTTAATTAATTTTTAAATCAATTGGAACAGCTATTATCGGTCTCCTACAGTGATTATTTAATGGACACCTTATTTACTAGGGTATAGCTGCCTTCCGTATAACGAAATTGTTCCTGAACTCTAATCCTGATCGATGAATTCCATCTCATAGTCACTTCCTGCTACCGTCATAATAGCATTATAGATATACTCACTCACCAATTTCTGACCCTCAAAATTAATATGTTCCACTGTATCTTCAGGCGTATGGTATTGGGGATGCCCACCGGTATGGATACCTAGTACGGAAATACCTTTTTTATAAAACGAAACATGATCAGATCCTCCTACGGAACCAGCATGAACAATAGGGGTTAGTCCTAATGGAGGTGCTAATTCCTTCATGAGCTCCATCCCGCCAGGAAAGGTCCCTGCACCTCCCATATAAACGTGATTCTCGTGGTTTAGCCTTCCCACCATATCCATATTAATCATCAATTTAATTTGGGATAGTGGTACCACGGAATTTTCCACAAAATACCTACTTCCAACTAATCCTTGTTCCTCTGCACCAAATGCCACTAAAAGAATAGATCGTTTTAAATCCGATTTATTTGCCATTAGTTTTTCTGCTATTTCCAATAAGGCGGATGTTCCACTAGCATTATCATCTGCCCCGTAATGAATAGCGATCTTATCAGATTTAGAAGAAGGCCCTCCTCCCATACCAAGATGATCGTAATGAGCGCCTAGGACTATATATTCATTTTTTAACACGGGATCATTCCCTTCTATTAAACCAATAACATTCCAGGTCTTTACTTCCTTTTTAGGCTCCTCCCCTTCTTTTACCCGCAGTTTTGTTTTAAAAGCCTGCTTATACGAGCGATTAAATGCAGGAATTCCCGAATTTTTAAAGTCCTTTATGATATAGGAAACTATTTTCCTATTAATCTTGCCTCCAGGGTAACGACCTAACTTATTTTCAGAAGTCAGGAAAACAATATGATCCTCTAATTCTTTTTCTGTAATATCGGCCTGAGCGATTGAAAAATTAACTCCTAATAAGACAATTATCAAGGTGATATAAAATCTACTCTTACAAAACTCCATAAACATATAATACAATTTTTATAAGTGGGTAAAATTAGCACTATTTCCACTTTTAAAGGCATAGCCCCCCCCTTTCAATAGGGATTTAATTCATTTTCAAATCAACCCATTTTCAAATTAACCAATTGCACATTAACTCATTGGTACATTAACACATTGGTACATTGGTTTACTAACCCTTTTCCAAATCATCAAATTAACCCATTTACAAATCAACCAATTGCTACATTTTTAATTCAACACATTGCTCCATTAACACATTGGTACATTGATTCATTGGTATATTGATTTACTAACCCTTTTCCAAATCATCAAATTAACCCATTTTCAAATTAACCAATTGCTACATTTTTAATTCAACACATTGCTCCATTAACACATTAGTACATTAATACATTGATACATTAACCATTTTCCAAATCATCAAATTAACCCATTTACAAATCAACCAATTGCTACATTAACTCATTGGTAAATTGGTACATTGGCACATTAATTTGTTGGAACATTTACCATCCCTTCCTGTAAGCCGGGAATTTTAAATCTATCGTTATCTGGTTCGGTATGTTCTTGTTCTAATATTTCAGCTGCCCGTGCAATTATTTCCGGATGTTCTGCTGCTATATTCGTGGTCTCCCCAATGTCTGTTTTAAGGTTGTAGAGTTCTATTGTAGATTCCCTTATAGGGTCTTTCAAGTTTGTTCTCACTACTTTATAATCCCCCATACGTATAGCCAACTGTCCGCCATACTCAGGAAATTCCCAGTACAGAAATTCGTGCTGATCTTGCTTATCATCAGACAGCAAAGTAGGCATAAAGCTAATTCCATCTGAATGTGCTAGACTTTCATATCCTGCAACATCACCTAGGGTAGCCATTACATCATAATGCACAGAAACATGGTCTGTTGTGCTTCCTGCTTTTATACGTCCTGGCCACGAAGCAATCATAGGAACTCGAATACCTCCCTCATAAACAAACCCTTTTCCTCCACCCCGTTCACTTTTAAAAGGTTCTGCACTATTAAACCATGGGGAGTCTGTTCCTCCGTTAAATGTAGGTCCATTATCAGAAGTAAAAACGATTAAGGTATTCTCATAAATACCTTCTTCCTTTAATTGAGCTACTAACTTACCAATGTTTTCATCCAAATAGGAAATCATTGCGGCATAACCGGCATGCGGAGTTTGATGTGGAAAATAACCTCGCCCCCCTAAATAAGGGGTTTCTTCCCCAAATTTATTCACATAATAATCTACCCATTTCTGCGGGGCTTGTATTGGTGCGTGGGGAATAGGAGTTGCCCAATACACAAAAAACGGATTCTCCTTATTATTAACCACAAAACTGCTCAGCTCATTAAAAATAAGGTCAGGAGCATATTCATTTAGCGTGTAATTTGCATAACTATTAGGATCATTGATATCTGCTCCTTTCGGCAACTTTGTGTTGGGTGCAATAGTATCGTTGTTTAGATGTACCCTATTTGCATTCTTGTATAAATGCAAAGGGTAATAGGTATGTGCCTGTCTCTGACAGTTATATCCGAAAAAGTAATCGAATCCCATTTTTGTAGGGATAGAATTGGTGTGCGGCGCCCCAAGTCCCCATTTGCCAAAAATACCGGTCTTATAACCTACTTCTTTTAATTTCTTTGCTATAGTAATGGTACTATCGGGCATGGGACGCTGACCTTCTAAAGTAGAGTCCTTGGCCATAGCGGCATAGTTCCACACCTGTCCCCGATCTCCCCATTCGTCATTACCCCTTATATGTGCCTTTCCAGAATGGGTCCCTGTGAGCAACATGTATCTTGCAGGCGCACAAACAGGTGCACTGGTATAATGTTGAGTAAATAACATTCCCTCTTTTGC
Source organism: Arenibacter latericius DSM 15913 (assembly GCF_000424985.1). Lineage (GTDB taxonomy): Bacteria > Bacteroidota > Bacteroidia > Flavobacteriales > Flavobacteriaceae > Arenibacter > Arenibacter latericius. The sequence goes on from NZ_AUKX01000005.1 coordinate 5,132, forward strand.
CAAAGCATCTATATTGGGGGTCTCTATTTTCTCCTGTCCGTAGGCTCCTATCTCAGCGTAACCAAGATCATCAGCCAAAATATAAATGATATTGGGTCTGGAGTCGCTAATTGCTTTTTCCTTACCATTCTTATTGTCTTCCTTACATGAAAATAACTGAAGAGAGATTACTAAAATAAAAATTGACTTACGCATGGTTATCTTGGTTGTGGTTTGTATTCAGTTTTCAGGGGGGGGCAAACCCAATTTGTAGATTTAACATTTATTAAATATGAAATTTACACATTCTCAAATCATCAAATTAACTAATTTCTACGTTACAGCTTTTCTAGCGAAGTAAAATCTATCTGTGGTTGGACTCCATTTGCCGTTCTCTCATGAAAGGTGTCTACTGTAGTCATTTCATCAAAAAATCCACAATTTTTCATAAAGAAGGTATTTCCCTTTACTCCACCGGCATAATCGTCCCTAGATCCCTTTCTTGCTGTGGCGTCTGCAGTGAATTTTGCTTTGGTTAGCTCATGCCACTCTCCATTGGTATCCATTATCCATTGGTTGCCATAATGTGCCATCCTGGATACGGGTCCCATTTCGGTTCTAAAATTCTCTAAAAATGAGTGTGGCCTTTTTAGATAAGTACTAGTATGTGGTCTCCTAAATCCGGCGATTAAATTCCACTCCTCCGTTTCGGCATCATAAAAATAGGCAGTATAGTCGGTGGAATTATTTTCCGAAGGCTCCCCTTTCAATAAAAATCGGTAGGTCTTTCCTGCTTTCCAATTAAACACCTTATAACTCTGTCCGCCAGAACCTTCGTTGCCAAATTCCCCTGTAGTTACACCCTCTCCTTTACCTAATAAAATAATCTTATACTCCTCTGGAATACTTTTAGGATCTTGGGTTTCATACGGACTCCATACAGAAAACAATATTCTTCTTTCCGTAGGGGAATTCACCTGAATTCCAAAATAACCTTCCCCAAATCCATTGGCCATATAGTAGGTTCCAATAACATCTTCCTTTTCGGGAACGGTAATTTCATTATAAAACCAAAGAATATCTTTCTTTTCTGGCACTGCGTAATTTAAGTGAACCGAAGGCCCTCTACGTCCCCAATAAAAGTCTTCTTTTACATAAGTAATATCCCCTTCCGTTGCTGCTCCACCTACAAGCACATCATTAATCTCCGCAAAACTATCTCCTGATTTATTCACTCCTTGTAATTCTACAAAATGATAACCCGGTTCCTCTATTTTAAAAGTGCCAGCTTCTACAGTTTCAAAATTGGCATTTGCTACTTCAATAGTTTTAGACACATCTCCTACAGTTATTTTTAGAGTAGAAGTTCCTGCAGGGACTTTTAAGCTTAGTCCCACATTTAAATCTCCCGTTTCTTCTGTCTTAAAATAGGTCCTTATAATATCGTCAGAATCTTTCCAATCCCGTATTCCCGCATCGGATATAACCTTATGATTCTGTTCTAGATTATTCACAATCCAACTGTTCCCCCCAGGCTTTATAGCTACAGGAAGATCTAATGACTTAGTAACCTCTTCTAGATTTTTAGTATTCTTTGGCAAAGAGTTACAGGAAGTGCTTAAAAGAAATAGTGAACCAAATGCAATAGGTATAAGCTGTTTGCATGATTTTACAAAAATGGTAGAGCTCTTAATTGGGCTGAAGGACATGGTTTTAATCATAAATTAGTTCCGTTTATTTTAAAAATAGGGTTCGTTAGGTCTTTATGCCTGTTTTTATAAAGGCATATTTGATTTTCAAAACTAGCTAATCCCACTTCAAAAACATAGCAAAAAATAAATTAAACCAATTTTCTTAAAACACATTGGTCCCTTAACAATATTGAATAAAAAGTAACTAATTTAGAAATTGATTATACGAAAATGCATCTAAAGCGCTAATAAACTGTCGTTATTTGAAGCATTTTATTTTATAGTAAGTTTACTTAGATTCAAAGTCGGTTGGATTTATCAAGTCTGTTTTACCCTTATATTTTCCTGGGGTTACCCCATACTCCTTTTTAAAGGTTTTGGAAAAATACTTAGAGTCATTAAAACCTACTAAGAAAGCAGTTTCAGACACAGAATAGTTACACTCGGCAAGCAAAACAGCGGCCTTTTTTAAGCGCATGGTTCTAACAAAATCTACAATCTTTTTACCAGTTAAACTCTGGAATTTCCTGTAAATAGCAGAATAACTCATATTTAGCTTAGCGGAAAGATCTTCTAGCTTAAAGTCCGGATTACTAATTTCTTCTTCTATCAGGCCAACTAGTTTTTCCAAAAAGATCTCATCCTGAGATTTGTTAGGTCCACCCTTAGGCGTAGTAATTAAATCGTTTTTATACTTTAAAACCAATCGATCATTTTTGGTTACTATATTGTTTACTTTAAGAATTAATTCGTTTGTTTTAAACGGTTTCCCTATAAATTCTATAGCCCCTGCACGTAGCCCTTTTAATTTGCTCTGCTCTGTCTTTTTTGCTGTCAGCATTATAATGGGAATATGAGCCGTAGCCTCATTTTTCTGAAGCGCAGTACTCATCTCTATACCATCCATTTTTGGCATCATCACATCCGTAATAATAATGTTTGGTTGATTCTCCATGGCCATCTGTAAGCCTTCTTCCCCATTTTCAGCCAAAACCACATTATAATATCCCATAAAAAGATCGCGCAAGGATATTTGCAATTCATAGTTATCTTCAACTATAAGAATCGTTTTATTAAGTCTCTTTGGTTGCTCCTGTGATTCTGCAATAATAAGGTCGTGGTTTTCCTTAGCTATTGGGAATTCCAATACTTCCAATTGATTTTCAGTTTCAGATGTAATTGCTTTTCCTTTTATTATAGGCAAATAAACGCTAAAGCAGGTACCTTCATCTAATTCCGATTTAACATCAATTTTTCCATCGTGTAATTCTACAAGCTCTTTAATTAATGCTAATCCTATTCCTGTTCCTATCTTTTGTTTCCCAGAATCGGCCTGATAAAACAATTGAAAAATATTTTCCAATTCGTTTTTTGGAATACCTGGACCAGAATCGGCAACACTTATTTTTATCATCCGTTCTCCTTCTTTCTTTGCTTCTTCTACCTTAAACGAAATAGCACCCATTTTTGGGGTGAATTTAAAGGCGTTGGATAACAAATTAAATACAATGTGTTCTAATTTATCCCTATCGTACCTCATTATCAAATCCTGCTTAGGATAACTACAATTATAATTGATTCCCTTAAATTTTGCCTGCTCATTAAAAGCACTAGCATATTCTTTTAAATCTTCTATAATATTATATTCTGTTGGGCGAAGCGTTAATTTATCCAATTCTTTATCTCTCAAAGAAGTGAGTTCAAAAACAATACGCGACAATCTTTTCGCATTATTTGATATTAACCGGAGTCGCTGTTGCAGCAATTCATTTCCACTATTTACGGCACGTGCCATCATATCTTCTAATGGAATTAAAATCAGGGTTAATGGCGTTTGGATCTCATGTGACATTTTTGCAAAGAAATTCAGTTTCAAGGCATACAACTCCTTTTCATGATGGTGTTGAAGCTCCTCTGCCTGTAAGCGATTTCTAAATTTAATCCACATAAATATACCATAAAGTATTCCTAAAGCGAGTAGAGCATAAAATAGATGTGCCCAACCCGTATTCCAAAAAGGTTCTGAAATATGAATAGCAACCGACTTTTGACCTATATCCCAATTTCCGGTCTTGGTTCCCGCCCTTACTTCAAAGGTATAATCTCCAGGGGGAATATTAGTATAGGTAGCTAAACGTTCCTTCCCCGCAAAAATCCATGAATCATTAAAACCTTTCAGTCGGTAAGCATAATTATAGTTGGGAAAAAGAATATTGTCCATTGCCAAGAAGCGAAAGGAAAAAGAGGACTGATCATAGTTTAGTGACAATTGTTCAATATTCTCTATACCATCTTGTAGTTGTTCTGGAACGACCTCAATAGCAGGTTGGTTTAAAATCTCCATTCCCTCCATGAACAATTCAGCAGCGTACTGCTCCTTCTCCACCATTTCTGGCTTAAAATAGTTAACACCGTTTAAGCCTCCAAAATAAAAGTTTCCATCAATTCCTTTGTGTGCACTCCGTTGCATAAAGAAATCATTCTGTAGGCCGTCCCTTTCCTGATAAACCTTGGTAATGGAATCTGAAATGTTATAATGCCATAGACCTGTAGTAGAGCCCAACCATAAATTATCTTCATCGTTTTGTAGCACCGATCTAAATACAGGCGATTTAGGGGTCTTATCAAAATCATCATCAGTGGTATTTTGCAGATTCACCAGTTCAAATTCTTCCTTATAAATATCAAATTTCGCCAGTCGTCCATTAAATGATACTAACCAAATAGTCTTATCTCCAACGCAAGACATTGCCAAGATATCATTGTTTTTATTGGTTAATTCCTCCTCAGTCAATCGAGTATACCTTCTAAAAGTGGATCTAGAAATATCTGTCTTGTTTTCATTAAATTTAAACAAGCCACCCCCATTGGTGGCAACCCATATAGTCCCATTTGTATCTTCCACGAGACTTTGGGATATATTACCCACTAAACCATTAGAGTTATTCTTAAACTTCACCAAAAGGGTTTTACTGTCCAAATAAACAAACAAGCCCTGATCCGTAGTTACCCACATTCTTTTCTTGGAATCCCGAAAAATAAATCGGACATCTTGTACACTATGTCCATCTACATCTATTAAAGGCTTTTTCTGGAAGCTTTTTTGCCTACTATTATATATGTGCAGCCCGTTCTGATAGGTCCCTACCCAAATATTATGATCCTCATCTTCATTTATAGAATGAATATAGTAGCCTTTATCATTTAATGTATTCTCGAAAAATTGTTGACTAGGTCCTACAGGGGGCACCTTTGCAAGTCCTTCCCCATCGGTACCAATCCATAAAACCCCATCACTCGCCTTAAAGGAAGATAAAATACGTGCTGGTTTTAAACTAACTGTTCCTGGATGGTAATAAATATGATTATCCGATTTCCTTAGTACATTTATATTACCATAATTGGTGAGCACCCAAAGATTGTTTCTTAAATCTTCATTAATATCAATCACGGTATTGGTACTTAAAGAAAACTTTTTTAAAATATTGTGCTTATAGGTGGTTAATTCTCCTGAAATAGGGTCTACTCTATACAGGCCGTTCCCATCCGTACCCAACCAAACAAAACCGTCCACATCACAATACATGGAAGTAAACAATTCATTAATTTGCCCATAAGGCTGATCTTTAAAAAGGGCATTTTGAATAAAGGCTTCCTTTTTAAAATCGTAAACTAAAATTCCTAAGCTAACATAAGATGAGCCAATCCACAACCTATCTTGCTTGTCTAACATTAACAAAGTATTGTCGGACAAAGAATAATTATAAGGAAAATCTAATACCTCTGTATCTTTAGATTCTAGGTTATAGGTATAAATAGGCCCTTTATAGGTACTTAGAATTATCTGCTTAGATTTCCTAACCGCCATGGAACTTATGCCATATCTTCCATGCCCAGAAATAGGAATACTAGTTATACTATCCATTGTACCATTGGCATGGTCATAAGAATACACTTCACCGGTTTTTGTAGCCATCCAAATTTTATCACCTTCAGGATACACTACTTCAATTGGGTAGTTCTCAACAAAGCCTTCTATATATTGATCTATAGACAAAAAGGTTCCATTCTTTTGTAAGAAGGAAAGGTCCCCATTTAGGGAAAGCGCCCATACAACAGCATTACCGTCCTTAAACACCGATTTTACTTCATCTGAGAAATTGGTATTATTAAAAATTTGATCTCTAGGAATGAATTCAAAATTATAACCATCGTATTTAGAAATTCCAAAGGCATGCGCCAACCAGATATACCCCATATTATCCTGAACTGAATGGGTCACCTTTACACTTTGGTTATCTATATTAAAAGGTAAGCTAACAAAATTGGATGGGCTCTGTGAAAATAGTAATACCGCATTCAAATGCATTAACATCACTGCAAAACACCATCTCCAGTTCACCAACCTAAATTTCTTTTGCATCATAAATATTTCTTAAATATATGGAATTCTAAGCTCTTAAAATTTCTTTATAATTAAACCCATATTAGGGGGATAAATTCAGCGAAAAGGTGGATTTTTTTCACTTAACCCCTATAAATCCTAAAAAACACCCCAACAACGCGAAAATAACACACTTTACTATTTAACACAATCTTAATATTTGTAAAACACTATTTAGTTTAACCAAATTGAGATTATATGAACCAGAGAAGAAACTTTATAAAAAAAACAGCCATTACCTCTGCTGGCATTGCCATCTTACCTAATCTTTCTTTAGGTAATTCAGGAAGGAAAGCTGCGCAAAAATTAAAGGTAGGTGTTATAGGGGTAGGTTTAAGAGGTACTAATCATTTGGTAAACCTTTTAAAAAGAGACGATGTACTGGTAACTGCTATTTGTGATATAGATCAAAACAGAATAACTATAGCACAAAATCATATAGAAAAGGCAGGTCAAAAGAAAGCGAAAGCTTTTGGAAAAAATGATTTAGACTATAGGAACCTCCTGGCTTTGGAAGAAGTAGACGCGGTAGTAATAGCTACTCCATGGTTATGGCATACTAAAATGGCTGTAGATAGCATGAAAGCCGGGAAGTATACTGGTTTAGAAGTCTCTGCTGCTAACACTTTAGAAGAGTGTTGGGACTTAGTAAATACCCATGAAGAAACTGGTAGTCATTTAATGCTACTAGAAAATGTAAACTATAGAAGAGACGTTTTAGCCGTATTAAATATGGTAAAACAAAATGTATTTGGAGAATTATTACACTTCCGCTGTGGTTATCAGCACGATTTAAGGGGTGTAAAATTCAATGATGGAAAAACTGCCTATGGCAAAGGTGCCGAATTTGGTGAAAAGGGAATCTCAGAATCCGCATGGCGTACCCAACATTCCTTACTTAGGAATGCAGATGTATATCCCACCCATGGTTTAGGACCAATAGCCGTTATGGCCGATGTGAATAGAGGTAATAGATTGCTCTCATTAACCTCACACGCTACCAAAGGAGTTGGCCTTAACAAATATATAGTAGAGACAGGTGGTAAAGATCACCCCAATGCTAAATTAAAATTTAAGCAAGGAGATATTATTACCTCTACTGTTGAGACGGCAAATGGGGAGACCATTATTATAACACATAATGTAAACAACCCACATCCTTACTCATTAGGATTTAAGGTACAGGGAGCACAAGGATTAACCGATTTTGATACCCATACCCAAAGAATACATATAGAAGGTGTTACGGAAGGCCATGGCTGGGAAGATATGGACAAATGGTTTGAAAAGTACGACCACCCCTTATGGAAAAAGTATGGTGATGGTGCTACCGAAGCGGGTCATGGTGGAATTGACTTTTTTGTGATAAATGCTTTTGTAGAATCTGCTAAAGAAAATATTGCTCCGCCTATGGATGCTTACGATGCCGCCGCATGGAGTGCAGTAACTCCACTTTCCGAACTTTCTATAGAAAACAATGGGGAACCCCAAGATTTTCCTGATTTCACTAGAGGAAATTGGATTAAGAGGAAACCGTACAACTGGATAAAGGATACCTATTAGGCCTACTTAGCAATGAATAATAATGATGTGTTTAGTTTAAGTTAGTTTTTAATCGCCCATTTCGTAAAAATGGAATGGGCTTTTTTATACCAACCGTAGCTTTAAACACTAGAATAAAATAAACCTGAAACCCAATTAAAATCAATATGAAGAACACGCCTAATCGAATTATTAACTTTAAAATTGACCAAATATTAAGCTAAAATCAATCTAATTCTATGAAACAAAGAGCTATTATTTATGAAAAGAGACCCTATTCGGTTTCTATTAAAAAGCGAAGGAGGTATGATCTTATACTTGCTTCCTTTTTAACCGCTTTATTCTTATTACCATTCAGCAATGCCTACGGTTCCGTTGTTGAGGCTAACGACGATATTAACGTAGCACAACAAACCAGAACCATTACAGGAACTATTACCGATGAAAATGGAACCATTCTATTTGGAGTAAACGTAGTGGTTTTAGGTTCTACAAGAGGAGTTCAATCCAATTTTGATGGAGAGTATTCCATTAAAGCCAATGAAGGTGATATTTTAGAATTCTCTTACCTTGGTATGCAATCTAAAAGAATCACTGTTGCCGATAAAGACGTAATAAATGTAGTCTTGGCAGAAGATGCAGAGGCTTTAGATGAAGTTGTTCTTGTAAGTTTTGGTAAACAAAAGAAAGCCAGTGTTATTTCTTCTGTTTCTACTATAAAGCCTGCCGATTTAAAAATACCTTCTAGTAACTTAACCACCGCATTAGCTGGTAATGTTGCGGGAATGATTGCTTACCAAAGAACTGGTGAGCCTGGAGCAGACAATGCCCAATTCTTTATTAGAGGGGTTACCTCTTTTGGTTATGGAAACAGCCCTTTAATTCTTATTGACGGGGTAGAATTAACCACTCAGGATTTAGCGCGTTTACAGCCAGATGACATTGCTTCTTTCTCCATTATGAAAGATGCAACTGCTACATCATTGTATGGTGCTCGTGGTGCTAACGGGGTAATCTATGTTACTACCAAGGAAGGTGTTGAAGGTCCTGCTAGGATTAGCGCAAGATTTGAGACTACTATGTCCCAAGCTACTCAAAATATAGAGTTCGCAGATCCTATTACCTATATGAGAATGCACAACGAGGCAATAAAAACCAGAGACCCTCTTGGAATATCTAGATACTCTTTAGAAAAGATAGATAAAACTATTGCTGGTGCAAATCCAATCCTTTACCCCGTAACAGATTGGCAAAAGGAATTATTTAAGGATTACACCATTAACAAACGTTTTAACTTCAGTATTAACGGAGGGGGTAAAGTAGCTCAGTACTACGTTTCTTTAGCTGCTAGCCAGGACAACGGAGTTTTAGATGTGCCAAAAGTTAATAACTTTAATAGTAATATTGACTATAAGCAATTTCAATTAAGGTCTAATACCAATATTGCTCTGTCTGAAACTACTAAATTAAAATTGAGTTTTATAGGTAACTATGATGACTACACAGGTCCTTTAGATTCTGGACAAACACTTTACAGAAAAGTTATGCAGAGTAACCCTGTGCTTTTTAGACCTTATTATGAAAAAGATGAATCCAACTCCTATGTAAATCATATTCTTTTTGGAAATTATGACAACGGGAATTATATAAACCCTTATGCTGATATGGTAAAAGGTTATAGAGAGTCTGGTTCTTCTAAAATAATTTCACAAGTTGAGTTAGAGCAAGACCTAAGTGGTTTAGTAGATGGATTAATGGGGAAAGTAATTGTGAACGCTAACAGGGAATCTGGAAATAGTGTAAATAGATCTTATAGACCATTCTTCTACGAGCCTAGAATTAATCCTATTACCGGTAAACAGATCTTGACTCCTATGAATGAGGAAACAGGAACAGAGTATTTAGATTATAATGAAACAGGAAAGTTTGTACTTTCTTCCTCGTATTTAGAATCTTCTTTAACCTACAACAAAGACATTACTGAAGACTATGACCTTTCTGGAATGTTAGTGTTTACTATGAACAACAGAAGAGTTTCTGGTGCCGGAAACCTACAAGCATCCTTGCCTTACAGAAACATGGGACTTGCAGGACGTTTTACTTTTTCTGCACACGAAAAATATTTTGGAGAGTTTACTTTCGGTTACAATGGATCTGAACGTTTCCACAAAAAGGAGCGTTGGGGATTTTTCCCATCCGTAGCTGCCGGTTGGATTGTATCTAATGAAGAGTTCTTTGAAGACTACACAGATGCTGTAAATTTACTGAAATTTAAAGCTACTTATGGTTTGGTGGGTAACGACCAAATAGGTAGTGCTTCCGATAGATTTTTCTATTTATCACAAGTAAACCTTAACGATAATAGGTATGGGTATACAACAGGAAGGGATTTTGATAATTTTACCCCTGGAGTTTCTATCCAAAGATATCCTAATGAAAATATCACTTGGGAAACAGCCACTAAGTTTAACTTAGGTATTGAACTAGGTCTTTTTAATCAATTTACATTGGAGGCAGATTATTTTACCGAGCACAGAACTAATATCCTAGCTAATAGGATTATTACTGCAAGTATGGGATTAGAGAGCAGCGTTAGAGCAAACATCGGTGAAGCTAAAAGTCGTGGTATTGATGGCTCTATAGTGTATAACAATAGTTTCAGTAATGGAATGTGGCTACAAGCAAGAGCTAACTTTACTTATTCTACTAATGAGATCACTAAAATTGAGGAGCCTGATTATACCGATACACCATGGCTTTCTCGTGTTGGGCAGCCTATAAACCAACAATGGGGTTATATAGCTGAACGTTTGTTTGTTGATGAAGAAGAAGTAAAAAACTCTCCCGTTCAAACTTTTGGTGAATATGCAGGAGGTGATATTAAATATAAGGATATTAATGGGGATGGAAGAATTTCTGGATTAGATAGAGTGCCTATTGGAAACCCAACTTCACCAGAAATAGTTTACGGCTTTGGAGCTTCTGCAGGATATAAAGGTTTTGACATTTCTGCATTCTTCCAAGGTTTAGGAAACGAATCCTTCTGGATAGACGCATGGAACACTGCTCCTTTTGTGGACGTATGGCCAGGTGGAGACGCAAACAACCAATTATTAAAAGTTTGGGCAGACAGCTACTGGTCTGAAAACAACAGAGATATCTATGCAAAATGGCCAAGATTGTCTACCTCTAACATAGGTAATAACACCCAAACTAGTACTTGGTTTATGCAAGACGGAACTTTCCTAAGATTAAAATCTTTAGAAATTGGGTACACCCTTCCAGATAGATTATTGGACAAAATGAAAATGAACCAAGTTAGATTTTATGTAACAGGAAATAACTTATTAACCTTCAGTAAGTTTAAACTATGGGATCCTGAAATGGGTGGAAATGGTTTAGGCTATCCTATCCAAAGAGTTATTAATGCAGGAGTTCAAATTTCTTTATAAAAAATACATCATGAGAAAAAATAAATATTTATTAATTTTCTTTTTTGTCGCTATGTTAACATCGTGCGAAAAAGATTATTTAGACATCGTTCCAGATAACCTGGCAACTATTGATCTAGCCTTTTCTAACCAATACAATGCGGAAAAGTATTTAGCTACTTGTTATAGCTATTTGCCAAACGAAAGTGGTATAAATCAGAATCCGGCATTAAATGCCGGGGATGAAATTTGGTATCCAGAAGGACATAGAAATAATAATGGACCTACAGTTGCCCAAGGATTCCAAAATATTAGTAACCCAAGATTTGATTACTGGGTAGGTCGTAATGGAGGTAAATCTTTATATATTGGGATTAGAAATTGTAACATCTTTTTAGAAAATGTTCAAAATGTCCCAGGTGTAGACCAGTACATTAAAGACAAATGGTCCGCAGAGGTAACCTTTTTAAAGGCATACTACCACTTCTATCTAACCCGTATGTACGGGCCAATCGTTATTAATGATAAAGCCATATCCGTTTCTGCAGATACTGAAGATACTAGGGTAACTAGAAATACCTTAGAGGAGTCTTTTGAATATATTATTTCCACTATGGATAAGGCTATTGAAGGTCTGCCAGAAACCCTACAGTTTGAAGATGAGGAATTAGGTCGTATTACCAAGCCCATCGCTGCTGCAGTGAAAGCAAGAGTATTAATGGAATATGCAAGTCCCTTATTCAATGGGAACCCAGTATATAGCAGTTTTACAAACGCAGACGGAGAACCCATGTTTCCAACGAGCTATGACGCCTCTAAATGGCAAAGAGCAGCAGATGCTGCCAAAGAAGCCATTGAATTGGCCGAAGGTGTTGGAGCGTCACTCTTTCAAAAAGAGGATTATTTAGATCCTTTGGAGCAAAATGACACTACCTTATTAAAATCAGCCTTAAGAGGTAGAGTTACAGAAAGATGGAACAAGGAAATAATTTGGGGTTCTACTCAAAACACTGGAGGCCTTCAATCTCAATCTATGCCAAGATTGTATTCGTATACAACTAACCCCGTGGCCTCTAACCACTCTCCAACCTTAAGAGTGGCCGAAATGTACTACTCTGAAAATGGAGTGCCTATTGAAGAGGATATTAATTTTGACTATATCAACAGATATAGAACAAAACAAGCAAATAACAAGGACCGCTTCTATATTGAGCCAGGACAAAGTACAGCTGTTTTAAACTTTAATAGGGAAGCTAGATTTTATGCAGATCTTTCTTTTGATAGAGGTGTTTGGTTTGGAAACGGAAGAGAATTAGATACCGATCCTTGGTATATCCGTGCAAGAAGAGGAGAGTTTGCATCCATCTTTGAAATCAACAACCATTCTCCTACTGGTTACTGGCCTAAAAAGTTAGTTAGCATGAAAACAACAGTTAAAAATGGAACATCATTAAGTGCATATACTTATTCATTTCCAATAATTCGTTTAGCAGACCTTTATTTATATTATGCTGAAGCGCTTAATGAAGTGAAATCTGCTCCTGATAATGAAGTATACGAATATATTGATCTAGTAAGGGAAAGAGCTGGATTAGACGGAGTAGTAAACAGTTGGGCACAGCACTCAAAAGATCCAGCCAAACCTACTACCAAAGAAGGGATGAGAGAGATCATTCAGCGTGAAAGAATGATAGAAATGGCTTTTGAAGGCAACAGGTATTGGGATCTTAGAAGATGGAAATTGTTAGAACAGCATATGAACAAACCTATTAAAGGATGGAGTGTTTTGGTAAATCCTTTAGACGATTACTATACGGTTAGGGTATTGCATAACCCTACCTTTAATCAAAAGGATTATTTATGGCCTATTAAAGAAGAGGAATTAATTAACAATCCAAACCTTCAACAAAATCCAGGTTGGTAAAAATGAATTTTATAATTTAATATTATCATAACTAGATTTAGAACAAAATGTTAGATACAGTGTCCCGAAAAATTTCGGGACACTTAACAACAACAACAACATTAAATTACAAACAGATGAAAAAAATAATAAGCCTCATGTTCATCAGCCTATTTATCATGGCTGGTTGCGAAGAAGATTACGAACATTTGCCGTCTACTAAAGATGCTGTTGCGCCTAAGCCAATAGAAAATCTTCAGTACGAACCAATAAACGGTGGATTTAATATTATATATGATATTCCTTCAGACAAGGATGTACTCTATGTAAAAGCTACCTATACGAATACTAAAGGAGAAACCTCTGAAGTCCGCGCTTCTGCCTACAAAAACAAACTACAAATCGTAGGGTTTGGAGATACTACAGAAAGAACTATTAATGTTTATGTAGTTGACCGATCTGAGAATATTTCTAAGCCTGTAACTTTTACAGCTCAGCCATTAGAATCCCCTGTAAATGTTATTAAAGAAACAATGAGCATTACAGCAGATTTTGGTGGGGCTAAGTATCAATGGCTTAATGAATTAGAAACTCCTATTTCAATATTACTATTCACAGAGAATGAAGAAGGTGAATGGCAAGAAATAAGAACGGTTTACACTTCACAGGCAGAAACAAGCACTTCTATAAGAGGATTTGAATCGGTACCTACGAAATTTGCTGCCCTTATCAGAGATAGGTATGACAATACTACAGATACCATTTACCCTGCTACACCGGATAAGAAATTGACCCCACTATTCGAGGAGCGTTTGGACAAAACAAAGTTTAAAAAAGTTGTTTTTGCTGATGATACCAATTGGGATGCTTGGGAAGGTGATTATTATCACTTATTTGATGAAAAAATGGAAACCATTGTTCATACTCAAGGAGATCACCCTTCTCCACAAATCTACTCCATAGATCTTGGCGTTGTAGTAAAACTTAGTAGGTTTACTTTGCATCAAAGAGCATCTCATGGAACGTCACATGCTTACACTCACGGAAATCCAAAAACGTACACAGTTTACGGAGCTAAGGAAATACCTGAAGAACCCGATAATTTAGATAACTGGATTTTATTAAGAGAGTGCGAATCAATTAAGCCCTCGGGCTTACCAATAGGTCAAAATACAGATGAGGATTTAGACCATTTCCTTGCTGGTGACGAATATACTTTCGACGATTCTCACGAAATTAGATATTTCAGACTAGCGGTACACGACACTTGGGATGGTGCTGGATACGTAAACGCATCACAAATTACCTTCTGGGGAAATATAATTAGCGAATAGAATGCTTTTAACTGAAATGTGACTTATTTCTCAAATTCTCCACCGATTTACATTGGAGTGAAACGATAAGGATGCCACATTTCAATAGAGCGAAAAAATCAAATACATTTAAACAGATGAAAACAATATATAATACCATTAAATTGTTTCTCCTTTTGGTTTCCGGGGCATTTATATCTTGCCAGGACATGAACGAGGTTCATGAAGAATATATCAAAGACGGAGAAATTATATATACCAACAAGGTAGATTCCGTTTCTACTTTTGGAGGGGAAAACCGAGTGATGATTAAAGGTTATATCACAGGAGCGTTTAACGTTAGTGAAATATTAGTGACGTGGAACAAGGGAGAAAACGAACAAGTTTTTCCTTACACCAAATCTGATCAGGACACAGACCCTTTAGAGCTAATAGTTACCGATTTAGAAGAAAATAGCTATGAGTTTAAAATAGTTAGTAGAGACACAGACGGTAATGTTTCTATACCCGCCACGGGTTTTGGAACTGCCTATGGGGAAAGATACCGAGCTAATTTGGAAGCTAGAACAGTTAACCATATAACTTTTGATGGTGAAAACTTAGAAGTGGTAATGGCGATTGGAAGCGAACTCCAAAGAGGAACTGAGTTTAAATATACCAACACTAATAATGAGGAGGTAGTTGCAACAATCCTTAGAGAAGAAAACATAATTCTTTTAGAAAATGCTGATATAGACCAGCCTATTACTTACCGTACATTTTATGTGCCAACGGCAGCTAGGGATGATGTGGAAACAGCAATTGATGAATTTGACTCTGATTGGCTAACACTTACGCTTCCTCAAATTGGAGATATACTTAACAATATAGCTTTTGAATCCGTTTTAGGTGGTCTTAAGATGCAATGGACCAACCCAGATGCTGCAGCATTAGTCTTTACAGTTGAATATACTGTAAATGGCGAAGTAAAAACTCAAAAAGTTACTTCTTCTGATGTTGAAGGAGAAGCTATTATTTCTGGAATGGATGAAGGGGAGCAGATTGTAAGCGTTAGCGTTGCAGATCCTTATGGAAACTCTTTTGGACCAAATGATTTTACTGTAACTCCGACAGCTGCTCAAAAGCTAGACAAATCTGGTTGGACTATAGTAGATTTTTCAACTGAGGAACCTAACGAAGGAGCACCCAATGGATTAGCTACTGCTATCATAGATGATGATTTAAGCACCTTCTGGCATTCCAAATGGGCTGGTGGCACACCTCCCTATCCGCATCATATAACGGTAGATATGGGTGCTGAGAAGACTGTAGCAAGTTTTGAGGCTTTCAGAAGACAAGGAAATGGACAAGGACAAACTAAACATCAGTTCTTAGTGAGTATTGATGGTGAAACTTGGACAGATTTAGGTACGTTCGATATGGATCCTAGCACTAATGACGGGCAAGTATTTGCTTTTAGCGATATTGCTACTGCCAGATATTTTAAATATGTTGCCTTGGAAGGTCCTAATGCTTATGCCTTCTTGGCTGAAATCAATGTTTATGGTTTAGAGTAGTATATTAATTATTAAAATTGATTGAAAAAATGGGGAGGGAATTGTTTCCTCTCCGTTTTTTTTTCGCTATTCCACATTAGAAAACGATTCATTAGAAGATTTTAATTCTAAAAATCTATCTAAAGTTCCATTAGAAACAAGGCTAATGATCTTAGTTTAATTGAAATTCAATTAGCAATGAAAAACATATTTATTTTACTATTACTAGTTTCTTTATCGGCCCCAATAACGGCACAGATAAAAGAAACTCATATCCCTATCTCCAATACCTTAGTAGGTATCTGGAAACAGACTGGGATAACAAATCCCAACACCGGGAAGCTTACAGAAGTACAAACTGGTAATTACAAAGTAATGAACCCAGATGGCACCTATTATACATTTATAACCTGGGGTACTGGGAATCCAACAAACGATACTACCATTGCACAGTATGGGAATTATGAAATTACTTCTGAAAATCTTATTGCAGAGGAAATAGTTGGACATACTATGGACCCTAGATTAAATGGAAAAAACAGCACCATAAAATTCGAGTTGGTGGACAGTAATACATTACTGATGTCTTGGAGTCCAAATGATATTGATTGGATAGATGAAAAATGGACACGGTTACCATTGTCACTTTAATAACCAACCAAACACAAAATATTATACTCAAGATGAATAACCATATTTTAAAGCGTATCACAAAATGGATCCCAATACTAGCATTCCTTGCTCATATTGGAGAGGCCAAAGCACAATTTCCCATCACCCCCTATGATGAATTGCCCGGTATTATAATTACCTATAAGCCAAATTATCAAGAATCTTTTCCGGACTGGGCCAAAAAACTGTATCAATACCCTGTTAACTACAAAGAGATAGAAGCTGGCTACAACGCATATAAAGCTACGGATCCCGGCAAGACACCCATTGAACGGTATTATAAAATTTGGAGACGAGTTGTTGCCAACCATGTGCTCTCTGACGGAACCATTGCCCTACCCGGGAAGAAACAAGCTTCATTGGTGAAAAAGGGTGGTACCCTTACCCTAAAAGGAAGCGATACCTCTAATGCAAATTGGAGTTTTCTTGGACCTAGAAATACCTATTGGCTAAACGAAGCCAATCATCCCGAGATTCCTGAAATAGCACCATGGCAAGTAAACGTGTATTCCGTAGCAGTGGCCAAATCTAACCCTAATATTATTTATGTAGGAACCGAGACTGGATTTGTTAACAAATCCACGAATAAGGGGCAAAGTTGGACGCTAATGGCTCCGGATTATTTATTTTTATCAGGAGTTACGAGTATAGCAGTACATCCCACCAACCATCATATTGTTTACGCGGCTGCTTCAAGACAGGTACATAAGTCATTGGACGGAGGGGAATCCTGGACACCAATTCTTAATACCGAATTATCTGTAAACCATATTGTAATTGATGAGACAAATCCGAACAAAATTTTTATTTCATCGGATAAAGGAATTCACCTTAGCACTGATGCAGGCACTACTTGGAACCAAAAGGTATCTAAGACAGCTTACGACCTTCAAATAATGCCGGGGAACGCTAACAATATTTTTGCGTTGACTAAAAACGGAACGGGGAATTTTGAAATACATTCGTCTTCTGATGGTGGCATTAGTTTCACTAAAATGGACAGCTTTCCAACCGGACTTGTGGATCATTCAGGAGGATTATTGGCCATGTCCGCTGCCAACACCAATGTCCTATATAGCACCATGCTTAGTATTGACTCTCCCTTATTGTATAAAGGAATATATAACGCGGGCACTTGGACTTGGACGGAAATCATTGAATGTGACACCCCAGCCTTTCCCTACAATAACGGTCAAGGTTATTACGATCTAGTTCTAGAAGTATCGCCTAATAACGAAAATGTATTTATGGTGGGTACTACTACCTTATTTAAAACTAACGACGGTGGAAATTCTTTTGATGCCATTGGTGGTTACTTTGGGCGATTTAGCATCCATCCAGATATCCAAGATATCTATTGGATGCCAGATGATACCGTATATGTTGCCACGGATGGCGGTTTAAGCTTTTCCAACGATGCCTTTGAGACGGATTTCCATCCCTTAATCAATGGAATGGTTGGGTCTGACATGTGGGGTTTTGATCAGGGATGGAATGAGGATATCGTAGTTGGAGGACGCTACCATAACGGGAATACCGCGATGGCCGACTTTTACGGGCACAAGGCCCTAAGAATGGGTGGTGCAGAGTCCCCTACAGGATGGGTCTTACAAGGAAAAAGCAGGCATGTAGCTTTTAATGATTTGGGCCAAGGATGGATACTTCCCAAAACCGCCGAAGGAGCCCCGGAAGGTAGATTCCACTTTAATAAATACCCAAATATGTTAGAGTATGGGGGTAATAGAGGGAGTTTAGTTCATCATCCCAACTACCACGAAATTCTGTATATGGGAGAAGGCAATACGATTTGGGTGAGCAATGATATGGGAGTCAACTTCACAGCCCTTAAAACCTTTACGGATTTGGTCATGGAAGTAGAAGTGAGCTTTATAAATCCTAAGGTAATGTATGTAGATGTAAGAGGAAATGGCTTATATAGAAGTGAGGATGGCGGACAAACTTGGGTGCGAAAACCATCGCTTACAAGCTCCGAATTTGGGGGAAGTGGGATGAACGGCAGAATCAGTATGGTTGTATCCCCGTATGACGAAAATACCATATACGCTACGTATGCCAATGGAACCTGGACCTCCAACAAAGGGAAAGTATTTAAATCTACCGATGGAGGTGATAATTGGGAAGACATTTCGGGTAGTGTGAATGCCAACACAAAGGTCTTGGTAATCCAACCAAGTTCTACGGGAGAAGAGCTTGTATACCTAGTAACTACCAGAGGATGGGGAGCTCCGTCTAAAATTTATTACAGAACCCCATCCATGACAGATTGGGCATTATTTTCTAATAATTTCCCAGATAACTTTAGCGTAAATACAGCCTTGCCCTTTTATAGAGATGCAAAAATTAGAGTGGCAGGGGGAGCCGGCGTATGGGAAAGTTTCCTTCAAGACCAGGATTTTGAACCCGTTCTTAACCCCTGGGTAGAAAAGGGACTAAGTAACTGTATGCTAGATACCCTTAACTTTGATGACCACTCCATGTTAAAACACGAAGGGGCCAGCTGGCAATGGGAAATTACCCCCCAACCTAGTTATATTAGTGATCCCAATATCCGAAATCCTAAGGTAGTCTTAGGACAACCAGGGTCCTACGATGTAACGATGACTGTTACCCAAAATGGTAAAGTATATTCCAAGACCATTGAAAAAATGGTAACGACTACTACTTGTCCGTCCATTACAGACTGTAGCAATCCTGCTTCCCTCCCTAAGGATGAATGGACCCTCTTATACGTCAACAGCGAGGAAACCAATCAGGGTGGACATGCCTCCAACGCTTTTGATGGCGACCCCAATACCATATGGCATTCCCGATGGAGCACTGGCACAGATCCCTATCCGCATGAATTGCAAATAGATTTAGGCAACTTCTACAGTTTAAGTAGGTTTACCTATCAACCACGTATCCATGGCTCCAATGGTCGAATCAAGGAATATCAGCTTTATATCAGTTTGGATAATACCAATTGGGGAGAACCTGTGCACACAGGGGAATGGCCCAACAGCTCTAGTCCGCAGCACATTAATTTTGAAGAACCTATAAAGGGTCGCTATTTTAGGATCGTTGCTCTTTCCGAGGTTAACAATCAAGCTTTTGCCTCTATAGGAGAGTTAGATTTTATAGGGTGTGTTGCAGATAACTGCCCTGGCATAGACAACCCCGACCAAGCAGATTTTGATGAAGATGGAATTGGAGATGTTTGTGATGAGGACGATGACAACGATGTTGTATTGGATGAAGACGACCATTGCCCCGAAACCCCTCTAGGTGCTATTGTAGATGCAAATGGCTGTACAAAGTTTTCGCTGCCGGCTTCAAATTTTACCGTAGAAGTCTTCGCAGAAACCTGTAGGAGTAGCGACAATGGAAAGGTAGCTATAAGCGCTAAGACTGTAATGGACTACCAAGTTTCCCTGGAAGGGACGAACTATAATACCACTCATAGTTTTTCGGAAACTCTAGAAATTGCAGATCTTAAATCAGGAACCTATAAGCTATGCTTTACAGTAAACGGAGAGCCAGATTTTGAGCGTTGTTACGATATTTCCATTAGTCAACCACAGGATATCGCCGTCATGTCATATTACGATCCAAGCACCAAGTCTTTATCATTAAAAATGTACAATGGAACCAGTTACAAGGTAACCATAAATGACAAGGTATGGGAGACCTCGGAAAACGAGTTGACACTCCCCTTAGAAAACGGGATCAATAAAATTGGCGTGACCACTGAAAAGGATTGTCAGGGGATATTTGAAAAGCAAATTATGCTAGAGAACCAAATCCTCGTATACCCTAATCCAGTAGAGGACTTCCTCTACTTAAACCTTGGTGAAGACAACTCTAATTTAGTGTTGCTAGAAATTTTCGATCAAAGTGGGAAGCTAACATTATCTAGAACCCTTGTAGTGAACAACCGTACTGCACAGCTTGAAGTAGGATTTATTTACAGTGGTATTTATGCGGCTCGGTTAACTACCCAGGAGGGAAAACACAACTTTAAAATAATTAAAAAATGAAACGTTTTATATTAGCATCATGTATACTGTTCTCCGTCCTTTCTTGTAGTAAGGGCGGAGACACTCCAAAGGAAGAGGAAAATTTAGATCCTACTGCGGCTAGCCTTGTTTTTCCATTAAACAATTCTGAATGTATAGAGGGCGTCATAAAAAGTAAATCTAAAAGTACCGTTACCTTTAAATGGGAAGCTACTCTAAATACAGACGGTTACGAGTTAAAATTGAAAAACCTCTCAACAGGGGTTAGCATCGGTTATAACACCTCTAATAGCGAAATCCCCATAGAACTAGAAAGAGGCGTAGCGTATTCTTGGTATGTTATATCCAAAAACAACATTTCTGGAGAAAAAGCGGAAAGTAAGGTTTGGAAATTTTACAACGCCAGTGAGTCCTCATCGTCCTATGCCCCTTTTCCGGCCGAGGTGGTAGCTCCAGAAATTAATGTAGAGCTTCCTTACTCGGAAAATGGAATTACTTTGGAATGGTCTGCCAGCGACGTAGACAATGATATTAATGCTTATGATGTTTATTTTGGTGTTGGTAAAAATCCAAAATTATATAAGGAGAATGTGTCCCTTAATAAGCTAGAAAATGTAGCGGTACAAATGGAAACTATGTACTATTGGAAAGTTATTACCATAGATTCTAAAGGGAATACTTCTACCTCCGACCTTTTTCAGTTTAAGGTTAAATAGTTCTTATCAAGTAAAAAACATAAAAATAACGAACCTTAAAACCTATTACTTATTATGGAAAAACAACAATCCTTTAACATGAATGTACCCTTTATAGAAGGATATGATGTGTTTTTTGTAAAACTAGTACTTAGTATCTTCATATTCTGTGCACTCCTTTCAATCATGAATTTTCTGCGAGACAAATTCATCCATAAAACTGCTAATCCTAGAAAAGAAGAATTTACCACACTCTTAATCGTTCTCAACAAATTGTTCTACATAGCCGGATTTGGTTTTGTGATAGCAAATATTATTAGTGTACTATTTTCCGAAATAAGACGGAATTCAAATTTCCCTAACCTTAGAGTTGGAGGAGAATGGGACTATCTTGTTTTTGGTATTATTCTAATATTTATTGGAATAGCATTAAAATCAAGTAGAAAGGTGATAAAAAAGGAAAGTTCATTATCTAACAATATAGATGAGACACCCTCACCAACTATAAAAAAGTAGACGATTCTAGGGTATTTAATCATCCTCCAGATTTAGAGCATTGTACGGTTACAGTAATCAAAGTAATAGTTTAAAGAATAATTATACCAATACCTTTAAACTATTACTTCTTTTTACCGGGAAATCCCTATGACTAAACACCCTTAATTTTATCGGATTCACCTATAAAAGAGCTTTAATTAAAACTAGTACACTAAAATACGAATGTTAAATTTTAAAACGAATACAATATGAAACCCAAACTATTAATATTATTATTAACCTTTTTCCTTTTTTCTGTAGGATGTTCAGAAAAAGACAACCCAGTGATTTTACCAGACGAAGAGGGTGGAACTGTTACCCAAAAAGATCCTGATTACTATGCCCCCGCTAGTGTTAGTAGCATAGATAAGGATGCACAAATAACTCCTAGTTCAGCATCTGCTAGTGAGCATCAAAATGGAACGGATATAGATAAGACCTTAGACGGAGATAAAGGAACAAATTATCATAGCAGATGGGGAAACCAAACAGAATACCCGGTTGACTTAATATATGATTTTGAAAAGGATATAGACGAAATAGATTATTTTGTGCTATATCCTAGAAGTGATGGGAATAATAACGGGGCCATCCTACAGCTAACTATTTATACTAAAACTCAAGGAGAAAGTGAGTTTGTAAAGTTTAATGAGTACGAGTTCAATAATGGAATGACACCAAAGATTATAAGCTTTCCCGAAGGTTTTAAAAACCCAGAATCTATTAAACTATCCGTTACAAAAGGAATTAATGATTTTGTAAGCTTAGCAGAAATAGAGTTTTATAAAAAAAGTGCTGCTTTAGAAGCTAGTCTTGGTGTTTTTAGCGACAAAGCCTGTACCCAATTAAAACCTGGCGTGACTAAAGACGATATTTTGGCAATTGAAAATGTCTTTATTAAAACCATGGCACTTGCTATCTTCAACAACGTTTATGACGAATTTAGAATAGGTGACTTTAAAAGTTATCCAGACCCGGGGATAATTGCTAAAACAAACAAAACAAGCACCTACGGCATTTATGATAATGTTACTGGTATTTACGTTAAACGAGGAAGTGAAATGGTTGTTTTCATGGACGACTTTGAAGGAGAAATATCCCTAAGTGTTGTTAATCATAATGAAGGCTTTGGGGGTGTAGATTATGTAATGCAGCCCGGGCTTAACCGCTTTAAAGTAAATACTGAAGGACTTGCTTATTTAATGTATCAAGATGAAAATGAATACCAAGTTAGAGCCAACTTCGCCACTGGTACAATAAACGGATATTTTGATGTAGCCAAGCATACCAATGATGACTGGAAAGATCTAATTACTAATGCAGAATATAGTTATTTTGATGTTCTGGGTGAATTTGCACATTTATCTTTTACTACAGACGACCTTCGTCAACATACTACTGATATTATAGAACTAATTGGTCTCTATGATGATATAGTTGATTTAGAACAAGACTTTTTAGGCCTATACAAATATAATAGAGCTAATAAGACCCGCATGTATTTTAGAACCAACACCCATCAGGATATGTATATGTATGCAACTTCCTATAGAACGGAGTATAGTAAAGGTACCATGCCTGCACTCTGTAATCCTAGTACCCTAAAAGCTTCTCCATGGGGACCTGCACATGAGGTTGGGCATGTAAACCAAACAAGACCTGGTTTAAGATGGTTGGGTATGACCGAGGTTTCTAATAACATTTATAGCCTTTATGTACAAACCACATGGGGTAATGAGGCTAGAATTGACGCAGAGCAGCTTAATCCGTATAACAACCGTTACGAAAAGGCTTTTACAGAAATTTTAGCTAATAATCTTCCGCATGGTGAGCATGGGGATGTATTCTGTAAACTAGTACCCTTTTGGCAATTACAACTATATTTCTCCAATGTATTGGGTAATGAAGATTTTTATAAAGACGTACACGAAAGAATTAGAGTAAGCGACAATCCATCTTCTCATGGGGCTGCTCAGGTTGAGTTTGCTAAAATATGTTCTGATATTGCAGAAACAGATTTAACAGAGTTCTTTATAGACTGGGGATTTCTTAAAGCAGTTAATGCAGACTTAGATGATTACGGACAGGGAACAATAAACGTTACACAATCCATGGTAGACGATGCCATATCCTATATTAAAAGTAAAGGCTATCCAGAACCTGAGATGAAATTGCAGTTTTTACACGAGCAAAGTTTAAACACATTTAAAAATAAAGGTGCTCTTAGTGTAGGGAAAGCATATGTATCTAATACAAAAGTTACTATTTCTGGAACAAATAACGCTGCCGTTTATCAACAAGAGCGAGATGGTAATATTATTTATATATCGCCAAGAGCTACTTTTACAGTTGCCAATTTTGAATCCAATGACAAAATATTTGCAGTTGGCTATGACGGGGAGCGTATAGAATTGTCCGTAAATTAAAGTTTCAAGGAGATTACGTCTAATTGATAAAGTAAATTAGACGCTACCTCATTAAAAATATAATGGTATGTGAAAGGGAAATTTCCCAATCGCATACCATTTTTTTATTACAAAAAACTTAAGAACTGCCGACTATGGCATAAAAAAACAAGCACCAAAAAGGGCTCATGAGATATAATTAGATGAGATTTTACACAAAGAAATCCTCTTAAAACCAAATTAAAATAGCATTATAAAATTTGGTTAACATTGAAAAATTGTACAGCTTTACGACTTTTTTCCGTCAGAATTCATATTCTATTGTATAAAACAGAGTATAATTCTTAGCCTAACAGAAGACTTTTATTTTTTTTTAAACAACAGCAAAATCAATAATTAACAATGAAGAACACATCACTATTAATGAACACTTAAATTATTCACCTTTTAAAAATTAACACCTAATTAAATTAAACTAAACAATGAAAAAAACAATTAACAAAGGATTATTCCTACTTATGCTAATCTTCACCTTTGCAGCTCAGGCTCAAGAAATTAGCATAACAGGAGTGGTTACAGACGCAAGTTCAGCCACTCCAATTCCAGGAGTTAATGTGGTAGAAAAAAACACAACCAATGGAGTAGCAACAGATTTCGATGGAAATTATTCCATCAATGTAACTAGCGGAAGTGTATTGGTATTTAGCTCACTTGGGTATTTATCTCAAGAAATTACTATTACAAATCAAACAAATATAGATATTAGCCTAGTTGAAGATGCTGCCCTATTAGATGAAGTAGTGGTTGTAGGATATAGCACTCAAAAGAGAGAAAGCTTAACCGGATCTTTACAAACCGTTGATGGTGAAGAATTACGCAACGTAACGACCCCTTCTGTAGAAAACATGCTAAATGGTAAAGCTCCTGGTGTATTTGTTGCACCTGGATCCGGAAGGCCTGGTTCTAGAGGGGGTGTGGTTATCCGAGGACAGGCTACATTAAGTGGTACTACTAGCCCGCTATGGGTTATAGATGGTGTTATTGTAGGGTCTGGAGCAGGTGAACTAAACCCGGAAGATATTGAGTCTATGACCATATTAAAAGATGCCGCTTCAACTTCTATTTACGGATCTCAGGGAGCAAACGGGGTTATTGTAGTGACCACTAAAAGAGCTAAAATGGGGAAAACTAGCGTGAATATTTCCACAAAATTAGGCTTTAGTCAACTTAACAATGGAAACACTAAAATGATGAACGGGGCAGAATTGTACGATACTTACGCGTCCTTCTCTAATGCCGATCAGATTTCTTTTCCTCGCTGGAACGCCGACTTGCGCAATAGCAATTTCGATTGGTGGAACCTTGCAACCCAAAGTGGTTTAACACGGAATTACAATGTTTCCATTGAAGGTGGTTCCGAAACACTACGCTCCTTTATGTCCGTAGGATTATACGATGAGCAAGGCGCAGTTAAAGGATATGATTATAAGCGTTATAATTTCCGCTTTAAAACAGAATACAAACCTTTTGATTGGTTAACGGTAAAGCCCGCCTTAGTAGGTTCGCTTCGTGATGTGGAAGACAAACAGTAT
Source organism: Arenibacter latericius DSM 15913 (assembly GCF_000424985.1). Classification (GTDB taxonomy): domain Bacteria; phylum Bacteroidota; class Bacteroidia; order Flavobacteriales; family Flavobacteriaceae; genus Arenibacter; species Arenibacter latericius. Next base: position 30,887 of record NZ_AUKX01000005.1, read on the forward strand.
TCTACTACAGCTATGTACTCTAATTTGCCATGGGATAGTCCTTTCGACGAAAACGGAAACTTAGTACCCCATCGTTATAATGGATGGGTAAACAGTGCAAGTACCAACTACTTGTACGACTTACAATGGAATCACTCCGCCAATAAAAACTATGAATTTATGGGGAACTTTGATTTCGATATTAAATTGACCGACTGGTTAACTTTCTCATCTGTTAATAACATTCGCTACAATAGTTACAAGGCAAAAGGTTACACAGATCCCCGTTCTAACGGAGGCGAAAGTGTAGGCGGACGAATTACAGACTACAGATCGGAGTACACCCGACAGTACACTAACCAAATTTTAAGATTCAATAAAGGTTGGGATAAACACTACCTAAACGGTTTACTTGCTTATGAATTTAACGATTACCGCAGTGAAACTCTAGACGTTTACGGAACCGGATTTATTCCTGGTTTTGAAGTGCTAGACGTAGTCTCTAAACCAGAACGAACCAAAGGTGGTATAAATGAGTGGGCTGTACAGTCGGTACTTTTTAATGGAAATTATTCTTATGATAGTAAATACATGGGGCAGGTATCTTTCCGTAGGGATGGAGCATCTAATTTTGGTGACAATGCCAAGTATGGAAACTTCTTCTCAGTAAGTGGAGGATGGAACATAGACCAAGAAGATTGGTTTAAGGCAGACTGGGTAGATGCGCTAAAATTACGTGTTGCTTACGGTTCTGTAGGAAACCGTCCAAGTTCCCTATACCCACAATATGACCTTTATGCCGTTTCTACAGGGGCTGGATACAATGAAAATCCGGGGGCACTAATCAGTCAAATTGGAAACAAAGACCTTACCTGGGAAAAAACATATACTAGTGGAGTGGGTATTGATGCAAGAATGTTTAATGACCGTGCAAGACTTACGGTAGATTACTATGAGAAAAATACAGATAATATCCTATACCAAGTTCCAGTTACTGGATTAACTGGAGTTACTAGCATTTGGCAGAACATAGGCGAAATGAAGAACAAAGGTATAGAAGTTGCCTTTGGAGGTGATATTATCCGCAATGAGGATTTCATCTGGAGCCTAGATGTGAATATGGGTCACAACGTAAATAAATTAACAAAACTATATAAGACAAAAGATGCCAGTGGAAATTATGTAGTTAGACCAATAATCATTAGTGATGGACTAGGTATTGCTGGTTCTGCACAGCGAATGCTAGAGCCGGGTCGCCCAGTAGACACCTATTATCTAAAAGAATGGGCAGGGGTAAATTCTGAAAACGGATTACCTATGTGGTATAAAGTAGAAAGAGACAATGAAGGTAACGAACTTTCTAGAACTACCACTTCTAACTATTCCGAAGCTACCTTTGAAAAAACTGGTAAAGTTTCTCCCGATCTATTTGGAGGGTTTACCACTGCCTTATCTTATAAGCGATTCGACCTCAACGCAGTTTTTGGCTATTCTATAGGTGGAAAGATCTATAATTACTCTCGTCAAGAATACGACTCAGACGGTACCTATACAGACCGTAATCAAATGCGTCTTAGACCGGGATGGAGTCGTTGGGAAAAACCAGGCGATATAGCCACTCACCCAATTGCAAGGTATAATAACCAAGACAAAGGAAATGCTACCTCAACCCGTTTTTTAGAGAAAAGTGATTTTTTAAAGATGCGCTCTCTTACTTTGGGTTACAATCTTGATCTGAGCCAGTATAATATTGACAACTTACGTATTTCATTCACTGGGGAAAACCTATTTACTATCACCGATTATTCTGGGGTAGATCCTGAAATTCCAGTTAATGATAATGGAGCAATTATGGGATCCACAGGACCAGGGGTATATCCGGCAACACGTAAATTTATGCTTGGCCTTAACTTGAAATTTTAATTAGAAACAACATGAAAAAAATATTTATATCCATATTAGCTATCGCAGGACTTTCTGCCTGTGATATTGACCGCTACCCTTATGGAAGTATGGACTCGGAAACAATTGTTCAAGATCCAGATGCTTCCCTAGAATCATTACTAAACGGAATGTACGCTCAGTTAAAAGCATGGTCAGACCCCATGCATCGTATGGGGGAATATGCCGGAGATAATATGATGATTCGTGGATCCTCTACAGATGCATTCTACGAATTTATTTCCTATTCTCGTACACCAAATAACTATCGTTTAACCCAGTTTTGGAATTCGGGATATAAAGCTATTGCACAGGCCTCTAATATCATTGATATGATTGACGAAGGACAAAGTCCAGAAATAGATAATAAAATTGGTGAATCTTACTACGTACGTGGTATGATGTATTTTTACCTTACCCGTGCATTCGGTCGTCCATATTATCAAGATCCAGAAACAAATTTAGGAGTGCCTATAGTTAACGGAACTCCTGAGGATGTAATTAATTTGGAGTTAGAGGATCGTGCTACTGTTAAGGAATCGTATGAGCAAGCCATCAGCGATTTAAAGAAGGCAGAAGAATTACTCAATTTAGAGAAAGATCCAATATATGCTACCAAAGAAGCGGCTCAGGCTATGCTTTCTCGTATTTATCTCTTTATGAGTGGCACGTATACATCACCCAATACAGAATATGCTCAACTTGCAGTAGACTACGCGGATAAAGTAATTAATTCAGGGAAGTATTCTTTATTGCCAAGGGAAGATTTTATGAAGTACAATACTTTTATCCCTGAAAATAATGAAGAAACCATTTTCGCTATTAAACGTGTGGCTTCGGAATTTTCTGGATTCGATCACTACTATGGAGTTGGAGGAATGTATGCCAACCTAGGTGGTATGGGCTGGGGTGAAATGTACGCAAGTGCCAAATATATTGATTTACTAAACGAAACCGGTCGTAATGACTGGCGCTCGGACAGTTATAATTTGGTTGATGCACGGGCTGCTTTTATAGAGCCTACCTATGCTAAAGATGCAGATACAGGGGAGTTCACCGAGGTATTCCGTTTCATCAAAGATGATAATGGAAGTTTAAATTACGTTCAAGCAGAGATTAGCCGTAATGCTGGTATCATAAGCTGTAAAGAAGGAGACAACACCTATATCTTGACTCCTGTTGATACCGAGCAAGAAATTTATACCATCCTTTATAAAGATGGTAAAACCTATAAGGGTGTTATAGATAACTTTATAACTCTTAATCGTGTGTATCCACAGTTCTACATCACCAAAGCATCTCGTGAAGGAGAGGAATCTCACTTGCATTCTCCAGTTATTAGCCGTTTGGGTGAAATTTACCTGAACCGTGCCGAAGCATATGCTAAACTAGGAAATTATGAAGCTGCTTTAGGTGATTTAAACAGAATTAGAGAGCGTGCTATTGTAGATGGAGGATATAACTCTTTGGATGCTACTAACGCAAGTACGCGTATTGATAAGGAGCGTCAATTAGAGCTAGCCTACCAGGCAGAAAGGAGTTATGATGTATTCCGTAATGGAAAAGAATTAACTCGTCAATATCCGGGACCTCATAATCAATTTGAAGACATCTCGGCTAATGACTTCCGTGTTATATACTATATTCCACAAGATGCTATTAACTCGTACCCTGGAACTCTTACACAGAATCCAACACAATAGTAAATAATACAGGTTATTAGTTAAATTTACTCTGCAAAAAAAGCCCTTACGAATAAAATACGTAAGGGCTTTTTACTTAATGATTCCTAACCTCATTTTATATAATTCTCATTGTTTTGCTATGTTCCTTTTTTGTAAAAAAATAGTGTAGGTGAAATTCAACTATAAAAAAGACACCATGATCGTGGCCTAACCATTGACAACAACAAAAAATCCCAAGCCCTCTTAAATCTTAAGAGTACTTGGGATTTTTATTATACTACTTACTTAAAACTAAATCACCAGAGTCTTTCCAGGCATTGGAATATTATAAGTGCCATCTGCATTTGGCTGCACCGGCGCTGGGGAATCCCATGTCAGGTTATCTGGAACTAAAGCGATGTTAGACTGCATTGCTTCTTCCAGTTTAATAACCTTCCCAGAATACGTAGCCATACGTCCAATAATTGCGCTCATAGTACTCTTAGCACCATTTTCCGCATCGCTAATTACTCCTTTGTTTCTAATGGATTGGAATAGTTTTACATGCTCTACCTGATATGGGTTAGGATCGTCTTTACCTCTATGAGTAAATATATCCCCGCCATTATAATCTTTAATAAAGGTATTATCGCCATAAGTCTCTATAGTTCCTTTAGTACCTTGGAACACCTCTGCTACCCTATTCATTGTTTCTGGATGGTGCCTACACTGACTAGCAATTACAGCTCCACTTGGATAGGTGTATTCTACAAAGTGATGGTCATAAATTTCTCCATGGTCTTTTCCGGTACGTACCTGTCTTCCTCCCATACCTTGAGCTGAGATAGGATATTCTCCAATAAACCAGTTAGCCACATCAATATTGTGGATGTGCTGCTCTAATATATGGTCTCCGCACAACCAGTTAAAGTAATACCAGTTACGCATTTGGTACTCCAATTCGGATTGTCCAGGCTGTCTCTCACGTACCCATACGCCTCCACTATTCCAATATACTTGTCCGGAAACAATTTTCCCGATCTTATTTTCCTTAATTTGTTGGAGTCCGGCCAAATAATTGTCCTGGTAATGTCGTTGTAACCCCACTACCACATTTAATTTTTTCTCCTTAGCAACCTTTGCGGCAGCCAATACTTTACGTACCCCTGGCACATCTGTTGCAACCGGTTTTTCCATAAATACGTGCTTCCCTGCATTTACGGCAAATTCAAAATGCTGAGGCCTAAATCCAGGAGGAGTTGCTAAAATAACTACATCGGCAAGAGCCATTGCTTTTTCTGCTCCATCAAAACCTACAAACTGATTTTCCTTGGGAACATTCACCCTTTTAGAACCGTCAAAAGCCTTTTTCACGTTAATTAAACTTCCCTGTAGCCTATCCTCAAATGCATCAGCCATAGCAACCAGTTCGGTATTTGGATCGGCCTTTAAAGCCTGTATAGCAGCTCCCGTACCTCGACCACCACAACCTACCAAAGCAATTTTCAACATTTTATCGTTAGCTACGTTTACCATAGCGTTCATTTGCATACCCGGTAAGATCATAGCACCCGTAACTAAAGCACTACTCTTACAAAAATCCCTTCTGCTATTTTTTTTATTAGCAGGAGATTTTTTGGAATTGTCATTAATTTTCATTCGTAGAAGTTTATTTGTTTTATATCAAGATTCCGATTTGTGGTTTTCTTATTAAACCAAAATCATTTTATACAAGCTGTTAAGATAAGTATTAAATAGCAACCGTACAATTTACATTTTAAATTTAAACACTTACTTTTTAGCTGTCATAAAAAATTACACTAATCTTACTTTTAAACAACCTAAAAAATATAGATTACTAAATATTGATTTAGCCCTCTAAATGCTTATTATTACAAGAAAACATAAGATTTCTTAGTTAAAGAACAAATGTTATCTTTAAGACCGAAAAAAAATAAGCCGATAATAGGATATACCCTTAAAACCAAGAGCAAGCAGAGATGAAAAGTAACAAGCTAACAAATGAGGAAAAGCGCTTAGAGGAAAATCTAGTCAATACTAAAGATTGGTATAAATGGGGTCCGTATTTAAGTGAGAGACAATGGGGTACCGTAAGGGAAGATTATAGCCCAGGTGGAGATGCATGGAATTATTTTTCTCATGATAGCTCTCGTAGTAGAACCTATCGTTGGGGTGAAGATGGAATTGCAGGTATCTCGGACAAATATTGTAACATTTGCTTCGGTGTGGCGCTATGGAACGGGAAGGATTCTATTCTAAAAGAGCGACTTTTTGGGCTTACTGGTCCACAAGGAAACCATGGGGAAGATGTAAAGGAACTTTACTACTATCTAGAAAATACCCCCACCCATTCTTATATGAAGCATCTTTATAAGTATCCGCAAAACGAATTTCCTTATAAAGATCTAGTTGAAGAAAATAGTAGACGCGGCAAACAAGATCTGGAGTATGAAATTTTGGATACGGGCATCTTTGATAATAACGAATACTTTGATGTTTATACCGAGTATGCTAAAGCAGATGAGCAGGATCTCCTGATAAAAATAACCGTTAGCAATAGAAGTGACAAACCTGCTCCCCTATATTTATTACCCACCTTGTGGATACGGAACTTCTGGAGCTTTGTGGGAATGCCAGAGAAACCTAGCATAAAAAAAGAAGTTAAAAATGGAGTACCCTATGTATCCGTAGATCACATTTACGTTGGTAAATACAATATGTATTTTGAGGAGCCTTCTCAATTACTCTTCACCGAAAATGAGACCAATATGGAGAAGCTCTATTTACAACCTAATGATCATCCCTATAAAAAAGATTTTTTCCACGATACAGTAATCAAAGGGGATTATTCAAAAGCGAAATTAAAACAAGAGGGCACCAAATTTGCTCCTATGTACAAAATGCAGCTTAAAGCAGGGGAAACCAAAACAGTAAAATTAAGACTAACAAATGGTTCCTTAGAAAACCCCTTTGACGAAGGGTTCGATACCGTATTTGCAGAGCGAGTAAAAGAGTCACAGGAGTTTTTAGAAGCCACTTTCCCCGACTCTGATAAAGAGTCCCTAGAGATTCAAAGACAGGCCATAGCAGGATTATTATGGTCTAAACAATATTATAACTATGAGGTTGAAAAATGGTTGGAAGGCGATTTTAAAGAATTCCCCCCTTCCCCTAGTCGTTACCACGGTAGGAATAACCAATGGGAAACCCTTAGGATTCACGATATATTATCCATGCCAGATAAATGGGAATACCCATGGTTTGCAGCATGGGATACTGCCTTTCATTGCGTTTCTATTGCTTTAGTAGACGCTAATTTTGCCAAGGAGCAATTGCTTTTATTTACAAAGGAATGGTATATGTCTCCTAGCGGGCAGATTCCGGCTTACGAATGGAATTTCAGCGATGTTAACCCTCCCGTACAGGCTTGGGCTTCCCTACAAGTATTTCAACTCGAAAAAAAGAAGACCGGGAAAGGGGATATTCGATTTTTAAAAAGGATGTTCAATAAATTAGCTCTGAATTTCACTTGGTGGGTAAACCGAGTAGATAGAGAAGAGAAAAATGTTTTTGAAGGCGGATTTTTAGGTCTAGATAATATAGGAGTATTTGACCGTAGTAACGGGGTGCCAGGCGGTGGTATATTAGAACAGGTGGATGGGACTTCGTGGATGGCTCTTTACTGCCTAAACATGTTGGAGATGGCCTTAGAGATATCCTTAGAAGACGATTCTTTTGAAGATATGGCAATGAAATACTTTGGCCATTTTGTCTTTATTGCTGAAGCGTTGAATACCTTGAAAGAAGGATATAAAGGTTCTTGGGACCAGCATGACGGCTTTTTCTATGACAATCTTATCCTACCCAATGGAGAGTCGTTTCAAATAAAAGTAAGGTCAATTTCTGGATTATTATCCCTTGCGGCAGTACTAAACATTAAGAAAGAGTATTTAGAAAAACTCCCTCGCTTCCGTAAAAGTATGCAGTGGTTTAGAACACACCGTATTCAGACTGCAAAATACCGAGTAATGGAAGAATTTAATGAAGGGGAGGATGTGCTCCTATCATTAGTTCCTAAAGCTCGACTTAATATATTGATGAGTAGCATGCTAAGTGAGAAAGAGTTCTTATCCCCACACGGTATACGCTCCCTTTCTAAGGTTCATGAAAAACCCTATAATATTAATATAGCAGGAACTAATTATTGTATTAATTATGAGCCGGCGGAGTCCTCTACCCGACTATTTGGTGGTAACTCCAATTGGAGAGGCCCTATATGGATGCCTATGAACTATTTGTTTCTAGATTCGCTACGGGAATATCATAGTTATTTTGGAGACAGTCTTACGTTTAATTTCCCGACAGGAAAAGAGGATAAAATGAACCTAAGAGATATAAGCGATGAAATAGGGACTCGGCTAACCCAACTATTTAAGACAGACGCTAAAGGAAACCGCCCCATACATAAGCTACATGAGAAGCATTACAAAGACCCCCATTTTAAGGACTTGGTTCTCTTTTACGAGTATTTTCATGGAGATAATGGTCGTGGTGCAGGTGCTTCCCACCAAACTGGATGGACAGCACTTGTAGCTAATCTATTAGCAGACATTGAATAAAACTAAATATATATACACTCCACTTAAAAAGATGTTTTAAGTGGAGTGTTTTTACAACTACCTAATTAACAACACCTTAACAAATCATTTCTTGGTGATTAATTCTGATTATTAAAAACTATCATTACTTTCTTCTTGGCCCTCCAGTTCGCTTATCACAAGGATTTTAAAAGCAAAGAATATTAAAGAGGAAAGAAACTTTTGGGCACAAGGTGGAACCCTAAAGCACTAACCTTCTTTTCTATATCGGATATCTGTACCACTTTAGAAGTGTGGACCTTAAACTCTTTGGGAAAACCTTCAATTAATATTACCTCCGTAATGCCTTCTAATTTCATCAATTCCTTCTGAATCTGTTCTAGATCCCTTTTCTCCTTGGCATCCGTTCCAAAAGTTTTACCATAATTTCCGGGAATTACATTTTCTGAAATATAGCTCATGATTTCGATTCTTTATTTATTTCCTGGTTTCGGCTTGGAGGAGATACTAATTCCACCTAGATGGAAAGACGCCCACGGGGCAAGTCCCTATATAAATATACAAAATTAAAAATTACCTAATCCAATGTTTTTTTAAAGAATTACCTAAGTAGATTCTTAGTTAAACTTACCGGTCAATATTTAAATTTAAATCCCTTAATACACCAAAGTATAAACTCCAATTAAACAATCATCCTAACCTCTCCCAACTCTTGAATTTTATAGGGAAACTTTTCACTAGGAGAACCTATAAACATAAAATTAGTAGGGATGCCCCATCGTTTTGAAAACTCCTTAATTTTTGCAGGGCCAAAGACTCCATCCTCAACAATAAATTGAATATCGATCTCTGGATAGGCTCTATTTAGCACATCTATATCCTGCTTTAACCTGATAGGAATAGTATCGTTTTTATCCAACACAGAAACAATCTTCAGGATCTTGGAGGGTTCATTCCTCGTAATATAAAGCATTACCTTGTTTAGGGTAGCTACATTGTCATCCTTGGTAAAAAAGACAAATTGCTGTTTATTTATTGCGGTAAGCATACGTTGGGTATATCGATGTAAGGTTTTAAAAAGAGGCCCCCTATTAGGAAAAACATAGGTTAAAACTACTAAAACGATTTTAAAAATAGCGGTCCGGTACAACATAAAGAATACCACCAATAAGGTTGGAATAAGATATTCGGCAAAAATCATCAAATAATAAGGGTTAAGGATAACATTCCCGAGCATGGCAACCAATACTGCAAAAATCGCTAAAAGCAGTCCCGGCCAGCTTGCTCTTTCGGGACGAGGTAATTTGGCACGATTGATCTTGAGTAACATATTTCCAATCCCAAAAAGAACCATTACGGACAGAAAGGCAATAGTATAGACTCCAGCCAATTTTGCAAGGTTGCCTTTAGTTACTAATAAGATAGAAACACATAATAAAAAGAAAATAATATAAGTCATGTAAGGACTACTCCTCCGGTTCCTTTTCAACATAAATTTTGGTAAAATTCTATCCAAGGCCATACGTTCCATTAGTCCGCCAACCCCCACAAAGGAAGTAAGCACTGCTCCACTTAAAACCAGTGCCGCATCAATTCCTATCAGCAGTGAAAGCCAATTGCCTCCCGAAACACCCCCTAAATAGGATAATAAGGCATCTTGATTGGAACTGATATTAGCTATTGGAACAATTGCCAATGCCAAAAAGGCGATCAACGGATTAAAAACAGTAACTACTACCCACATATTGCGCAGTGTCTTTGGAAAAACTCCATCTTGTTGCTCCTCCACATAATTGGCAGAACTTTCAAAACCGCTTATCCCCAACATGGCCGCCGAAAATCCTAAAAACAAGGCGTTTAATATACTTCCCTTCATTGGAACTCTAAAATTCAACAAAAGAATATCCACCCCATTTTTCATGAAAAAGAGAACACAGAATACACATAAAAGGGTTAAGGAAAAAAGATGAAAAACAAAGATTATAATGGCAACTTTAGAAGATTCCCCAATCCCAATGAAGACCAATCCCATAAAAACGGCTAAGAGACCTATGGTAATAGGAACTACAGGGAAAACAGACCAAATACTATAGGCATACTTTACCGCCTCGCTAGCAGATATAACCGCAGTAGTCATATAGGAAAGCACAGTTAAGGAAGCCGCCAAAGAAGCCGTAGATTTTTTGGTGGTATTCAAAAGCGCATTGTAGGCTCCCCCATTCAAGGGAAGCGCCCCCACAACCTCTCCATAAATTTCTCTAAACAGATATAACACTCCAGCTACCATTAAAAGTGATATCCAGGCATATTGCCCTGCATAAACAATGGCCAAAGCGGACACATATAAACAAGAAGAGCTTATATCATTGCCACAAATTGCGGTAGCTTCTAGTTGATTCAGTTTTTTCTTCATCTAAAAAAAGATTACAGAAAAGAAATCTTACTTAAAGGTACGAGTAAATCGGTGATTTTAAGGCTATTCGGGCTTATAAATGAATTGCTTTTAATTTATAGAATGAACATGATTTAAAATTTTTAGTAAGAAACCCATAAATCATTTTTTGCTATCTTTAAATGGTTGCACCCCTTTCCAATAGCAACAATTAGACTATATCAAAACTAAATACAGCACTTACCAAGCAAGTAAAATAACTAACAATACATGGATCAGAACATATTCAACATCAATAGGAGAAATTTTATAAAAGGAGCTACAGCATCTATGGTACTCTCATCATTTGGTGCCTATGGGTTTGAATTGATGCATCGCAATAGGCCTTGGCGGGTAGGCCTCATAGGAACTGGATGGTACGGAAAGAGCGACCTGTTTAGGTTGATGCAGGTAACCCAGGTAAACGTAGTTTCTATTTGCGATGTAGATAATAAACTCCTTTCCGAAGCGGCCGCCTTAATCAGTCAGCGACAACAATCTAAAAAGATGCCTAGAATGTATAGGGATTATAGAAAAATGCTCGCAGAAAAAGATTTAGATATCGTTATTATTGGTACCCCTGACCATTGGCATGCCCTACAGACCATAGAGGCTCTAAAATCTGGCGCCCATGTTTACGTGCAAAAACCCATAAGTACCGATGTGGTAGAAGGTGAGGCTATGGTGGCTGCAGCTCGAAAATACAACAGAATTGTACAAGTAGGTACCCAAAGGAAAAGCACTCCTCACCTTATAGAGGCCAAAAAGAACATTGTAGATGCCGGCTTATTGGGAAAAGTCTCCCATGTAGAAATGTCCTGCTACTACCACATGAGAGCTAATGACAACCCTCCCCTACAACAAGTCCCCGAGTATTTGGATTATGAGATGTGGACCGGCCCAGCACCCCTAAGACCCTATGATGGACTCCCCCATAGACGTTGGTGGCGTACATTTATGGAATACGGAAATGGGATAATGGGCGATATGTGTGTACATATGTTAGATACTGTACGTTGGATGCTCGCATTAGATTGGCCAAAAAGAATCAGCTCAACCGGAGGAATCTATGTGCAGAAAGAGGGGAAGTCAAATATAGCCGATACGCAGACAGCAATTTTCGAATTTGAAGACCTAAACTGCGTTTGGCAACACCGTACATGGGGCACCCCCGCAGATCCCGAATATCCATGGTCTTTTAAACTGTACGGCGAAAAAGGAACTCTCATGGGTAGTACCATGAAATACGATTTTATTCCTCATGGTGATGGAGAGAAAATACATAAAGATGTGGTCTATGAGAAGGAGAAGTACCCAGAGGATCTTACCGAAAAGGATATTGAATTAAATGCCGCTCCGGCTACACGACTTCACATGTTAGATTTCTTAGCTGCAATTGACCAGAATAGCTTGCCTATTGCCGATATCCGAGAAGGACATATCTCTTCGGCAAGTTGCATTTTAGCCAACCTATCCATGGCCACTGGTAGGCCGTTGGTCTATAATCCTAATAAAATTATAGTGGTAAACGATGAGGAAGCTACCGCCCTTTTGCAAAGAGAATACAGGGCACCTTGGAAACATCCTCATCCCAAGGATTTTTTATAAAATATAGTTTGAAGATGGGAAATGGTATAAAGTAAACTACCTCGGGGCAAGCTCGCCTAAAATGGTAGGGACAGGCCTACAAGGCATTAAAAGGAAGAATTATTGATTTCGAGGTTCGCCTCGGAGCATTCAAATCTCGATTATCGAGTGAAAAATTGATTCGCAAAAGACCCTTAAGGAAAACAAGGTACGCACTCCACACTTTTTGTAGATAGTACATATAGAAGCTAGGAAGCCCTAATCCATCTGCAATGCCAAATCAAAATCTATGCTAATAGAATCGTGGACCACAATGAGTCCCAACATTTTTTTGGGGGCCTTAAGCTTAAAATCGCCCAAACTTAAATTTAATTTTCCAGAAACACTACTAGGACTATTTTCAGCCAAGGTAACGGGAATGGTATACGAATTGGTATGGCCAGAAATTTTTATATCTACCGTGGCATTTAATGGAGAGTCCTTAAAGGGGTTTCCTTCTATTTCCTTAAGTTTTAATAATATTTGTGGGTACTCTTCAGATTTTAACAGCTCATGAAAGTCACTATTTATTCCTTTGCTCCCACAATTAAAACCGGAGTTATTTAAAACTAAGGTTGCTTTTTTAAAAATGTACTTTTCTCCTACTTTTTCATAATGCACTGGAATAGATTTCTGTAATCTTTCTATATCAAATTCACAATTAAAAGTATTGACATTGGTAGTTCCAGAAATCATCAATCTGCTCTCTGGGGCAATATATACCGTAGTACGGTTCACTAAAGTTTCTTTATTATTAAAAGCGAGCAGTAAAAATAATGTAGCGAAGTAAAAGATCTTTTTCATCGGTATTGTTTTAAAGGCTATTTTTCTGTGCTTAATAAGATGCCCGAGCGACATTAACCTATCGCGCTCGGGCAAATTAATTTTAATTACTGAATTTAAAAACTAATAACCGCCTCTAGCATCAAGCCTTTAAACTCACCATCATTTAAGATACTTGTAGTTGGGTAATCATTATACTGCTGATTAACATATTCTACCTTAGCAAGTATATTTTTTGTCATAAACCAACCAGCTCCTAATTGGAATCTTGATATTTCAATGTCATCGCCACTCATTTCCTCTCCATTTACTTTATTATATCTTCCTCCTAAGAAAAAATTCTCGTCATGCCCAAATCGATATACCAATTCCCCAGCATATTGAGTTGCTGTTCTTTTAGAAGTTTCAGTATTCGCTTTTCCACTTGTATGCTCGTAAGTTCCGAAAAACTCTAATCCTCTATACTTTACAAATGGGTTGATCATAAAAGCTGTTATTTGATTCTTCATATTAGGATTATACCTTCCTGACCTGAAATTACCGCTAGTAGAAGCGTTTTCATCTTCCATTACAAAATAGTATCTAGATCCAGCACGGTCTGCGCTGTATAAATACGAGTTTGGCACATATCCTGTAGTATAAACCGATCCAGTGATTCGGTATCTTAAATCTTCTGTTCTCTGCTTATCATACCCTATTTTTGCCAAGAAAGAGGCTCCACCTGTAGATCCATCCACTTCGTTAACAGCCTGATTTAATTTACCGTTAGAAATCCCCACCATACTTATAAATCCATTCTTCTGGAAGTAAACTTCCCCTCCTACCTCAGTAGTAAAAGCATCCATAATAAGGTTTCCTACAAAAGGATTGTATATGGCTTGGGCATTATCCGTTCTTCTAAAATGGGCATCTCCATAGTTATTTTCCATATGTCCCACCTTAATGGTTACATACTTCATTACATCTTCCATAAACCCTTCACGAATAAAATCTAGCTTGTCTATTTGGAAATACCCTCCTTTAACATAGGGTTCAGGATGGTGTCTAGAAGACAAATAGGTTCTTAAATGCATCCTTATCCCATCAAACAATGCTACATCCAAATCAAGGTTCGCTGTTGCTAAATTAAAATTGTATCCAATATCTTTTAGCGCTACTGCACCAGAATTGCTATGATCTACTGCTTGAAATTGCAAGGTAGACGACCCCCCAATTCTTACTTTCACTCCATCAAAAGTTGAGACGGTATCTTTAGGTGCCTCAAAAACATTGATTCCACTTTTATCAGGTTGTCTATAATTGTCCAGGTTACGGTCTTGTGCATTTAAGCCTAATCCGGCTAAAACTAGTGTTGCACATACAGCGTTTTTAATAATTGATCTCATACTTCTATCTTTAATTGATTATAATTCTATTTAGTTAATACGGTATTAAATTTTATGGTGATGTCATCACCAGTAGTAATTGTCCCCAAAAGTGCTTTAGGAGGGTCGATTTTAAAATCGGTCATTTTTATTTTTTTCGCTCCGCTAAGCGTTGCCTTGTTACCCGTTAGCGACACATCCAAATCCAAGGTGATAGCTTTCTTTACCCCGGCAATAGTTAAGTCTCCTAAAGTTTTTACCTTAAATTTTCCTGTACCATTCGGTTTAACCTCCTTTACTTCGGTTAGCTTGAACAAAATTGTTTTATGGCTTTTGGTGTTTAAGGCTTTATAGGTGTTTTTATCCATGGCGGACTTTCCACTTTTTAGACTTTCTGCATTCACCGTTATAGCTAGTTGCCCTATCTCCCCAGTGTCTGCATTATTAACAACCAATATTCCTGATTGTTTTTCGGCAGCAACTTCCCAATCGTGTAAACTAGAAGTACCTAGAACAAGTAAAGAAGACTCCCCATTAGCTAGGTTGTATTGTTGAGCAGTAAGGTTACTAGAAAATAGTAAGACCATAAATAACATTCCTGTAATGATCTTGTTGAAATTAAATCCTCTCATAATAGTTTGCTTTAATATTATGGGACAAATCTCTATATTATAAAACCTGAAAAGAATGAGTTTTGTCAGTTTTCAGTTAAAAAGTACAGGTTAAAATCATTTTCAGGTCGATCATTCATGGGTATATATCAAAATTTTAAACCTAACATCCTATATCTCAACCCCTAACCCATATAATCCTTATTGAGAACAATTTTGTCTCATTCAACAAAAAAAATTAACCAGATTTATTTTTAGGCAAGTGAAAGAAATATCCGACTAATAATGGTGAAGACTTTACAAGATATGATATGTTTACTAGAGCTTAGTAGATAAAAAGGCGGAAGGCAAAATAATCCAACTATGTAATGGATACTCCTACAGCATTAAATAATTTAGGATCCCCCTTTTAACAAAAAAACTCCTTCCCTTTAAAAGGAAGGAGTTAATACTACATACTATATAAAAAAATATTAGTCTATTACCTTTTTTATTGCTGCCAATTCGGTCTCAGAGAAACTTAGGTTTTTTAAAGCTTCAATATTATCTAGTAGTTGATCTTCTCTACTTACACCAACTAATACGGTAGAAATCCGTTTATCTTTCAACAACCATGCTATAGCCATTTGAGCTAGACTCTGCCCTCTATTTTTCGCTATGGTATTTAATTTGGCTACCTGCTCCAATACTTCAGGTGTTATTTGCTCCTCCTTAAGGTAACGCCCATCTTTTTTTACTCGACTGTCTTTTGGGATACCATTTAAATACTTATTCGTTAAAACACCTTGTTCTAGGGGAGAAAAAGCAATAGACCCTATACCCTGGTTTTCCAATTCATTTAATAACCCATCCTCTACCCAACGATCTAACATATTATACCTAGGTTGATGGATTAGTAAAGGGGTTCCAAGGTCTTTCATGATTTTGGCTGCTTTTGCAGTTAACTCTGCTGAATATTGAGAAATACCAGCATAAAGTGCCTTCCCACTTTGCACCAAATGATGTAGTGCTCCCATAGTTTCTTCTAGTGGGGTATCTGGATCTGGCCTATGATGGTAAAAAATATCCACATACTCTAGCCCCATACGTTTAAGGCTCTGATTACAGGATGCTACCAAATATTTTCGGGATCCATAATTTCCATAGGGCCCAGGCCACATATCCCATCCTGCCTTACTAGAAATTAAAAGTTCATCGCGATATGGCTTAAAGTCCTCTTTAAAGAGTCGCCCAAAATTTTCTTCGGCAGCACCATAAGGGGGACCGTAATTATTAGCCAGATCAAAATGGGTTATTCCATTATTAAAAGCACAGCGTAACAGACTACGCCCAGTCTCCAAATCATTGGTGTGACCAAAATTATGCCATAAACCTAAGGAGATTAGTGGCATAAGAATACCACTATTGCCACATCGGCGGTATTGCATACTATTATAACGGGCATCATTTGCTTTATATGGTCCTGGACCAAAAGAATCGTTTACTTGCATTATATTTTTTTCTTTAGGGATTTATCTACATAGATATAGCAATTTACTAAATCCAAACATCCCCCTAAGATAAAAAATCTTATGGATTTGGAGTTCTTCCTAGGTCCACCGTTCCATGACTGACAACAAATAATACCTATTGTTAAGACTAATTTTCATATTTCGATGCAATTATGTACTTTCATTTTGTTTTAGATTACACTCAACAAATAGAACGTTCCCATCAAAATTTTAATAAAAATCAAATAAGTATGAAGTTTAAAAGTTGCTTGTTGGCCTTAGCCATCCTATTTATTAGCAATGGTTTTGCTAGCCCGACAGAAAATGACCCCATTCCACGCCCAAAATTAGTAGTAGGTATTATGGTAGATCAGATGCGATGGGATTACCTATATCGATATTACGAGAGATATGGTTCGGACGGATTTAAAAGAATACTCAAGGAAGGATTTTCCAATGAAAACACCTATATAGACTACATCCCAACCGTTACAGGAATTGGGCATAGCACGGTTTATACTGGTTCTGTTCCCGCAATTCATGGCATAACAGGGAATAGCATTACTTTTAATACTACCGGAGAAACCGTTAATTGTGTGGGAGATGCCACGGTAGAGAGTGTAGGGACTACTTCTGATCATGGGAAGCGATCTCCTGTGAATATGCTATCTAACACCATTGGAGACGAACTAAAATTGGCCACCAACTTTAGATCAAAAGTTATTGGAATTTCTTTAAAAGATAGAGGTGCAATACTACCCGCAGGCCATGCTGCAGATGCTGCATATTGGTTTGAAGCCAAGACCGGAAAATGGGTTTCTAGTACTTATTATATGGACAAACTACCCAAATGGGTAGATAATTTTAATGATAGGGACTATGCTAAAAGGTATTTAAAAAAGGATTGGAATACGCTATACGACATTAAAACCTATACCCAGAGCACCGCAGATAACAAACCTTATGAAGGAACGCTTAAGGGTCAAGACGAGGCCGTTTTCCCAGTAAAAACCTCAAAATTGTTTTCTAAAGACGATTATAGTGTTATCTATACTACCCCTCACGGAAACAGTATTTTGCTCGATTTCGCAAAAGAAACTATTGATAAGGAAGACTTAGGAAGAGGAGACGATACTGATCTTTTGGCCATTAGCCTATCCTCTACCGATGCCATAGGACATACCTTTGGGGTAAACTCAGTTGAGGTTGAGGATACTTACCTGAGGTTAGACAAAGATTTAGGAGCATTTTTTAAGCATCTAGATCAAAAGATAGGTAAGGGCAACTATACTATCTTTCTTACCGCAGACCATGGAGCAAACCATAACCCACAATTCCTGCATGAAAACAAGTTACCTGTACATACCGTAAAGTCCAATCTAAAAGATGACCTGAATCTATTATTACAGAAAAATTTCCAGGTTGATGGTTTAGTTAGTAGTACGGGTTATAATCAGGTTCGATTTAATTATAAACTTATTGAAGAGCACCAATTGGACGAACAGAAAATGCGCGACATATGTATGAAGTATCTCAGAAGAAATCCAGAGGTGCTATTTGTAGCCGATTTTAATAAGATTGGGGATGCTTCTATTCCTGAGCAGATTAAACAAAGAATGATCAATAGCCATCATCCAGAGAGAACAGGTGGTATTCATTTTATTTTTAATGCCGATGCAAAGTCCCTAACAACAAGAGGTTCTGGCCATTCGGTTTGGAATCCGGACGATGCTAGGATCCCTATGTTATGGATGGGTTGGGGAATAAAGAACGGCAAATCGTCTCAGCAGACACATATGACCGATATAGCCCCTACTTTAGCTTATCTATTAAAAATTCAGGTGCCCAATGGAAGTATCGGAAAGGTCTTAAGCGAAGTGTTAATAGAGGAGTAAATGAGACTGTGCCTATATTTAGGTACTCTAATAATTAAATTATAAACAACAAAAGCGGCTATCCTTACGGAATTAGCCGCTTTTGTTGTCTGTAATTACTTTACCTATAGAGGGTAAAATGCCCCATAAACCTTTGTTTGTCCTGGTCATTCGCATTTACTTCATACCAATAATCACCAGATGGCATTTCCTTACCTTCATAGGTACCGTCCCAGCCAGATACCTGATTTAAAATAGCCACAACTCTACCGTAACGATCATAAATCTTCACCTCCATATTAGGGAAGAAGCTCTTATTTCCGGGGATCCAAGTATCATTCTTTCCATCTCCATTTGGAGTAAAGAAATTAGGTATCTCTAACGTGCCAGTAAATTTAAAGGGTATGGAAACTGTAGCCTCACATCCGTTTTGGTCTACCACACGAACGGTTACATTAGCATCCTGATTAGATAGGAAAACATTATCACTACCTTGGGATTGTCCTTGAAAGAAAAATTCGTATCCCCCAAACCCCCCGGTTGCAGTCGCCGTTACTTCATTGGGACCTGTTTTTATTGCCACTAGGGTAAGCGGATCATAGGCATCAACTGAAAATTCTACGTATGTGCTACAACCATTCTCATGATAGATATACACCGTATGGTCTCCAGATGGCAATTCCCCAAAACTCGTCTGTGTATTGGCCACGCTTATATCATCTACATCCAAAGAAAATAATAACTTGGGAAGTAGGCTATCATCTGCCATTCTAATACTTACAGTACTATTAGGGAAAATACCCTCACATCCATATGCTATTATAGCTTCCGAAGAAAGATCTACTCCAATTGGTATTGTCACAATAACATCAGTCTCACACCCCATGGCATCTCGAATAAAGACCACATAGGTCTCTCCCCCTATAAGGTTATCCATGAACAGCGTGTCATTCCTTAAAAATACCTCATCACCAATAGAATTAGGACCTATAATTTTAGTCTCATAATAGGTTGCTCCACTAAGGCTATCTAAAAATGGCGTCCCGCCGTTAATGGACAGCTGTGCAGAACCATCCGAAGCGTTTATACAGGTTTCGGGAGAAGAAATATACGAAGCAGACAAGACATCTGGTTGTGATATGGTTAACGTACTCTTCTCGCTACACCCTTTAGCGTCCTGAATCAGTATTTCATAAGTACCAGGGGCTAGATCTGTAAATGTATACGTATGGGGATTTACCGGGTCACTATAAAAATTATTGAAATCTGGGGAAATAGCAAATTGCACTAGTCCTTCCCCGCCAGAGGTTAAATCTATAGTAATAGATCCATCTTCTTGCCCATAACAACTTACCTGATTGGCAACAAGGTTGAATTCGATGGGAGCTGGCCTTACTATCTGCATAGGACCTTTTACATCTCCACAACTAAGACCACTTGTTACCCCTATATAATATTCCATTCCCTCTGGCAACCCTTCAAAGGTGCCATGATCTTGCGCAGGCCTAAAGATAGTTGACGTAGCAGAAGGCGAAAAAGGATCACCAGGATCGCCTATATAAAGAGTGTATTGATAACTACCAACTCCACCAGCTGCAAAAGATTCTATTCTACCATCCAATTCGGAAGCACAGGATATATCATCTGGTAAATTAGGAACCAACTCTACCATTTCCGCATCAACAAGACTAATTCCTTGCGACCTAACACTTTTGCAAACATTAGCTCCAGAAACATCTTTCTTACGAATATCATACTGGTAAAAACCAGGTCCAACATCCATCAATACCGAGGTGCCAATCATTTCTACATATGGGTCAGATGGAGCAGCATTATGTGCCCTATATTCATACACATATCCAACTTCTGGATTTTGTACGCTAAGTCTAATTTGTCCGGTTCCTCCACACCCTGGAGCTTGTACCTGTACTAGCCTTGGCTGAATGGGTGCAGGCGGATTAACATAATATGGTTGAGTATAACCTACACACTCATAACTTGAAGAAACTTCAATAGCATACCAACCTGCACTTATAAAACCTCCTGTTGAACCTTCAAAAGACGGTGAATCTTGTAATCCACTTCTAGATAACTCGTCATTAATATCATTACTACCCAAATAAAGCAATTGATATTTATAGCCAGCTCCTACAACTCCCCCAGAAGCACCTGCAGTAGCCGTAACAATATCGCCTGTGCTAGGGTCATAGGCCTCCAAAATTGCATTGTTTCCACCAGGGCAAACTAAACCCTGAGGTTCTCTAATTTCTGCAACTACAGGATCTATAGGCTTAAGTAATATGTCATAGGTTGCTTCACATCCTTCTAAATCTCTGATAGAAATTCTATAATTACCACTAGGGAGATTATCAAACTCATTGCTCGCCCCAAAGGCTACGGTTTCCACAAAATTATTGCTCCCCAATGGAGTTTCTACCAAAAGTGAATACTCATAAGGTGCAATATCCCATCCGCCAAGTCCTGTGGCTTCTATCTTGCCGCTATTGTTGTTGCAACTTACGTTACCTATTTCAACACCACTAACAGATAAGGTGCCATTTGGCGTTCTAACGGTAGTTACATTGCTACTCCCAGAACAGTAAGGAACTTCTTGTGAACTGATAATAACATAAAAATTACCTCCAGGCAAATCGGTAATTCGCTCAGGATTATTACTAGTATTAAACGTACCTGCTTTTAAGGAATTAGAAGCCGTTACATCGTCACTTTTATAAACATTATAGCTGTACTCTCCTGTGTAATTTGTTACTTCTATGAATAGTTCTCCATCATTTGAGCCAAAACAAGTAATTGGTTTAGCTTCGCTGATGACCACTGTAGGCTCTTCTGGTTCATCTACCGTATGTTTCGGCAAAGGATAGGTACAACCTCCAATATTATCTGTTATTTCAAATAGATAGTCCCCCGCTGCAGGTAAATCAATTAAGACAAAACTGCTCCCTGAAACCGTTATAGGCGCCATGGGGACTACAGAATTAATGGAAACGGTAAAGTTAGTGGTGCCAACCACATCTATCCTAAGCTGTTCAGGATCCCTACAGTCTAAGGGCTTTTCCACAGACAGTGTAGGAATCACATCCGTTGGCGGGTTAATAGTTGGTATAGTAAATTGAGTTCTACATCCATTACCATCCACAGCATAAACTGTAATATCTTGTGGATTTCCGTTATCTATTATCTCAAAAGTATTGGACGTCTGATAATTTTCATGTCCGGTAATACTATACTGATACCCAGAGCCCACGGTTCCAGGATCCTCTACATTAACTGTTATTATAGTAGAGCTATACCTGTTGGCTCCTACTTCACATGCAAAATCCGGTGCACTGGCAGATATTGTAAAGTTATCGGGCTCCGTAATTTCAATATTTCCTGATAAAACTTCACAGTTTCTAGTAGAAACAACTGCTACTTCATAACTTCCCGAGGATAGATTTCCAAAGGAACCAGTATTATTACTAGCAATAATCGCCCTAGTATTAAAATCTAACAAATTGTAATCCATAGGACCATTTATTTCAGTACCAGCCTGAAGGGAAATATTAATACTTCCGGTATTAGCACCATTACAAAAAATATCTTGTTTATTAATGCTAGATATAACTGGTGCTACAGGGGTGCCTAGATTGATATTAACAGTATCTTTACATGTAGTTTCAGTATCTTCTATGTAAATTCTATAATTACCTGCAGTAATTCCTGTGAAAACTCCAGCTGTTCGGTCCCCAAAAATAGGAGCTCCTATATTACTTCCAAGTTCATCTTGCAATTGATAGCTAAAATTGTCACTACCCCCTACTACTTCGGCTGTAATTGTTCCATCTGCATCAAAGCAATTCGGGTCCGAAGAAAATCCGCCACCTACGGACAGGAATTCATATACCTCAGCGATTGCCTGGCTAGTACAACCATTTCCATCTACAAGTTCTACGGGATAAGATCCAGGGCTATTTACATAAAAGGTAACCTCATAAACGGCACCATTTAAAACTCCAAATTGAGAATTTCCACCCAAGGTAAATCTAGGTGTATTTACAGTACTAGGCACAGAAATTTTCACCTCAAATGAGGTTGCGTTAACATCACACTGATTAATCACATTTATTGCTGGAGGTGTTAAATCTGGTTCTAACTGAATTACCGTAGCAATATTAAATGAGGTACAACCATTGGTGTCCTTAACATAAACATCGTAATTACCTGCAGCAGCAAAGAAAGTGGTTTCTGTTACAAAGTCAGCCAAGGTGGGAACATCCCCTTGATTCATAAAAGCAAATTCATACGGTCCTCCTGCTCCGCCTGTGCCTTGTACAGTAATGGAACCATCGGCATTACAATTCGCTGGATGCTCCGCTAAAATATCTATCGATGGTAGGTTTGGGTCAATTGAAATAGAGGCTGAATCCGTACATTCATCGGTAATATTGGTTACCATTATCTGGTAGTTTCCAGACAATGCTAAATGATTATTAGAATATGGTATCGATGATGGCGTCACTGTTTCTAATTCCACCCTAGATCCACTGCTATTATTTACTAGCTCTATTCTAATTTCATCCCCGAGGTTAAATCCATCAACGTTATAAATTATTTCCCCATTTCTATCAACATCACAAAATCCTGCAGTAGATACCGCTGTCACCCCTAACAAAGATGGACCATCTACTGGGTCTATATCGTCTCTGTAAATACAGCCTGTACTTTTATCCTGTACCTCAACGGTATAAGTAATTCCAAATTGCAGTCCATTAAAAGCATGTCTTCTTGGTGCATCGTTAACTGCTTCAAAAGAATTTATGGGATCTTCTACCAACCGAATTTCAAAAGGGCCAACACCACCATTAATTTCCACGGTGTTTGTAAATCCTGTAGCGCTACAAGTTAGTGGGGTTATGGGATCTGGAGTAACGGTTACCATAGTTTGATGGATACTAACAGTATCTACATCTCTACACCCAGATGCATCCATAGTTACCACGGTATAGG
This sequence comes from Arenibacter latericius DSM 15913, assembly GCF_000424985.1. Taxonomy (GTDB): domain Bacteria; phylum Bacteroidota; class Bacteroidia; order Flavobacteriales; family Flavobacteriaceae; genus Arenibacter; species Arenibacter latericius. Next base: position 54,276 of record NZ_AUKX01000005.1, read on the forward strand.
TGCCGGGAATGAGTCCAGCGAAAGTGTGGGAAGTAGATGCGGTAGGCCCAGTACGGGTTAGCTCCACTCCTGACTGATTTTGTAAGATATAGGTGAAATTGGGACTTCCATCAGTAACATTTGTAATTTCTATTTCTCCTTGAACTCCACTAGGAGTACAGCTAGCATCAACTGCTGTAACGGTTGCATCGGGTGGTAGAGTGGTATTGGAACCAATAGTCTCGCTTCCTGAAAATATACAACCTCGAGAATCCCTAACCGTATAGTAATAGGTTTGTCCAGCATTTAAATTAGAATAAGTAGTCTGAGAAGAAAAGCCTCTTCCATCAAAATTAACCTCATAGGGAGGTATACCAACTGCCGCATTTGGAACAATAGTAATAATCCCATTATTGGTTCGCCCACAACTAGCATCTACTACATTTGCCGAAGCGTCGATTCCAACGGGGGGATCCATAACCAAAGGATTTGACTCTGAAACACAGCCCTCATTATCAGTTACACGGAAGATATAAGTTCCGGGAACTGAAGTATTAAAAGGAAAATTACTAGAACTCAACACCTGAGGCGCGCCAAAGGTTACACCGTTATCCGAGCTAACTTCAAATATTTTAGGGCCAGGTCCTGAAAGGTATCCTCCTGAAACACGCACACGAATCTGACCTGGATCAGTACCACAAGGGATATCGCTTTCTATAGCGGTGGTCACCCGCAACCTACCTCTTACAGTAAGATTTAAACTTTGACTACAATTATTTCCATCTCGTACCTGAATTGTATGGTTCCCTTGAGGTACTCCTGTAAATATAGGATTAGACTGCCAAGATGTAACTCCATTAATTCTATACTGATGACTACTTAAAGGTGCTGTCCCTTCTGTAGAACTCACGGCTACAGTAGCCCCTGAACCAGAAACATAACATAAGTCAGAAGCACCGGGATCCAATTCAAGGGTTGGAGCGCTTATAGACGTAAGGTTAAAAGCAAACATTTCTGTACACCCCTCAGAATCAGTAACGGTTAAAGTATATGCGCCTTCTTCAGTGAGATTTCCGAAGGTTCTATTGGATGTGGGACCCGTTATAGCACCGGATGGCCATGTTAAGGTATATCTATGGCTACTCCAGCCTCCGGATGAAGTGGCCACTACTCTTCCTCTATTGCCATTGGCACAGCCCATATCCGTGACTGCACCAGTTAATGTTAGCGGATCTAAAGGTTCTACGATAGTAATTATCGCAGTATTGGTACATCCTGTATCAGTATCGGTTACCGTAATTTCATAGGTACCCGCTCCAGATGGAGGCAACACCACTTCACTTCCATTTTGTAGAGCACTTTCAGGTCCGCCATTAATATTATAGGTATAATTATTGGCAAATCCATCTATGATAAAACTACCACTACCATCAGTTGCTCCTGTACAGACTTGTGTATCTCCGCCCGACTTAACCCGTGCACGAATAGAACTAATATTGGCTGCTGTAAAGCTTTTAATATAAGTACAGCCATTTATATCGGTAACTTTAAATTGGTATGCCGTTCCAGTATTTAATCCTATAAAGGTATCATTCGTCCCATTATCAATATTAGGACCGGGGCCTACAACCTCAAATTTCGCTATTGGATGATTGCTAGTTACAGTTAATTGTATATCAACTGTACCTGCAGAACAGTTTATATTACTTTGGGTAAAAGCAATTGCCTTTGGGGGATCAATATCATGTATTGTTATCGGGGTCAATTCTAATCTACACCCACCGCTATCCCTTATTATTGGGGTATAAGTTCCTGGCGCCAAATTACTATATACAGTTTGTGTACTAAAGTTAGCAGGCGCATCTCCAGAAATACTAAAAACATAACCGCTACCAGAACCTCCTGAGAACGGACCTTGGAATTCAATTTCCCCTCCATTGGTCCCTCCACTACCATCACACGTCCTATCAGTAATTTTTACCGCATTTCCAGATATAGCTCCAGTGGTTGCAACCGTTACAGAATTAGGCATATCTAAAATACAATCGAAACCTCCCTGCTGATACCGCACTTGTATTGTATTGTAGCTACCAGCGGGTACAGTAATAATAGGATTACTACTCCAACTATCACTTGGCGATGCCCTAAAAGATAGGTTATATCCTTTGGCATCTATTACATTAAAATCTAATTTAGCTCCCCCGTTGGTACAGGTACCATCTACCCCACTAACCGTAATATCTGGAGGTGTTAATTCTTCTACGTTGGCAGAAGCTGTAATAGTACATCCCTTGCTATCTGTAATTAAAAAGTCATAAGACCCTGGGTTAGTTACAGTATAAATTGTTTCATCGGTAAAAGGTGCACTTGAAGGCCCAGTACCATTTACTACAAAGGTATAAGGAGCTGTCCCTCCTGTTGTCCTAACCGTAATACCTACACTGCTTACACTACATCCAAAACTATTATTAACCTCCGTTGATGCATCCATAGCCACCATTCCGTCCCCTATTATTACAGGGTCTCCATTAACATCACGGTCTTGGGTAGGAGGGGCAATACCTAGAGCTGCATCTCCATTACATTGTTGGGTTTCTACTCTTACGCTATATTCTCCAAAACCAACGGCACTAAACACATAATTATCGGCAGCAATAAAGGAAGTAAATTCCTGAGGAGATCCACTAGCATCCAACAAAGTATATTTATAAGGACCCGGCACATTATTTACGGCCACGGAGATACTTCCAGTATCCCCGCTACACTGTGCGTCTACAAAAGTCATTTGGATATCAATGTCCCTTTGTTCTATAACAATAGGGTCATATAGATACTCACAAGTATTCTGGGTATTTTGCAATCTAGCCTTTACAACATAAGTGCCTGGTACCAAATCATTAAATATAGCGCCTTGCCAGGGCCCAAAACCACTTCCATCATCTATACTATACTCATAAGAACTAGAAAGATTGGTAATCTGAATCCTTCCAGGTGTACCACAAACAAAGTCTCTCTTTACATAGGTTTGGGTAATAGTACTTTTCTTTACATTAAAATAATGATAAGAACCCGTTCCATTTACTCTTACTCTATAACCAGCTCCTGTAGAAGAACTAATACTACTTGCATCTATATTAAAAGTATTATTTGTACTTATGGTAGTCCAACAACCTAAATTGGTATTGGCACACTTATCATCTACATTAAAAGTACATCCACTACCTGGCGTAAACTGTTGCCAATCGTAACTACTGTACGAACCCTGTAACTCCACAAGTCGATCATCAAAATCTCCACAAAGAGTATAACTAGCCATGGAACTACCATCATTGTTACAATTATCATATGCATCTGCATTGGTAATTATAGTGGAGAACATTACAACAGGGGTAGCAATGGGGGTCACAAGTTTTGTATCGTTTTTTGTGAAAGTCGCTAGCGTTTTTGCCTTTATATTTAGCGCTACTTCTGCATTTATCATTTCTAGCGCTGTGGAAATATCCGTTGTCATTTTATGAACTACGGATTTCGCTATTGCAGTGCTAAATACTATTGATATCAAAAGTAAAAATACGGCATACCAGAAATGTCGAGAGTTGGGTGATAGCATACCTTAAGTAGGTTTTTAGAAAAATATATTTGGACTGGGGTCAAAGTATATTTTGTAGTAATAGTTTATACTTATATTTTATAATTATCTTTATCGTTTAAAGCCAAATTATTAATTACTAAACGTTTAAAAATGAAAAATAGTATCTCATTCCTCGTCTTGGTGCTGATAAGCTTGAACATTTCCTGCGGACAAAAAGATGAAAACGAAGTGAATACACCAGATAAGGTTGCTTTTACTCCACAACTCCTTATAGAGGATTTACCAATTGCTTGGGGTATGGCATTTTTACCAGATGGGAGTATGCTGGTTACCGAAAAATCTGGTGAATTGATTCATTTTAAAGGTGGCAAGAAAACTATTATAGATAACTCCCCTACCATTTATTTTAGAGGACAAGGTGGATTAATGGATATAGCAATAGATCCAGATTACCAAAACAACGGTTGGGTATATATCTCCTATTCTTCAGACGATGGAGATGATAAGGGAGGGAATACCGCTATAATGCGTGCTAAACTAAACGGGAATAGCTTAACTAACAGCGAAGTTCTCTATAAGGCGAGCCCCAACTCTACAAAAGGGCAACATTTTGGTTCGAGAATCGCATTTGATAATGACGGGTATTTATACTTTTCTATAGGAGATCGTGGAGATAGAGATATTAATCCACAGGACATTAAACGAGATGGAGGTAAAATCTACCGTATAAACAGAGATGGAAGTATTCCTTCGGACAATCCATTTGTTAATTCGGAAGGAGCAAAAACGGCAATCTACAGTTACGGACACCGAAACCCACAAGGTATGGTTAAGAACCCATATACCGGAGAGATCTGGACTAATGAACATGGGCCTAAAGGGGGGGATGAAATTAATATTGTAGGAAAAGGTAAGAACTATGGTTGGCCAGTGGTTACCTACGGAGTGAACTATAGTGGCACACCCATTACCGACCAGACCCAAAAAGAAGGTATGGAAGATCCACTTTACTATTGGGTTCCTTCTATTGCCCCAAGTGGAATGGCATTTGTAACGAGTGACAAATATCCTGATTGGAAAGGAAGTTTATTAGTAGGCTCATTAAAATTCCAATATCTAGAACGCTTGGAACTGAAGAATAACAAAGTAGTTTATCGTGAAAAGCTTATGCCAGACCTTGGAAGAATTCGCGATGTAAGACAAGCACCAGACGGATTTATTTATGTTTCAGTAGAAGGCAAGGGTATCTATAAATTAGTCCCAAACAAATAATTCATTTCTAACATAGAAGATAAATCTAATATGGGAGAGTGGCTTTTTGCTATTTCTCCCATATTTTGTTTATTGATATTAGATTTACTCCAATTTTTGTGTTAGCGCCCTATTTAAAAAATGGGAATGGAGTAGAAATGAATTTTCCATTCTTTGGTAAAACCTACTATTTATTAAAAGACAGAGAAGAAAGTATTGCCTACAAAGAAAAGTAGTAGTTATTGTGATTACTTAGTATAATACCATGCCTATCATGGGATTATTTAATGAAAATCAGCGAATGGTATAAACTACCTACTCAATTTTTGGGGCAACAACAAAAAAAGCATTGTTACCCCTGAAGAAGTATCTATTATAATGAAGAGAAAGTACTAGCCTTTTAAGACATCGATTACCTTTTTAACCGACCCATATTTTTTCAAAAGAGTTTCGGCCTCCTTATAATCTAAGTTAAGTTCCTCAACTAAATATCGGGTACCTCGGTCTACTAGTTTAATATTACTAAGCTGCATATTTACCATCTTATTTCCCTTTACCCTACCTATTTTGATCATTAGGGCAGTGGAAATCATATTGAGCACCAATTTTTGTGAGGTACCACTTTTCATCCTAGTACTTCCAGTAACAAATTCGGGTCCTACGTTCACCGCAATAGGAATTTCAACTGCCTCTGCTAATGGAGAGCCTGGATTATTGGTAACACAAGAAGTAAGTAATCCCTTGGCTTTTGCTTCCTTTACCCCTCCAATAACGTAAGGTGTAGTTCCCGAAGCAGCGATGCCTACAACGGCGTCATTTTCATTAATGTCATATTCCAAAAGATCTTTCCATGCTTGATTAGGATCGTCTTCAGCATTTTCCACTGCTACTCGGATGGCTGTATCTCCACCAGCAATTAATCCAATAACACGATCGTGAGGCATTCCGTAGGTAGGCGGAATTTCTGAGGCATCTAGAATACCCAACCTACCACTAGTTCCCGCTCCGATGTAGAACATACGTCCTCCTTTATTAAATCTTTCTACCAGAGCATCAACCAATTTTGTAATGTTTGGAATCTCCTTTTCTACCGCCTCTGCAATTTTCTTATCCTCCTCATTAATGTTAGATAGAATATCATTGGTACTCATCAATTCTAAATCATCGTAATGAGATGGCATTTCGGTAATTCTATTGTACTCTGACATGCTTATTTATATTGAGTTAAATATTTAATATTAAATTAAAGATGACTGCGGTGTTATAAACTCAGCCTGGCTTTAAAAAGCTGCAAAAATACTTTTCCAAGGGATACTAATAAAGAAAATGGGTTATAAATTAACTCCCACACCTCCATATCAACCCACAAGAACCTAGTTATAAAAGCCTTAATCCCTTTAAACAATTAATAAACCGCTGACTATTACAGGATGTTAAATCTTTTATTCCGATACATATCTAAAAGCGTATTTTCGGGATCTAATTCAGTTATCAACGTATCAATTTCTTCTATATCGCATATTTTATACCGTTGGATGGTATTTAGTTTTTCTGAAATAACTGGAGCTACAATTTTTCTAGAAGCTTTAATCATAGACTTCTTCAACTGCACAATCTCCCAGTCAAACTCCGATAAGCCATAAGAAAGATCAATAGAATGTGTACCTAAGAAACACAGATCAACCGAAAACTCCGACAACATATGAATAGCACTACCTCCTACGGTTATCTGAGAATCCTTGGAAACCCTTCCACCAATAAAAATTATTTCAACATTAGGCTTGGTCAACAGCTGAGTAGCCACTGGCAAACTAGGAGTAAAACAAGTTAACTTTAAATTTGTGGGCAACAATCTGGCCATTTCCATATTTGTAGTTCCACCTGTTAACAATATAACCTGTCCGTCCCTTAAAAGAGTAATAGCCTTCTCTCCTATTATTGACTTCTCATTTTTGGAATATATCTCAACCCCCTGAAAGTTATAATTATGAAAACCCAAGGAAATAGCACCGCCATGAACTTTTCTCAGCTTCTTTTTTCTATGTAATTCAGTTATATCCCGCCTAACTGTATCAACCGATACATTAACCAGGTCGGCCATATCTGGTAACAACACCCTATTATGCCTCCTAACTTCATTAAGAATAATTTGTTGCCTTTCTGCTTTTAACATAATTATAACAATAAGAACAAATATAAACAATTAATCATGCGATTGCAGTAAACAGAATAAAAATTAAAAAATAATTGCAAAAAATTGCAAATAATACTATTTATTGCCTACTTTTGAAAGGCGAGGTATTTCTAATTGCAAAAAATTGCAGTCTAAACAAGGGGTAATTCTCGTAATTAAATGCTTTATTAACCAAATATTAACGAACTAAGATTACTCTAAAAATCTTGCATTTACCAAACCATTTATTACTAGGCTTTTTCAAATGATTTTAAACTAACTAATTAAACTAAAACAGATTATGGAAAAAAGATTTCAAAAATCATTTTTGTTTTTGGTGCTCCTGTGTTCCATACAAGTATGGGGACAGACCAAAACCGTCACTGGGGAGATTTATGACCCTGAAGGGGTACCTATTCCTGGAGCAGGGATTTACGTGAAAAATACATCTACTGGTACTGTATCAGATTTTGACGGGAAATTCTCTCTTCAAGTGCCAAGTAGCGGTAACACAGTACTTGTATTTTCCTCTCTTGGATTTCTACAACAAGAAGTTACTATTGGCAACAAAACCAATTTCACCATTACCCTTCAAACTAATGTAGAAGGCTTAGACGAGGTAGTGGTTGTTGGATATGGTAGTCAGAAAAAAAGGAATGTTACTGGAGCCGTAGCCGGAGTAAGTACAGAGGTACTCACCTCTAGACCTATTACTGACGTGGCTAGAGGACTACAGGGAGCTACTCCAGGCCTTACCATTACTTCGCCTAGTGGACAAATTGGAGAAAACCCCACTATTAAATTAAGGGGTTCTGTTGGTACTTTGGGTACAGGTGGTGGAGCACAACCGTTAATCTTAGTAGACAACGTAGAAATTCCAAACCTACAGTCTATTAACCCTGAAGACATTGAAGAAATATCCGTATTAAAAGATGCAGCTTCTACTTCTATTTATGGAGCTAGAGGAGCTTGGGGAGTTATTCTGATTACTACTAAAAAAGGACGTAAGAACAGAGCTCCTTCAGTAAACTACTCCAATAACTTCTCATGGGCTACTCCAACCGTGACCCCAAAAGTAGCACCCGCTGCTGAAGGTGCCGAGATGGCATTTGCGGCAGTAAACAGAAGAATACCTTCTTTACAGTCATTTGGTGTAGTAGGGATGAGAATAGACCAATTGGCTATCGAAAAGATGAGAGAATGGGACCAACAATACGCAGGTCAAGATCTAGGAATGGAAATGGTTGAAGGTAGAGATTACGAAATTAGAGATGGAAATCTTTTCTTCTACAGATCTTGGGACCCAAGAAAACTTTTTGTTAAAAAATGGGCTCCACAGCAAAAGCAAGACTTTTCTGTTACCGGTGGTGGAGAGAACACTACATACTACCTAGGATTAGGTTACTTAAATCAAGGTGGGGTATATAAAACTAATCCCGATAAATACGAACGTTACAACCTTAACCTTAGTATTAACTCAACCGTAACGGATTGGTTAGATCTTAGAGCTAAGGTGATGCACAATAATTCCTCACAGGAAGATCCCTTTAAGTTTGGTTCTGCAACTTATGACGCATGGTACTACACCACAAGATGGCCTGCGTTCTACCCATATGGTACTGTAGACGGTAAACCGTTTAGGAACCATATTTCAGAAGTAGAACAGGCTAAAATGAATGAAAACAATTATAGCCTATCTAGAATTAATTTAGGAACTACCATAACCCCTATTGAGGATTTAGCAATTAATTTTGACTTTACCCATGACAGGGTTGAAAATCACGATAAGCAAGTAGGAGGAACTTTGTACGCCTATAATTTTTGGGCACAGGGAGCAGACTTCTCTTATGTACCGTATAGCAGCTCTGCTTATGACCGTGTGCAATACAACTCTAGCTGGAGTAGAAGAAATACCGCAAAAGCATATTTAGTTTACGATAAGACTTTTGATGATCACCAACTTAAATTCACTTTCGGTGGAGATATGGAAAAATATGACTATTGGTACCACTATTCTCAGAGAAGAGACCTTCTTAACCCTGATCAAGGTGAATTAGCACTGGCAACAGGAGATATGTTTGTTGGTGGCGATAGAAATAAATGGAACACTTTAGGGTTCTTTGGTAGAATTAACTATGCCTATAAAAACAAATTATTATTAGAGCTAAATGCTAGATATGATGGTTCTTCTAGACTTTCCTCTGATAACAAATGGGGGTTCTTCCCATCTGTATCTGCGGGATATATCTTAACCGAAGAAGAATTTATGGAATCTTTAGAGCCCACATTATCTTTCTTAAAAGTAAGAGCTTCTTATGGTTCTGTAGGAAACCAAAATACCTATCTATCTAGTATTTACAGGATTATGTCCTCTAGATCTTCTGGATGGCTAATAAACGGAAACAATCAACTTACAACAGGAACTCCAGGTGCATTACCATCTTCCCTAACTTGGGAAACTGTAACCACCTTGGACTTTGGTTTAGATGCTAAGTTTTTTAATAATAAGCTTGGGATGACATTTGATTGGTACGAGAGAACCGTTAGTGATATGCATAGTTCAGGGGTAACCCTTCCAAGCAGCTTTGGCACCTCTTCTCCAAGACGTAATTACGGAGAGCTACAGACAAAAGGTTGGGAATTAAGCTTAGACTACAAACACCAGTTTGACAATGACCTTAGAGTTAGCGCAATGGTGACTTTGACAGATTTCAAAGAGAAATTGACCAAATTCTCTAACACAACTAATAGCATTTACTCTAATTATGAAGGAAGAGTATTAGGTGAGATATGGGGTTATGAAACGGACAGATTCTTTACCGAGGACGACTTTAACACAGATGGTTCTTATGCCAATGGCGTAGCAGACCAAAGCATTTATGAAACCAACTCATGGTTTAAGTATGGCCCTGGAGATGTTAAGTTTAAAGATCTAAACGGAGATGGCGTAATTGACTACGGAACCAATACTGTAGGGGATTCTGGAGATATGAAGGTTATAGGTAATTCAACTCCAAGATATCAGTATGGAATTCAATTGGGTGCCGATTTTAAAGGTGTAGACCTTAGCATGTTTATGCAAGGAGTTGGAAAACGTGATTTCTGGGCTAATGGTCCAGTATTTATCCCAGGATATAGATATGGAGAAGGTTGGTATGAGCATCAATTAGATCATTGGACTCCTGAGAATCCTAATGCCTATTACCCTAGACCTAACGATCAACAACAGAGTAACAGTAGAATGAACTTCTTACCACAGACTAAATATTTACTTAACATGTCTTACCTACGTATGAAGAACATTACACTAGGATATTCTTTCCCAGAGTCTGTATTAAATAAATTAAATTTAGACAGACTGAGATTATACTTCAGTGGTGAAAACTTATTTGAATTTAGTGGAGTAGAAATTCCGGTAGATCCAGAAGTTGACTATACCAATGCTGGCACCAATGACACCTCTACCTTTGGAAGAGTCTATCCATTTAGAAGATCGTACTCTTTTGGACTTCAAATATCCCTATAATTTTTAAATTAAAAATATGAAGACAATATATAAAATATCACTATTTTTTCTTAGCCTAACCGTATTCGTAGGCTGTGAAGACGACCTATTGGACGTGCCACCGCAAGATATGTTGGTAGACGAGACCTATTGGAGCAGTGAGGGTAATGTCAAGACTTTTGCCTTTGGCTTCTACACCGGTTACTTTAAAGGATATGGTTCCGGGTACACTTGGGGAAATTACTTCTCCGGGCAATCATTAAATGATGATTTTGCACCAACCAATCCACCTAGATTTGCCTTACAAGTTCCTACCTCTGGTGGGGGATGGGGATTTAGCTGGGTAAGAAAAGCTAATATCTTTATCAACAGAGTACCAACTGTACCTATGCCTCAAGAAGCCATAGATCACTGGACCGGGATAGGAAGGTTTTTTAGAGCCTTGGAATATCATGATTTAGTAGCAAGATTTGGAGACGTCCCTTATTATGATCAAGAATTATCTGAAGAGGATAACGAACAGCTATATAAAACAAGGGATGATCGTACTTTTGTGATGGATAAGGTACTAGAAGATCTACAGTATGCAGCAGCTAATGTAAGGACATCTGTAGACAATGATGGCTTAGAAGTAAATAGGGATGTGGTACTCGCATTTATGTCTCGTATCATGTTATACGAGGGTACTTGGCAAAAATATCACGAAAACAACACAGCCAAAGCTTCTGAGTATTTGGAAGCAGCTAAATGGGCCGCTGATCAAATCATAAGCAGTGGAAATTATTCACTAGGGAATTATAGAGAGGTATTTAGTTCTTTAAGTCTTGCCTCGAACCCTGAAGTTATCATGTATAGGGAATACGAGCCAGGTATGATTACCCATGCGCTAAACAGTTATAACAATAAAGAACCACAAACAGGAATCTCTAAAAATGCTATTGACACCTATCTTGCAGAAGATGGTTTGCCAATCTCCCTATCTCCATTGTATCAAGGTGACCAAGGAATTGACAATCTAATGGCTAATAGAGATGGTAGAATTTATGAAACCTTTGTATCCACAGAACTAAGAATTAATGGGGTTGCACCTAACCATTCAACAACAGGAATCGCAACACATAAGTTTTTAAATGAAAGTATAAAGGACGATCCTATTGGAAGCTCTAACTTAAACCCAACAGATGCCCCTATTATTCGTTATGGAGAAGTATTGCTTAATTACATTGAAGCAGTAGCAGAGTTATCTACCATAGGAGGAGCTGCTGTATCGCAAGGTGATTTAGACAAGTCCGTTAACGTATTAAGAGATCGTGACGGTGTTAACCTACCTCATTTACAAGTATTGGGAGATTTACCTGCTGTAGGTGGCGTGGTTTATGACGATCCAAATAGAGATCAAGATGTACCTGCACTTCTTTGGGAAATACGAAGAGAAAGAAGAGTAGAGTTGATCATGGAAGGTTATAGATTAGACGATCTTAAACGTTGGAAGAAATTGGAATATGTAGATATGGTTGCTAATCCTGAAATTAATCAAGGTGCTTGGATTAAGAAATCAGACTATCCTGATAGTGAACTAAATGATATCACCCTAACAGATGGAGAGGAAGGTTATATTATTCCTGCTTCAGCATCCTCTTCCTTAAGAGAGTTCGATAATGAAAGGGTATACCTCAGTCCAATTCCATTAGATCAAATTACTCTTTACAATGATCAAGGAGTTACTTTGGAGCAAAACCCAGGATGGGAATAATAGTTAAGTGTTAATTACATACTAAAGTACTTCAGGGCATTGCTCTGAAGTACTTTTTTTAATCTTAGAATAATCGTTTTACAACAATACAATCTCCCCTCTATCCATAAAATTCAATGAAAAAAAATTCCCATCACCTAATACTACTTGGGATTCTTTGCGTCCTGTTTATAGGATGTAAATCCGCAAATAAATCAACTTACCTAGACAAACACCCCATTCCAACTGTAGAGACGAATAAAAAAGCAGTAAAATGGGACCCAAAAACACCTTATAATGTAGAAGAGTTTAGAGCTGCATGGGTAGCCACCGTTGCAAATATAAATTGGCCAAGCTCCCCAGGACTACCTGTTCATGAGCAACAAAAAGAAGCACTACAGCTTTTAGATTTCCTAGAAGAAAATAATTTTAATGCCGTTATATTTCAAGTCCGCCCTCAGGCAGATGCCCTATACAAAAGTAACTTAGAGCCTTGGTCTTACTACCTTACCGGAAAACAGGGAAGCCCTCCTGAAGTAACATATGACCCCTTACAATTCTGGGTACAAGCTGCCCACGAAAGAGGTTTAGAATTGCATGCATGGCTAAATCCATATAGAGCACACCATACTGCAGGTGGCGAAATAAGCAGTTCTTCTATAATAAAAACCAATCCCGAATTGGTTGTAGAACTAGAAAATGGTATGTATTGGATGGATCCATCCCTAAAAGGAACACAAGAACATTCCTTAGCAGTGGTTATGGACATTGTTAACAGATACGATGTAGATGGCATCCATTTTGACGATTATTTTTATCCCTATGACTCCTACAATAATGGGAAGGATTTTCCGGATGATAAAAGCTGGATATCCTATCTTAACAGTGGTGGTAAGCTATCTAGGCCTGATTGGCGACGCCAGAGTGTAAATACTTTTATAAAAAATGTTTATACTGGGATAAAAGAAGCTAAGCCGCACGTGAAATTTGGCCTTAGCCCCTTTGGCATATGGAGACCGGGCTACCCAGAATCCGTAGTAGGACTAGATCAATACGATAAGCTGTATGCAGATGCCAAACTCTGGTTAAACAAAGGGTGGGTAGATTACTATACCCCACAACTCTATTGGAAAATAAACAAAATAGGACAAAGTTTCCCTGAACTTTTGGGCTGGTGGCAAAGTGAGAACACCAAACAAGCACACCTTTGGCCTGGATTGAATGTTGGACTAGGTGGAGATGAGAAGAATGCCGATGAAGTAATTAATCAGATAATGATTACACGAGGAATGGTACCAAAAAGTAAAGGTGCCGTACATTGGAGTATAGCTCCATTAATTAAGTACGATAGTTTAGCCCTTGCAATAAAACAAGGTCCTTACAACAAAAAGACTTTGGTTCCGCCTTCCCCTTGGTTAAACAACACACCTCCTACTCCCCCAAGTCTTCAAATAAAAAAAGATCAGGATTCCATTACCTTTTCATGGAACCACCCGGAACAATATCAAGTTTTTAGGTGGGTATTATATTACCAACGCCAAGGCAAAAGATGGGAACACACCATCCTAAACCAAGGAACAACATCCTTAACCCTCCCCATTACTCAAGAAAATGGTAAATTCCCCATTGTTAAGGCCGGACTAACAGCGGTAGATAGAACAGGTAACCAGAGTGAATTTTTTGAATTGAATATCAATTAAAATCAAACCCCTATGAGCCCATTAATCGTTTTTGGAGTAATAGCCGCCTATTTTGCAATGCTAATGGCTATTAGCTACTTCACCTCCAAAAAAGCAGACAACAACACCTTCTTTACTGGTAACAAACAATCACCTTGGTATTTAGTGGCTTATGGAATGGTAGGGGCATCCCTATCTGGGGTCACCTTTATTTCTGTTCCAGGGGAAGTAGGCAATACTGCTTGGACCTATCTTCAATTTGTAATGGGAAACATGGTGGGTTATGCCGTTATTGCCTTTGTGCTAATACCGCTTTTTTATAAGCTAAACCTAATTTCTATCTATGAATATCTAAAAGATAGGTTTGGAATAAAATCGTACCGGACTGGCGCATCATTCTTCATTATTTCACAAACTATTGGAGCCTCTTTCAGGCTCTTCCTTGCCGCATTAGTCTTACAAATTGCCTTTTTTAATGCTTTTGGAATTCCGTTTTGGGTAACTGTATTTATCACTATTTTATTAATATGGCTATACACTTATAAAGCAGGTATCAAAACCATAGTATATACAGACACCTTGCAAACCACTTTCCTATTAGCAGCAGTTATCATCAGTATTGTTGTAATTCTACAACATTTAGATCTAAAACTAGGGGATCTTTATGGGGTTGTAGCCTCTAATCCAATGTCTCAAGTTTTTGAATGGGATTGGCTATCTAACCGTAATTTTTTCAAAACGTTTTTAGCAGGTGTATTTATAACCATTGCTATGAATGGACTAGATCAAAATGTAATGCAGAAAAACTTAACCTGTAGAAATATAAAGGATGCCCAGAAAAATATCCTTTGGTTTTCGGTTACCTTCTTCCTCTCTACCATGTTATTCCTTGTACTAGGAATTCTAATCTACGAGTATGCAGTAAGCCATAATATTGCTATTCCAGAAAGAACGGATGATCTATACCCCCTATTGGCATTAAACTATTTTGGCATTCTAGCAGGAACAGTATTTCTAATTGGAATTGTAGCAGCAGCTTTCTCAAGTGCCGATTCTGCCTTAACAGCACTTACAACCTCCTTTTGCGTAGACATTCTTGACATCAGGAAAAAACAATCGTCTCAAAAAAACATTAGGCAGTATGTACATATTGGTTTTACTATTCTAATGTTTACGGTGATCGTTATTTTCAATGCCTTTAATGACAGTAGTGTGGTAAGTGCGGTTTTTAAAGTAGCCGGATTTACCTATGGACCACTATTAGGGCTATTTGCATTTGGACTCATTTTTAAACAAAAGATACACGACAAATATGTCCCCTACATTTGTATCCTATCTCCTATACTATCCTTAGTTCTAGATCTTAATTCCGAAACTTGGTTTAATGGTTTTAAGTTTGGATTCGAGATATTATTGGTCAACGCAATGATAACCATGATTGGACTTTGGATGTTGACACAAAGAAATAACACGGTAAGCGCCAACGCTAATTAAAGAAGTGCTCTTTAAAAAACGGCACCACTCATTAAGTGTTAATAACCACAAAACTCAATACTTATTGAATTAACTAGTTTAAACTTCCCTCCCTTTTAATTTTAGGGGACGGGAAGTTTTAATTTTAACTCCTGAATTCTTTCTGCCGAATTAGTAATAAATGAAGCAACTCAAAAGGCTTCTGTTTATGTCTCCACTCCTACTCCTTCAACCGATACATATAATAGCCACCGCCTTTGTCCCAACTACAGAATATAAGTGTTTTTTCATCCGGTGACACCCCTAGCCCCCTTGGTTCTGCTCCATCCAACTCTGGTAATTCCAAGGTCCAAACTTGCTTCTTATTTTCATCCCTATAATGAAAAGTGGAAGGAGAAACACCGCTAGATCTTGTTGCTACATACATTGCACCAGTCCTCGGCACCCGTAAGGCACTACTCCCTCCATAGGCACTAGTAATAGCTTCCTCTTCCGCATACTTCCGTCCGTCTTTACTAGTGTACACCTGTATCTTTGCTGTCCCAGGATCAGGGAAATAAAGACTTAATCCATCTGAACTCATATCAAACGTACGGGCCAAAATTCTATCTTTTAGTTCTATGGTTCTCACTAAGTCAAACTTTGAAGGATCATTCTCGTTTTGTTTTAATACATAATTAGGATCGTCTGCAAAAAGAGACATAGCATAAATCTCCCCCGCCTCATTAACTCTTGGCGCTGTGATGGCACGCTCACCTGCTGGCACCTCCCATACCGCTATTCCTTCTCCGGTATTGGCATCTATCTTTATTAGACGCCTATTGATTCCCGCCAAAATATGTCCGTCTAAATCAACTCCTACTCCATTTACTGGACTAAGTTTATAATCTTCCCCGTTTATTGTTACTCGTTGTAAAGGAGAGAAACTGGTAGGAGTGCCCTCCGCAGTCCTAATAACAAACCCCTTGTTGTAATCGGCTAACCAAAGTTTATTACTTCCATCCCAAACGGCTCCATAACCTCCTCCTGATGGTACTATTTTCTCTACCAACACATAGTTGGGAGCTACTATTTCAGCGAAATCCACCAAGGGCTCATCAGACTTTATCAAATGTAACTCCGCTGTTGATGAAGGAGTTATATTACTCCCATCAGAAGCCAATATTCGATGGTATAATATTCCTGACTCCCCCTCCTTAATGTCCGACAAAAGTTGGTACCAAGTACGTTCAACAATTTTCAGCTTAGACTCCCTTCCTGTTTGTTTCTGCCATAGGATATTTTTAAAATCGGGGTCTTTAGACAATTGGTACGTATAGGAAACAAAATCCCCATCCTTATCCATAGAAGGCTTCCATTCCACCGTGTACATGGTTTCTAAATTTCTAATACCATAAGTGTTTTTGGATTGATGTGATAAAATTTCCGATGCTTCCGGCGGAATATTGCTTAGCGGGTAAAGCTGTGTTCTATATTTTTGACCTTCCCATGTTACCTCAACGTTTAAAGCACCCACTGCAAGGGATTCCTTTAAATCTTGGGTTAACCCCATCTCTTCCTTAAATGCGAGTTGACCCTTTTTTCTCCGAGTAATTTTAAGTGACTTTATAGTATTACTCTCTTCGGTATTTCTCCCACTTCCCAAATTCACAGAAACATCTTTGGAAAAAGATTGATTTAGAAAGGTCAAATGCCCATCTAGGTATAAAGTTTTACCCCGAATTTCTGCTACTACCTTTCCTTTGCCCATACTATTATGGTCTACCCCTGTATCGAAAACCGACATAAAGTTCCCTTCAACATTTGTGAAATCTGTATCGATATCGCGACGAATAATATTTCCATTTACTCCGAACATAGCGGAAGGATACCTAGATGTTTCTAAAATTTCCATTTTGGAAGCATTCTTCTCTTTAATGTTATAGGTTGTATATTCTAACCTCTTCCCATCTTCAAAAATATCCACAATGGTTATGGTATTTTCAGGAAGGCGGGTATCTCCCAACCAAGCACGGGGACCAGAACCTGCAGCACCGGCATTCAGCAATTCTAGCTTACCTTTTTTTGCAGGATAATAGGCATGCTGGTGTCCACTGATATAGGTATGCACCTTATAATCTTCCAACAATCCTTGTAACTTTTTCGGATTCTCTAATAGATTCCCTTTAGAATCCCTTCCTTGGGCCACCCCATATAACGGCATATGCCCTATAACGAAACGGTTTTTTGCATTTATCGCCTCAGACGTTTTAAACTGTTCCTCTAACCAATCCAAATTTTCTTGAGTAATTACCGATGAGGAAGCCTCCCAAGAGACAAAAAACATTCCATTTTTCACAAAGGAGTAATAGTGGGGAAAATGAGATGCGTCTACAAAATTCAGTCTAGTCCTATCTATATTCTTCTCCCAAAATTTTCTGGTCGCCTCGTGTTCTATGGGGAAAGAACGTGGACCATCATGATTTCCTACTGTAAAAGCAAAAGGAATTTGGGCTTTATCCAAGGGATCCATAATATGTTTATTAAATCCATCCCACATCTTTTGTAGTTGTAGCGTATCCGAAATTCCCATTCCCGCAACCATATCACCCCCACACAACACCAAATCTGGTTTCCATATTCTTGGAATACGCTGCATAATACTATCTACTTGCCATTCGTAATCTGCAGCCCCCAAACCAGAATTCAAGTCGCTGATTACCGCTATTCGCATTGCCCCTCTTTTTGGAAGTTCAGGAAAGTCTTTCTCGGATACCAATCGTATAGCATCCGTGGTAAACCTGCCTTCTCCTCCACCTATAATTTCGATCATATCCCCAGCTCCTAAATGAAATGATCCCAACACTTCCCATTTCCCTGGTTGGGATATGGATTGCTGGTTTACAGAAAGGGTGTCTATTCCAGAAGTACTATGCACCACATAGAAGACCTCATCAGAATGTGCTTCATCCTTAATATACCAAACTCCTAGTTGGTAGGTATTTCTTCTAATATTTTCTAATTGATATACGGCCTTATTAATACTATTCACCATGCTACTTCGCGCTGGCGTTTCACCATAATAATTATTATCCCTGCTATTTTTCCAAATACCCACTTCGGAATAAAAAGGGCTATCCGTATCTAAAATGATAACTTCACCACGCTTGGTGGGGACTTTTTCTGATAGCACTAAGGCACCTGCGTTTTTACGTAAACTATTTCTATTACCCCCAGTTATATCTGTTGGCACGTTAACCACCTCATCACCAGCTACCATTGCTGAAGATCCGCCTCCATCTAAATTTAGAGCTTCTTTGGCCCCTATCCCATGCATTAGTTTTGCCAATTCCTCCAAGGTAACCCCTACACTAGCTGCTTGACGTCCGTCTACCACCATCATCAACAAGGTATTTTCATCTGCATAACCAATGGCACTTCTTGGATGTCTAATTAAATGCCCCTTACCAAAGCCTTCTTCCTCCGATGTAACATTAATCTCCCCATTTTTTATCAACACTGGTCCAGCTCCTATAGCCTGTTCTGGATTCCATTTTACCCCCTTTTTATTTGTTCCAGGCTTGGAATACTTCCAAATTGCTCCGTCTTGCTCAGATCCAGTAGACCATACTATTTCTGGCAATCCATCTACTAAGCCAAACGCCCCACGACCTCTATCTCCAGTAGGACCTAGAGCTATAGTTTTTCCGTCTTGAACAATGAGACTCACAGAGCTAGTAGGAGCAAAATACCCCCCGTTCAAAGCAAGAATACCTCTATTTTTCTCATACGTTTCCAAGGTAGTCTCCCTAATTGTATTGCTACCTATAGATCTTAGATCTAAATTTATGTCTCGTAAATCTATTTTAGCATAGACTGCCCTAATAGGTTCTCCATCGGCCAATGTTCCAGCAGCATCAAAGACCTGAACAGAATGTGGCAATACTATATTAAGATCTTCCCGAGGCTTCCAATTTATTACCAGATTCTGGGAAAATAGAGGCAAGGATAAAAAGAAAGTAAAAACAAGAAAAAGAGGCAGGGATAAATGCAATTTCCCACAAAAGTTACCATGGAGTCTTCCTAATAAAAAAGAGTTCATATATACAGAAATAGAAATGTTAATATTAAATAACTATTAATAGTTTAAGACATAAATTTTAAACCCTAAATATAAAGCTCCCTCTATTTAGAACCTAGTCTTTAACACGCTTTACCTAAAACTGTTATAAAACAGTGGAAGTAGTGAATAAATAGGGGAAACTCTCTATTAATTTGCGAAAAAAAGCCTTACTTTTAGAGATTTGAATTTTAAATAACCAACAGATTAAATCTTGATCTAAATCTTTAAAAAAGCAACCAATATTAAATGAAAAAAATGAGTACTACACAAAGGTATTACGCCTTGGATATTTTACGAGGTATGACCATTGCCTTAATGATAATGGTAAACAACCCGGGAAGCTGGTCACACATCTATCCACCCCTTAAACACGCCGCTTGGCACGGCTTTACTCCAACAGATTGGGTATTCCCTTCGTTTTTATTTGTTGTAGGTACAGCTATGAGCTTTAGTCTTAGGAAATATGAGACCATGGGAAACGGTTTAATTTTAAGAAAAATATTTAAAAGGGCAGGAATGATATTTTTAATCGGACTCCTGTTAAATGCCTTCCCTTTTGTGTATCGTGCCGATGATGGTATAACCCTTAAAAATTTAGCAAACATCCGTATTATGGGCGTATTGCAACGGATTGCACTTTGCTATCTCTTTGCTTCTTTAATCATTCACTATTTAAAACTTAAAAAATCTGTCATTGTTGGCGCATTAATTCTCTTAGCCTATTGGGCTATAATGTACTTTTTTGGATCATCCCCCACTCCCTTCAGCCTCGAAAATAATGCCGCTCTAAAATTTGATAATCTCATTTTTAGGCCAGAAAATATATACCGAGGATTCGGTATTCCATTTGATCCAGAGGGGCTCTTAAGCACCTTAACCGCTACGGTAAATGTTATTGCGGGATACGCTGCTGGAGTCTTTGTACAAAAGTCCGGAAATCAGATTAAAACCGTTTTAAAACTTATAGCTTCTGGTATAGTTCTTATTATTCTAGCGCTTATTTGGGATATATACTTCCCTATAAATAAGCCTATTTGGACCAGTAGTTACGTTTTATACAGTACGGGATGGACACTTATGGTACTGGCTATTTTAATCTATATAATAGAGTTATTAAACCTAAAAAAATGGGCTTATTTCTTTGAAGCCTTTGGAAAAAACCCCCTTTTTATATTTGTTATGTCTGGCGTATTCGCAAAGCTTCTTGGATTAATTCGTATTAACGGAGCTTCCCTTCATTCCTGGCTATATAAAAACCTCTATTTAAGCTGGTTAAGTGAAGTAAATGCTTCCTTAGCATTTGCCATCAGTTTTATAGCAGTAATGTGGCTGTTGGGCTATGTGCTAGACAAGAAAAAAATCTATATAAAAGTATAATAATACCCACTAATATGTATATTAAAAAGTTACCCTTATTTATCGCTTTATACCTGCTCGCTACTATTTCACGAGCCCAGGAAAATCCTAAAAAGACACCTGAATTTCTACAATATACCCAAAGTGCTTGGGTAGATTCCATCATGAAATCCCTTACCCCACAGGAGCGTATCGGACAACTTATATGGGTGTCTGCATACTCTAATCGGGGTCCTGAACACCGAGCGGATATCCTAAAAACCATAAAAGACTGGAATATTGGAGGTTTGGTCTTTTTTCAAGGCGATCCCGTAACGCAAGTAAAATTGATGAACGAGTATCAGAATGCTTCCAAAGTACCACTTATGGGTGCAATTGATGCCGAATGGGGTCTGGGGATGCGATTGGATAGTACCATAAGCTTCCCCTTCCAAATGGCTCTAGGAGCAGTACAGGATGATGACCTAATCTATGAAATGGGAAAAGAAGTGGCCCATCAGATTAAAAGTGTAGGATTACACCTCAATTTTGCTCCTGTTGCAGATGTAAATAACAACCCCAACAACCCAGTAATCAATTACCGATCTTTTGGCGAGGATAAATTTAAGGTTGCCGAAAAGAGCATTGCTTATATGCAAGGGATGCAAGATGGAGGTCTAATTACAACCGCAAAACATTTCCCCGGGCATGGTGATACGAGTACCGACTCTCATTATGATCTTCCACAGATAAACCACTCTAGAGAGCGATTAAACGATTTAGAGCTATATCCTTTTAAAAAACTTATAAATGCCGGTATTAACGGCATGATGGTAGCTCACCTTAATATCCCTGCACTAGACCCATCTGGGGTACCTTCTACCCTTTCCAAAGCAATAATTAACGACCTACTTAAAGATCAATTGGGTTTTGAAGGTCTTATTGTAACCGATGCTATGGAAATGAAGGGGGTAACCAAAGGAAATTCACCTGGGATTGTAGATAAACAAGCCGTATTGGCTGGCAATGATGTTTTAGAGATTGTACAAGACGTTTCCAAAGCAATTACTGAAATTAAAAAGGCCGTAGACAAAGGAATCATTTCGCAAAAAACAATAGATGCTAGGGTGCGTAAAATCCTTGCTGCTAAGCAATGGGTAAAACTTAACAAATACGAGCCATTGCCTATTTCCAATCTACTGCAGGACATAAACAATCCACATGCCTTATTGTTAGAGCGCAAACTAACCGAAGCTTCTTTAACGGTACTAAAAAATGAGGCAGATCTCCTTCCTTTAAAACACTTGGATACTTTAAAAATCATGTCGGTTTCTATTGGTGCCGACAAAAAATCTACATTCCAAAAAACGTTGGATCTATATACCAAAGTAGATCATTTTACACTTTCAATGAAGGCCTCCCAAAAGGAAATGGAAGCGATAAAAAAAGAACTTCCTAACTACAACTTAGTTATCGTTGGAGTACATGATGATACGCCTAGACCACGTAACACCATAAAATTTTCAGAACCCGTACAGTCTTTTATCCAAACGCTACCTTTTAATAAAACGGTAGTTGCCTATTTTAAAAACCCCTACTCTATAGACAAACTGAACAACTTGGAAAATGCCAAGGGGCTTATTGTAAGTTATCAGGATGGGGAATCCGCACAGGACCTGTCCGCACAATTAATTTTTGGAGGTGTGGGTGCAAATGGTCAACTCCCTGTAGGAATTGGGAAAAAATTTAAGGCAGGGGACGGACTTACCATTAAAGGAGGAATACGGTTTAAATATACCCTACCAGAAGATGCCGGAATGGACTCCAAAACCCTAATCCATGGGGTAGATTCTTTAATGAATCAGGCCATTGATTTAAAAGCTACTCCTGGTGGACAGCTTTTAGTAGCCAAAAATGGAAAGGTAGTTTTACACAAGGCCTATGGTGTAAAAAAATATAACGACACCGCAAAAGTGTCCCTTGAAGATATTTATGATCTTGCATCCGTTACTAAAATTTCCTCTGCGCTACCTGCTGTCATGAAATTGTACGATGAAGGAAAGTTTGACCTAGATAAAGGGATTGCTGATTACCTGAAATATTTTAAAAACTCTAATAAAGCAGATGCCAATTTAAGAGAAATACTAGCGCACCAAGCTAGATTTAATCCCTATATCACCTATTGGAAAAATACCCTTAGAAAAAATGGTAGCTATAAATGGAGTACTATTAAAAAAGATTCGTCGGCTCGGTTTCCTATAAAGATCAGCTCTAATATGTGGTTACACCGCAATTACCAAAAAAAAATATTTAAAGCGATTAAGAAATCGCCCCTCCTAGAGAAAAGGGAATACAAATATTCAGGCTTACTATTTATGCTACTACCCACAATGATTGAAGAAATTACCGAAGAGGATTTTGTGGAGTACGTAGATCAAAATTTCTATAACAAACTGGGAGCAACTACATTAACCTACAATCCAGCTGAAAAATTTAACAAGAAACAAATCGTCCCTACGGAACACGATTTTATCTTTAGACACCTTCCGGTACATGGTACCGTACATGATGAAGGTGCTGCCATGATGGGTGGAATTTCTGCCAATGCAGGTTTATTCTCCAATGCCAACGATTTGGCCAAGTTAATGCAGATGTATCTTAATATGGGTACCTACGGAGGCGAAGAATATATAAAGGCAAGTACGGTAAAGGAGTTTACCAAGGCTCAGTTCCCTGACAATAACAATCACCGCGGGTTAGGGTTCGACAAGCCTTTTTTAGAATATAAAGGTGTAAATAGCAACACAGCCAAAGATGCAAGTAGCGATAGTTTTGGACATACTGGGTTTACCGGTATAATGGTTTGGATGGACCCAAAAGAGGAGCTATTATACTTATTCTTATCGAACCGAGTACTGCCAACCAGAGCAAATACCACCCTTTATAAACTAAACACTCGAACCAATATTCAACAGGTTCTTTACGATGCCATCAAATAATAAGACAACTAAGAAGGGATGAAAATTTATAAAGTTTTAGGGCTAATGTCTGGCACCTCCTTAGATGGTCTGGATCTTGCCTATTGCCATATTTGGAAAACCCCAACGGGATGGGATTTCGATCTAAAAAAAACGGACAGCATTCCCTATTCCGATACGTTAAAAGAAAAGCTTAAAAATGCTATTTACATTCCTGCTGAAAAACTTTTGGAATTTCATAACACCTATGGAACCTGGCTAGGTCAAAAATCTAAGGAGTTTATAGCGACCCATAAATTGGAGGTCGATTTTATAGGAAGCCACGGACATACCACTCACCACCAGCCACAAAAGGGATTCACTTTTCAAATAGGCTCCGGTCAACACCTCGCCAACGCAAGTGGCACTAAAGTAATTTGTGATTTTCGCTCTAACGATGTGGCACTGGGCGGACAAGGAGCACCATTAGTACCTATAGGAGACAGACACTTCTTTGGGCAGTACGATTTTTGTCTAAACCTAGGAGGAATTAGTAATATTTCCTTTGAACGTAATGGGGAACGTTTGGCCTATGATATCGGTCTAGCAAATATGATCCTTAACCACATTACTCAGAAAATAAACCTCAACTATGACAAGGATGGGGCTCTCGCAAGAAAAGGAAGTATAAATAAACCAATGCTAGAGCAATTAAACAACCTAGAATTCTACAAACTTCCTTTTCCTAAGTCCGTTGGTTTTGAATGGTTTGTAGAAAAAGTGATCCCCATTGTTGAAGCAAACGACGACAGTATAGAAAATCTACTACATACCAGTATTCATCATATCTGTGAGCAGGTTGCTAAACAGGTGGAATTGCAAAAAAACAAAACAGAAAACACTCTTTTTGTTACAGGGGGAGGTGCCCTAAATGGTTTTCTTATGGAAACATTACAACAAAAAGTTGGTAGTAGCACCAAAGTGGTAAAACCCACTAACCTCCTAGTAGAGTTTAAAGAGGCCCTAATCTTCGCTCTCATGGCAGTATTACGAGAAGAGAATTCTATAAATTGTTTGCGATCCGTTACCGGAGCAAAACACGATTGTTCTGGTGGCGTAGTCTTTCTTCCTGCCTAAATTAAATTATTAAATTATTGTTCAAATTCTTACCTTAGAAACCGCAAAAAAACTTACCAACCAATAAAAAAACCAAACCAAATGGAAGACAAACAGAAAAAGGCCACTGCATATTGGAAAGAAAATGTCCGTTACCTTTTCATTCTACTTTTTATTTGGTTTGTAGTCTCCTTTGGGGCTGGAATACTCTTTAAAGATTATCTCAATACGTTTAAACTCGGAGGGTTTAAACTAGGGTTTTGGTTTGCACAACAAGGAGCTATCTATGTCTTTGTAGTTCTCATTTTCGTCTACGTTTATTTAATGAACAAATTGGATAAGAAATACGGCTATAACGAATAAAAACTAATCAACCAATCAACTACCAAAACCAAAATCTATGAGCGTTCAAACCTGGACCTACCTTCTCGTAGGAATAACATTTGCTCTTTATATCGGAATTGCTATTTGGTCCAGAGCGGGCTCAACAAAAGAATTTTATGTAGCTGGAGGTGGAGTATCTCCTTTAGCTAACGGAATGGCTACTGCGGCCGACTGGATGTCTGCAGCTTCCTTTATCTCTATGGCTGGTATTATAGCCTTTGCAGGTTATGATGGCTCGGTATACCTTATGGGATGGACGGGTGGCTATGTGCTGCTAGCACTACTACTTGCCCCCTACCTTAGGAAATTCGGGAAGTTTACAGTCCCCGATTTTATTGGGGAACGCTACTATTCCAATACAGCAAGAATGGTAGCTGTATTTTGCGCCTTAATTGTGTCCTTTACCTATGTAGCTGGCCAAATGAGGGGTGTTGGCGTAGTGTTTTCGCGATTTTTACAGGTGGAGATTGATACCGGAGTTATTATAGGGATGGTTATTGTCCTATTTTATGCCGTTTTGGGAGGAATGAAAGGGATTACTTATACCCAGGTGGCACAATACTGTGTGTTAATTTTTGCCTTTATGGTACCCGCAATATTTATTTCCTTTCAAATGACAGGCAATCCAATTCCACAGATGGGAATGGGCGCTACTTTTAACGATGGCTCTGGCGTCTTTTTATTAGACCGCTTAAACGGACTCTCAACCGAACTAGGCTTTGCAGAATACACAGATGGGTCTAAATCCATGGTAGATGTATTTGCTATTACCTTAGCGTTAATGGTAGGAACCGCAGGGCTGCCGCATGTTATAGTTCGTTTTTTTACCGTAAAAAGGGTTAAGGATGCCCGTAAATCGGCAGGATTAGCACTTCTTTTAATAGCAATTCTTTACACCACTGCGCCCGCTATCTCCGTTTTTTCTAAAATCAATTTAATAAATACGGTAAGTAAGCAGCCATATATAGATATGCCTCTATGGTTTAAAAATTGGGAAGAAACTGGACTCTTATCCTTTGACGATAAAAATAAAGATGGACTAATTCAGTACCTAGCCGATCCCAACCAAAACGAACTCACAGTTGACAATGATATTATGGTACTGGCCAATCCAGAGATCGCCAATCTTCCGGCTTGGGTAATCGCATTGGTAGCTGCAGGAGGACTAGCGGCAGCACTTTCTACCGCAGCGGGATTATTATTGGTGATTTCATCTTCAGTATCCCACGACCTTATCAAGAAAATATTTTTACCCAATATCTCCGAAAAAGGAGAGTTATGGTCAGCAAGAATCGCGGCAACAGTGGCCGTAGTTGTTGCAGGATATTTTGGCATCCATCCACCAGGATTTGTAGCTGCTGTAGTTGCACTAGCTTTTGGATTGGCCGCCGCATCCTTTTTCCCGGCAATCGTATTGGGAATATTTTATAAAAAAATGAACAAAGAAGGGGCTATTGGGGGTATGATTGTTGGTATAAGCCTAATGCTTTTCTATATGGCAAAATTTAAGTTAGGGTGGTTAGGAGAAATCCCAGACAAATCTGAGTGGTGGTTTGGAATATCACCGGAAGGCTTTGGAACTGTAGCTATGATTGTTAATTTTATTGTGGCTATTGTCATCAATAAATTTACCCCAGAACCCCCTTTAGAGGTTCAAGAAATTGTAGAACATATCAGGATTCCTAGTGGTGCTGGGAATGCAATAGAACATTAGATTATGATATAAGAAAATAAAACTCGGATAGGAAAAGACCTATTATTTTAATACCAAAATAGGTATTTATAAGGTTATGGATTTGCAAAATCAAGTCTCAAAACTATCCGAATTAAGATGATTTGTATAAATTTATAAAAAATCAAATAGAACATGAGTAATTATCACATTAAACATTTGGAGGAGTACTATCAAGTGTACCGGAAATCCATCCGAGAACCAGAAAACTTTTGGGGAGAAGTCGCAGAAGAGCATTTTTTATGGCGTAAAAAATGGGATAAGGTCCTTAGTTGGAATTTTAGTACTCCAGAAATCAAATGGTTTGAGGGTGCTAAACTAAATATAACTGAAAACTGTATAGACAGACACTTATTAAATAGAGGCGATAAAACTGCCATTATTTTCGAACCCAACGACCCAAATGAAGAAGCAGAACATATTACCTACAAACAATTGCATGAAAGGGTATGTAAACTGGCTAATGTTTTAAAAGATCAAGGCATAAAAAAGGGAGATCGCGTTTGTATCTACCTTCCTATGATTCCTGAATTAACTGTATCATTACTGGCCTGTGCTCGTATTGGAGCAATTCATTCCGTAGTATTTGCTGGGTTTTCATCAACCGCATTATCATCTAGAATAAACGATAGCGATTGTAAACTAGTTATTACCGCAGATGGCTCTTTTAGAGGTGCTAAATCCATAGACCTTAAAAGCATAGTAGATGAGGGATTAGAAAAATGCCCAGGAGTTAAGTCCGTTTTATTAGTGAAGCGTACTAAGGCCGACATTAATTTCGTAGAAGGTCGTGATCAATGGCTACAACCATTGATAGACAAAGCTGATTCTGATTGCAAGCCCGAAATTATGGATGCCGAAGATCCATTGTTTATCCTTTATACTTCTGGTTCTACAGGAAGCCCCAAGGGAATGGTACATACCACTGGTGGCTATTTAGTGTATGCAGCCTATACTTTTAAAAATGTATTTCAATATACCGAACACGATGTGTATTGGTGTACAGCAGATATCGGGTGGATTACCGGTCATAGTTATATCGTCTACGGACCTTTGGCCAATGGAGCTACTTCTTTAATGTTTGAAGGGGTTCCTAACTATCCAGATTACAGTAGATTTTGGCAAATTGTAGAAAAACACAAAGTTAATCAGTTTTATACTGCACCAACCGCTATTAGAGCATTGGCAAAACAGAATATAGAATTTACCAAAAAACACGATCTAAGCTCGTTAAAAGTGTTAGGATCCGTAGGAGAGCCAATAAACGAAGAAGCATGGCACTGGTACAATGACGTAATCGGGAAAAAGAAAAGTCCCATCGTAGACACCTGGTGGCAAACAGAGACCGGAGGTATTATGATTACTCCTATACCTTTTGTAACACCTACCAAACCTACTTTCGCTACCCTACCCTTCATCGGAATTCAACCTGCTATTATGGGTGATAACGGAGAAGAAATAAAGGGCAATCAAGTAGAGGGCCGTTTATCTATAAAATTCCCATGGCCAGGTATGGCAAGAACTATTTGGAACAATCATAAGCGATATAAGGAAACTTATTTCTCTACCTATCCTGATTACTATTTCACCGGGGATGGTGCCTTTAGAGACGAGGTAGGCTATTACAGAATTACAGGACGTGTAGATGATGTAATCATCGTTTCTGGTCACAATCTAGGAACTGCACCTATAGAAGACTCTATAAACGAACATCCTGCAGTATCAGAATCGGCTATTGTTGGTGTTCCACACGACGTAAAAGGAAGTGCTCTATATGGCTTTGTAACCTTAAAGGAGACAGGAGAATCACGTGACCATGACAACCTAAGAAAGGAGATTAATCAAATGATCACAGAACACATTGGCCCAATTGCCAAGTTAGATAAAATCCAATTCACTAGTGGATTGCCTAAAACACGTTCTGGTAAGATTATGAGACGTATCCTAAGAAAACTAGCTAGTAGGGATATGGATAATTTAGGAGATACAAGTACCCTTCTAAACCCAGAAGTGGTAGATGATATTAAAGAGAATCTTCTTTAATATTATTTTGAGAGCATTGCCACTTTATAAAAAAATATAAAGTGGCACGTGCTTTCCACTATATCTTTTTTATAGCCATAAAAAAGGATGCCGTTGCAATCACTAATGCGGAAATCCAAATACAAACACTTCAAATTTTAGTCCACCTTTCGACAAAGCTATTTCTTATCCTTTTAACAAACCTAGTTGAATTCATTTATAGCTTGCCTTATAATAAAAGGCAATATTCTATATAAAAGTGAGATTATGGTTATTTAAAAATTTAACCTAACGATCAAAAGCCGTCTGAAGTACAACACTCTTACGAACAAAGACCATAATAAAGAGAGATAGACCGGCACAAATAGCAAACCCTATAAACAGCGGAAGTGTAGTCCCCTCCATAAAACTACCGATATAGGTCGCAATTGGTATAGCGATCATAGTAGAGACAAACCCAGTAATAGCTGCTCCAATTCCGGCAATATGCCCAATAGGTTCCATGGCAATAGCCCTAATATTCCCAAATAAGAACCCCAAAGCAAAAAACTGAATAGCAAGAAAAATAATCAGCACCCACAAAGGAGGGTTACTAGAATTCCAAAACAAACTTATATAGGTTAGCGAAATAACAAAAAACAAACTAAGGGAGATAGAAGCAAGTTTACGCATACCCCATCTTACCACCATTGTACCATTTAATAAAGTAGAAATCCCAACTGAAATTGCTAAGCCTGCAAAGATATATGGGAAGTCATCCGCTAAACCATATTGATCCTCAAAAACCTGCTGGGCCGAACTTAAATACACCATAAAAGCACCCGTAATTAAACCCGACACTAAAGTGAAGGCTACACTTTCCTTATGCCTTAGCAGCTCCTTTAAACCTTTTAAATATATATGTCTAGAGAATTTAATCTTATAATCTGGCTTTAATGTTTCTGGTTGTCGCTTCCAGAACCATACCCCAATCATAATCGTGGCTAACAATTGCACATAAAAGATAGACTCCCATCCAAAACGATCTAAAAAGAATTTCCCCATTGCCGGAGCCACAATAGGCACCAAAATAAAGAAAGCGGTAACAAAAGACATAATCTTAGCCATATAATCACCTCTATAAGAATCCCGAATCATGGAAATACTAATAGAACGTGCGGCAGAGAGCCCCACCCCTTGTAATACACGTCCCACCAACATCCATTCTAAATTAGGAGCAACAACACAAATAACACTTGCTATCATGAAAAGGCCAAAACCAAAATACACAATAGGCTTACGGCCAAAGCTATCAGACAGTGGACCTAGCATCAATTGACCTATTCCTAGTCCCAAAAAAATCATGGTGATCAACTTCTGATTTTCTACAGGATCATGACTACCAACATCTAATCCAATAGTGGCCATAGCAGGTAAAATAGCGTCTATGGTTAGCGCCACAATGGACATAAGAGAGGCCATTATGGCAACAAATTCGAATTGTGGTCGTTGCTGAGAATTTTGCATCCAGCAAAAGTAGTCATATTCAACACTATAGAAAAAGAAGCACCTTAAAATAACAAAATGATAACAGTTGAAAGAGCCCTCAACACTTTACGTAATATCACAATTTTCTCGCATACCTAACTAAGAGATCTACCCTGTAAAGGCGGCACCTAGAACATAATTTATAAGCTAGATAAATGTTATAATTAGCTTATAGGGATGGTAAATTGATCCTATTCTCTTTCCAAAACCTACTTATGGAAACTTATAAAAAGCTTTAAATATTAAATAATTATTAGAATCTTCTCTTTACAACCTTCTTGGGTTGCAAGGACGAATCAATCAGAATTTCAAAATCAATTACTCCCAACACCAACTCTTCCTCGGTAATAACCTCAACAGACCATAATCCCGGTTTAACATTATTCTTATAAGTGTATCCGCGATACCCCCCATCCCTACCTCCGGTAATTTCATAACCTATATCATCCACAATCTCCCATTCGTTAGTTTCTTCATTATACCAAATCCACCTATGATAGATGGATTTTTTTAGATCAGTGGGGGCAAATATGGAAGAAAACACATATACATTTTCACCAGGCTCATGAATATATTGCGATCTATGGTCTCTCCAAAATACATACCACTCATCCGTTTCGTAGGTAACGTAGTATCTATTATTTTCCATTTCAATATTATGCGCTACCATTCCTGTTTGCATCGCCAATGGTACAGGAGGTATCATCCTAAAAAAGTAAAAAACATTGATCAGTGTGTAGATAGATATAATAAGCCCAAATATTTTACCCAAGTGAATTTCTAATCTGGTACTTGGACTGATACTATAAATTATAGAGATTAGTAGAAGAGTACAAAATAGACTGACCCCACCAGAAATAAGAAAAATAGTAGTATTCATTTCACTTATGAATACTGGGATAATAAAAGTGAAAAAAGTAAAACTTATAAAAAAGTAAACTCCAAACTGTAAATACTTATTAGAAATCCTTTTTTTAAGCAATTCATTAGCAAAAAGTAATAGCACAAGGATTACAAAAAAGGATATAGTTCTAGAAAGAGAAACACTTCTGGAAAAATAAATAACAAATGCACTAGAAAGACCTCCAAAGAAAAATTGAATCGCCAATGGAAAATACTCTTCATACCGTCCCAATATGGTGTTTTTCCACCGGCCATCATCGGCCAAATTAAAAAGTACTAGTGTTATAGTTAAAGAAGACATATGAAGGCAAAGCACCACCAAATCGTATAACCTATCTATACGCCCAAGGGTTAAGGAATCAAAAATAAAACCCGCTACGAAGAAAATTATCGGAGCGTATTTCTCATGTCTCTTAATAAATTTCCTAAAACCGCTATTCCTAAGTCTTACTAATGTTCTTTTCATCTAAATATTTGGAAGGGATAAAAATAATTGAATATTGGACACACTGTCCATTTATTTTGTTCCTAGGATTCCATTATAACCTCTCCCAAGCACTAGAATAAATGAAGACTGACTAAGTGACAATACTCCAACTTTAAATTTATAGACCTAAAAATAACTGAAATTATATGAACCAATTCTAAGATCGTTATTTATATTTTTCTCCAAAGTTTAGAGGAGTTTATAAATAATGCTGCAGGTTTTTCTTAAAATACTGAGCACTAGTAGCGGCACTCTTCATTGAGTTTTGGGTGAAATTCCCCCCTTGCTCAATATAGTAATATTCTAAACCCGACTCCTTGGGGTCTGGAAGTATTTCTTGATAGTTAATAGATCCATTGCCCAGTTCGGTATAATCCCTACTAATCTTATGCATATCCTTTATATGCCACATGGTATACCGCTTCGGCTGCTTACGGATTAGTTCCTTCGGACTGTAGTTAGAAGAATGTATTATCCAATACATATCTAGTTGCAATTTCACCAGGTTAGGGTCGGTCTCATTTATAATTATATCAAATCCGTTTTCCCCATTCTCATTTTCAAACTCATAGCCGTGGTTGTGATAGGCAAATCCTAGGCCTGCGTCTGTTATTTGCTCCCCGATAGCATTCATCTTCTTAGATAACAATTTATACTTATCAATAGTTCTTTGTTCAGGTGACAGCCAAGGCAAGGTAATATAATCGCTTTTTAAGGTTTGCGCCCCATCAATACACTGATCCACAAAACGCTTTAATTCGTCCTCAGTTTTATCCAGATATGGAGAGAAATTATAATGCCCACTACTTACAGTTAAGCCTAAATCATCTAACAATTGCTTAAAATCCGATGATGAATAACCATAATAACTCCCACTTTCAGCATCAAAACCATAGATTTCAAAATCCTCATACCCTAGTCCTTTTAAATACGTTAACGTGCTCTTAGGATCTTTGGCCATCTCATCTCTAATGGAAAATAATTGGTATCCCATCTTATATTTTGGACTGTTAATCAAAGAAAATGAAGACAGCGGCAACAATGCAGCTACTCCCAACACTCCGGTGTTTCCAATAAACTTTCTTCTATTCATAATTATACTCTAATTCAAGGTTAAAATTCAACTTTAAAATCTACCTGCCCATTATTTATTAATAAGATTTTAATCCTTTTTATTCCCTTCCAAGGTAACTAAATTTTATCCAATAATTTATCTGCTTTTAAGAGTTAGATTAAAATATCAATTGAAATCTAAGTCATTACCTCCCCTCAAAATCTTAAATAAGCAGCTAATATTTTGTGTTGTTTCTAAAATCAACTTAATTTAAACAATCTGAACCATTATGTTGTTTTACAAAAGCTTAAACGATTGATTTTAGGTCTATCAACGATAAAAAAAAAGTCTGACCGATTTTATATACTAAAAAAAAGGGATTACAAAAATTGGAATTACCTTTAGTCCAACTTTTCGCTTTGGCGATATTTACTTTTATGATAAAACAATTCCTTGCTTGCCTACTCCTATTACATATCTCTTATTTTGCTTGGGGACAAAAACCGAATAACCAAGAAATTAAAGAGCTCATCACTTCTTACAAAAAGGATATTAGGGGTCCCTATAAAGAAATCCGATGGTTTTGCACAGATGGTAGTATTCGTCAGCCAAAAGACCCATGTCCAGATAAAATTGGTCCCGGAGTACAACATGCTACCTACAAAAACTCGGTTATCGATCTAGGTAAGAGCAATCATTTATTTTTTGGTCAAATTCTTGCGTATACCAATAAAGAAGAGTTCTGGGATAAGGACAATAACCATTCGCGCCTAAAACAATATCAGCTAGACAAATATTTAAGGTCTGTTGACGATGGTTGGGTGTTACAAAAAGGGCAGTATTATAGAGGAGCTATACAGTCTGAAGATGAAGAGGCATGGGGTGTTGAGTTTTTTAAATGGCTACTCTCTGATACCGATAATATAAAAAAGCATTTTTTTCTTATAAGACAATCCTTAAAAGATATACCACACCAAGGAGATGATAATTTAGCGCAAAAAATTAGAAGCGAATCTAAAGTGATTTCCGACATGGCACCTAGCTTTATGGATTTGCGAATTAAAATTCATAGTCAGCCCGATGCGGGAGATATTAATAGGGTAACCCATTATAAAAACAACCATAGCGGAAAATTAAGTTCGGAGGTTAATTTAAAAATTGATGCCTTAACCCGCACCATGACAACTTTCTACAAGTCTGTAGATATTGCCGCTTTGCCAAAAAGAACTAACCTTGTTGAGGAAAAACAGATTGGCAAGGATATAATCACTTATTCGAACCTTTATTCAGAGGAAAAAAACAACGCATTTTTAATACCGGCAACGGCAGAATTACTGTTATCCATTAGAAAGGCAATAATAGAAGAAGAGTCTGCTTCCGCTAGATTACAATTAATGGACGCCTCGTTAAAACTAGAGGAAATAATTTTTAAAAAAGCACCTGAATGGCAGCCCAAGGACTTAAACGAACTCTTAGATAAGGTATGCTATTTAGGAATGGCTAATACAGGTGCTGGATATATTGAACTAGAAGAATGGCAGCAATTAAACTTAGCTTCCAAGGGGAATTCATTAGGAGAACTCACCAAAACATTAGAACATGCACGTAGGGAAGTAGAATGGAGTTCTTCTATGGTAAAAGCCAATTATCAAAGAATTGTAGATATATATACCGGATTTGAGCCCAATGCCTATGGGTATATAGACGATAAAATTAGGGGTTCTATAGCCTTACACCTTGGGCAGTCCGTTAGTGAATTAGGGGATATAATTGCCAAGGAATCGGCACTCACCAATAAGGTTATGGGTATTGATAACCAAAGTGGATTTCGCGGGTTAAATTCGGGTTATGCATTGGGTGAACTAGTCGTTGTGAGCGGGTCCCCAGATGAAATTGAAGTAGTTTCAGATAAGATATATGTATTTCAGCGACCACCAGCAGATTTAAAACCTGTGGCCGGCATTGCCACGGTATCCGAAGGAAATATGGTCTCTCACGTACAGCTTTTGGCTAGGAATTTAGGAATACCCAACGCAGCACTAGCTGATGATAACCTTAAAAACCTTCTAAAATATAACGGAGAGATGGTATTTTTCGCAGTTTCCAATAAAGGTAATGTGATTATGAAGCTAGAAAATGATATGACTCCCGAGGAGCGCAATCTCTTTGCCAAAAAAGAACGCAGGGAAGATAGGGTGCGCGTCCCTGTTGATAATATCAGATTACAGGAAAACAAAATATTAGATCTAAAGGAAGTGGATGCTAGTGATTCGGGGAAGCTCTGCGGCCCCAAAGCGGCTAACCTCGGTCAATTAAAAAAGATGTTCCCTAACAAAGTGGTAGAAGGTCTAGTAATTCCCTTTGGAATTTTTAGATCCCATATGGACCAACCTATGCCAGATAGCAAAGTTACATATTGGGAGTTTTTAAATACCATCTTTAAAGAGGCCGAAACCATGCGCGCCCAAGGAATTAACCATAGTGAAGTTGAGAACTATCAATTACAAAGGTTGGAGGCTCTAAGAGAAGCAATAAAAAATATTCATCTACAAGCGGAGTTTCTTGAACAACTAGAAAAAGGGTTTGCCAATATACTCGGGGAAAATTTAGGGGAGATTCCAGTATTCCTTAGGAGTGACACCAATATGGAAGACCTTAAGGACTTTACTGGAGCAGGTCTTAATTTAACCATATTTAATGTAGTGACAAAAGAAAAGATAATTGCAGGAATTAAAGATGTATGGGCTTCTCCTTATACGGAACGCAGTTTTAAATGGAGACAAAAATTTCTGTTGAATCCAGAAAATGTTTTCCCTTCTATATTGGTTATCCCCAGTGTAGATGTGGATTATTCTGGAGTTTTAATTACCAAGGGAATCAACTCCGGAAGACCCGAAGATTTAACAGTAGCCTTCAGTAGAGGTGCCGGGGGTGCGGTAGATGGGCAATCTGCGGAAACCTACGAGATATTTGATGCTGGAGGCAAACAGTTGCTTGCACCTGCTAGAGAATCTTATTACAATAGGCTCCCCTCAGCAGGAGGGACAGAAAAAAAGATAGCTACCTTTGAAAATTTCATTCTTAACGATCAAAACATTCAGGACATTAGGGATCTTGCAAATGCGATTCGAGAAACGATGCCCAAAGAAACAAACACTGATTATAATGGTGCCTATGATGTAGAACTAGGTTTCCAAAAGAATAAGTTATGGCTCTTTCAGATTAGACCTTTTGTAGAAAATAAAAAAGCACAAAGCTCCGATTATTTAGAGTCTATTACCTCAAAAATAGATCTAAACAAAAAAATTAATCTCTCCCAAAAAATATAAAATGCAGAAATATATCATCTACAACCTTTTAATACTATGCTGCTCTGCATTTACTGTGGCAACCTTTTACCCCATAGACGGATATGAACGCACGGGAATAAAACGTTTAAAGTATTTGGAACTGGTTAAAAGTGGAGAAATAAAATCAGCCTCCCCCCTACCTGCCGGAGCTTATAAATCTTACGAGGAAATTGACCTTAATCTACTTTCAAAAAAGAAGGATAGTTTGGAGTCCATTTTAACGATAGAAGAAAATTTTCAGAAAGAAATAAACGGACTTTTCAAAGGATTGGATAAAAGTTATTCTCTTGCGGTTCTGGATATCTCCGATGTAAATAAGATTCGCTTTGCAAAGCGGAACGAAACTGCAGGCTATCAACCGGGAAGCGTAGGTAAATTGGCGGTATTGGTAGCGCTGTTTGATCAATTATCGAAAATTTATCCTGACTCCTTTGAAAAACGAATCGATTTATTACGCTCAAAATCCGTTAAGTCAGGAGTTTGGGGCTTAACAGATTCACATACTGTTCCTATTTTTAATGTAGAGACCCATAAACTTATTAAAAGACAGGTGGTTGCTAGTGACGTATTTACCTTATTTGAATGGGCAGACCATATGCTCTCTGTTAGCAATAATGGCGCTGCCAGTATAGTGTGGCGAGAAGCTTTATTAATGGCCGCCTTTGGACAAGCATACCCCGAACTTACTCAAGAAGAAGCCGATACTTATTTTAACACTACCCCAAGAAAAGAACTCACCGATTTATCCAACGATATTGTAAACCTACCATTACGTAATTTGAACATAAGTTCCGATGAATGGCGATTGGGAAGCTTTTTCACCTCTGGGGCCAATAAATACGTTGGAGACAAAGGAGGAAGTATAGGGTCTACCTTGGGATTAATGAAATTCTTAATCCAATTAGAACAAGGAAATGTTATAGATGAAGCCTCTAGCCTTGAGATGAAGCGATTAATGTATATGACGGATCGCAGGATAAGATATGCACAATCCCCTTCATTAAAAGAAGCCGCTGTTTATTTTAAATCGGGAAGTTTGTACCAGTGTAATAAAACAAGTGGTGAACCTTGTGGCAAATATATGGGGAACATCACTAATTTTATGAACTCTGTAGCCATTATTGAACATCCAGACAACTGCACCTATATGGTGGTTCTAATGACCAATGTATTGCGAAAAAATTCGGCCACAGACCATATGATGTTGGCTAGCAGTATTGATAAAATAATTAAAAAGTAGGTTTTTCTGTGGATTGAAGGATTTCGGCAGCCTTTTTCCTAACCTTTACATGAGAATCATCCAAAGCCATTTTTAAAAGGGAATTGTATTTTGGCTCGTTAATTTTTTCAATTAGGTAAAGTACCGCGAACCTTAGTTTAACATCTTTTCTTTTTAAAAGGATATTATAACATTCATATTCACTTAGTACCTTAACATCCAAATTCTTTAAATTCTTTTCTGAACCTATTTCTAAAAGGGTAGATTCGGCTACAGGAATCAATTCCTTTTTAAGCTGAATATCTAAGATGTTATCTAGAAATTCAATGGCATGTATCCGTTGTTCCTCTTTTCCATGCAGTATAGAGTTTAGTATGGGGTCTACATCCTGGGGAGGGTATTTGATGCCTAAAAACTTAAAGATTCGCTGTAATTGCCTATCCAATCGCATTTCCAACAAATGAATCAAGCTATTTCTGGCCTCGTTTTCTTCGCGCGATTCCGGTATCTCGGAATTTCTTTTATATCGGATGATAATCTGGGAATGAATAACGGAAAGTGTATTTTGATATAAGTTGCATTCGTCTAATATTCTTTCCACAACAAATCGGTCGTTAATTTTTAAATGTGGATACTTCCATTTCAATCTTTTTAAGACCTCAATAGCTTCAATTTTTATAGTATGCTCAGTTTCTCTAGTTAGTTTTATCAGGGTATTAACAGCTTTTTGCGAGGCAAATTTCTCCATCACCAATACTACTACCGCAGCTTCTTCCATCTCCAGCTCATTCTCCTTCAATACCATTTCGTATAGAATATCTATTATAGGCTCTCCAAAAAAATATAAGGCTTCTATACTAGACTTTCTAGTTTCTTTCCCCGGTAACTTAGCAACAATTAAACCCACAAACTGCTCATTCAAGGTTTTAGATGCCGCTGTTATTGCAGTATTGGCCACAGCACTATTAGGAGACTTTATATGGGTCTTTATCACATCGTAAAACCGTTCTACCTTAGCATTCCCTATAGCTTCCAAAATAGCCTGTGTCTTATTTGTTTTTTCCTCTTCGGAACTTAAAAAGGTAAGTTTCGATAATGCTTTTTCTATTCTATCTTCCAAACTAAAGCGGCTTTGCAATAGCTCATTATTTCTTAATTCTAAGGACAAGCCTACTAAAGCAGCATTGGCAATGGTATTATCATCCACATTGAGATAGGTATTAAAAAGTTGAACCTGATCTTGATCGTAATTCTTCAACAAATATCTAAACGCAGAAGTGGTGACTTGCTGATCTTTATCCATTATCAGTTCCTGAATGGGTACACATAAATTTTCTGTGTTAAGAAAATAAAGGTTCTCAATAGCAAGAGCCCTCACCTTGGCAGAAGGATAGCTTAGCAGATTTTTAATGGCATAAAAAAAACGTTCATCCTTCACCTCTAAAGTTTTATGAAGCATGTGAAGTATCTGATTCTCCGTTCCGCTATTAAGCACCCGGATAACTGTATCTATAATAGACGTAACTTTTATTTCTTTCTTATCTGCCTTTTCCTTTTTTACTCCAGGTTGTTCCAACAACCCTTTAAACGCTACTATATACTCCCTTCTAAGGTGATAGATAAAATACAACCATATAGAAATTAGGACAATAATGATTAAACTGATGTAAGTTGACGGTATTTCTAGTGCATTGATAAAGAATATTAAGATAAAACCGGCCATTCCCGTTGCTATGCTATCTACCACTACATCTGTAAAGGTTTTGGTTTTCTTTTTAATTTCTATGGGGATGGGTATAGAAAGTAGCTCCGTTGCCGCTTTATTTACAGACTGCTTTAAACTCCCATCTACAATTTTAATAAATACCACCACCCACAACTGAGGAAGAATCAATAATAGAACAGACCCAATTAAAATACCTGTCGGCAACCATAATAAGGACTTCCCCACCCCAAAGGTCCCTACAATTCGCTTGGTAAGAAATAATTGTATTAATAGAGAAATTACACTAAGCGTAGAAAACCAAAACCCAAAAAATGAGGTCAGCTCATCCTGATCTTGTATAAACCTAGAGGCATAATCACTGTATTGGTAATCTACAAGCTTGGCGATTAGCACACTAATTCCGATAACCAGAGCAATTAAGCTCAGTAGTTTAGACTGTTTAATGAGTCTAAAAGGGGATTCTCCTTTAGGTACAGACCTTCCTGAAACTTGAAAAGGGTTTAATTTAACTACTTCTGTACTCCATATGTAACGGGTAATGGGAAGACAGCATAAAAGCAAAGCCGCTGCAACAAAAAGTAAATTCTCTGTATAAAGTATCTTGGTCAACAAGGAGGTTAAATATCCTCCAAAAATTCCGCCAGCTATGGCCCCGGCACCAATAAACCCGAAGACACGTTTTGCCTCCCTTACGTTATAGACAAGGTTAGCCATTATCCAAAACTGCGAGGCGGTAAGCAGTCCAAACAATGCCACCCACACATAGGGTATATAAAGGATATATCCGCTAGTAAGGTTAAAACTAAATGCGATACCAAATAGCACCAATGAAATTACCGAACCTATAATAGTCCTATCAACTATTATGTTCAGGGCATACTTTTCCATGGCGCTATCATAAAAATAAGAACCACCAATGGCCATAATTGCTGTTAGCACATACCCTAGAGGAAGAGCACTAGAAGAGAGTTCGGAAAGAAATAAGGAATTAATAGTTGGTTTTACAATCAGTAGAACCGTTATAATGAGGAATATGTTCAACTGCAGCAGGAGCGTTTTTTTCAACTCCTCCTCCTTTAGATCAAAAGCTTTTAGAATATATATTTTAATCAGTGATAAAAGGTGGTTCAAATGTGGTGCTTTATGTATATTAAATACCAAATAACTTATTAGGGCAAATCTAATTTACAATAAAATGTGCTTGTATGGGTAACAGGGACTACCTAATACTTCACAAATCTAATGATGTAATGCAATTCAATTATTGGCCACCTGGGCGCGTCCTGCCCGTAGTACTTTCTCCACTGGCTTCACAAGATCTCGAATAATTTGTTCTCCGGATTCATCATCTATTAAAGCAACTAATATATAACGTCTATTAGGATTCTTCCCCCAGACTAGAACCGAGTCTGAATGAAAATTTCTCCAGGATCCAGATTTACGATACAATTTTGCAGAGGGTGCAATAACGTCTAGCGTGTTTACAAATTTATGATGCAATTCAGGATCACCCATTATATCTAGCATCTGTTTAGATCTCTCCCTATTTACTAATTGACCGTTGGCTAACAAATAATAATAACGGCATACTTGGTTAACCGTTGCGGCATGGGATAAATTCTTAAGAGGCTCTCTATTAGTAGCTCCACCTCCACCGTAGCGCTTACCTACCCAGAGACCGCCTCCACGCTCTTCATCATAAAACTTATATTTAGGATCGGTCATCACGGATTGTATCTTATCATAACCCAATCGATCTATCATCCTTGTAGAAGCTGCATTGCTAGATTTACTAATCATAAGCCTCATATCTTCTCTAATAGTCTGGTTGTCCTTAAGTTCCCCTTTTTCTAAAGCATCCATGGAAGACAATAAAATGGCAATTTTAGGCAAGCTAGCCGCATACATCATGTAGTTCCCGTTAATACTAGCATATTTTGCCTCTTCCGGGTTTTTTAAATCCACAATCCCTACAGCCATTTTTCTATTTTTCATCAACGCCTTCCACTTGGGGTTAGACATAAGTTCACGTTCTAAACTTTGCTGTAGGCTAGTGCTCGCTAAACTTGCCAACGGTTTCACCTGAGAATCCCGTACTTTAATTGGAAGTTCCTTTTGAGCATATATACCCATAACGGATAAAAATGTAAGCATAAATAGGTAAAGTCTATTTCCCATAGTATTGATCACTGTTACAACATATTAAACAAAATTATTCATTTATAGAATTACTCCTTGTTAATATTTGTAAATGCTTACTATTTTAAATCCCCTTATTTATATGGTTTTTTAGCCAAAAGCCCTCCTGTAAATGTTAAATCTTTTAGTATCTTTCTACAAACAGGGACTTTATCTGCATAACTTTAAATTACTCACATAAAAATCCCAAACCAACAAGGAAGGGAGGCCTTACCTTTTTGCTTATTGTCAAAATTAAAATCAAAGGGTTTTCATCCCAAATCGCTATTTTTGGAACAAAATATTTAGAAATGCTAATTATCGGGATTGCAGGAGGAACCGGATGTGGAAAAACAACCGTAGTAAACCAGATTATCAATGAATTACCAAATAAGGAGGTTGGCGTCATTTCCCAGGACTCTTATTACAACGATCTTTCTCATCTTTCTTATGAGGAGCGGTCACAAATAAATTTTGATCACCCACGGGCGATCGATTTTGAACTACTTGGAAATCATTTACAGGAATTAAAACAAGGAAACCCTGTTCACCAACCAGTGTATTCTTTTGTAAACCATAACAGGACCAAGGATACTATCCTTACCCATCCTAGAAAAGTAATGATTGTTGAAGGCATATTAATTATGACCAATCCACAAATTAGGGATATGTTTGATATTAAGATTTTTGTACATGCCGATTCTGATGAACGATTAATTAGAAGGTTAAAACGTGATATTAATGAGCGGGGAAGAGATCTTGATGAAGTGTTAGATAGGTACCAGAAAACCTTGAAGCCTATGCACAATCAATTTATTGAACCCACCAAAGAGTATGCAGATATAATAATCCCAAACAACAA
This sequence comes from Arenibacter latericius DSM 15913, assembly GCF_000424985.1. Classification (GTDB taxonomy): domain Bacteria; phylum Bacteroidota; class Bacteroidia; order Flavobacteriales; family Flavobacteriaceae; genus Arenibacter; species Arenibacter latericius. The sequence goes on from NZ_AUKX01000005.1 coordinate 96,614, forward strand.
ATACAATACCGTTGCCGTAGATATTGTTAGGTCTATCATTAATCAAAAGCTAGCATAGCTATTTATGGGAATAAAAGAAATAAGGAAGAAAAAATGGTTTGCCATAGTAACCAATATGTATGTATTGGTACTAACCGCTTTTTTAATATGGATGGTTTTTTTTGATACCAACTCCCTACTCATTCATTGGGAATTAAAAAGGGAAATTAGAAACCTAGAAAAGCAACGAGAATTTCTACAAGAGGAAATCTCTAGAGATAAAAAAATCATAGAAAAGCTTTCCGATCCAGAGGAGTTAGAAAAGTTTGCGAGAGAACAATACTATCTGAAAAAGAAGAATGAAGAGATTTATTTAATTGAATACGAAGACAGTATAAAATCTAAGAAAGATGAGTAATTCTGAGTTGTTTAGTGATTTTCGGGAGATTTCTTTAAAAGAATGGAAACAACTAATACAAGTAGATCTAATGGGAGAGGACTATAATGAACAATTAGTTTGGGAATCCCCGGAAGGAATTAAAACAAAGCCATTCTACCATAAGGAAGATTTGGCCAACTTAGATTTACCCAATTTTCAATTAAAAAATTCGTGGGGAGTTGGACAGGCCATTTATGCAGGAAATGCGGCCATCGCTAATAAAATTGCCATAAATGCCATAAAAAAAGGAGCAGAAGATCTTCATTTTACAATCCCAACACCTACAATAGATCCAAAGGAGTTACTGCGACATATCGATTTGAATAAAAACACCATCTATTTTAACTTACAGTTCCTTTCGGATGGGTATTGCAAATCGATTTTAGAGTTCGCAGGAGATAAGGCTCATCATATTTTTTTAAACATTGATATTGTTGGAAATTTAGCACGCACTGGCAACTGGTTTTCTAATATGAAGCAGGATCACCAGCAGCTAGATAGCATCCTCGGATTAAATCATGACAATACTCTAAGCGTTGATCTTACCCTTTATGAAAATGCAGGTGCCAACAAGGTGCAACAACTGGCTTATGCCATGGCACATGCCAATGAGTACCTTAACCATTTAGAGAAAAATAATAAATCACTTTTAAAATCGGCCTTATTTACTTTTAAGGTGGCTATTGGCGGAAATTATTTTTTTGAGATTGCTAAACTAAGGGCACTTAGGGTTTTGTATGCTACCCTAGCAAAGGAATATGGAGCTAAGCCCAATTGCCATATCATTGCTTGTCCTTCCAAAAGAAACAAAACCTTGTACGATAATAATAACAATATGCTTCGCACAACCACAGAATGCATGTCGGCCGTACTTGGAGGAGCCAATACCGTTTGTAATTTACCCTTTGATACTTTATATAAAAAAGATAATGACTTTAGTTCTAGAATGGCCAGAAATCAGTTGCTTCTATTAAAAGAGGAGGCCCATTTTAACAAGGTTGGCAATGTATCAGATGGCAGTTATTACATAGAGACATTAACCCATCAACTAGCTTCCCAAGCGCTAGACCTGTTTAAACAGATAGAAGCTGGAGGTGGGTTTTTAAATCAATTAAAACAGCAGCTAATCCAGAAAAAAATTAAGGAAAGTGCGAGTAAGGAACAGGAGGAGTTCAATAAACAGGAGACCGTCCTTATAGGAACCAATAAATTCCTTGCTAAGGAAGAAGAAATAAAAGATAAATTGGAATTGTATCCTTTTGTAAAAACCAAGAGTCGAAAAACGTTGATAGAACCCATCATAGAGAAAAGGCTATCAGAAGAATTAGAGCAAAAGCGCTTGAAACAAGAGTAACTTAAGTTTTAATAGAGGCAGTTTGGTTATATTACATCAGAAAAATTAAAACCCCAAAGATTAAACAATGGGGGAGTTTTAGACCAGTTTTCTCAGGTGCGCTTTAAAATAATTTGTAAACAATGGCTAGAAAAAATCTCCAACATATAAAACTTAATAAGAGTGATAATTCCCATAATTACGAATTAACCGGGGAGCAATTTATAACTGCAGAGGGCATCCCTTTAAAACCTTCCTATTCCCAAAAAGATACGGAACGCTTAGGACACTTAAATTTTGCAGCAGGAATTCCGCCCTACCTAAGGGGACCCTATAGCACTATGTATGTTAAACGCCCATGGACCATTAGGCAATATGCCGGATTTTCAACAGCCGAAGAGAGTAACGCTTTCTATCGGCGTAACTTACAAGCGGGTCAAAAAGGACTATCCGTAGCATTTGACCTGCCTACTCATAGAGGATACGATAGCGATCATGAGCGAGTTGTAGGGGATGTAGGGAAAGCTGGAGTTGCTATAGACTCGGTTGAGGATATGAAAATTCTCTTTAAGGATATCCCCTTAGACAAAATGTCTGTTTCCATGACCATGAACGGAGCGGTTCTTCCTATTATGGCTTTTTATATTGTTGCCGCAGAGGAACAAGGTGTATCTCTAGATCAATTGGCAGGTACTATCCAAAATGATATCCTAAAGGAATTTATGGTTAGGAATACGTATATCTACCCACCTACACCCTCCATGCAGATTGTAGCCGATATTTTTAAGTATACCAGTAAACATATGCCCAAATTTAACAGCATCAGCATCTCTGGTTATCACATGCATGAGGCTGGAGCTACTGCCGATTTGGAGCTAGCCTATACTTTAGCCGATGGATTAGAATATATAAGGACAGGTATAAAAGCAGGCTTAGATATAGATCACTTTGCACCGCGACTCTCTTTCTTCTGGGGAATAGGCATGAACCATTTTATGGAAATCGCCAAAATGAGGGCAGGCCGAATGTTATGGGCTAAATTGGTAAAACAGTTTAACCCTAAGAAAAATAAATCCCTAGCACTGCGCACCCATAGTCAGACTAGCGGATGGAGCCTTACCGAGCAAGATCCTTTCAATAATGTTGCGAGAACTACTATTGAAGCCTCTGCTGCAGTATTTGGAGGAACCCAAAGCCTACACACCAATGCCTTAGACGAGGCCATAGCACTCCCTACGGATTTTTCTGCTCGAATAGCACGAAACACCCAACTATTCTTGCAAGAAGAAACAGGAATAACCAAAACTGTAGATCCCTGGGGCGGCAGCTATTATGTGGAATCCCTAACTCATGAAATAGCGCAAAAAGCTTGGGAATTAATTCAAGAGGTTGAAGAGTTAGGCGGTATGACCAAAGCCATAGAAGCTGGTATCCCTAAACTTAGAATAGAAGAAGCAGCGGCAAAAAAACAGGCGCGTATAGATAGTGGTCAAGATGTTATTGTGGGTGTTAATAAGTATCTAGCAGAAGAAGAGCGGAATAGTTTTCAGATATTGGAAGTAGATAACGCAAAAGTACGAAGTCAACAACTAGAGCGATTGCAGCAACTAAAAGCTAATAGAAATACTAGTGAAGTTCAGAACGCTTTAGACAATCTTTCTGCAGCCGCAGAAATAAAGATGAAAGCTACTTCATCCAAAAATAGTAGCGATAATTACGGAGATGAAAATAATTTACTAGCTTTATCGGTAAAGGCGGCTAAGGCAAGAGCAACCTTAGGAGAAATTAGTGCTGCCTTGGAAAAAGCTTTTGGCAGGCATAGAGCTGAAATAAAAACATTTACTGGAGTGTATTCAAAAGAAATAAAAGAAGACAACAGCTTTGAAAAAGCTCGAGAAATGGCTAATAAGTTTGCCGAACAAGAAGGGCGCAGACCACGGATAATGATTGCTAAAATGGGACAGGATGGTCACGATCGTGGTGCAAAGGTGGTTTCTACAGGTTATGCCGACTTAGGGTTTGATGTAGATATTGGCCCTTTATTTCAGACCCCTGCAGAAGCAGCAAAACAGGCGGTAGAAAATGACGTCCATATTTTAGGCATCTCCTCATTAGCAGGCGGTCATAAAACCCTTGTACCCCAAGTACTAGAGGCATTAAAAAGTTATGGACGGGAAGATATTATGGTAATTGTAGGAGGAGTAGTACCAAAACAAGACTACGATTTTTTATATGAATCCGGAGCCGTGGCAATTTTTGGTCCTGGAAAAAAAATAAGCGATACGGCGATTCATATTTTAGAGATTCTAATGGACTAGATGACTACAAAACAGTCGTTAACACCATACCCCCTGCCGTTTTTTTGGGAGGTAGGTGATGTACTATGACTTTATTTACCATCTGTTAACAAAATACATTTTATAACAACGTAAATAATCGTATTTTTACCCACTAACTTACTATGATAATGGGCAAAATAATTGCTATAGCAAATCAAAAAGGCGGCGTAGGCAAAACCACCACTTCGGTGAACCTAGCAGCTGCTTTAGGTGTTTTGGAAAAAAAGGTATTATTAATTGATGCCGATCCCCAGGCAAACGCAACCTCCGGATTAGGAGTAGATGTGGAGACTGTAGAAATGGGAACCTATCAATTATTGGAGCATACTAAATCTTCAAGGGAAACTATAGTGACCACTTCTTCCCCTAACCTGGATCTTATACCCTCGCATATCGACTTGGTTGCCATTGAAATAGAATTGGTAGACAAGGATAATCGCGAGTATATGATGAAAGATGCCATCGCATCCTTGAAAGACGAGTATGATTATATTCTAATAGATTGCGCTCCTTCTTTAGGGCTCTTAACATTAAATGCCCTTACAGCGGCAGATTCCGTTATGATTCCTATTCAATGTGAATACTTTGCATTAGAAGGATTGGGAAAATTATTGAATACGATTAAAAGTGTTCAAAAAATTCACAATCCAGCATTAGATATAGAAGGTATGGTACTTACCATGTACGATTCTAGATTACGTCTTTCTAACCAAGTGGTAGAAGAAGTAAAAAAACACTTCTCAGAAATGGTTTTTGATACCATTATCCAAAGAAACGTCAGATTAAGTGAAGCACCAAGTTATGGCGAAAGCATTATTAAATATGATGCAAGTAGTACGGGAGCGGCCAATTATTTAAATTTGGCCAATGAATTAGTAGTGAAAAACAAGGAAACTGTATAATGGCGAAAGCGACAAAGAAACAAGCGTTGGGCCGAGGATTATCGGCCTTATTAAAAGACCCCGAAAACGACATTCAATCGGCTTCCGACAAGAATGCCGATAAGGTGGTGGGTAATATAGTTGAGTTAGACCTAAGCTCTATAGAGGTTAACCCATTTCAACCCCGTTCTAATTTTAATGACGAAGCCTTACATGAACTTGCTTCATCCATTAGAGAATTAGGCGTTATACAGCCTATAACGGTTAGAAAATTAGATTTCAACAAATACCAATTAGTTTCTGGAGAGCGACGTTTTAGAGCCTCTAAATTAGTTGGTTTAGAAACCATTCCTGCCTATATCCGAATTGCCAACGACCAGGAATCCTTGGAAATGGCTTTGGTAGAAAATATTCAACGTCAAGATCTAGATCCTATAGAAATTGCGCTTTCTTATCAGAGGCTGATTGATGAAATTCAATTGACTCAAGAAAAAATGAGTGAAAGAGTAGGAAAAAAACGTTCTACCATCACCAATTATCTGCGTCTATTGCGTTTAGATCCCATTATTCAGACCGGTATAAGAGACGGTTTCGTTAGTATGGGCCACGGTAGAGCATTAGTAAATATAGAAGAAAAAGAAGATCAAATAGCTCTTTACGAAAAAATTATTACGGAAAATATTTCCGTAAGAAATACAGAGAAAGCCGTAAAGGAGTACCAAGAAAGAAAGTCTGCCGCAGCATCACCTACTGAGAGTAAGAAACAACAGAAATCCAAAAGCAGTCCAGAATTTATAGCTAGGAGTGTAAGTAGATTTACAGACTATTTGGATGTAAAGGTAGATATTAAGGCTACAGAAAAAGGGAAGGGCAAGATTACTATTCCTTTTCACTCTCAGGAAGAATTTAATCGGATAAAAAAATTGATTACGGGTGAGTAATTTCTTTCTATCACTAGTAGCATGTTTTCTGGTTGTCTCTTTTGGGTTTGCCCAAGAAAAAGAGGATAAAAAACAAGAATCCGATTCTGTAAAAGTAGCCCTTAATGAAAAGGGATTTACAGCAATAGACACCCTTAAAATTAAAAAGAAAGGAATTAATCCCTTAGCTCCTAGTAAAGCCGCTTTTTATTCCGCCGTTTTCCCGGGCCTAGGTCAAATCTACAACAAACGCTACTGGAAAGTACCCATTGTATACGCAGCAATCGGGACTGGAGTATACGCCTATAAATACAATGATGATCTGTACGATCGATTTAGGACTGCTTTTAAACGCAGGCAAGCCGGATTTACCGATGATGAATTCTACGACCTAGGGACGCCAAATCCACCAGGTTCCCCACCAGACTTTTCCGACACAGCCTTGGAAAATGCCCAGGATAGATACCAGCGAGACAGAGACCTTTGGCTATTAGTCACAATTGGAATGTACGTTCTTAATATTGTAGATGCCAATGTAGACGCCCATTTAAAACAATTTAACGTGGACGATGATCTAAGTTTAGATTTTAAACCTTTCTTGGATACAGACGCCCTCACAGCCAACCCAGTTTACGGAATGGCATTAACTATAAAATTTTAATTGATGAATATTGCCTTGTTCGGATATGGTAAAATGGGGAAAATGATTGAACAAATCGCCCTAAAAAGAAACCATACCATAGTAGCAAAAATTGACGTAGACACAACGGAAATAAACTTCTCTGAAATAGATGTAGCCATAGATTTCAGTATGCCAAGTGCTGCTTTTGATAATATAAAAACATGCATGGAAAACAACATTCCCGTAATTTGTGGTACCACAGGATGGTTAGAAGATTACGACAATGCTGTACGGATATGTAAAGAAAATAATGGCGCATTTATTTATGCTTCCAATTTTAGCCTTGGGGTAAACCTGTTCTTTGAACTAAACTCCTATTTGGCAAAAATGATGGGAAATCTAAAGCAATATCAGGTAAGTATGGAGGAGATTCACCATACTCAAAAATTAGATGCTCCTAGTGGTACGGCTATAACTTTAGCTGAAGGGGTAATAAATGAAACTGACTATTCTGCATGGAAGCTAGATAATGCTGACGCTAACGAAATCCCTATTACAGCAAAACGGATTGATGATACTCCAGGTACCCATACCGTTACCTACGATAGTGAAGTAGATAGCATTGAGATAAAACACACCGCTCATAATCGCGAAGGATTTGCCCTAGGAGCAGTGATAGCAGCAGAATGGATACAAGATAAGAAAGGTGTATTCTCTATGAAAGATGTGTTAAACCTTAGTTAAGGAGCGTAACAATCACCAACAAAGAAAGACTTAAAAGATTGATTGTTAATTTATAAACAACAATCCAAAATCAGCATACGGATATGAACGGTACACAGTGGATTATTTTTATTCTTATCATTCAGGTAGTACATTTTTTAGGAACCTGGAAATTATACGTAAAGGCAGGTAGAAAAGCTTGGGAGGCAGCTATACCAGTATACAATGCCATAATCTTAATGAAAATTATCAATAGGCCTAAATGGTGGGTAATTCTGTTATTTATACCTATTATTAACCTATTAATGTTCCCTGTGGTATGGGTAGAAACACTTAGAAGTTTTGGCAAAAACAGCCTTTTAGATACTTGGTTGGCCATACTTACCTTAGGTTTATATATCTACTATGTAAATTATTTTACAGAGGTCACCTATATAGAAAACAGGGATCTTCATCCAAGAACCGCTTTAGGGGAATGGGTAAGCTCCATAGTATTTGCCATCGTTGCAGCTACTTTAGTTCACACCTATATAATTCAACCTTATGTTATCCCTACTTCCTCTTTGGAAAAAACACTGTTGGTGGGCGACTTCCTTTTTGTGAGTAAATTCCATTATGGGGCACGTGTTCCGATGACCACCGTAGCCGCACCAATGGTACATGATACCCTACCTATTCTAAAAACAAGATCATATGTAGCCGATGTAGATCCCGCTACCTATAAAACATCATTTTGGAATAAACTACAGCTTCCTTATATGCGTCTCCCCGGCTTTAAAAAAGTAAAAAGGAATGAAATTGTAGTGTTTAGCTGGCCTGCCGATACGGTCTACCAATTCTTTAAGCAACAAGAAGGAGTACGCAAACCCATCGATAAAAAATCAAATTACGTAAAACGTGCCGTAGGTATACCAGGGGATACCTTATCTATAGTTGACGGATATGTACACATCAACGGTAAAAAAACGGTATTGCCTTATAGAGCAAAACCTATGTTCTCGCATACAGTAACGGTAGAAAACGGTTTTTCTAATGCAGCAATAGATATATTAGGAAGAGAAAATTTTGCTGGGAACGTAGTTCGTATCCCCAACAGTTCTTTAGAGTTGGAAAATGCAGACCAAGTAATCACTGCAATGCATATGGAGAAAATAAAGTCCGACTCTGCCTACACTTACTATTCCGGAAATGTTAGTAATAATAGGGTCCGCGACTATTTAAAGTCGGAAGACGTAAGCAATATGGCCATCTTTAATTTAACAGAGGAAGAAGCCAAAAATTTCACTGGAAAAGATGGTATAATATCCATAGAGAAACTTGCATTTACCACTAAAAAAACCTCTCTTTTCCCACAAGATCCAGCACATCCTGGAACTTTAGATAATATGCAGGCCATTTACATCCCCGAACAAGGGAAAACCGTGGCGCTTAATTTAGAGGTGCTTCCTCTTTATGAGAAAATAATTAAGGAATACGAAGACAACACTCTTAAAGTAAACGGAAATCAGATACTGATTAATGGAGAGGTTGCAAACTCCTATACCTTTAAACAGGATTACTATTGGATGATGGGAGACAATAGACACCGATCCGAAGATAGTAGAACTTGGGGATACGTTCCAGAAGACCATATAGTAGGCACGCCAGTATTTATTTGGATGAGTATAGATGGAATCAACGATGGAATGAAAAACTGGAAAATCCGTTGGGATAGAGTATTTACTACGGTCCACGGAGATGGAGAACCTACCTCCTACTTTAAGTACTTTTTAATTGCACTTGCGGGATGGTTTGTTTTTGATTATTTCAGAAAAAAGAAGAAAACAGATAAAAAATAATCTATACAACCCTAAGCCTTAATTAACCTTTTAATTTGAGGCTTAGGTTTCAAATTACAGTAGATACAAACTTAAAAATTGCATCATTCCCCATATCGCCTAAAGTTACTTGAATTAGTGGCAAATTAATTTATTTTTAGATTAATACATTAACAAATAGATTCATTAAAAAATGCAGTTGCTTCTTCATCCAGGATATTTTTTAAACATCGCCAACTTCGCGGCCATTGTTCAGAATGATATTTGTTGGGAGACAAAAGACAATTATCAAAAGCAGACTTTTAGAAATCGTTGCTATATAAGCACAGATACGGGAAAGCACATGCTTAACATTCCTATTAAGCATATTGGTAACAACAGCAACAAACAGTTATATGCCAATGTAGCTATTGACAATAATTACCAATGGCAAAGACAACACTGGCGCACCTTGCAAACGGCATATCGGACCTCTCCTTTTTTTGAGTTTTACGAAGATGATATAGCCCCCCTTTACAAAGAGACTTTTCCCTCTTTAATGGAATTTAACCTGAAGACAATTGAAACTATTTGTGAGTGCCTACAAATAGAGATGCCTACTGATAAAACCATTATATACGAGCCAACAGTAATCGATAAAATAGACGGGCGTCATTTTATTAATTCTAAAATTAAATTGGAGTTTGATCAACCTGAGTATGTTCAAGTTTTTAACGATAGAAACCCCTTTATTTCTAATCTAAGCATATTAGACCTTCTGTTCAATGAAGGCACCAACACCCTATCTTATCTCAAAAATGTAAATTTAAGACTCCATCATGCTTAGGTGGTTTATGCACTATGGAATCCATTTCCTAGTACCCATTTTGGTCGGTCTTCTTTTTTATAAAGAATATAAATGGAAAGCCATTATAATTCTTTTGGCGGGTATAATCATTGATATAGACCATTTATGGGCAAACCCAATCTTTGATCCTAACCGATGTAGTATTAATTTCCACCCCTTACACACCTATTGGGCAATAGCAATCTATTGCTTAATGTTAATTCCCAAAAAGACCAGAATATTCGGTCTAGCATTCGTAATTCATATTATAGCGGATATTACAGATTGTCTTCTAATGTAATAAACAGGTTGCTCTACTAGGCCAATTAATAAGCCTATATTTTAATATTGAATCCAAATTAGGGTGACCTCGGAGCAGTGTAAATAAAATTATTACTATTTCTTGCTAAATCAATTATAAAGCAGGCATCAACAAGCAATTGCACTTATTTAGAAAATTATTGCTATTTTGTACTCTTGATTTAAATACAATATAATAAACCAATAAAGTGTTATGGGAGATCATAAATTTCACAACCCCATTCCTTCTGGCAGAAGAGAATTCATAAAAAAATCTGGTATTGCCTTAATCGGGGGATCCCTTGTATCCCCGGCAGTATCTTTTGGAGCCACTAGCCTTTACAAAGATTCTACCTTAAAGGTAGGATTAATCGGTTGTGGGGGCCGAGGTACTGGAGCTGCTGCACAAGCCTTGCAAGCAGATCCTAACGTAATCCTATACGCAATGGGGGACGTTTTTGAAGATAAATTGAATTTGGCACATCAGGAGTTGCAGAAAGCAATGGGAGATAAGGTAAAAGTTGCTCCAGAAAACAAATTCATAGGATTTGACGCCTATCAAAAAGTAATAGATTCTGGCGTAGATGTGGTATTACTTACTACTCCACCAGCCTTTAGACCAGACCACCTAAATGCTGCAGTAGAAGCTGGGAAACACGTGTTTTGCGAGAAACCTGTAGCGGTAGATGCACCGGGTGTACACAAAGTATTAGCTGCTGCCAAAAAAGCCAAGGAAAAAAACCTGTCATTAGTTTCTGGCTTCTGTTTTAGGTATGATTACCCCAACAGAGCCATCTTTGGACGCGTTTTAGACGGACAGATAGGAGATATAAGAACTGTTACAACATTCCGCCATGGAGGGGAAGCTTGGTATAAGGAGCGCCAGCCAGATTGGACAGACATGACCTACCGTATGCGCAATTGGTATTATTACAATTGGCTGTCTGGTGATATAGTAGTAGAGCAAGCTGTACACAGCCTAGATATGATGTCTTGGGTTATGGGCGATAAGATGCCTATAAGCGCCACAGGAACTGGAGGCAGACAAGTACGTGTAGACAGTAAATACGGTAACATATACGATCATTTTGCAGTAGAATTCGAATATGAAAATGGAGCTAAGGGCTATCACTTTACTAGACAACAAAACAACACCTCCCATAGGAACAGCGTAGAGGTACTGGGTAGTGATGGGTCTTCTATTACTAACATAGGACGTAGGTATGAAATTACCGGAAAAAACAGCTATACCTACCGAGGAGAAAGAAATAATATGTTCCAAACTGAACACGATGAACTATTTGCCTCCATTAGAAACGGCAAACCTATGAACGATGGGGAATGGATGGCAAAGAGTACTATGCTAGCAATTTGGGCTCGTATGGTTGGGTACACTGGACAAACTATAACTTGGGAGCAAGCCTTTAACTCTAAAGAAGAGCTAGGGCCAAAAATAGACGAATACAATTGGGATCTAGTATGGCCTTCTGCACCTGTGGCTATTCCCGGTAAAACTAAGTTTATTTAACCCCACTTTTAATTAAAAATTGACTAATTAAACCACATGGCGTTTTATACGTCTTGTGGTTTGATTTTATTGCATAACAGCTTATTAAGATGAAGCTTATCCCTACCTTGTTTCTAGGAATGCCATTAAGTTTTGGGATAGTTATACAGTAGTCTGCGTTGATGGGACCATCAAAACAATCGTAAACGGAAAGCTTGTAAATAGCATAAGTAAATCTTTCATTAAAAAAGGAATTAGAAGGGAATTAAACTCAATTTAGAAATCTTTATGCCATAGACTTTCATATAGGAATAACCTATGCAGAACAAACCCTATACGAACTGTTTTAAGGATATAGCTAACATAAGGTGAAGAACGCCTTAAAACATCTTAAATGACCTTATAGCACTAATAAGTTGGATGCCCTACCACTTAATTGTATGGGTAGTTGGCCAACTTACTTCAATTAACAATACAAACAAACCGATATCGTTTAGAATTATGAGCTGTAATTAAAAAAATGCCACCGTTAGTCTACAAGGTCAAAAGAAGCCATAAGCGGAAAATGGTCAGACAGTTTTACATCTAAGTTTTTATGAGCCTTTACCTGAAAGGCCTTATCTACTAATATAAAATCTATCCTAAGGGGATAATATTTAAAATTAAACGTTCGTCCATATCCAACACCCTGCTCCATAAAAGTATCCTGCATATCTCCTTTAATAACGTGATAGACATTAGAAAACTGGGTATTATTAAAATCACCACAAACAATTTTCTTATAGGGAGTAGCATCCCGGTGCTCCTGAAAAATAGCCACCTGTTCTTGCTGTTTAGCAAAAGAACCACTTATTCGTTTAAATAATCTGGTCTTAGACTCTTTGTTGAATTCTTCTACAGTAGGCACCACCTTATGAGATTCTAAATGCACATTGTACATCCTTACCGTATCCTTTTTTAGGACTACATCCACATAAATGGCATTATTGCTACTATCAGGGAAATCCAATGACCCCTTTGCTATAATTGGGAATTTAGAATATATCGCAAGAACCACCTTTTTATGTCCATATTCAAAATCCACGTACTTATAGTCGTATTGATTAAAGTCTTCGCCTTTCTTTTTTGTGTAATCAAACTCCTGGAAAAATACAATGTCTGGATCTTCTGCTTTTACTAGGTCTACAATCTGGGTACCTACAGTTGTATCCTTTATGGTTGCAGACCTATTAAATCCTCGGGTATTAAAACTCATTATACTCACCTCACCATCACTAATAGGCTTTTCTGATGCTTGAAACTTAAAAAATGTACCCAACGCAAGATAACCTACCGTCAACACAAGGCCAGATAATACAAGGTTACGACTCCCTTGAAGCAACCAATAACAAAAAAATAGAAAGTTAAATAATACTAGGAGGGGCACCGTAAGCGATAATAACAACATAATCGGAACATGTGTTACTGGAATGTAAGGTGCAAAGCACGCCAATACCAAGAGAAGAGCTAAAAGCCCATTAAGTAGGAATATTAATTTGTTAATTAAGTTTCCCACCTTTCTTAATCTTCCTTACCTGCTTTGAATAAAAAATCCTTTTCAGCCTTAGAGAGACTTTCGTAGCCAGACTTACTAATTTTATCTAAAATAGCATCAATTTTTCGCTGCCGACTTTCCTTATCGTAGCTCCTTGTAGTTTTAGAGGATTTACTTTCCCTCCTATATACGGTCTTCATAGACGCCTTTTTTTCTTTCCCCTTAAACATATTGCGAAAGCTATCCAATAGGTTTGAAAACCAGCTACCAATATCATTTCCCTTAGGGAGCTGACTTGCATAATAATATCCTAGGGCAGCGCCTCCTATATGGGCTAAACCTCCACCAATATTGTTACCCAATGAAATTTGAATTAAATCCATTAGCACTACCAACACCCCTATATGCCAGAGCTTAATATTAAAAAATATAACGCGAACCTCTTGATTGGGTAAATAGGTACAAATAAATATTAGAACTGCCGTTACCCCAGCAGAAGCTCCAATTAGAGAAGTATTTTGACCTATTAAAGCAGGGAAAATATTATAACTCAATAAAAAGATCATCCCGCCAAAGATTACTCCTAGGAAGTAAACGTTGATAAACCTTTTCTTATCAAAGAGATTTAAAAAGATTCTTCCCGCAAAGTAGAGCATTATCATATTCCAGAAAATATGCCCTATTCCGGAATGAAAAAAGGAATAGGTTATTAATGACCATGGTTGGGTAAGAAAATCGAAGAAATCCTTAGGAATTCGGAACCAACGATCCACCCCATTATTTACGGGAAGGGCAAATAACAAATTAATCAGGCCGCCAACAATAAATACGGCAACATTAAACACTATTAGCTTCTCGGCTATACTTAACCGATTATAATAGTATGAAATATTCTGATTACGCATTATAGATCCCATCGATTATTATTAAACTGATTTTTCTTCCAATACCACATCATTACAAACCCGAATAAGGCGCCTCCCACGTGAGCAAAATGTGCTATTCCGCTTCCAAAGATTGAGTACCCCGTAACCCCTGAAAACAAATCGAGTCCAATAATTACTGGAATAAAATACTTTGCTTTTACCGGAACTGGTATAAACATCAAGAACAGTTCGGCATTAGGGTAAGACATCGCAAAAGCAACCAAAACTCCATAAATGGCCCCAGAAGCCCCTACAGCCGGGGTATTAATAGCACTCAAGAAATTATCTATCGTATCCTTTGAAGCTATGTTATACCAATTAGGACTGTACTTTCCATTGGTAACAATCTCCATTATTTGTTCCCTAGGGATTCCTGAATTTACCAAGGCCTCCATTCCCTGATTAAAATAATAGTAGTTTACCCCAGTATGAATTAATGCAGCCCCTAATCCTGCTGAAAAATAGAAGAATAGAAATTTATTTCTACCCCACATTCTTTCTAAGGGCGAGCCAAATGCCCATAACGCATACATATTAAACAAAATATGCATAAACCCACCATGCATAAACATATGGGAAAGTACCTGCCAATATTCAAAGTTACCATTTTTTGGAAACCATAAGGAAAACCACTGATACATTTGGTCTCCATACAAGTAAGTAGCTATAAAAAATAGCCCATTTACAATAATCAAATGCTTTACTGCATCCGTAATTCTACCCATTTATATAAATTTTTTATCAATATCGTCCTCAGTAATAGTAACGTATATTGATTTATTAAAAGGACTTAATCGAGATTCCTTGCAGGCAAACAAATCGTTAACCAATGCCAATTGCGAATCCCTATCGAGCACTTCCCCAGTTTTTACTGCCAAGGATTTAGCTAAGGTTTTAGATAGCACGTCTGTCTGCGAAAATCCGTCCACCACAAAATCTTGTTGGTAGTCAGAAATCAACTGATCTAATATCATGTCTACCTCGCTTTCGGGGACCGATAAAGGCACCCCACTTATTTTAATCTCCTCTTCTCCAATAGCTTCAAAATCGAAACCAATACTGATTAAGTTTTCTTTAATCTCCATGATAATATCCCGATCGGCCTTGGAAAAAGTTAAAGATAATGGAAATAACAATTGTTGGCTCACCGCTTCTTTAACGGTAATATTTTTAAGAAAATTCTCATAGAGTACTCGCTGATGCGCCCTACTTTGATCTATAACCACCATACCAGATTTTATAGTGGTTACTATATACTTTCGTCTTAACTGAAAGGTAGTTGTAACCGCATCTACACCAATCTTGCTATCGTCAAAAATAGATCCAGTAATAGTATCAGACTCAAAACTGATACTACTGAAATCGGTGTTTTTCTCTCCCTGAGATTCCATTCCAGAATAAAGCGACTCCCATCCTTTTGTAGCAGGCTTCTTTACACTAGTTGCTCCTCCTCTAGTAGCTGAATATTCTTCCTTAAACGGATTAAATCCAGAATCTACAACCACTCGTGGCTGTTCTACTGATTTGTTTTTATAATCATAAGGCGTTTCCAAATTCTGATCCTGATCAAAATCTAAACTTGGAATTACATTAAATTGTCCTAAACTATGTTTAACGGTAGATCGTAAGATAGCGTATAGCGTGTGCTCATCATCAAATTTGACCTCTGTTTTAGTAGGATGTATATTGATATCTATAGCTCCTGGGTCTACTGTTAAATAAAGGAAATACCCTGGATGGCTGTCTTTTTTTATAAGGCCATCAAAAGCAGCCACAATTGCGTGATGCAAATAAGGACTTTTTATAAATCTATTATTAACAAAAAAGAATTGCTCTCCTCTACTCTTTTTTGCAAATTCTGGCTTACAAATAAAACCACTTATAGAAACCACCTGAGTTTCTTCCTTTACAGGAACCAATTTTTCATTGGTTTTGCCTCCAAAAACATTTACAATCCTTTGGCGATCATTGGAAATTGGTAAATTAAAGATTTCATTACCATTATTATAAAAGTGGAAGGATATGGATGGATGCGCCAATGCTACCCTATGAAATTCATCAATAATATGCCTTAATTCTACTTGGGTAGATTTTAAGAAATTACGCCTAGCAGGAATGTTGAAGAATAAATTCTTCACCATCATACTAGTCCCTTTTGGTGCAACAGTAACTTCTTGTGAGATTACTTTGCTACCTTCTATGCGTATATGTGTGGCCACCTCATCCTGCTCTGTTCTAGACTGCATTTCTACATGAGCAATAGCAGCAATAGAAGCCAAAGCTTCTCCCCTAAATCCGTTGGTACTTAAATTAAAAAGGTCTTCGGCCTTTCTGATTTTGGAAGTAGCATGTCGCTCAAAACTAAGTCTGGCATCGGTAGCACTCATACCAACACCGTCATCTATAACTTGGATTAGCGTTTTACCTCCATCCTTTACTATTAGTTTAACGGTAGATGCACCTGCATCTATAGCATTCTCCATTAGTTCTTTAACAACGGAAGCGGGACGTTGCACCACTTCTCCTGCAGCAATCTGATTAGCTACATGATCTGGCAAAAGTTGAATGATATCTGCCATTATTTAGAAGTAAAAATAGATAGATCGAAATCTATTATATAAAGAAAAATAAAAATTAGGATTGCTATTATAACAACCAATCTAATGTTCTGGTCTCGATTTCCTGTTCGTTTCAGGTCTTCAATAGCCCTAGAGAACTTACCTTTAAGCCCAGAACGGCCATCCATAGTAGGCCTAAACTTATCTAATTTATGTTCAATTTTAAAAGGGTTCCCCTCACCTTTATCGTCATAGTAACGCGGCGTATAACTGAACTTCTTATTTTTACGTAATCTTGAAAACTTTCCCATAATATTAGATTCCCAAAGTTACTCAAAATAGAAAAATATGCTGTACCCGAGTTGCTAAAATATGTTAACATTTAAAGGCAATAGGAGCATTACAGCATTATCTGCTGCTTAATTTAATAAATAGAAAGGAGGAAAGAGAATTAATTTCCCAAATGAGCCATCTTAATCGCAGCAATAGCAGCTTCTGTACCTTTATTACCATGTGTACCACCACTACGAGCAATAGCTTGATCCATATTATTATCAGTTAGAACACAAAATATAACAGGGGTCTCTGTTTTCACATTCAGATCCATAATGCCCTGCGCTGCTGCACCACAAACGAAATCGAAATGCATGGTTTCTCCCTTAATAACACTCCCGATTACAATTACTGCATCAACTTTTTTAGTATTGATCATTTTCTTTGCTCCAAAAGGAAGTTCAAAACTACCAGGAACGTTCCAACGAATTATATTTTCTTCTTTGGCTCCACAATCCAATAAAGCTTCTATAGCTCCATTATAAAGTCCTTCTGTAATATTCTCATTCCATTCAGAAACAACAATCCCAAACCGAAAATCTTTCGCGTTTGGGACAGTTGTTTTATCATAATCCGATAAATTCTGTTTTTTTATTGCCATCTTACTTAGATACTTTTTGCCTTACCTATAAAAGCGTCAATGGTTTTAGCCTCTTCAGAAGAAGAGAACTCGTTTTTAATTCTTTGGAAATATTTAAGCGCCTTGTCTTTTTTATTTAAATCTAGCGCTGTAACCCCTGCTTTATATAAGTATTTAGGTGTGGTATACTCATTAGTGCTATGAGATATTGCCTTTTCATAATAACTTAAAGCATCATCTGGTTGATTCAATTGTAAAAAAGCATCACCGATACCTCCTTTAGCAACAGCTCCTAAGATTAAATCCTTAGAAGAAAAACCTTCCAAATACTTTATAGCCTCATCATATTTCTGCATATTTAAATATGCCATACCAGCGGAATACTTAGCTAAATTAGCAGCAGGTGTTCCATTGTACTCCTCGATAATATCTAAAAACCCAAACTTACCTTCTGCACCATTCAATGCTAAAGTGAATAAAGAGTCTTTTTCCGTTGTAGCAAAAAGAGCTTGATCAAAATATTGTTGCGGATAAAGCATCTCGTTAGCAGCATTTTCAGCCTTTGGTTTTTCTACAAACTGAAAGTAAGCCATATACCCTAATACAGCTACAGCGATAACACCTATCACACCTAAAATATAGTTCTGGTTTTTAGAAACCCATTCCTCAGATCTAGAAGCCCCTTCATCTAATGAGCTAAACACTTCTGCAGTAGTACTTTCCTGCTGATCTAATTGATTCTCCTCTTCTTTATTTTTCGGTTTATAACCTCTTTTCTTGTAAGTTGCCATTATAGAATTTGATTAGTGCCGCAAAAATATAGTTTTTATCCAAAATCCGCTTAGTATTTATGGTTAATTTTAGATATTTTAAACTTTGCTTGACTATTGGAAAATAAAAAATTTACTTCGCAGAATGTTTCTAAAGAAATTATCGCTTATTAATTATAAAAATTTTGCCTCTCAAAGCTTTGACTTTGACACCAAGATTAATTGCTTTGTAGGCGATAATGGGGTAGGCAAAACAAATGTTTTGGATGCCATTTACTACCTTTCTTTTGGGAAAAGCTATTTTAATCCTATAGCCACCCAAAACATAAAGCATGATGAAGATTTTTTTGTAATTGAAGGAGAATTCCAAAAAGAAGAGCGAGAAGAAAAAATTCTTTGTAGCTTTAAAAAGGGTATGAAGAAAGTTATTAAGCGAAATGCAAAAGCTTACGACAAATTCTCAGACCATATTGGTTTTATACCCCTAGTAATTATCTCTCCAGCAGATCGAGACCTAATTATTGAAGGAAGCGAAACTAGACGAAAATTTATGGATGGGGTGATTTCACAATCGGACAAAACCTATCTCCAAAACCTCATTAAATACAATAAAGTACTTGCTCAAAGAAACTCTCTATTAAAGTATTTCGCCTTTAATCATACTTTTGATAAAATCACCCTAAACATATACAACGAACAATTACAGCAGTACGGGCAAGAAATTTTTAACAAGAGACTCGCATTTATAGAATCGTTTATCCCTATCTTCCAAGAACAATATCTTGCTATTTCTGGCGGAAAAGAACCTGTAGATTTAACATACCAAAGCAAGCTGATAGAGAATGATCTTGTAACTTTATTGGAGGAGAGTCTAGAAAAAGACAGAGCACTGCAATATACCAGTACAGGTATTCACAGAGACGATTTACTTTTCTCCATTGACGGTCATCCTATAAAAAAATTCGGGAGTCAAGGTCAACAAAAATCTTTTCTAATCGCCCTAAAGCTTGCACAGTTTCAGTTCATTAAAAAACAAGCTGGAAGTACGCCATTATTACTATTAGACGATATTTTTGATAAATTGGATGAAAACAGGGTAACTCATATTATCCAACTGGTGGACGAAGATAATTTTGGACAGATATTCCTTAGTGACACCCACACTGAAAGAACAGAAAATGCGGTTAAAAACACAAATCAATCATATAAAATATTTAAATTATAGCATGAGAACTCTTAAACTCCTTTTAATCTTTTTAGTCTTTAGCGCGTGTAAACAAGAGGTGGGATGGGACCAAATATCCCATTTAAACGGCTATTGGGAAATAGAAAAGGTAAGTTTCCCCAATGGGACGGAAAAGATATATACTGTGAACACCACTATAGATTTTATAGAAGTAACTGATAAAAAAGGCTACCGAAAAAAAGTACAACCTACCCTTTTAGGCACTTACGACACTTCTAACGATGCAGAATACTTTACATTAATAGAAAGTAATGGAGGTATAAACATGCATTATAAGAACCAATTAAGCGAATGGGAAGAGAAAATAATTAGCTTAGACGAGGATAGTTTTAGCACCACAAACAAAGAACAGACAACATACCATTATAAACGTTTTACCCCCATTAATCTAGAATAATCATGGCAAAAAGAAAAAACAACAACCTCAGCATGGGCGAAGCCCTTCAAGAGTTTATTTCACAGAATAAACTACAAAAAGGAATGGATCGTGTAAACGTCCGTGATGCATGGAAACAAATGATGGGTAACGGAGTAAACAACTATACCACTGCCATAGAGTTACGAAACGATACTCTTTTTGTCTCTCTATCCTCTTCCGTTCTTAGAGAGGAACTAAGTCATGGTAAATCCAAAATCATCAATATGATAAACGAGGAAATGGGAAAAGAACTGGTAAAGAAAATTGTGCTTCGCTAATTAGAAGACTTTTAGAAACAAAAAAAAAGGCCGACTTAATCGTCGGCCTTTTTACTCTTATTCGTTTTTCTTAGTACACTTCACGACCGGAAAAATGAAAAGCACCTTCAATAGCTGCATTCTCATCACTGTCTGACCCGTGAACAGCATTTTCTCCAATAGAAGTTGCATATAATTTACGGATAGTACCTTCAGCAGCTTCTGCTGGATTAGTAGCACCAATTAATGCACGAAAATCCTCAACAGCATTATCTTTTTCCAAAATAGCTGCCACAATAGGACCTCTAGTCATAAATTCTACCAACTCACCATAAAAAGGACGTTCCTTGTGAACTGCATAAAACTCCTGAGCGTCTCTTGTGCTCAATTGAGTATATTTCATAGCCACAATCTTAAAACCAGCAGAGGTTATTTTTTCCAAAATTCCGCCTATATGTCCGTTTTCTACGGCATCTGGCTTTATCATGGTAAATGTTCTGTTTGTAATCATCTGTTTAAATTTTGGGCAAAAATACATTTTATTCTTCAACCTACAAGAAGAAAAAGTTGCGCTATCTATTTGCATCTAACCACTTACAATCAACACACTAAGACAATCACCATCACATTTAAATCATTTAAAACCTAGCAAATTGGTAATTCTAAAATTATATTTATCAATCACAAAAACTGGTTAACTCCCCATAAAACAAGGGCCAACAACCGATTATTATCTAAGTCAAATTAAAATATTCGAATAAAAGTATATATTTATAAATTGTATCTTTGCGCCCATGAATTTAGAAATAATTAAAGCAATCGATGCGCTTCTTGAGACTCCTCAACGCATCGTAATAATCCCTCACAAAAATCCTGATGGTGATGCCATTGGGTCCACTCTAGCTTTATGGCACTATTTAAACAATTTAGGACAGCAGGCCAAGGTGGTCGTTCCAAACGATTTTCCTAAATTTTTAAAATGGCTTCCACTAAGTGAGCTGATCATTAATTTTGAAAAAGACACAGAATCTGCAAAAGAGCTAATAAATGAGGCCACAGTTATATTCACATTAGACTTTAACCATTTAGGTAGAATTGGCCAATTACAGCCCCTTTTAGAAGAGGCTTCTGCTACTTTTGTGATGATTGACCATCACCAAGAACCATCTGATTATGCGCAAATCATGTATTCAGATGTAAGCATGAGCTCTACCTGTGAAATGGTGTACAATGTAATAGAAGCTCATAAAGGTATAAACCATATAACCCCAGAAATTGCTATTTGCTTATATACGGGAATAATGACCGATACTGGCTCTTTTAAATATTCTTCCACCTCCAGCAGAACACATACTGTAGCGGCTAATTTAATTGAGAAAGGGGCAAATAACACCCTCGCACATAGCATGGTATACGATACTAACACCCCTAGCAGATTACATTTATTGGGATGTGCGTTAAAAAATATGGTGATTTTAGAAGAATTTCGCACCGCCTACATCACCCTTTCCCAGGAAGAATTAGATAAAAACAATTTTAAAAAAGGCGACACCGAAGGGTTTGTAAATTACGGACTTACTCTAGAAGGAATTATTTTTGCGGTAATCTTTATTGAAAATAAGGACGAAGGAATAATTAAGATTTCTTTCCGTTCGGAGGGAGATTTTTCAGTAAACGAATTTGCTAGGGCTCACTTTAATGGAGGAGGTCATAATAACGCCTCTGGAGGACGTAGTGAAATGAGCCTTACAGAAACCACTAATTATTTCACCTCCCTATTACCTTCCTATAAAGACCAACTAAAGAAATGAGAAAGCTCTATTATTTGCTCTTGCTCGCTCTAATTACACAATGCGGTGTTCCGGAAGCAAGAAAACCTATCAAAGTTAAAACAGGGAGTATCCTAAAAGAATCCGTAGAACGCAACAAGACATTGCTAAAACAAGAAGAAGAGCAAATCCGAAAAATAATCGCAGCCGACAGTAATAACACTTATCTAGCAAGTGGTGGTGGCACTTGGTATCACTATATAAATAAAAATAACGAGAGTAACTACTACCCACAACCAGATGATTTAGTTACCATGCAGTATAATATTATTAGCCTGGATAACGACACAATATATTCCCAACAGGAAATTGGCACCATAACTTATAAGGTAGATAAACAACAACTTTTTCCAGGACTAAGAAATAGTGTGAAATTATTAAAGGAAGGAGAGCGTGCTACATTTTTAATCCCCTCTTCCCTAGCCTATGGCTATCATGGCGATAAAAATAAAATTGGGACAAACCTCCCAGTTAAAACAACAATTACCATTATAAAAATCGATAAAAGTCAAAATTAAAACCACAAGAGATGAGAAAAGCTTACCTATTACTATTCATACTATCCATAGCGGTTACTAGTTGTAAATCTAGTAAACACGCCGAATTAGGCGATGGTATTTTTGCAGATATCAACACCAATAAAGGAGATATTATATTAAAATTAGAATATGAAAAAACGCCTTTAACCGTTGCCAACTTTATATCTCTTGCCGAAGGAGAAAACCCATTTGTTAGTGATAGTTTAAAAGGAAAAAAGTATTACGATGGAATTATTTTTCACAGAGTAATTAAAGATTTTATGATTCAAGGTGGAGATCCAACGGGTACTGGTAGCGGAAATCCAGGCTACAAGTTTAAGGACGAGTTTAATGATTCCCTAAAACACGATAAAGCAGGAATCCTTTCTATGGCCAATGCAGGACCTACCACTAACGGAAGTCAATTCTTCATCACTCACAAAGAAACTCCTTTTTTAGATGGAAGACATACTGTCTTTGGAAATGTAGTAGCTGGAATGGAAGTAGTAGATTCTATTGCTAATGTAGAGACTGGTGAAAGAGATAGACCCGTAACTGATGTGGTTATGAATTCTGTAGAAATTATTAGAAATGGAAAAGACGCTAGAAAGTTTGATGCCGTTAAGATAATGAGCGATTATTTTGCTAAGGAAGAAGAGAAAATTAAAGCAAAAGAGAAAATGATTAGCGATATGGTTGCCGAATTTTCCCAGCAGGAGCCACAAGCCAAAGAGCTTCCTTCCGGACTAAAAATATTCACCTTAAAAGAAGGAGAAGGCGATAAGCCAAAATTGGGACAAAAAGTAAATGTATATTATGCAGGATATTTATCTGATGGTTCGTTATTTGATAGTAACATTGAAGAAATTGCTACTCAATACGACGCATTTAACCCGGCTAGAAAGCGAGGCGGAGGATACCAGGCAATTCCTATGGACTACAGCCCAGAAGCACCTTTAATTGCTGGTTTCAGAGAAGGTCTAATGGAAATGAAGGTAGGCGACAAAGTTCGTTTGTTTATTCCTTCTCATTTAGGCTATGGTGAGGCAGGAGCAGGTAACGTTATCCCTCCAAATTCAGATTTAGTATTTGATCTTGAAATCACAGAATTAGCCCAATAGGCATTCATACTTTACAATTAAAAAACCGCCACTAGCATGAACTTCATACTGGTGGCGGTTTTGTATTATAAACCCACAAAATTAAAATCTATTACCACTTTTGGGACTTCAATTCTAAGGTAGCTTTTAAAATATCTTTTTGGGAGATTTGTCCAACCAACTTCCCATTTTCAACTATAGGAAAACGCCTTCTTTTTTCAGTTAAAAACTTATTAGCAGCATCAAAAATATTCATATCACCATCAATGGTTTCCACATTCTTAATCATATGCTCCTTCACTAGCTTATTAGGACTAGGCATATTGTGATATCTTTTTTCACTGATATGCTTTATACAATCCCCTTCGGAAATAATTCCTATCAATTCGTAATTCTCGTTTACTACAGGCCCTCCAGAAATTTTATATTTCAATAAGGCTTCAATCACCTCTTCTACAGCTTGATCTGGTCTAAATGTTATAAGCTTAGTCGTCATATAGTGCCGCACTCTTAATAGTGTTTCCTCTTCGGGTTGCACCATCCTAGGTCCCTTATAATTTTTGATAGCCATATTTATAGTGATTTTAATTTCACCTTATAATATAGCAAAAATTACAAAATAAACCTAACTAAACCTCTTAAGAATTAATCCTATAAAAATGTCATACAGCCTACTAGATATCATAATCCAGTATAGTAAATTAAGCTTTCGGAATACTTTCCAAAATACTCAGCGTATACCTCCAAAACTTCTGTGTTGAAGAGATACTAGCTCTCTCATCCGGAGAATGCGCACCTTTAATGGTAGGACCATAACTAATCATATCTACATCAGGATAGTTCTGCCCCAATATTCCGCATTCTAGTCCTGCATGACAGGCCACTACATTAGGCTCCTCATTAAACAGCTCCACATATTTGGCTTCCAATACTTTTAAAATAGCTGAATCTGGATTAGGATTCCAGCCAGGGTAGTCACCGCTGAGCTTCACTTCATAGCCAGCCTTTTCAAATACCGATTTCAGGGATACTGCAAGTTCATTTTTTCCTGCTTCTACCGATGACCTAGTAAGGCATGCAATTTTCAAGCTCCCTTCCTTAACCTCAACTCTTGCAATATTATTAGAAGTTTCCACCAAATCTTCCATAGAAGCACTCATGGCGTACACTCCATTATGTGCACCTTCTAAAGCGGTCAATAGGTTATTCTGCTCCTTGCTTCCCATTACCTTTAATACCCCCCCAGTAGGTTGCGCTGTAATTTTTAAGTTAGGATCTGTAGAAGCAAAATCATTAATAACACTTTTTGCCCATTTCTTAAAATCTTGAGTAAACTTCTCTGCATTAACACCGTCTACAATTATCAAAGCAGTACTTTCCCTTGGGATAGCGTTTCTTAGTCCACCTCCATTAATTTCGGCAATCTTAATATTGTACTTCTCAGTGGCATTCACTAGTAAACTATTCATAAGTTTATTGGCATTTCCAAGCCCTTTATGAATATCCATACCACTATGACCTCCGCTTAATCCTTTTACAGAAATTACAAATGCAACTGAATCCTCTGGACTATTTTCTTCATTATACGTTGCCTTAGCGGTAACATCTACCCCTCCTGCACATCCAATATCAATTTCATCATCTTCCTCCGTATCCAAGTTTAAAAGAATATCTCCTTTTAGCAATCCTCCTTTTAAACCTTTAGCTCCCGTCATTCCAGTTTCCTCATCAATTGTAAAAAGCGCCTCTAAAGCGGGGTGAGGAATGTCCTTGCTTTCTAATATGGTCATAATAGTGGCTACGCCCAAACCGTTATCTGCACCTAAAGTAGTACCTTGAGCCCTAACCCAATCTCCATCTACGTACATTTGTATTCCTTGGGTATCAAAATCGAATTCTGTGTCGTTATTTTTCTGATGCACCATATCTAGGTGCGACTGTAAGATAACCGATTTTCGATCTTCCATCCCTTGAGTAGCAGGTTTTCTTATGATTACGTTGCCCACCTCATCTTTAATAGTTTCTAATCCAAGATTTTTACCAAAATCCATCATGAATTCTATTACTCTTTCTTCTTTTTTAGATGGCCGTGGCACTGCATTCAGATCTGCAAATTTATTCCATACCGCCTTTGGCTCTAACTCACGTATTTCTTTTCCCATAAATATAAATCTAGATCCCAAAAATACAGATAGAAAAATAACTATGCGAGAATATTGGTTAAATTTGGACGGATGAAACAAAAATTTAAAAATCTCATCGCCCTATCCCTCCTACCCCAAATATTTTTGGTGAAGTGGATAGGTACTAATCCCGAGATTATAGAGAAATACTACAGTAAGGGATTATATCCTATCATATCAGGGTTTTGGCGCGCACTTTTAGGGTGGATACCTTTTTCCATTGGAGATATTTTATATGCCCTTCTCATTATTATTGCAATAAGATATCTTATTGTTAATCGTAAACAGATAGGAAAAAAGCCTTTATGGTTCCTTAGAGATATTGTAATGGTGGCATCTGTGGCATATTTCAGTTTTCATATTTTATGGGGCTTTAATTACTATAGGGAACCCTTAGCCAAAACATTACAATTAAATGAACAACACAGCCAACAAGATTTAGTAGATTTTGTAGACAGATTGGTAGCTAAGACTAATGAGGCACAATTTCAACTAACCAAGGATACTACCAAAATGGTAGAAATCCCCTATAGTAAAAAAGAAATATTTAAAATTACCATAGATGGTTACCAATCTTTAGAAAAGCAACTCCCTTTATTTTCCTACAAAAGCCCTAGCATAAAGAAATCTCTTTTTAGCACTCCCCTTACCTATATGGGCTATGGCGGGTATCTAAATCCATTCACCAATGAGGCTCAGGCAAACGGAAGGATACCAAACTTTAGGTTTCCTATTATAAGCGGGCATGAAATTGGCCATCAACTAGGGTACTCTGCAGAGAACGAAACCAACTTTATCGGTTACTTAGTTACTGTAAAAAATGAAGATCCCTATTTTAAATACGCTGCCTATGCTTATGCACTTAGTTATTGTCTAAGCGACCTAGCATATAGGGATCGAGAACTATTTGATAATGCCTATAGCCAACTAAACGCAGGGGTAATTAAAAATTATAAGGAAGTTACCGATTTTTGGAAAGCCCACGAAAACCCAATGGAACCTATTTTTAAATCGATTTACAGCTCTTTCTTAAAAGCCAATAACCAATCTAAAGGTATTAGGAGTTATAATGCTGTGGTTTCACTTTTAGTTAACTACTATCAGGACAAACCTCTGTAATAAAAGAATATTTAACAGCAATCATCATAGTAATCAAACACAAAAAAATAACATTTAACCATAGCAACTACCCTTCTTAAATGTTAAAAAAATCTAAACGCTTTACTCTTTTGTAAGGGAAAGGTTATTTTTAGATCGACTAATATAACTAACACAATTTAATATGAAAATGCGCTTTTTTGCACTGGCCATAATGTGGTGCAGTGTTTCATTATTTGCACAAGAATACTTTCCAAAAAATGATGGTGTTAAAGCAGAGGACCTCAACTACACAGCCTTAACCAATGCTAAAATTTATGTAACCCCTACAAAGGTTATAGATAATGCCACCTTACTCATTCATAAAGGTAAAGTCGTAGAAGTGGGAAAATCCGTAAACCTTCCTCAAAATACGGTATCTATAGACCTAAATGGAAAATTTATCTACCCCTCCTTTATAGATGTTTATTCCGATTTTGGAATAGAACAACCAAAAAGAGCCTCTGGTGGGCGAAGAACAGCTCAATATGAACCTTCTAGAGAAGGATTTTATTGGAATGACCATATAATGCCAGAGAACAAGGCTATAGGGGTTTTTAAATACGATGACAAAAAAGCAGAAGAGTTAAGAAAGGCTGGATTTGGAACGGTAAACACCCATATTCATGATGGTATTGCCCGAGGAACCGGTGCTTTAATTGCTCTTAATGGAAAGGGTAGCGACGCCGATCGTATTTTGGACGATAAATCGGCCCAATATTTTTCATTAAAAAGAAGTGTACTAAAATCACAATCTTACCCAAGCTCTCTAATGGGTTCTTTGGCCTTGTTAAGACAAATGTATTTCGATGCTGACTGGTATGCCAAAGGAAACATAGAAACCAAAGATCGCTCGCTAGAGTCATTGAACGCTAATAAGAATTTAGTGCAAATTTTTGAGGCTGGAGACAAAAACCATGTGTTGCGTGCACATAAGATTGGCAAAACCTTTAACATTCCTTATGTAATTTTAACAGGAGGCAATGAATACGAAAATATCACAGATATAAAAGCTACCAACGCCAAGTTAATAGTTCCTATTAATTTCCCAAAGGCGTATGACGTATCCAACCCATTTCAAGCCCAATTTATAAGCTTAAAGGATATGCGATTATGGAATCAGGCACCTTCCAATCCTAAAGTGCTTGAGGAAAAC
The DNA here is from genome assembly GCF_000424985.1 of Arenibacter latericius DSM 15913. Lineage (GTDB taxonomy): Bacteria > Bacteroidota > Bacteroidia > Flavobacteriales > Flavobacteriaceae > Arenibacter > Arenibacter latericius. Next base: position 124,845 of record NZ_AUKX01000005.1, read on the forward strand.
GAAATAACCTTTAGCCTTACCTTACATGACTTAAAATCTCCCGGAGAGTTTAAAGACAAGCTAGCAACTGCTATAGAATATGGACTATCCAAAGCTACTGCCTTAAAGGCACTTACCACCGTTCCTGCAGCAATTTTGGGAAAATCCGAAGAAATAGGAACATTACAAAACGGAAGTCAAGCTAATTTCCTAATTACCTCTGGAGATATTTTTGACAAGGGCACTGTGTTGTTTGAGAACTGGGTACAGGGTCAGCAGCATATTATAAATGATAAGGAACTTAAAGATATAAGAGGCAACTACGAACTAAGTGCAGGAGGAAATAATTACACCCTCTCTATTAGTGGCGAACCCGGAAAGCCCAAAGCAGAAATTAAAGAAGGAGAGGACAAGCGCTCTTCCTCTTTAAGTTACGACAACAGTTGGGTAGCATTAACCTTCCATAATAAAGAGGGCGATAAAATCTATAGAATGTCAGGGAAAGTCAACCCAGACTCAGATGATATTTCTGGAAGACTAATCCTGCCCAACGGCTCAGAAACTACATTCACAGCCAAGAAAACCTCCTCTTTTTCAGAAAAGCCTAAAAATAACAAACAAGACAAAACTCCAGTAGTTCAGCCAGTCACCTATCCTAATGTAGGCTACGGATACGCTAGTAGACCAAAGCAAGAAACTATATTGTTTAAGAATGCTACCGTATGGACTAGCGAGGAAGCAGGAATATTGGAGGCTACCGATGTACTGATAAATAATGGAAAAATCTCTAAAATTGGGAAAAACCTTAGTACAAGAGGCGCTACTGTAATAGATGCTACGGGGAAACACCTTACGGCAGGAATTATTGACGAGCACAGCCATATTGCGTTATTATCTGTTAACGAAAGCGGACAGAATTCCACTGCAGAAGTAAAAATGGAAGATGTGGTAGACTCAGAGCATATAGGAATCTATCGTAACCTAGCAGGTGGAGTAACCTCAGCCCAACTACTACACGGATCTGCAAACCCAATTGGAGGAAGATCTGCTATTATTAAATTAAAATGGGGAGCAAGTGCTGACGAGATGATCTATGATAACTCTCCTAAATTTATCAAATTCGCATTAGGCGAAAATGTAAAACAGTCTAACTGGAGCAGTTTTAGTAGATTCCCCCAAAGTAGAATGGGTGTAGAACAGATGTTCATCAACTACTTTCAGCGTGCCAAGGAATACGACCTTAAGAAAAAAAGCGGACAAGCCTATAGGGTTGATGAGGAAATGGAAACCTTGGCCGAAATCCTAAATGGAGAACGATTCATTAGCTGCCACTCTTATGTGCAAAGTGAAATAAACATGTTGATAAAAGTGGCAGAGAAATTCGATTTTACCATAAATACTTTTACCCATATTTTAGAAGGATATAAACTAGCCGATAAAATGAAGGAACACGGAGTAGGCGCTTCTACCTTCAGCGACTGGTGGGCATATAAATATGAGGTAAATGATGCCATCCCGTACAATGCCGCCATTATGCAGAGTCAAGGGGTTACGGTAGCCCTTAACAGTGATGATGCGGAAATGTCCAGAAGACTTAATCAAGAAGCAGCAAAGACTGTTAAATATGGCGGTATGACCGAGTTGGAGGCATGGAAAATGGTAACCATAAACCCAGCAAAACTATTGCATTTAGACGATAAGGTGGGTAGCATAAAAGAAGGAAAAGATGCGGATATCGTTTTATGGAGCCACAACCCCTTGTCCGTTTATTCCAAAGCAGAAAAAACATTGATAGAAGGAGCTGTGTATTTTGACTTAGAAAAAGACAAACAGCAACGGGAAGCAATTAAGGCCGAAAAAGCCAAATTGATTAATCTTATGCTAGAGGAGAAAAATAAGGGTAAAGCTACCCAAGCACCTAAAAAGAGTGAGAAAGAAGAATTCCATTGTGATAGCCTTTAAAAATCAATACAAGATGAAAAATTTAAAAATTACCATACTTATTGTACTAATACTGTGCACCTATCAAAACTTTGCGCAGCAAACACCAGCACCCGAACAAAAAACGGGAATATCTATTGAGGGCGCAGTTGCGCACTTGGGTAATGGAGAAGTTATAGAAAACTCTTTAATCATGTTTGAAAATGGCAAACTCACTTTTGTGGGGAGCGCCAATGCTAGAATTGCCCGTACCGGAACGGTGATAGATGCCAAGGGAAAGCATGTGTACCCTGGATTCATCGCCACTTGCACCTCTTTAGGATTAATTGAGGTAGACGCCGTTAGAGCTACAAACGACAAAGCAGAAATTGGAGATATTACTCCACATGTAAGAAGTTTAATAGCTTACAATGCTGAGTCTAGAGTAGTAGAGAGTATGCGCCCTAACGGAGTGCTTTTAGGACAAGTTTCTCCAAAAGGCGGAACTATATCTGGCACCTCCTCTGTTATGCAATTTGACGCATGGAACTGGGAAGATGCTGCAGTAAAGGTAGATGATGGGATACACCTTAACTGGCCAGAAAGCTTTAAGCAAGGCCGGTGGTGGTTAGGTGAAGACAGAGCTTACAAGCCCAATAAAGACTATCCTGAAGAAACCGCAAAAATTGAAAACTTCCTTAAAAGTGCCAAGGCCTACAGTAAAGGCAAGGAAACGAAAAACAATCAGGCTTACGGAGCAACCCAAGGCCTTTTCCAAGGCACACAAAAACTATATGTATATGCTGATGGAGAAAAAGAAATCTTAGATGCCGTTACAGCTCTTAAAAATATAGGGGTTAAACATATCGTTTTGGTTGGCGGATACGATGCCCATAAAATTACCGAATTCCTTAAACAGCATCAAGTTTCTGTTTTAGTAAGAGCACCCCATAATCTACCTAAACATGAGGATGACGATTACGACTTACCTTATAGACTCCCTAAAATTTTATCTGACGCCGGTTTGTTGGTAGCTATTCAAAATATAGATGCTATGAATTTCCAAAACAGGAACCTTCCTTTTTATGCAGGGCAAATAGCACAACAAGGAATGTCCCCAGAAAAAGCGTTGGAAATGATTACCTCTAACCCTGCAAAAATTCTAGGGATAGATCAAACCTACGGAACATTAGAAGTAGGTAAAAGCGCCACCCTGTTTATATCTGAAGGAGATGCATTAGACATGCGAACCAATCGATTAACCAAAGCTTTTATAGACGGGAGAGACATCTCATTAGAAACACACCAGACCCAATTATGGAAAAGGTATATGGGGAAATATGAGGGAAAATAAACTATCTATATAACAAAATTAAAAGGGCTGGGAATACAATCTATTTCTAGCCCTTTTTTCATGATATACTTTTAACAGTGAAATTATTTTTCCCTTTCCCACCTATTAACACCCAAATAATTTACTAATTACCAAAAACTAATGGCACTAGAGTAATAACATGAGCATCATAAAAAGATTGAAATAAACATTAGACAAGGATTCTTTAGTAGGCAACACTCAAGAAAGGATAGAACACCCTAAGCAGAGAATTCTAGTTTTCTTTAATTCCATTCACATTTTTAAAAACGTATGTCTTTTAGGGTTCAATTGAGCTTACATTTTTAGGTGGTGTAAGTCGCACCAATAGCTTATTTTTGTTCCGATGAGCTATATTAAGGAGATAAACAGCGTACAAAACCCTTTAGTAAGGCAGACGCTAGTATTGATAGAAAAATCACGGGAGCGCAAGAAAAAAGGAAGCTTTATAATTGAAGGTGTCAAAGAGCTGGAATTAGCTATAAAAGGTGGATACAACCTTCAAACTCTTTTCTTTTATCCTGAAATAATTACTAAGGAAAGAGTCTTAGAACAGCTAAAAGAACTAAAAGAGCAACCAGAATTAATCTCCATTTCTAAGGAGGTTTTTCAAAAAATCGCCTATAGAAATAGTACTGGAGGGGTTTTAGCTATTGCCAAAACAAAAGAACACTCCCTAGACCAACTTAAATTAGAGCGTAAAAATCCTTTAATCTTAGTTGCGGAAGCCCCCGAAAAACCAGGTAATATAGGTGCGTTGCTCCGGACAGCGGATGCCGCGGGCTTGGATGCGGTAATAATTGCTAATGCCAAGGGAGACCTCTATAATCCTAATATCATCCGTTCTAGTGTAGGGTGTTTATTTACCACCAATATTGGTATTGGAAGTACCGTAGAAGTTATAGAGTACCTTAACAAGAATAATATTTCTATAAACTGCGCAGCATTGACTGCCTCTAAAGCGTATACTTCAGTAGACTTCACTCAACCCACGGCTATTGTAGTAGGAACTGAAGCTACTGGATTATCAGAGGATTGGCTAAAGAAATCAAATCAGAATATAATTATTCCTATGCAAGGTGAAATAGATTCTATGAATGTTTCTGTCTCCGCAGCAATACTTATATTTGAGGCTGTAAGACAACGAAAACTATAGAAGGACGGAGCAATAGACCGCTACCCCTACCCTCTACCTAATTATGCTAATTACAAATGAATACCCAAACTCTATTCTATATAATAATTGCTATTCTAGTAATCCAATTCATAATTGATCGGGGCTTAGAATACCTAAATGCAAAGCGATATAACGATAGTATTCCTCCAGAACTAAACGACGTTTTTGATAGGGAAGAATATAGAAAATCCCAAGAATATAAAAAGACCAACTATAAATTCTCATGGTTTACTGCTACGTTCTCCTTAATAATCACCTTAGCATTCTTACTACTCGGAGGATTCGAATGGGTAGATTCCATTGCTAGAAACATTAGCTCCCATCCCATTGTTATTGCCCTAATATTTTTTGGTATTATTATGATTGGGAACGACATACTTACTACTCCCTTTTCTTATTACAGAACCTTTGTAATTGAAGAAGAGTTTGGTTTTAATAAGACGAGCAAGAAATTATTTTGGATAGATAAAGCTAAGGGATGGTTGATGACTATAATACTTGGAGGTGGAATTTTAGCACTAATTATCTGGTTTTTTGAATGGGCAGGATCTAACTTTTGGATCTACACTTGGATTCTTGTCGCCGCCGTTTCCCTATTCATGAATTTGTTTTATAGCAGGCTTATTGTTCCCATATTCAATAAGCAGACTCCTCTAGAAGATGGAAGTCTAAAAGACATGATCCAAGCATATGCCAATAAGGTAGGCTTTGAGATAAAGAATATTTTTGTGATAGATGGCTCTAAGAGATCTACTAAGGCTAATGCTTATTTCTCCGGTTTCGGAAGAGAAAAGCGAATCACCTTATACGACACTCTAATTAACGATTTGGAGGAAGAGGAAATCGTAGCAGTATTAGCTCATGAGGTGGGGCATTACAAACGCAAACATATTATTTATAATATTACCCTATCTATCTTACTAACAGGATTAACCCTATACATTCTATCTATCTTCATAAATAATCCAGAAGTTTCTCTAGCTATTGGCGTCTCTCAACCTAGTTTCCATGCAGCACTGATAGGTTTTGGAATATTATACAGCCCAATTTCAGAAATCACCAGTCTAGTCATGAATATGATTTCAAGAGCTTTTGAATATCAAGCAGACGATTATGCAAAAGACACCTTTTCATCTCAACCATTAATCAGTTCTTTAAAAAAATTATCAAAGAGTAGCCTTAGCAATCTAACACCTCATCCAGCATATGTATTTATGCATTATTCTCACCCTCCATTAATTGCTAGAATAAGGAACTTAAAGGTATAGATTTTGTTGTGTTTTATTCTAGTTTGTATTAAATTTAAAATATGATGACAGAAGCTGCAATAGAACAAGAAAATAAGAAGATTGCAAAGCAATATAAGGAGTTGCTTCGCATAAGCTATCAAACACTTACTGATGAAGATAAGAAGCTGATACGCTCTGCCTTTGATGTTGCCGTTGATGCACATAAAGATCAGCGTAGAAAGTCTGGAGAAGCCTACATATTTCATCCAATAGCCGTCGCTAAAATTGTAGCCTCTGAAATAGGTCTAGATGCTGTGTCTATTGCTTCTGCCCTCTTGCATGATGTGGTGGAGGATACGGAATATACTCTAGCAGATATTGAGCGAATGTTTGGGGAAACTGTTGCACGTATTGTTGATGGCCTAACTAAAATTGCCCACCTAAACAAGGATATGAATATATCCCAGCAAGCGGAGAATTTTAGAAAAATGCTCTTAACACTGAATGATGATGTAAGGGTTATCATCATAAAAATTGCAGACCGTTACCACAATATGCTCACTATGGATTCTATGCCAGAGCATAAGCAGGTTAAGATTGCCTCCGAAACCTTATACATCTATGCTCCTTTGGCTCATAGAATAGGTCTTTATAATATTAAAACAGAACTTGAAGACCTTAGTCTAAAATATACAGAACCTGATGTTTATGCAGATATTTATAGCAAAATTAAAGACTCTCACGAGGATCAAAAGGCTTATATAGATGCGTTTTCGGAAACCATTTGCAAATCTCTGGACCGAGAAAATATAAAATATCAAATAAAGGGGCGGATGAAATCAATTTTCTCCATTCGCCGCAAAATGAAGGTGCAGAACGTAACTTTTGACGAGATTTATGACAAGTTTGCCCTTCGCATTATATATGAATCTGACCGGCATAACGAAAAATTTATCGCCTGGAAAATATACTCTATTGTTACCGATCACTTTACCCCCAACCCCGTGCGATTACGGGATTGGATTTCTTCTCCCAAATCTACTGGTTATGAGGCATTACACATAACTGTAATGGGACCAAAAGGAAGATGGGTAGAAGTACAGATCAGAAGTGAAAGAATGCACGAGATTGCCGAAAAGGGATATGCTGCACACTTTAAGTATAAGCATGGGGATCAGAAAGAACAAGGAATTGAAGAGTGGCTAAACAAACTTCAGGATGCCTTAGAAAATGCAAATTCCAATGCTGTAGATTTTGTTGAGGAGTTTAAACTGAACCTCTATTCCAAAGAAATCTTTGTTTTTACCCCTAAGGGAGATTTAAAATCACTTCCAAAAGGAGCCACACCCTTAGATTTCGCATTTAATATTCATACAGAAGTAGGGATGCGCACCAGGGGCGCCAAAGTTAATGGCAAACTAGTACCGCTTAATACTACGCTACAGAGCGGAGATCAAGTAGACATCATCACTTCAGAATCTGCTAAGCCTAACCAAAGTTGGTTGGATTATGCTACTACAGCAAAGGCAAGGTCTAAAATTAAATCTTCATTGCGAGAAGATAAGAAGGTCGCCGCAATGGACGGGAAAGAAATTTTAAGGAGAAAACTAAAATCCCAAAAAATTAACCTTAATGAGGACACTATAAATAAAATGGTAGTCTTCTTTAAACTTAAGACTAGCCTAGATCTTTTTTATAGAGTAGCGATTGGCGCTATAGACAATCAGATGATTAAAGATTTTGCTGCATCATATAGCAATGCCTTTATCAACTTCTTTAAAAACAAGATGAGGAAAGCTCCCTCACAGGCAGAAATCAACAAAGAAGAAATTACCGTTAAGTATGACACCCTTGTATTTGGAAAAGAAGAAGATAAGTTAGAATATAAACTCTCTCAATGCTGTAACCCTATACCTGGTGATGAAGTATTTGGATTTGTAAGCGTTAACGAAGGTATTAAAGTACACAAGAAGAATTGTCCTAATGCTATTTCCTTACAATCTAATTATGCCTACAGGATTATAGCAGCAAAATGGATAGACTCTTCCCAAGAAGAGTTTACCGTAGAAATAATGCTTACGGGAATAGACAACTTAGGGTTAATTAGCCAGATTACTGAAATTATTTCTGGTAATTTAAATGTAAACATGCGGAATTTGAATTTTAGCACTGAAGGGGGAACGTTTACTGGGAGAATTACACTTGTTGTAAAAAACAATATTATTCTTAAAAGAGTTATAGAAAAGCTAAAGCAGATCAACGGAATCGATAAAGTAACTAGAATTTAAATTTTAACTGTACATTTGCAAACTAATGCAGGGTACATTGCTATGGGGGATAATAATAATCAAGAAATTGTAAAAGGAGTATTCACCGCTTTCTTAGAAGAGAACGGACACAGAAAGACACCTGAACGTTACGCTATTCTACATGAAATCTATAAAAGTGAAGATCATTTTGATATAGAATCACTCTATATCAAAATGAAAAACAAGAATTATAGGGTTAGTAGAGCTACCTTATACAACACTATTGAACTTTTATTAGAATCTAAATTGGTAAGAAAACATCAATTTGGCAAGAATCAGGCTCAATATGAAAAATCGTATTTTGATAGGCAACATGACCATGTTATTCTTACCGATACAGGAGAGGTTATGGAATTTTGCGACCCCAGAATCCAAGCAATTAAACAGACAATAGAGGACATTTTTGACATAAAAATCAACACACACTCCCTCTATTTCTATGGCACCAGAAATAAAGAAGAAAACACAAATAATTAATCCAATTACATAAAGAATGGCAGTAGATTTACTACTCGGACTCCAATGGGGAGACGAAGGGAAAGGAAAAATAGTGGATGTTTTAACCAAAGACTACGATATTATTGCTCGCTTCCAGGGTGGCCCCAATGCAGGTCATACTTTGGAATTTGATGGCATAAAACATGTCTTGCACACCATCCCATCAGGTATATTTCATAAGACCGCTATTAATATTGTTGGTAATGGCGTGGTTATCGACCCCGTTATCTTTAAGAAAGAGTTGGATAATTTAAAAAAATTCAACTTAGATATTAAATCTAAACTTCTAATTTCGAGAAAGGCACACCTTATTTTGCCTACCCATCGTTTATTAGATGCCGCTTCTGAAACCTCAAAAGGAAAAGCCAAGATTGGTTCTACCCTAAAAGGAATAGGTCCTACTTATATGGATAAAACTGGAAGAAACGGTTTACGTATAGGCGACTTGGAATTTTCTGATTGGAAGGATAAATACAGGGCTTTGGCTAACAAGCACGAAGCTATGATTGCTTTCTATAATGTAGATATCCAATACAACCTTAAAGAATTGGAAACTGAATTTTTCCTTGCAGTTGAAGAGTTAAGGAAGCTTACCTTTATAGATAGCGAAGAATATATTTTTAACGCTCAGAGAGAAGGGAAAAAGATTTTAGCAGAAGGGGCTCAAGGATCCTTACTAGATATTGATTTTGGAACATACCCCTTTGTAACTTCTTCTAACACTACTGCAGCTGGGGCTTGTACTGGTCTTGGTGTAGCACCAAATAAAATAAAGCAAGTAATAGGAATATTTAAGGCCTACACTACAAGAGTAGGTAGCGGCCCTTTCCCTACAGAGTTATTTGACGAAGATGGAGCTACAATGGCTCGTGTTGGAAACGAATTTGGAGCTACTACTGGAAGAGCAAGACGTTGTGGTTGGTTAGATTTAGTTGCCTTAAAATATGCTGTAGAAATAAATGGCGTAACCGAATTGATGATGATGAAGGCCGATGTCCTTAGTGGATTTGAAACCTTAAAAATTTGCACCGCCTACAATTACGAAGGAACCCAAATAAAACATTTCCCGTATAATATTGAGCCAGAACATGTGACTCCCATATATACTGAAATGAAAGGATGGGCAAAAGACCTTACTAAAATGAGTAAGGCAGATGAACTTCCAGATACCTTATTGGATTATATTTCATTCTTAGAGCAAGAATTAGAAGTACCCATTAGAATAGTATCTGTTGGACCAGACAGAACACAGACCATATACCGATAATTAAAAAAGCCATCCTTGTGATGGCTTTTTACATATAACGCTTTCCTAAATCTATCCTAAACAATATTTTCCTCGTTTAAAATGTACTATTTTTGATCAAAATTTTAATGGTTTGCATAAACTAATACTCTTATTAATTTCCCTATTTATTTTTGGGATCGGCCAAGCACAGCAACCGGCATCTGATAGTAAACAGATAAATATTGTTTATGGGGGTACTTTTACCAAAAATGAAGATGTATATCCTGGTGCAGCTATATTCAGTAAAGATGAGCAACAGGTACAATTTGAACATGAGGGAGCCGACTTATGGTGTGATGTTGCTATTTACTACCGCAAGGAAAATAGACTTAAAGCCGTTGGAAACATTAGGCTACAACAGGGAGATTCAGTTCAATTAACTAGTGGTCGGATCGATTATAATGGTAATACCAACCTAGCTAAAGCTTGGGAGAACGTTATCTTACAGCATACCGGAATGACGCTCACCACAGACACGCTGAGATTCGACAGAGAAAATCAAGAGGCATTCTACCAAGATTATGGAACCGTTGTAGATTCTTCAAATACACTTACAAGTAAAATAGGACGTTATTTTACCCAATTAAAAAAATCTCAGTTCCTAGATAGTGTAAAACTTAATAATCCGCAGTTTCAATTGGTATCCAAACAGTTGGATTATTATACCGAATCTAAAAATGCCTATTTATATGGTCCATCCACTATTACCGGTGAAGGCTATAAAATTTATGTTGAACGTGGATTTTACGACACTAATGTAGAAAGTGGATATGGCATAAAAAACACCCGAATAGATTATAATAACCGGATAATTTATGGGGATAGTGTATTTTTTGACAAAAAAACTGAATTTGCTTCTGCAACTAACAATATTATAATTAAAGACACTATCAACAATGGTTTAATTAGAGCCCACTATGCTGAAGTTTTTAAGGCAAAAGACTCTGTTTTTGCTACTAAAAGAGCTGTTTCTATCAACCTTGTAGAGCAAGACTCCCTTTATATGCATGGAGACACTTTAATGCTTACCGGAAAACCAGAAGAACGTGTGTTAAGAGCCTTTAGAAATGCAAAATTTTATAAAACGGATTTATCAGGTAAGTGCGATTCTATTCATTTTGACCAAAAAACGGGAGTTACACAATTAATTAAACGTCCTATTATCTGGAATGGAGAAAACCAGATGACCGGAGACAGTATTCACCTTCTCTCCAATTTAGAGACTGAAAAACTAGATTCTTTAAAAGTAATTAACAATGCCTTTATCATTGCATTAGATACCATAGGAAAGGTTGGTTACAACCAAGCAAAAGGCAAGGATCTCTTTGGTTTGTTTGAAGATAACGAGCTACGCACCATTGACCTAGTGAAGAACACAGAAGTGATTTACTATATGTACAATGATAAACAAGAGCTAATTGGGATCGATAAAACTATCTGTAGCGCCATACGGATGACGATGGCAGAAAACGAAATAGAGGATATCACCTTTATCACCGATCCAGATGGGGATATTTTCCCAGAAAAAGATTTACCCGATAACAGTCGAAAACTTAATGGATTTATTTGGCGAGGAGATGAGCGTATCTTAAGCAAGGAGGACATCTTTGATGAGGACGACAACAACATCATACTGCCTATTATACAAGGAGTAAACAATCCTATAGATACCGACATTGAAGCATCAGAAGCTATAGAAGAGGAAAGAAAACGCGATTCCATAAACACCCCTAGGAGTTTAGCCCCACCTCCCTCCCAGACACCTAAAAGGAAACCGAAGCAATTACAGTCCATAAAAAAAGATGCTTCCGCAAACTAAATGCACCCCATAAAAAATTTAAACCGATACAACACTTCTAAAAATGCAATCTAATCTTAAGAAAGCATTTAATAGAAGTACGTAATGAAGGCATAATTGGATATTTAGCATTTTATACAATTAAAACAATGAAAGAGGAATTTTTAAAATATCAGGCACAAACCTCACCGCACCCATTGGCTTTGGAAGTTTCCCATGCCAAAGGAAGTTATATATATGACACAAAAGGGAAGGCTCATTTAGATTTTGTTGCTGGAGTATCCGCCTGTACTTTAGGCCATTGTCACCCGAGAGTTGTAAGTGCCATACAAGATCAGGCAGAAAAGTATATGCATGTAATGGTCTATGGGGAGTATATACAGCAACCCGCGGTTGAATACACCAAATTATTAGCAGAACACCTTCCAGCACCGTTAGAAACCACCTATTTGGTAAATTCTGGGACCGAAGCAATTGAAGGGGCCTTAAAATTGGCACGGAGGAGCACGGGGAGAAGCCAAATAATTGCTGCCAAAAGTGCGTATCACGGTAATACCATGGGTAGCCTTAGCATAATGGGGTATGAAGAACGAAAGAGTGCTTTTAGACCCTTGATTCCGGATGTTGATTATTTGAGGTTTAACAATGAGGAAGATTTATCAAAAATAACGGAAAAAACGGCAGCCGTGGTACTAGAAACCATTCAAGGTGGCGCTGGCTTTATTCTTCCAAAAAACGATTATTTAAAAAAAGTAAGAGAGCGCTGTACCGCTGTTGGTGCCATGCTCATCTTAGATGAGGTACAGCCAGGATTTGGACGTACAGGAAAACTTTTTGCCTTTGAGTATTTTAATTGTATTCCCGACATTTTGGTTATTGGAAAAGGAATGGCCGGAGGTATGCCAGTGGGAGCCTTTGTGGCATCTCAAAACTTAATGCTAACATTACAAGACCGCCCTAAGCTTGGACATATCACCACCTTTGGGGGTAACCCGGTTATTGCAGCTGCCTCCTTGGCAACGCTAAAAGAACTTACTGAAACAAATCTTATAGCGGAAACCCTGGAGAAGGAACAACTATTTAGATCCCTATTAATACATCCTCTTATAAAAGAAATTAGAGGGAAAGGCCTTATGTTGGCCCTAATATTGGAAAGCGAGGAAATAACGAACAAATTAATATTAAACTGCGCTAAGAACGGATTAATACTTTTCTGGCTGCTATTTGAACCAAAAGCGGTTCGTATTTCCCCACCGTTAACCATTACCAAAGAGGAAATTAGCAAAGGATGTAGCCTTATCCTAGATCTATTAAATGAGGCCAAACAATAATTTGTTAACTATTTTGTTAATAATAAAGGGCTAGACCACATGTTTTCAAGAAGTGTAAAGCCTATTTTAGTTCCAAATGAATAATAAGAAGTTCCTATGCCGTTAGAACCAAACGAAAGATCAGGGCAGCCAATCGCTAAGTTTGAATCAATGCTGAAGACAGATGATATCTACTTCTTTGACGCAGAAGACTTTCAGGATATTATTCACCATTATTTAAACAACGGAAAAATAGCTTTAGCAAAGAAAGCTATTAAAATTGGTTTGCAACAACATACCGATAGTGTAGAGTTAAAATTACTCTCCATTGAAGTTATGGTTTTTGAAAACAATTTAGAACAGGCAGAAGCTATGCTAGACGAGCTTCAGCTCATTGATAGCAACAATGAGGAAATCTTTATCCAGCGCGCCAATATCTACTCTAAAAAAGATAATCACGAAGCTGCAGTGTCCCTGTTAAATCATGCCCTAAACCTTACTCAGGATAGTTTTGATATTCACTCCTTATTAGGAATGGAGTATTTGTTCATGGATAACTTTGAAGAGGCCAAGAATAATTTTATGAAGTGCGTTTCTTTTGATGAGCAGGATTATTCTTCCCTCTATAACGTAATCTATTGCTTTGAGTTTTTAGAAGATTATGACGGTGCCATCCAATATTTAAACGATTATTTGGAACGCAATCCCTATAGTGAGGTGGCCTGGCATCAATTGGGAAAAATGTATTTTTCCAAAAAAATGTATAAAGAAGCCTTGGTAGCCTTTGATTTTGCCATAATTTCGGACGACAGTTTTATCGGGGCCTATTTTGAAAAAGGAAAAGTCCTAGAAAATTTAGGCCGATATGAAGAGGCAATTGAAAATTATGATATTACTATATCCATGGAAGACCCAACTTCCTATGCCTATTTGCGAATTGGAAGGTGTTATGAAAAGTTAAACAAAGACGAAGAAGCAAAATCCTATTACTATCGTACGGTACATGAAGATCCATTATTAGATAAAGGATGGTTGGCTATCACTGGATACTACTTTAGGCAAAAAAACTATGAGAAAGCACTTCATTATATCAATAAAGCAATAAATATTGATGGTGAAAACGCCAAATATTGGAAGAAATGTGCAAGGATACACTCCGTATTAAAAAATAATGATGAAGCTTACTATGCTTACCAACAAGCGATAGAGCTAGGAAACTACGAATTTGATACATGGCTTCATTGGGCCGAGGTGGCTGTACAGAATTTAGACATTCATGCAGCGATCCAAATACTTAGTCAAGGACAGGAATTCTATCCCCAGTCATGTGAAATGCAATTTAAAATAGCAGGATATTATTTGTTAAATAATGACTATACCAAAGCCCAAAAACATTTTCTTAAAGCCTTAAAAATTGATAAAGACAAACTACATTTGTTTAAGGAGGAATTCCCTCAATTCTACGATACCAAATGGGCAAAAAACTTAATTGAAGAAGTGAAAAAAGCTTCCAGATAATTACACTATTTTTGTTGTTTTTATCATTTTATGGAAAAACGTAATTTTATCAGTTACCTTATTATCTCCTTAAAAGGCATGGCCATGGGAGCTGCAGATGTAGTGCCTGGAGTTTCAGGAGGTACTATCGCTTTTATTTCAGGTATTTACGAAGAGTTAATCACCAGTATTAACAATGTTAACCTATCTCTCTTTAAAACCTTACGAACAGAGGGCTTTAAAGCATTTTGGAACAAAGTAAACGGTAATTTCTTACTAGCCTTACTTACAGGGATAGCCATTAGTGTTCTTTCTCTGGCTAAATTTATCAGCTGGCTATTGGAGAACCAACCCATCCCCTTATGGTCATTTTTCTTTGGCCTTGTGTTAGCTAGTATTTTTTTAGTAGGTAAGGAAATAAAAAAATGGACTCCAGGTACAATCCTTATATTAATCTTAGGAGCGGCTATTGCTTATTATGTAACCACACTTCCTCCCTCAGAAAACATTGACTCCCTCCCCTATCTATTCTTTTCTGGTGCACTTGCAATTTGCGCCATGATCTTACCAGGAATTTCAGGGGCCTTTATACTTGTATTGTTAGGGTCATACAAAACTATCTTAGATGCGGTACACGAGCGCGATCTAAAAGTTGTGATTACAGTAGGTCTAGGGGCTATATTTGGTCTCCTAAGTTTTGCCAAACTACTAAAATGGATGTTTACCCATTATAAAAATTTAACTTTAGCCTTATTAACCGGGTTTATCGCTGGTTCATTAAACAAAATTTGGCCGTGGAAAGAAACTCTAGAATCGAAGTTATTTGGTGACAAACTCGTTGTTTTAAAGGAGCAAAATATTTCACCTTACGCTTTTGAAGGAGATTCACAAATTATGTTTGCCATTCTCTTAGCCATCACTGGTTTTTCCCTTATTTTTATCTTGGAGAAATTAGCTTCAAAAAAGTAAATGGCAAATCTTAAATGAAAAACCCCAGATCTTTAACGGATAAATTCTTTTTGGTAATTAAAGGCCTTTTTATGGGTGCTGCCAATAAGGTTCCCGGTGTTTCTGGTGGCATTGTAGCTTTTGTTGGGGGGTTTTATGAAGAATTTATCTACTCCTTGCAAAAAATTAATGCCAAAGCATTTAAACTTTTATTGAGTGGTAGATTCAAAAGCTTTTACCGCTATACCAATGCACAGTTTTTATCATTGCTCATTTTAGGTATGCTAATAAGCTATTTTAGCATTTCTAAAATTCTAGATTATTTTCTGGAAAAGCAGGAATTGTTTGTATGGGCTGGATTTTTCGGGATGATTTTAGGTTCTATTTATTATATAGCCAAGGATTTTTCTCATTGGGGCAAAAGCACAATTACCGCTGGTATCATCGGACTTCTAGTTGGTATTTCAATAAGTTTTTTAAGTCCAGCTACAGAAAACGACAACCTGTTATTTATATTTTTTTGCGGCATCATAAGTGTTTCTGGGATGACCCTCCCTGGGCTTTCCGGCTCATTTATTCTAATACTCTTAGGCAATTACGTCTTGCTTTTAGTAGACTCCGTAAATGCACTCTATGATACTTTTGCAGAAGTATTAAGAGGAGATTTTAGTTTTACCGATAATATAAAGCGGTTAAAGACACTAAAAATTCTTGGAGTATTCACCGCAGGGTCAGCAGTGGGTCTAGTTAGCCTATCACATCTGTTGAGCTACGTTCTAAAACACTTTAAGAATATTACTACTGCTGTGATTATTGGCTTTATTACTGGGTCCCTAGGAGTGGTTTGGCCATGGAAACGTACCCTATACAAAACAGACGCCCAGGGGAATATTCTATTCGACACTAATGATAGCCCCATTATTACAAATTACGAACGATATTTACCCGATATGATGATAGCAGAAACGTATTGGGCGCTATTTTTTATCATTTTAGGTATATTCATTTTATTAGCATTGGATTGGTATGGAAAAAATAGACAAGAAAACGCATAGATATGGTTTAATAGGAAGAAATATTTCCTATTCATTCTCTAGAGGATACTTCACTGAAAAATTCACAAAATTAGCTTTAGATACACATTCCTATGAGAATTTTGATATAGACACCATCAATCTGTTCCCAGATATCTTACAACAAAATAAAAATATTAAGGGCTTTAATGTCACTATACCCTATAAGGAACAGGTTATTCCCTTTTTAACCAAAATAGATACTGAAGCAAAGGCTATTGGTGCGGTAAATACTATTAAAGTAGTAAAAGACGAAACTATTGGTTACAACACCGACGCTTATGGATTCTATAAATCCCTGGCACCACACCTAGAAAAACACCACAAAAATGCTTTAATTTTAGGTACAGGAGGAGCCTCTAAGGCCATTGCGTATACACTAGGAAAGTTAGGCATATCCCAAACATTTGTGTCACGAAATCCTAAAAAGGGTCAGTTAAACTATAGCGAGCTGAATGCTGAAGTAATGCAAGAAAACACTGTTTTAATTAATTGCACTCCTTTAGGAACTCACCCCAACATTACAGACAAGCCAGATATTCCTTATCACCAAATTACACCCAAGCACTTATTATTCGACCTAATTTACAACCCAAGTAAAACCGCATTTTTAACCGAAGGAGAACTACAGGGTGCAAAAATATGCAACGGTTCTAAAATGCTTAAATTTCAAGCAGAAAAAGCATGGGAAATATGGAATTCCTAGCCACCTTTATTCTATCTGCCTGATTGCCAGTTAAGAAAACCAAACGATTCTAGTCACCTTCTTAAGAAGAAGTTTCATTATCTTTGTTATTGAATAGGTTGTAATTTTATTATTGTAAATTACACCGCAATAGCTATAAACATTCATAAGATGTTAGAAGACAAAGAGAACAAACTACAGAATAATGTAGGTGAAGAGAAAGTTTCAGAAAAAACCAATTCCTCAAATAATATAGAGGAGACTAAGGAAACACTACATAATTCCGATACCGAAAAAGAGGCATCCGAGAAGGGTAAAAACTCGAATACTCCAAATTTAAAAGATAAGAAAGGTAAAGATGCTTCCATTGCGAGTGAAGATGAAACAGTAGAAGTTAAAAAGGAAGAAGCCCCTATAAACCCAGAGGATAAAGAAAGCGCATCCAATGAGAAAAAGGACAATTTAGAAACTACTACTGAAGCAACCACCAAAACAGATACTTCAAAATCGGATTCCACAGAAAAAGAGGAGGATATTTTGGAAGAAATAGATGAATCTAATGCAGAGGATGCTGAAGATTCAGACAATCATCAACGTCATCAAATTCCCATGCCAGACTACCATGCTATGCCCATGGAAAACCTAGTAGGGGAATTGCAGCGGTTGGTACGTAATGAAAAAGTACAAGCCATAAAGAAGCATGTAGATGGAATTAAATATGAATTCGACTTAAAATTTCAGGATTTTATTGAAGAAAAAAAGGAGGAATTCATTAGTAGTGGTGGTAATGAGATAGATTTTAGATACAACTCAGTTACCAAAAGGCAATTTAATGAGGTCTATAACGAATATAGAGAGAAGAGAAATGCCTATTATAAGAATCTAGAGCAAGGCCTAAAAGCCAACTTAGCCAAAAGACTAGAGATTATAGAGGAGCTTAAAGGACTTATCAATGTAGAGGAGGATATAAATACTACCCACAAGAATTTTAGAGACATCCAAGATAGATAGAAGTCAGCAGGCCCCATCCCTCGCACTAATTACAATGATGTTTGGCGCACCTACCACCATCACATTGAGATGTTTTATGATTTCCTTCATTTAAATAGAGAGCTTAGAGATCTAGATTTTAAATACAACTATGAAGAGAA
Source organism: Arenibacter latericius DSM 15913 (assembly GCF_000424985.1). GTDB lineage: Bacteria > Bacteroidota > Bacteroidia > Flavobacteriales > Flavobacteriaceae > Arenibacter > Arenibacter latericius. The sequence continues at coordinate 143,079 of NZ_AUKX01000005.1, forward strand.
GCTAAAAATTGTAGAACGAGCAGAAGCCTTAGCAAAGGAAGAAGACTTGCATAAAGCCTTTCAAGAGTTACAAGTTCTACACAAAATATGGAAAGAGGATATTGGTCCGGTAGGGAAAGAACATAGAGAGGAGATATGGGAGCGTTTTAGCACTGCTACAAAGCAACTTCACCAAAGAAGGCAGGAACACTATAAGGAGCTTGAAAAAGTCTATGAGGCTAACCTGGAGAAGAAAAATAAAATAATCAATTCCATTAAAAAAATTGCCTCCAATACCGCAACAAAACACAAGGAGCTACAACAACAAATCCGAGAAGTTGAAAAGCTAAGAGAAGAATTTTTTAAAGCTGGAAAAGTACCACAAAAGATAAACGAGGAAACTTGGGCTAACTTTAAGGGTGCCGTTCGGGAATTTAATAGAAATAAGAATAGCTACTATAAAAATCTAAAGAAAGAACAACAAGTTAACCTAGATAAAAAAAGAGCTTTATTAGAAATTGCCATTTCCCTTAAGGACAGTGAAGATTGGGATAAAACTACCCAAGAAATGAAGCGGATCCAAAGCGAATGGAAGAAAATAGGTCATGTTCCCAGAAAGTACTCAGACAAAATATGGAAAGAGTTTAAATCTGCTTGCAACCAGTATTTTGACCGATTCCATGCATTGAAAAATGAGGCGCAAAAAGAGGAGTTTGCAAATTACGAGAAGAAAGCTGCTTGCTTAGATAGACTAAAGCAATTTGAATTAAGCGGAGATAAAAATAAGGACCTGACTACCATTAAGGAATTTATTGCCGAATGGAAAGGAATTGGCAGAATACCTTATAATAAAATGAGCATCAACGCTAAGTTCAATAAAATTTTAGATGCCATCTTCAGGAAATTAGATATAAGCCGACAGGAAGCAGAACTTCTAAAATATGGAAATAAGATACAGCGATTAGCCAACAATGATAACGACTATGCCATCTCCAACGAACGTACCTTTATTAGGCGAAAAATTGATGAGAGCAAGAGCGAGATCAGGCAATTGGAAAACAACCTTCAATTCTTCTCCAATGCTTCCGAAGACAACCCTCTAGTTAAGGATGTTATTAAAAACATTAATAAACACAAAGAGTCTTTGGAAACTTGGAAAGCGAAGCTAAAAAAGTTAAATATTTTAGCAAATAACTTAACTAAAGAAGCCGAAGAATCAGAAGAGGAGCAAAACTCTGACGAAGAAGAGGCATAACTTAAATAAGATTATTATCTCTTTACAACCCCGTCTTCCTTTTGGAAAATGGGGTTTTTTATTTTTAATTAACAAAACCTACCTCACACAACAATGAAAATGGTTAATAGTGAGTCTACAGTCCTTTATTATAAAATCGCTACCATTGGCATCCTTCTCTATTAAATAGGCCATACAACAGCCATAGAACAGAGGTAATAATCATTGTTTGTTAATCATGAAACCAAATGCTTGCTTATAAAAGGCAAACCTTATTGTGGACCAAGATCAAAAGTTGTGTGTGACTTAAACAAACGGTAAGGACCAATAATTAAAACCTTTCCTTTTTGACATGTCAATACTTTTTTCCATTGTTGAAATGCTCAGCATTCATGAATTCCTTTAAAAAGTAATAGATAAGGAGATGAATAAAAAAGTATTCAAAAAAATCTAGGCTTATTTCTCCTTTCTTGAAATCTACGGACTTTCTACTGCCACATCGTCCAGGCCGCCTACCTCCGGTAGGTAAACCTTCCTAACGGCAGGTAAACTTTCCAACGACTAAGGTGAACATGAGCTGCCGGACGCCTACCTCCGGTAGGTAAACCTTCCTTCGTCCAACGTAGAAACTCCTTGATTTGCTACTAAAAGAGAAAGTAGGCCGAAAACCTTTAAAAGAAGGCTTCTTGTTTTGTTATCCTTATCCGCAGAATAGGATTCAAAAGCTCCGAGATTCAGCTTTTTTATTTCCAAAAAAGCGCGGAGTTTTGAATCCGATTTTTAGATTTGATCTAGGACCGATCGGAAAATGCAACGATTTGCATTTGTAGTGAGGGGCCAGTTGGCGCGTTGGCCATAGCTACAGCTGGCTCCTTAAAACAAAGGTACACCGTACCTTCGCTTTAATGCCCTGTTCGTTTTATTCATTGTCAATTATTTTTACATTAATGTATTCATGAACCTTCTTCGTCGGTTTCATCGGACAAGCAAAGAAATCGCAGATTCACGAAAACCGATAAAAATCAATAGAAAATCAATTGAGTAAAATGAAAGAATATATTTGAGTAAAACTCAGTTAATAGTATATGTAAAACTTTATTAATTTGAATTAATATTTAAGGTTCATTGTTTGCATAAACACAACAATTGGTCATGATCCATTAAACCTCTTAGTATAAACGTTATACATTTGGTTTTCCAGTTAAGGCGCGTAGCACTTATCAAGAACTTAAAAGAAATTATCGGCAAAAAAAAAGTCACTCTAAATGTAAGGAAACCCTATACATTAAGAATGACTTAAAACTTTATTTTCAATTACTGATTAACAGCTTTTATCTATAGGTATACTTATAGATGTTACGTTATTTTATTTTGCAACGTTTACTGCTCTTGTTTCCCTAATTACGGTAACTTTAACCTGCCCTGGGTAGGTCATATCAGTCTGAATTTTCTGAGATATCTCAAATGAAAGCTCTGCTGCTCTATCGTCGTTAACTCTTTCGCTCTCCACAATTACCCTAAGCTCTCTACCTGCTTGTATAGCATATGCTTTTTGGACACCTCCAAACCCAAAGGCAATTTCTTCTAAATCTTTTAAACGTTGGATATAGGAATCTAGCACCTGTCTCCTTGCACCAGGTCTTGCACCGCTAATAGCATCACATACCTGTACGATTGGCGCAATTAGGGATTTCATTTCAATTTCATCGTGGTGAGCCCCTATAGCATTACAGACATCGCTTTTCTCTCCAAATTTTTCAGCCCATTGCATTCCTAATATAGCATGTGGAGTTTCTACCTCTACCTCCGTATTAGGAACCTTTCCTATATCGTGTAAAAGTCCTGCACGCTTAGCCATCTTAGGGTTCACTCCTAGTTCAGCAGCCATAACACCACAAAGTTTAGCTACCTCCCTAGAATGTTGTAAAAGATTCTGACCATAAGAAGACCTATATTTCATTCTTCCCACTGCTTTAATAAGCTCTGGGTGCAGCCCGTGAATTCCAAGATCTATTACGGTTCGTTTACCAATTTCGACTATTTCTTCCTCTATCTGTTTTTCTGTCTTCTTTACAATTTCTTCTATACGAGCCGGATGTATTCTTCCATCGGTTACCAATTTATGGAGCGATAACCTAGCCACTTCCCTTCTCACAGAATCGAAACAAGATAGAATAATAGCCTCTGGAGTGTCATCTACAATAATCTCTACTCCCGTTGCCGCTTCTAAGGCTCTAATATTACGACCTTCACGTCCTATAATTCTACCTTTAACATCGTCTGACTCTAGGTTGAATACAGATACGCAATTTTCAACCGCCTCCTCTGTACCAATACGTTGAATAGTATTTATTACTATTTTCTTAGCCTCCTGCTGTGCAGTTAATTTTGCCTCTTCAATAGTATCCTGAATATAGGACATAGCATCAGATTTAGCAGTATCCTTAAGGGACTCTAACAATTGTGCTTTTGCTTCATCTGCAGAAAGTCCGGAAATTACTTCCAATTGCTGTACTTGACTCCTATGTAGTTTTTCTAATTCGGCTTGTTTTTTATCAAAGAATTCGCTTTTACTTTCAACTTCTTTTAACTTGAACTCAAGCTTCTCATTCATTTTCTTGGTTTTGGCAAGTTCACCACTTACCAGCGACTCCTTATCTCTAGTCCGTTTTTCAGCCTCTGAAATTTTCTTATCCTTATTTATTATAACCTTTTCATGTTCTGCCTTCAGTTCTAAAAACTTTTCTTTGGCCTGGAAGATTTTATCTTTTTTAATATTTTCACCTTCAATTTGAGCCTCCTTTACAATGTTAGCTCCTTCATTTTTTGCATTGGAAATGATTTTAGACGCCTTGCCCTTTTCCATTGCCTTTGCAATGGCAAACCCAATCACCAGTCCAACCAAACCTGTTATTATTGCTATACTCTCCATATATGTATTAAAAATTAGTAAAAAAAAAGCCCACATTGATGGAAGATTTGTACAAACCCCTAAAAACAGGTTTAGGGCTAACAGACTGATCAAGGATCCTTATACTAGTAAGGCCTGCTTTTACAATCTAAACTCACCCTTTTCAAACAAATTAGTGTTGAGTTTGTCAAATATTAATTACCAATGTGGGCAGTAACTATGTTTATTTTAAAGAACGTTATTTAATTCCTAGCTTAGAACCTATCAAATTGTCTAGAGCTTTCAGTCGCTCAGCAGCTTCTGTAACTCCTTCGTCTTGATCTATTCCTCTTTGCTCAATTTTAGAGGCAAATTGGAGTGCGCACATAGCTAACACATCCTGTTTATCTCTAACGGCATAATTTTGCTCAAATTTTTTAGCTAACTGATCTATATTTTTAGCAGCTTTCCTAAGGCCTTCCTCCTGTGAAGGGTCAATAGTTAGGGGATATACCCTATCTGCTATAGAAAGCTTTATTTTGAGCTTATCTGCCATATTATTAATTTACATTATTCAGAAAGCTGCACAATACAATGGTCTAACTCTCTTATTAATGTGTTTATTTTAAGCTTTGCTTCAGTCTTGTTTGTATCACTGCCCAGTATTGTACTTGCCAACTTCAGTGAATTGTATTTATCCTGCCACTCCTCTACCGAAGCTAATGCTACTTCGTGTTCATTTTTTAAAGCAGCCAATTCTCCTTCCAATTCAAGGTTTGAGTCTTGCAAAAGCGCTAACTGGTGCAACAACTTACTTATTTTATTTTCTAAAGAATCTACAATTTCTACCAATTCACTCATATGCAAATATCAATGCATTTTACACAAAGTTAATATTCCTCGCTCTACTTAGCAATTCTTTTTTCACTTATTCTGAAAGTAATCTCCTCTCTACTTCTATAGCAGCTACCGATGCAACTCGTAACACATTTAAAACCACTACTTTTTTTATAATTTGACCGGTATTAATTACTTTCGCCTCAATTTACAAATAATTATGAGAGGAGCATTTTTAGGATTGTTTTTAATACTTACACTTACTGGCTATGGACAGGCTAAATATCCAACAGATATCTATAGACCTCCCTTAGACATCCCAATAATTTTATCGGGTACTTTTGGTGAATTACGTTCTAATCATTTTCATGCCGGGATAGATATAAAAACGCAACAAAGAGAAGGAATTCCCGTTTATGCCATAGGTGACGGCAGGGTTACTAGAATAAAAGTATCACACTGGGGATATGGTAAAGCCTTGTACATTGCACATCCTAATGGACATACTTCTGTTTACGCCCATCTCCAAAAGTTCTCTCCAGAAATTGAAGCCTATGTTAAAAAAGCGCAGTACCAAAAACAATCTTATGAAATAGAGCTGTTTCCTAGTGCTTCAGAAATTCCGCTCAAAAAAGGAGATCTTATTGCCTACACTGGTAATACAGGAGGTTCTGCTGGTCCCCACCTGCATTTTGAAATAAGGAGCAGCGCATCTCAAATGCCTACAAACCCATTGTATTATGGAATAGAAGTTCGTGATGCCACTAGTCCAACTTTGCTTGCGGCCTATGCTTATCCTCTATCCGATAACGCACAGGTAAATCAAAGTCAGGAGAAAGTGAAACTAAAATATCACCGCCAGCCAGATGGCTCCTATCTCGCTGATAAAGTTTCTGCGGCCGGACTAATAGGGTTCGGAGTGAATACCTATGACCGGCAAGACCTGGCTGCCAACAAAAATGGGGCCTACTCTCTAACACAAAAAGTAAACGGAAAGGTTTATACAGAATATACTTTCGAAACCTTTTCATTTTCAGAAAGCAGGTACATAAACACCCTTATAGATTACCCTCATTATGCTACTTACTATGAAAGAATTCAGAAATGCTATAAGGAACCTAGTAATTTGTTGGGTATATACAACACCTTGTATAACGATGGAAAAATAGACATTTCCGAAGGACTGTCATATAACGTAGAAATACATATTAGTGACCTAGCAGGAAACACTACAAAATTGATTATCCCAGTAGAAGGAAAACGTCAAGAAATTATCATTCCTAAGAATGATGTAAAAACAGAAAACTATATTATTGCTAAAAAACCTAATACTTTTGATTTAGAGGGAGCCAAGGTATATTTTCCGGCAAATACTTTTTATGAGAATTTTTATATAGATCTTAAAAAAGGACAGGATACGGTTACCATCCACGACAGTAAAATCCCTGCACACAGGAATTTCACGATCACATTTGATGTCTCTAAATATTCTCATGAAGATAGAGATAAGATGTTTATAGCAAGATTGGATAAAAATATGACACCTAGCTTTACTTCAACTTATAAAAGGGGAACCACCTTTTCCACTAGAACACGTAATTTAGGCACCTATACGCTTACAAAAGACACAATAGCGCCTAGGATAGTGCCCAAAAATTTTAAAGACAAGCAATGGCTAACTAATTACAACTACTTAAGCCTTAGAATCAGTGATGATTTAAGTGGTATAAATACGTATACGGCTACCCTTAATGGGGAGTGGATACTAATGGAATACGAGCCAAAAACCAATACTTTAACTTATAATTTTGATGATATTATTCTAGATAAAAAACAATGCGACCTAAAGGTTATAGTAACAGATAATGTTGGTAACAGCAGTACGTTTACTAGTACCTTTTACAGGAATTAAACAATTATACCACATAAACTTTTTTATTACGATATGGATTAGGGCCAACCACCCTATATTAAGAAAATATTAAAGCACAAGAATAGGAAATTGCCATATTTTTGCAATAATAGAAAGCCAATTTCCATAAACTATCCTTTATCCCATATCCGATAAAAGGGAATTCTATTTATGGCCTGCTTATTGGGAATCGTATTAAAAACTATAAATCATTGGTATCGAATGAAAATTAAACTTCTATTCTTTTTTGCTTTATTATGCTTTAGCCTAAATGCTCAGAAAAACATATATGAAAGCGCTAAATTTGACGAATTGAGTCAAAAACACGAGACTTTGGCAATAATACCCTTTGTCACCAACTTGCAACTTAAGGACGATATCTCGGAAGCAGAATTAAAAAGGTTGGAGGAGAAAGAAGCATATGAAGTACAAAATGCTTTGGAGACCTATTTTTCCAAAAGAAAGAAAAAAAAGAAGTTCTCGGTAGATTTCCAAAATACAGAGAATACCAATGCGCTGTTAAAGCAAAACAATATCACCTATGAAAATATAGACATCTATACTGTTAAGCAGCTATGTGAAATTTTGGAAGTAGACGGACTTATTAGCGGCAGTTTAGATCTTAACGTACTGCTTTCTAAAGGTGTATCTACCTCATTTAGAATAATGGACTATATTGATGGACAAGCTGATTATGGTAGAATTGGGGTTAAAATAAGTGATGGAGCAACTGGCAAGTTACTATGGAAGTATGAAAAACAAATCAACAAAAGGTCTGGTAAAAATACAACAGACCTTATTGATATGATGATGAAAATGGCGTCTAAGAAATTCCCTTATAACCGTGAACGTCCAAGAGATAGAAAAAAGGACTAATCCTTATTATAATCTCGCAAAACTTGAATTACATAATCCAATTCGTCCTTCGTATTGAATTTCGAAAATGAAAACCTTATGGAGGGCTTATTTTTATCTTCTTCAGATAGAATCTCCGATAGAACATGAGAACCTTGGTTACTCCCAGATTGACATGCACTTCCCGCAGAGCAGGCAATTCCTTTCAAATCTAGATGAAATAATAGCATCATTGCCTTTTCTGGATGAAATGGCAAACAAGCATTTACCAAGGTATAGGTGCTTTTCTCCATATTTCCAGACTCTCCATTAAATTTAACTTCTGGAATAGCCTCCTGTAGTTTCTCTAAAAAATACCGTTTAAGACCTGCTACATATTTGGATTCCGTCTCTAAATTACTGTAAGCCAAACTAAATGCCTCTTCCAAGCCTATAATATTGTGGAATGGCTCTGTTCCCGCCCTAAATCCACGTTCTTGAGACCCTCCCAAAATCAATGGTTTTAGACCCGTATTTCTTTTTATATATGCAAAACCAATTCCCTTAGGACCGTGAAATTTATGTGCTGCTGCCGTAAGAAAATGCAGAGAAGTCTTTTGTAAATCCCAAGAGAAGTGTCCAATAGATTGTACGGTATCCGAGTGAAATAAAGCGTTATATTCTTTACACAGCTCAGCCACAGAGTCTATATCTAACAAGTTTCCAATCTCATTATTCACATGCATTAAACTGACTAGTTTCTTATGGTCATCAATTTGCAACAAAGATTCCAAATGAGCTAAATCTGGATTTCCATTTTGGTCTAAATCTACATATTGAAGCTCAATCCCATACTCTTTCTCCAACTCACAAACGGTATGCAAAACCGCATGATGCTCAATACGTGAGGTTATTAAGGTTTTAACACCCAGATCCCTCACTGCACAGCGAAGAATCATATTATCTGCCTCAGTTCCTCCAGAAGTAAAAACAATTTCGGAAGGGTGGGCGTTTAATTGCTTTGCAATGGTTTTTCTCGCCTTTTCTATCCCTGTTTTTGCTGATCTTCCAAAACTATGACTAGAAGAAGGGTTGCCATAACAGTTAGACAAGGCCTCTTGCATTCTAGTAACAACCTCTGGTCTCACCTGAGTAGTAGCGGCGCTATCTAAATATACCTTTCTCATTGAAAACATTATTTTATTAAACCTTGCTTAACCTAAATTAGGCCTGGCAAAAATACTTGAAATAAAGTTAATTTCCTGTGAAATACCAGGAAAGCTATAGGTTTATAACTTAATTTTCTATTAAATTTGAGGCATGAGAAATATTCTATTATTTGTTTTTTTGATAAGCCTTTATTCCTGTGATGATGGGGATCTACAAATTGAAACAATAAATTTTGATGACAGTCAGATCCAATACTGCGGAAGCTCCCCAACTACAGAAAGCACTGTGTTTTTCAAAATAGTGAACAATGAAGCCTTGATCTTAACCTTAAAAAGTGGCATCTTAAAAAACGAGGTGTCCGAAGGAGAGGTACAATATCCTATATCTGGGGATACCAAGGTTACGTATCGAATTTTTTCCGACAAGTTGAGTAAGAATTATTTTTGCGATGCTGTTCCACCTATTACTCCTACTGTAATTGAAGAAATTGAGGCCCTTAGTGGATTTGTCTTAATTACAACCACGGCTAAAGTAGAAGGTGAAACCACTACCTATGAGCATACTATAAAATTAAGTGAGATATCTTTAGTGAATAAAACCAACGATCAGCGTATTACAGACCTAAGAATCAATGATTTTGGTACAATCACCACTAAATAAATTAAACTTAAGGCTTTACCTTTTTTATTTATTCTGTAAAAAGTAGACTTCAGTAGCTCCTGAACCATACTTTTGGTAATCGGCATCATAAAATTTTACATTCTCGTATCTCCTAAACAAAAAGTAGAGCTCCTCTTTTAGCACTCCTTCTCCCACACCATGAATAAAAACTACTTTTTGAATACGTTTTCGGATAGCAAATTCCATTTGCCTCTTTGCCGTATCCATCTGAAGGTTTAATATTTCAAAATTGGACATCCCTTTGGACGCCCTTGTTAATTTCTCTATATGTAAATCTACCTCCATTTTGGGAGCATTACGCTCTTTGGGTTTAGCCACAGGCCTATAGCGTCTTTTAGGAATTTCCTTTTCCGCTTTTATTTGAGCAACCTCATAATTAGAAACTGCAATCTCACCATCTTCTGGTGAAGGCATTAGTTCCTCAGTAACAAATTTTAATAAAAAGCCCTCAGTACTTTCTACGGTAATTTCTTTACCCTGAATCCCTACTATTTCACCTCTAACTATATCGTCAATAGCTTCAACTTTATCGCCTACTTTAAATTTCATCTTCCTCTTCTTTAATCTGCTCTCTTTCATCTAATTGGTTGCTGCTCCATAATTGAGTAGTCTTATAAAGCCCAAACATCATCAACACAAAACCAACCATTAGAGCAAGCTCTTCTTCAATAAATCGATTTCCAAATCCAGCAATTAGGCCTCCAATTGCGATCAGGATTAAATAAAAAGTTCGTTTCGTTTTCATTGCCCAAAAATAATAGTAATTTCCCGTAAACAATTATATTAGCACTTTAAAATAGGGATAAAATGTTCTTGGTACAGCTAGAAAACTATATGCTGCCTTGTCTTAACAAGGAGATTTTTGGTATCGATTGTCCCGGTTGTGGTATTCAACGTGCCATTGCTTTTTTTCTTGATGGAGAATTTATTTCAGCATTTAAAATGTTCCCCGCTATTTACACTATTATGCTATTGATTGCGTTTTTAGGATTTAGCTTTTTCTTTGAAATAAAAAATAGCTTCAAAATAAAATTATACTTGTTATACCTAAATGCAGGTATTATTATCATCAGTTATATATTAAAAATGCTTAAAGTAATCTATTAAAATCAAACTATGGAACAACAAAAACTACCCAACGCAACGCTAATTTTAGTTTTCGGAATCATCTCAATAGTAACTTGTTGTTGCTATGGTGTAATTGGATTAATTTTCGGAATTATAGGTTTAATACTAGCAAATAAAGCAACGAAACTTTATGCTCTAAGCCCAGAGCTATATGAGGGGTATAATAATGTAAAATTAGGAAAAACACTATCTATAATCGGGATTGTGTTAAATATTTTGGTGGTTATATTTTTCATATGGATTATTTCAATTATCGGTTGGGATGCCTTACAAAACGAGGAGCTCATGAGAGAACGAATGGAAGACTATCTTGGAAATATGGAGTAATACCTTAATAAAGAACCAACACCCAACCTATGGAAAACGATTATAGACCAAAACCTAGTAACTATTTAATCCTAGCGATATTCAGTACAGTTTTCTGTTGTATAATTCCAGGAATAGTCAGCATAATTTATGCTGCCAAAGTAAATGAAGCCTATGCCTTAGGGAATTATGATGCTGCAGAACGTGCATCTAAAAATGCAAAAACATGGGCCTTGGTCAGTATAGGGTTGGTAGCAACTATATTTATTATTTGTTTTGCTGTTTTTGGGTTCGCTGCTATTGCTAGCTTTCTAAGCAACAGCTATTAATGTGGCTGTGATTTCTAAAAAAGGTCAAAAACAATTATTAATTCTAATTATAGGAGTGCTATTCTTCGGAATAACACTCCTATATTTTTTAAAAGATCCCAGCAGCTCCTCCTATTTCCCAAAATGCCCCATCTACCATTTTACGGGATACTATTGTACGGGATGCGGTAGCCAAAGAGCACTTCATCATCTTTTACATTTGGATTTTCTAGGTATTCTAAAACACAACGCCCTTTTTATTCCGGCTTTTATGTTGATGATTTATCACTTTTCAATAAAACTACTCCCGATTAAGTATGGAAAAAATTATCCGGATATCATTTACCACCCCAAGACGCCTATAATAGTTTTTATAGTTATAATACTCTTTACGGTTTTTAGAAATATTCCAATATATCCATTTTCCCTACTTGCTCCATCTACTTAAAAAAAGCCTGCTATAGAGCAGGCCTTTCAATATATACCTTAATGGGAAACATTCTATTTTTGAAACTGCTGCAGCGTTTTAATTATTATTACAACACAATCCAACAATTGTTCACGTGTCATAACCAGAGGTGGAGCAAACCTAATAATGTTACCATGAGTAGGTTTTGCCAAGAGACCATTATCCCGTAACGCCAAACAAATATCCCAAGCAGTAGAGCTGTCTGGAGAATCATTGACCAAAATAGCATTCAATAGCCCTTTACCTCTCACCGCCTTCACTAAAGAACTCCCTGAGATATATTTATTAAGTTCCGCTCTAAAAAGCTCCCCTAAAATTTGGGCATTTTCTGCTAAACCTTCTTCTTTAACAACCTCCAAAGCAGCAATTCCAACTGCTGCCGCTACGGGGTTACCACCAAATGTACTCCCGTGGTTCCCAGGCCCAATTACCTCCATTATTTTATCATCTGCTAAAACACAAGACACGGGGTAAGCACCACCGGAAAGGGCCTTTCCTAAAATTAACATATCGGGCTTAACTCCTTCATGATCCACGGCTAGCATTTTACCTGTTCTTGCAATTCCTGTTTGTACTTCATCAGCAATAAAAAGAACATTATACTTTTCACAAAGTTCTTTAGCTTTCGCCAAATACCCATCTGATGGTACAAATACCCCAGCTTCTCCTTGTATAGGCTCTACCAAAAACCCGGCTATAGTATCATTACTTTTCAAAACCTCTTCCAGGGCCGTTATATTATCATATTCAATTTTAATAAACCCCTTGGTATAAGGTCCAAAATTTTTCCTGGCTACTGGGTCATTAGAGAATGAGATAATAGTGGTGGTACGGCCATGAAAATTATTCTCGCATACAATAATATGAGCTTCGTTGGCCGCAATCCCCTTTTTCTCATAGGCCCATTTCCTACAAATTTTCAAAGCAGTCTCCACAGCCTCTGCCCCGGTATTCATAGGCAACATTTTATCATAACCAAAGGTATCACATGCATATTTCTCAAATTTTCCTAATTGGTCATTATAAAATGCCCTAGAAGTAAGGGTGAGCGTTTGCGCCTGACGTGTCATAGCGTCTACAATTTTAGGGTGGCAATGCCCTTGATTAACTGCGGAATAAGCAGAGAGAAAATCATAGTATTTCTTCCCTTCAGCATCCCATACATAGACTCCTTCTCCCCTACTTAAAACAACAGGTAACGGATGGTAGTTATGTGCTCCATATTTATCTTCCAATGCAATAGCATTTTTAGAAGTTAATTTTTCCGATTGTAACATGAGTAATAAAAATTTAAGATAAAACTATAGCAATTCCTTCTTTGGGGAGAGAAATCATCCTTTGTAGAACTGCTAATTTACTAAAAAATAAATTTTGACTAACTCATTAATTTCATTAAAAAACTGGGTTGCAATGATAAATTACTGCTTTTATGCAAATTAATAGAAGTTATAGCATCAATCCTATACTATTAAATCTAGACCGTCCACTAGGCATAACCAATGTCACCCAATAAAAACCTATGCAAGAAAAGAAACATTAAAATCTAAATTAGCGAGTAAAGTAAGTTAAATATTCCATTATGGTTGTTCCATGAAATGTGAGCCATCGTACCAGTTATGATTGAAAAAATTTTCCACTTATGATCACCTTCAATACTATAACGGTCCACTCTGATAGCTTAGCAAGCAACCAATTTGAATTAATTTTCACTTTACCGAAACTTCCTCTAAAATGAGTTTAAATCCTGAAAAAATGCCCTATTTTTGCGCTATGCGAAGAAAGAATAAAAGACAGATTTTTGAAAACGTAGAGGTAGTTGATGCCGGTGCAAAAGGCAAGACTATTGGAAAAGCTCCTGATGGGAGAGTAATATTCCTTACCAATACCGTTCCTGGTGATGTGGTAGACGTACAGACCACAAAAAAAAGAAAAGCCTATTTTGAAGGCGAAGCAACACATTTCCATACTCTTTCTCCCAAAAGAGTCACTCCCGTTTGCGAGCACTTCGGAGTTTGCGGAGGTTGTAAGTGGCAAGATATGGGATATGAACACCAACTGTTTTACAAACAAAAAGAGGTGGAAAACAATTTGCGGAGAATTGGACACCTAGAACTCCCTGAAACCATGCCTATATTGGGCTCCAAAAAGCAGTATTTCTATCGAAATAAAATGGAATTCTCCTTTTCGGATAGCCGATGGCTAACCTTAGACGAAATAAATTCGGGAGAGGAAATTAAAGATAAGAATGCATTAGGATTTCATATCCCAGGGATGTGGGATAAAATTTTAGACATTAAAAAATGTCATCTACAAGAAGACCCTTCAAATGCCATTCGCTTAGAAATTAAAGACTTTGCAATAAACAATAACCTTTCTTTTTTTAATCCACGAAATCAGTATGGATTATTAAGAACGGCTATGATACGTACCTCCTCCACCGGAGAGATCATGGTAATGGTCCAATTTTTTGAAGACGATCAAGAAAAGCGCGAGCTACTAATGGATCATCTAGCTACCACATTCCCAGAAATTACCGCTTTACTATATGTGGTAAATCAAAAACAAAATGACACCATATACGATCAAGAAATTATATGCTATTCGGGTCGGGATCATATTTTTGAAGAAATGGAAGGCCTACAATTTAAAATAACGGCAAAATCCTTTTATCAAACCAACTCTGACCAAGCGTATGAACTTTATAAAATAACTAGAGAGTTTGCCGGACTTACTGGAGAAGAATTAGTATACGATTTATATACCGGTACGGGTACCATAGCTCAATTTGTAGCAAGAAATGCTAAAAAGGTAGTAGGCATTGAAGCTGTCCCAGAAGCTATCGCAGACGCAAAAGCCAATGCTGAAAGAAACAACATACCTAATGTTCATTTCTTCGTTGGAGATATGAAGAATGTTTTCAATGAATCTTTTATCACAACTCACGGCAAGCCAGATCTTATTATAACTGATCCACCAAGAGACGGCATGCATAAAGATGTGGTGCAACAAATTTTAAATATTTCCCCAGAAAAGGTAGTCTACGTAAGCTGTAATAGCGCCACACAGGCAAGGGATTTGGAGTTAATGAAGGAAGATTACGAAGTTGCAAAAGTGCAACCTGTAGACATGTTTCCCCAAACACATCATGTGGAAAATGTTGTACTTTTGAAAAAACGAAAAGATCCTACCCAGTTGTAATGAGCAGAACTAAACTTCCCATCACTTTTCTACTAGCATTTATCGCTGTATTAAGCATAGCCGTTATGGGTTGTGAAAAAGACGATATATGCGTAGATGGAATTACTCCGCTATTAGTAGTGCGATTTTATGATGCAAGCAATAGGTCCGAATTAAAAAATGTACCCCAATTCCGTATTGTAGGCATAGGACAAAAAACTACTGTAATTGGAGTCCCTGATAGAACCGATCTGGATTCAATTGCCATTCCATTGAAAATCGCAGAAAACAGCACTGGATTTTATTTCATCACTAATTCCGTTGATGTAGAAGCGCAAAACCAAGCCGGAGATACTATTTTGGTGGAAGGTGGAGATTTAGATAGTCTTTATTTTACTTATGACCGCAAAGATAAGTTTGTATCTAGGGCTTGTGGCCATGTTGCTAATTATGATAATTTAAATAGCGATTTAAAATCTGAAACTGAAAATTGGATTAAGGATATAGAAATAATAACTCCCTTAGTAGAAAATTCAACTGAAGCCCATGTTAAAATATATCATTAGTAGTTTCCTATTCTTTGGGGTTATTTTGGGATACACTCAAACCAAACCCATAGACCTGCAACCTAAGGATACCATTACCAAAACAGATCCTTATGGTATTAGGATAGGTATAGATCTTAGTAGACCGCTTACATCGGCCTTAAAAGATGGATACACTGGTATGGAGATTGTGGCAGATTATCGCCTAACCACTAATTGGTACGCAGCAGTAGAGTTAGGAAATGAAAAATACACTAAACAAGAGGACCTTTACAATTTCACTACTTCTGGAAGCTATATAAAACTAGGAGCAGACTATAACACCTATAGCAACTGGTACGGAATGCACAATATTATTCACGTTGGTGGAAGATACGCCTTTAGTACTTTTAGTCAGACCCTTAACAATTATCATATTTTTGATACCAACCGCTATTGGACCGATCCTAATTATCAAATGAACCCAGGAACCAATATACCAACAGACTTCCCTATTGGCTCTGAAATACCTCAGGAGTTTAGTGGTTTAAATGCCAGTTGGCTAGAGGCTGTAGTTGGTGTTAAGGCCGAGCTTTTTGCTAATATCTTTTTAGGAGCCAGTGTAAGAATAGGATTCTTAGTTAGTAATAAGGAGCCAGAAGGATTTCGAAATCTATGGATACCTGGTTTCAATAAAGTAACCGACGGAAGCAAATTTGGAGTAGGGTATAACTATACACTCACCTATTTTTTACCCCTTTATAAAAAGGCAAAGAAGAATAAAGAAGAGAAAGAAGCTAATTCACAAGAAGAAATTCCTGTAAATTAATCTAAACTTCCCTTACTCCTTTTAGAAAAAGCCAATTCATCATTAGTTTCTTCCCTTTAGGGGTTTTAACAACAGCAAATTTTGGAGACAACACACTTGCCACTACTGCCGCTATAATCGCAAGGATGAGTGTATTGAATGATACCAGCATCCCCAGCAATAATCGAACGGTAATGAATAATATAGCGAAGCCTAGAAAATTATAGACAAGAGCTTTATGTTTTTGTTTCACAATATTTTTGGGTATTAATGACTAAAAATATTACCTATTTATCTTTATTGAACTTAGCCTTCTTACTTCCTTCGTACATCACATACTTGACTAAGCGCGATTCTAAATGACTGTTATATAATTTTATCTTTTTGGAAGGCCGAAGTCCTACAAATTTTAAAGCTTCTAAATTGGAAGTAATAAACCAAGCATCAGTACCTGGATAATTTCTCTTTAACGTATTTCCAATATCAGTATAAAAATCCTCCATTTCTATATCCAAACGTTCTCCATACGGCGGATTAAAAACCATATGCAGTCGGTTTTCCGTAAATTTCTCTGTGTCAAAGAAATTCTTTCTTTCGATGGTGATATATTCCGACAAATTAGCATTAGCTACGTTCTCGGTGGTTTTTCTTACTGCAGAAGGTGCTTTATCATACCCTATAATCTTATGATGAAAATCTCTAGCCTTGTTTAAACTGCTATCTATAATTTTATTAAAAAGGTCTTCATCAAAATCGTGCCATTTTTCAAAAGCAAACTCCTTTCTATTGATATTGGCAGGAATATTACAAGCTATCATAGCAGCTTCCGTTAACATCGTACCACTACCACACATTGGATCTAAAAAATCACACTGTCCATCCCAACCACTCAGTAATAATAATCCGGCTGCCAACACTTCATTTATAGGAGCAATATTAGTTGCCGTTCTATAGCCTCTATGGTGTAGCGATCTCCCAGAAGAATCTAAGGAAACATTACATCGGTCCTTTTGTATATGAATATTAATCCGAAGATCGGGAAATTTAATATCCACATTAGGCCTGCTACCATCGGTATCTCTAAACTTATCTACAATAGCGTCTTTCGTTTTCTGGGATACATATAAGGAATGGGTAAAATTATCCGAGTTCACTGTGGCATCAATAGCAAAGGTCGTATCCGTAGAAAGGAAGTTAAACCAATCCATAGAATAAATTTGCCTATAGAGATCATCCTCATTCCTCACGTTAAAAGAATGTATAGGCTTTATAATTTTAATAGCAGTTCTAAGACATAGATTAGCCTTGTACATAAATCCGGTATCTCCCTCAAAAGAAACGCTCCTTATCCCTATCTTCACATTACCTGCACCCAGGTTTTGCAACTCCTTCGCCAAAATTTCCTCGAAACCGAACATGGTTTTGGCTACCATTTTAAAATTATTGTTCATACCTCCTATTAAAATTACCGCAAAAATACATTAATTTTATCCCCTATTAGAAATTTTCCCTAATAAGTACAACACCTAACCAATCGTACATGAATTATTTATTACCCATTCTTGCGGTATTGTTCAGCTTTATCTTTGTTTACTTCACGAAACCCAAGAACAAAGAGACCTTTAAGTTATTATTAGCCTTTAGTGGGGCCTTTCTTTTAGCTTTAACGGTTTTTGAGCTTTTACCTGAAGTATATATGGATTCTAATTCTAAAACTGTAGGAGTATTTATAATGCTTGGTATTCTTTTACAGATATTTCTAGAGTTTTTTTCCAAGGGAGCAGAGCACGGCCATGTACATTTAGACCCTGAGAATAAGGAATTTCCTTGGACACTCTTCATTAGCCTTTCCATTCATTCAGTTTTAGAAGGGATCCCTATAGAAAGCCATCATAACATCCTATATGGAATATTAGTCCATAAAATCCCTATTGCTATAATTTTAAGTATATTTCTATTAGCCTCTAAAATTAAGTTAATACCCTCCATTTTATTTATAGGACTCTTCTCTTTAATGACTGCCTTTGGCACCTTTATGGCTGCTAATTTTGACTTTATTCAAACCTATGCCTTATATTTAAACGCATTGGTAATTGGTGTCTTTTTACATATTTCAACAGTAATTTTATTTGAAAGCTCAGAACACCATAAATTTAATTTACGCAAACTTTTGGTTATTATCCTTGGGATTGCAATAGCATACGTTTTTTAAATGTTCAGTAGAGAGGAAGCAAAAAAGTTACGACAAGATTTTTGGATCTCATTTGGAAAATCATTTCCTAGAAAATGGATTTTACATAGAACCAGAATAAAAGATTTCGCTTTCAAATTCCACTTTGAAGCTAAACAAGCTATGGTATCAATGGATCTTGAAAGTCAGGATCTGGAGAAGCGAATAGAGTTATGGGAAAAGATAGTCGCTCTACGTACTATATTAGAGACAGAATACTTACCAAACATACAGTTTAACGATAGCTATATACTAAGCAATGGAAAAGAGATTTCCAGGATTTGGGTCAATATGCCTAATGTTTCCATTTATAACAAAAACACTTGGCAAGAAACCATGGAATTTTTATGGAACAACATGGATAAGTTAGAAGCGTTTTATATGGAGTATGAAGACATAATAAATCCTTAGACCAACCAACCCTCCCATTACACCTAAGTTCTCTTCTAAATGCCACGTTACACCGCCCAATTAAGAACTGACTCAATATAACACCTTCCGAATTACCAAGACCAACTGTTATAACCACATCGCGGTCGCACCTTACTAACCTATCATCCAATGATAAGGCAGACCTTTATTAAAAGATAGCCACTCTATAAGAAGGAACCCCAGGTTCCACGCTAGCGGATCTTCACACCATCGTGGTTCTGCGCTAGCAGACCCCACCTACCAGCGAGAGCACATCATGACTTGTCACGACAGCATCCAGACGGCCGCATCGCGGTCGCACCTTACTAACCTATCATCAATTGATGAGGCAGCTCCTTCAGTAGTAGTAGTAGTAGTAGTAGTAGTAGGGCATCCGAACCCTATCCTCCAATGATGAGGCGGCCACTTTATAAACAGGCAGACACCAACTAAGCGGCATCCACCGAGGTTCTGCGCCAGCAGACCAAAGCGCATCGTGACTTGTCACGACAGCATCCCGACGG
>NZ_AUKX01000006.1:0-20744 GCF_000424985.1 Arenibacter latericius DSM 15913
AAGGGCCAAGTAGGCGTCTATCTTGTCCTTCTTGTGCAGCCCCGCCATCCAAGTGCCCGTATATTCGGTAAAGCTTCTCTTGCAGGACTTGCATTTATAGCGCTGTGCACCCTTGTCCTTTCCGAAACGGACATATTTGGTATGGCCACAGTGCGGGCACTCGCCCATCATATTGTCGAGAAGATGTCGGCGGGAGGCCTGTGCCCTTGGACTTCCCGTAGTCACATCGTGCTTTTCGATATCCTTGAGCAATCTCCGCCTGTCCACCAGAGGAAGCGAAAGGATCTTTTGTTTTAATTCTTCTAGTTCCATACCTAAAGATACAAATAATAGCTATTATAAACTAGAGCCTAATAGGATTATAGCTTTCTTAAAATGAGAAAGTTGTAGGGACAACTCTTCCTCTAGGTTTGTAACAATAGTATCCATTCCTAGAAGGTATTTTTGACCTAGTTGATCTATATGTTGTAATTCTTGATCACTCAGGTCTGCAATATCTGCTCTTCTAGCAGTATTATACAACTGTTGGTGGTAAGGGGTTATTTCTTGTAAAATGCTATCTAAGTCTTTGGAAAGTACAGGGGGTTTTATGGGCGAACTACCATTTTGAAGGGAAAGGTGTGCATTGTGCCACTCTTCTGTATCTTTCCTTAGTTCAGATAAATGGGTGTCCGTAATCTGCGCAGCATAAATTGCTTTGATGATTTTTTCGCTCAACATTCTTTGTTTCCCAGTAATATTGATGATTTTAACATCGTATCCCCCTTGGTTTAAAATCAAATATATACCACTTACTAGCAGTGATCCACATAAAAAAATTAAAGCAAAACTTGTGGTGATCGACCTTTTAATATTGGAAAATGAAGGATTTGGCTGAAAAAGAGTTTGGGGGTTGGACATGTGTTTTAAAGATGGTTGGAAAGCGTTAATAAATGATTAACGATGAGCAAAGTAGCTAGTTTTTGATAAAGAATTATGGTTGTGCAACCTAATGCTCTATTACTAGTTGGGAATAATTCTCCTTTAATTTTATAAGTTTTTCGGAGGTTATTGGTTTGGGAATATAAGTGCGTACTAGGGGGTGCTTTTTTCCTCTAGAAATATCATTTGAATCTATAGATGAGGATACAATAATTATGTCAAAAAGTTTAGAGTTGTTTTCTAACTCCGCAGCTTTGTCCAAAAACTCGAATCCCGTAATTTCAGGCATATTTAGATCTAGAAATACCAGAATCTTAAGGCCTTTTTGTTGTAATAGATTTTGAATGGCAATTATTGCATTGAGTGGATTTAAGTACGACTTAATATTCTTTGCGGGAATATTTTTCTTTACGAGAAGCTCATGAACATGGTTTATGATACTGTCGTCATCAATAAGAATGATATGGTCAAAAACTAAGTTGTCTTTCATTTTGGGGGAATTTAAGACTGTAGGTTTTATTCTATAAATGGAGGGCAATATTGCCTATGTAAATCTATCTTGATTTAATTGTCTAATCTTATTTTTAAGCCGTTAATCCATACAATAACACAAGAGTAGTAGCGAAATCTAATTAAATTTTAATAAACCAATTTTCTAAGTTTTTTACCACAACAGTTTAACCTGTTTTAATCAAAAACTTAGAATTAGGCTTGCTATATTCTTTTAAAAAAAATAGTCTACACTACTTGTGAGAATTTATCTGCAAATATATAAAGCTTAATTGGTTGAATTGGAAAAAAAGTGTGTTAAAGATTGATAAATTTTTAATTTACCCGGCTTAAAAGTTGTGAAAACTGCCGTCTGCCACTCAAGAATTTAATGCTAGGCTTTATTAAAACGAGGTGATGATGGCTTTTTGATATTGAGGTGATTAATTGGGATTAGGCTTCTAAGGAACTTTGGATAGGTGCTAGTTTATTAATAACGAAAAAGGGATTGGAGTTTTACCTTTTATAATGATTTAAAGTTATTTTTGCCCCCTTTAATTAATGGACTAGGCCAGTGCACACCATTGAACGTAATGAAGTTGCTAAACAGAATGCCAGATTAACGGAGTAAAATCGCTCAATTAGTTTTGGGGTATATTTGCATATGGTTTATTTTACTATTGTGAATAAATAACCGGATTGTAATGGATTTAAAAGAAATACCTAGAGTATCAAATATTACTAAGGAAGCGTTTCTTGAAAATTACTTTAAGCCGCAACTTCCTGTGGTAATAGAGAATTGTATAGAAGATTGGCCAGCTTATTCCAAATGGAATTTTGAGTATATGCGCAAGGTTGCTGGGGATAAGGTGGTACCACTTTATGATGATAGACCGGTGCATTCTAAAGACGGATTTAACGAGCCGCATGCCACCATGAAAATGTCGGACTATATAGATCTTCTCCAAAAGGAACCTACTAGATATCGTATTTTTCTTTGGAATATATTAAAGGAAGTTCCTTCTTTACAACAAGATTTTAAGTATCCTGACTTTGGACTAAAACTAATGAAGGGGTTGCCTATGCTTTTCTTTGGTGGAGAAGATTCGTTTACCTTTATGCACTATGATATAGACCTGGCCAATATTTTTCATTTTCACTTTGTAGGGAGTAAGGAGATTATTCTATTTCCGCAATCCGAAAACAGATATTTGTATAAGGTTCCCCATTCTCTTATTACTCATGAAAGCATTGATTTTTCTAATCCCGACTTTAAAAAGTGGCCTGCATTAAAATATGCTTCCGGATATAAGACGCATTTAAAGCATGGAGAAGTTTTGTATATGCCTGAAGGTTACTGGCATTATATGAGATATATAACTCCTGGGTTTTCCATGAGCTTACGTGCCATAGCTAGAAATCCTAAGCATTTGAGTAAAGCTTTATACAATGTGTTAATTATGAGGTATTATGATAATCTAATGCGTAGGATTAAAGGACAGGAATGGATAGATTGGAAGAATGAACAGGCCGTAATAAGAACAAATAAGGGTCAGGATTAGGGTTTTATGAATGAAATAAGGTAACTTTGCACGCTAAAATTTAAACTATAATATGAGAAATTTACTACTTGCAATGGCATTTGTTTTAACGGCTGTTTCCGTTAATGCACAAGCTTATGATGGAACAGGAGATCAGAAAATGCAAATTGGAGCCAATTTTCAAAAATATGGTACCGGGATTGTAGTCACTTATGATTACGGTGTTGGTGAAAACTTCTCCATAGGAGTTGTTTCGTCCTACGTATTGGGTGTAAAAGAGTCTGTAGATAAGGATTTTGATAGTAGAATTGATCTAAAAGCTAGATTCAATGCCAATCTAGGAAGTGTTCTTCAATTAGGTAACAATGTGGATGTATATCCAGGACTTAATTTGGGACTTAAGAATTTTGGTGGTCATTTGGGTGCTAGGTATTTCTTTTCTGATGGATTTGGAATTTTTACAGAATTTACCACTCCGATTGCAAAATTTAAGACTCGTGATTTAACTCCAGCTGAAAAATTACACAATCAGTTTGTGTTCAGTATAGGAGCGTCTTTTAATCTAAACTAATAATTAAACTGCCCTATTCTTTAGTCTTATTGATTTACAGAATGGGGCAGTTTTCTATTTAAAAGGGATTAGTTCTCCTATTTTTTCATAGACCATATTGCTCTCCCATCCTCTATAAAACAAATAGTCTGCTAATTTTTTACGACGCTTTTGTATATCTTTTTCCTTAATTTGTGTTAGTCGCTTTTCAGCTAACTCATTAAATGTTTTTTGATATTCCGAGTGGTCTATCTCTTCCAAGGCGGTCTTAATATTGAATTTAGAAATATCTCGCTGCTTTAGTTCGTTTGCGATCCGATTTCTCCCCCATTTTTTTATGCTAAATTTTCCGCGAGCAAAACTTTTAGCAAAGCGTTCTTCGTTAAGGAAATTATCTTTGATGAGATGTACAACTATTTGGTCTATAGCCTCTGGAATCATGCGCATCTCCCTCAATTTGGCAACAACTTCCTTATGGCATCTGTCCTGATAGGCACAATAACTTTCAAGTTTTTTAGTGGCTTCGGTTACGGAATAAGATTTGTAAGGTTGTGTCATGATCATTGCTATTGTTCTGGTGCTTTATCCTTTCGGAGAGCGGGTAAAGATAAGACAGAAAAAGTGTATGATAAATTTATGGACAATAGTTGTTCTTCATAAGATTGCGACTCTTTTTTAAGGGTAGAAAAAGAAGTGGCTTGTTATAACTTAAAAGGAGCTAATTTTGGGATAAGCATTTTTTAGGTAATGAGATTACGGAGGGTAGAGTAGTTTAATACTCCAAATTGTCATTATATTTACTTTAATAAATATTATAACCTATGAATAATAGATCAAAATTAACAGGAATTGTCTTTTTTCTTTTTATAACGATATCAACTTTTTCTTATTCTCAAATGATTAATTCTTTTGAGGGAAGATGGAATATGGTTATCTCGCAGAATGGCAAAGAGCTCCCTTCTTGGCTAGAAATTCGTCTCTCTGGAACGCGTACATTAGTGGGTAGATTTGTGTATGCTATGGGGAGCGCGAGGCCTATTTCGGAAATAAAAATAGATAATGAAAAATTTACTTTCTCCATACCTCCACAATGGGAAGATGGTGATGGTAATATGGAATTTCGCGGTGTGTTAGATGGAGATGTGCTTGTTGGTACAATGATTTATACCGATGGAAAATCCTATGAATGGGAAGCAGTTAGGGCTCCAAAATTGGACTATGTTAAAAGTCCAAAGTGGGGAGAGTCAAAAAACTTGCTTAATGATAATAACTTAAAAGGATGGCATGCCTTGGGTAAAAATCAATGGGTTGTAGAATCTGGAGTTTTAAAAAGTCCGAAAGCTGGGGCCAATTTGGTTTCTGATGAAAAGTTTCAGGATTTTAAGTTGCATTTGGAGTTTCGTTATCCTGAGGGAAGTAATAGTGGGGTATATCTTCGTGGACGTTATGAAGTGCAAATAACGGATAGTAAGGGTGCAGATCCGTCAGATATACAATTTAGTGGAGTATATGGTTTTCTTACGCCTTCCGAGATAGTAGCTAAGGGGGCAATGGAATGGCAAGAGTTTGATATTACTTTAATTGGAAGAAGGGTAACGGTGGTTGCCAATGGAGTTACTGTTATTAAGGATCAGATTATTCCTGGAATTACCGGGGGTGCTTTAGATAGTAGCGAAGGAGAACCTGGCCCCTTGATGTTGCAGGGAGATCATGGCCCTATAGAATTTAGGAATATTGTGATTACGCCAAGGGTAGAATAATTTATACTGGTATTTTTAAAGAATCTCATTACTAGAAACAAAAAAAGCGACTACCTGCATGGTGTCGCTTTTTTTTAATATATGGTTTTGCCGTCTTTATTTTTAAAACGGTATTCAAGATAAGTGTAGGCGTCCCTTGGTTGAATTTTAATCCATTTTTTGTGCTCCAAGAACCACTTGGTGCGGATAGATGGAAAGCCTTTGGTTATGTAGGCGGCTATAAAAGGGTGGATATTTAAGATGATTCCATTGTCCTTTGCCGGTCCTTTTAGAAGTTTTTCTAAATCTGAGTTTATCTTGTCTATAAGTACAATAGGAGCTTCTACTTCTTGGCCTGGGCCATTAGGGTTTGCTTCACTTGTCTTAATGTTCATTTCGGGTCTCACCCGTTGTCTTGTAATTTGTATTAGTCCAAACTTACTAGGAGGTAGTATTTTATGTTTGGCTCTGTCATCCTTCATCTCATCTCTTAAATGATCAAAAAGGCGTCTTCTGTGTTCGCCTTTTGCCATGTCTATAAAGTCTACTACGATAATTCCTCCCATATCGCGGAGTCTTAATTGTCTGGCAATTTCCGAGGCGGCCAATAGATTGACCTCTAGTGCAGTTTCTTCTTGATTTTTCGCTTTATTGGATCTGTTACCGCTATTTACATCAATAACGTGCAATGCTTCCGTATGCTCAATAATCAGATAAGCACCTTTGCTCATCGTGGCTGTACGCCCAAAGGAAGTTTTGATCTGTCTTTCAATCCCAAATTTTTCAAAAATGGGAACAGAAGAGGAATACAACTTAACAATAGATTCTTTTTCTGGTGCAATTTTCTGCACGTAATCTTTTACTTGTTCATAAAGCGTTTCATCATCCACATAAATTCCTGTATAGGAATCGTTAAATACATCTCTTAAGATAGAAGAGGCTCTGTTAAGCTCTACCAATACCTTAGAGGGGTGTGGTGCTTTATAAATCTTGTTGCACATTACTGTCCATTTGTTCAGTAAGCCTTGCAAATCTTTATCTAGTTCTGCTACTTTTTTGCCTTCTGCGACCGTTCGGATAATAACGCCAAACCCTTTTGGTTTAATGCTTCTTACGAGCCGTTTTAACCTATCTTTTTCTTCTTTACTCTCTATTTTTTGAGATACCGATACGCGATCGGAAAAAGGGACCATGACCAAATATCGGCCAGCTATGGAAAGTTCTGAGCTAATGCGCGGTCCTTTTGTGGAGATGGGTTCCTTTACTATCTGTACGAGTAAGGATTGATTGGCTTTGATAACATCATTAATGCTACCATTCTTGTCAATATCTTCTTCAAACTTAAAATTGCTTAAAGAATAGTCTTTTAGTTTTCCTGAGCTAACGGCTTTTATGAATTTCAACATAGAAGCTAGTTGCGGGCCAAGGTCGTGGTAATGTAAAAAGGCATCTTTCTCATATCCCACATTTACGAAGGCTGCATTTAATCCGGTAACGGGTTTTCTAACTTTGGCAATCATAATATCGCCAACAGAAAAATCGTTACTGTCTTCTTCTTTGTGTAATTCGGTGAGTTTCCCCTCCTTTAGCAAGGCAAAATCGACGGCATCGGAACTAGATCTTACGATCAATTCTCTATTCACCTGAATTAATTTGTATTCGCCCAATATGTTGCGCCCGAAGGCTAACAAAGGACAAATGATTAAACAATAATTTTTACAGGTTTTATAAACCCGTCGAAATTCTCTTTAGAATTTCTATGTCAATGAACGTAATAAAAAGAAAAAGTAGTTGTAGCAACTACTTTTTCTTGTGTCGGTTAGCTCTCCTACGCTTCTTGCGCTTGTGGGTAGCTACCTTATGTCTTTTTCTTTTCTTACCGCTGGGCATAAAGGTCTATTTTTAAATTAATAATCAGTTATTTTACTAGTACATTACTTTTAACTCCTTCTAGGAAAACCTTTGCAGGTTTAAACGCAGGGATATTGTGTGCTGGTATTTTAATGGTAGTGTTTTTTGAAATATTTCTACCAGTCTTTTCGGCTCTTGTTTTAATGATAAAACTACCAAATCCTCTTAAGTAAACGTTATCTCCGCTCTCTAAAGATGCTTTAACTTCTTCCATAAAGGTTTCTACCGTTGCTTGTACATCCCCTTTTTCAATGCCCAGCTTATCTGAGATTCTCGTTACAATTTCCGCTTTCGTCATGTTAAGTCAATATATTTCTATGTGTTTTTTTTCGGGACGCAAATATATGAATTAAATTATATCTTTCAATGCATAAGAACTTAATTTTAAGATGTTAAACCATTACTTTTGTAAATTACACCTTGATAAATGAGTTTTTCTAGAATTATTTTGGAGTGGTATAGCCTTTATAAAAGACCGCTCCCGTGGCGAAAGACACGTGATCCGTATTTAATTTGGCTGTCAGAAATTATGTTACAACAGACACGCGTTGCTCAAGGAATTCCGTATTATTTAACATTTGTTAAGAAATTTCCTACCGTCCATCACCTTGCAAATGCGAAAGAAGAACAGGTTTTAAAATTATGGCAGGGACTAGGGTATTATTCTAGAGCGCGGAATTTACACGCTACAGCTAAATATATTTCTGAGGAATGTAATGGTATTTTTCCTAACACTTATAAGGAGTTAATTAAACTAAAAGGGGTGGGGGATTATACTGCTAGTGCAATAGCCTCCATCTGTTTTGATAGGCCAGAGGCTGTGGTAGATGGGAATGTCTATAGGGTATTAGCAAGATATTATGGCGTATCGCTTCCTATTAATGCTAAGGAAGGGGTAGCTTACTTTAGAGAGCTTGCTAATAAGGTTATGGATGTGCATAATATAAAGGATTATAACCAGGGGATAATGGAGTTTGGTGCCTTGCAATGTACTCCTAAGAAACCAAATTGTAATAGTTGTCCATTCAGTGAAAGTTGTGTTGCCTTAGCAACAGATACTATTGGTGAATTGCCGGTTAAGATAAAAAAGAATAAAGTTAGGAAGCGATATTTCAATTATCTGGTGGTAGTAGATGAAAATAATAGTACCTTGTTGCAACAGCGTATTGGACCTGGGATATGGCAAAACCTGTACCAATTTCCATTATTAGAAACCGATAATGCGGTTGAAGTGGAGGAAGTAAGTAAAGGATTAAAAGAAGTTGTAGGTGTAGAAGAGCCATCGGAGGTGTATTTGTATAACAAAGATCAGGTGATTCATAAATTGTCTCATCAGCACCTGCATACCCGGTTTTGGATTGTACATGCTGCAGAAACATTAAAGGATGGGATAAAAATTAACGATTTACACAAATATCCTGTGCCAGTTTTGATAGCAGATTTTATAAAAGCATTTAAAATTTAGTATTTTTGACCTAAGATTTGATTTATGAGCGGAACATTAAATAAGGTAATGCTGATTGGGCATTTAGGTGATGAGATTAAGATGCACTATTTTGAAGGTGGAAATTGTGTAGGTAGATTTCCCTTGGCAACCAATGAAACGTATACTAATAGGCAGACCGGTGAAAGGGTGACTAATACGGATTGGCATAATATTGTAGTGAGAAATAAGGCTGCAGAAGTATGTGAAAAATACCTGTCTAAAGGTGATAAGGTGTATGTTGAAGGGCGTTTAAAAAATCGCCAATGGCAAGGAGAGGACGGGAATACACGTTATTCTACCGAAGTACACGTTCAGGAGTTTACATTTTTGAGTACTAAGAAGGTTAGTGAGGCTAGTGGTGGCCAACCTAACCAGCAGAATCAGCCTCAAAATCCATCATCTACATCAACTAGACCTAATGAGCCTCTTGGTGGTAATGAGCCTGAACAGGAAGATGACTTACCTTTCTAGATCAATTAAAATAAAAATCTACAAGTGGATCCTGACCCCCATAGTTTATTGTTGAACTTTATTGCAATGGACGTAGCTTTTGCTTTTAAAGTAATAGTGCTTATC
This sequence comes from Arenibacter latericius DSM 15913, assembly GCF_000424985.1. Taxonomy (GTDB): domain Bacteria; phylum Bacteroidota; class Bacteroidia; order Flavobacteriales; family Flavobacteriaceae; genus Arenibacter; species Arenibacter latericius. The sequence goes on from NZ_AUKX01000006.1 coordinate 9,214, forward strand.
TTCCTTTTGTTATGCTCGGCCTTAGTTTCGGGTGCAGAAGTTGCGTTTTTTGGACTTTCCTTTACAGATCTTAAGGAGATTGAAGATGGTAAAAACCCTAAAGGGAAAATAATAATTGAACTTCTAAATCGTCCCAAGAAATTATTAGCTACAATTCTCATAGCTAATAATGCCATAAATATTGGAACGGTATTATTGTTTAATGAGATTGCAAATACGCTTTTCAGAAATTTAGAATTCAATATTCTAGGAGTAATCCCCGTTAGATTTTTAGTGGAGGTAGTGGTTGTTACCTTTCTAATATTGATGTTTGGAGAAATATTGCCTAAGGTCTATGCCAATAGAAATAAATTTACCTTTTCTCATTTTATGGCTATCCCTTTAAAGGTGTTAGATTTTCTATTTTCTCCGTTAAGTTTGCCTATGCGATCTGGAACAATTCTAATTTATGAAAAATTGGGAAAACAGAAATCGAGCCTTAGTGTAGATCATTTGTCCCAAGCATTAGAATTGACCTCTGAAGGAGATACTACTAAGGAAGAGCAGAAAATATTAGAGGGTATTGTTTCTTTTGGGAATACAGATACCAAGCAGGTAATGCGTCCTAGGATAGATATTTTTGCCTTAAAAGAGGATATGAAATTCAACGAGGTGCTAGTCGAGATACAGAAAAATGGCTACTCAAGAATTCCTATTTTTTCTGAGAATATGGACAATGTTCTAGGGGTGCTGTACGTTAAGGACTTGTTGCCTTATATAGATCGTAAAGCATTTAATTGGTTGTCCCTAATAAGAGAGCCTTATTTTGTGCCAGAAAACAAGAAGTTAGATGATCTATTGTTGGAATTCCAATCTAAAAAGAATCACTTAGCCATTGTAGTTGATGAATATGGTGGTACCTCAGGAATTGTTACCTTAGAAGATATTATTGAGGAGATTGTTGGAGATATAAGTGATGAGTTTGATGATGAGGATCTTGTATTCTCTAAGTTAGATGATTTTAATTATGTTTTTGATGGGAAAACACCCTTGAGAGATTTTTATAGGGTGGCAAAGATTGAAGATGAGGACGACTTTGAAGAGAATAAAGGGGAGTCTGAAACTGTTGCAGGATTTGTTTTAGAGATTGCAGGAAGCTTTCCCAAAAGAGGAGAGACTGTGAGCTTTAAGAATTACAAATTTGTGGTAGAGAGCTTGGATAAAAAACGCTTAAAACAAATAAAGGTTACCTTGCCCAATGAAGTATAGTTTAACAATAATAATTCTTAGTTTTCTTCTTATTGCGTGTCAGGGGGAGGTATTGCCAAAGCCAAATGCACTTCTGAGGTTAGATTACCCAGATTCTGAACATACCACTTTCCAAGCAGATCATTTTACTATAGATCGCAATACTATTGCTACCATAAAATCTGAAAAAGGCAATTCCTTTATTTTAGATTACCCATTAATGCAAGGTTCTGTATTTATTACTTATAAAAATATTAACGGAAACTTAGATAAGTTGCTCACAGATGCTCAGAGATTAAGTTATGAGCATGCTGTAAAAGCAGATAATATCTTAGAGCAGCCTTTTGTAAATGAAGAAGATAGAGTTTATGGTATGTATTACGAGGTGAAAGGGAATGCCGCCTCACAGGCGCAATTTTATGTTACAGACAGTACGGAACACTTTGTTACTGGGTCTTTGTATTTCCATGCTAGGCCAAACTACGATTCTATTTTGCCTGCTGCTGCCTATCTGCAAAACGATATTCGCAGAATAATGGAAACCTTAAAATGGAACAATTAAAAGGCTAGTTTTAGTTCTGTTTTAAGGTTTCTGAAGTACGTTATCGTTATTTTATTCTGTGTTAGAATAATAAAACAAAAAAAGGAAGGAGATTTTAGGTGAGCCTATTATTAATTCCCTTTTAGTAGCTCTTCTGCATTTTTAATGCTAGAGTTTATTTGATCTCTAAGGGTATTTACTTTCACTTCCTCTTCGTCTAGCCATTTCTGCTTTTCTTCGGTAAGGGTTTTACCCTTCATAATTTCATCCCCATCAAAGCGGTCTCCAAAATTTCTCATCCAATCCATCATAGACTTGTGGGCATCTTTTAAGTCTTGCCTTGCTTTGGTGTACGATTCTGTAGAGTCACTTTTCTCAATTTTCGCGTCTAATTCACTTATTAAACTGCCAATTGTTCCCATTTTGGGCATTACCTCGTCATGTATGGCTATAACCTCTTTCATCTGAGATGTGTCCTGTTTTGTGTCTTTGCAGGAGTAGGATAATGAGGTTAATAGGATAAGTGCAAAGAATAATCGACAAGTTTTCATGCTAAAAAAGTTAAATATTTATGGGCAATTTGCCTCTTGTAAAAGGTTCGTTAATAACGATGTCAAATATACGAAATTAGGGGAGGCTAAGGTTCTTTTTAATCTTATATACGTTAATAGATTATATGAGGGGACCGAGATTCCACATACCTATGGCATCTTTTTTATGTGAGTGGTGAGGCGCGTAATTAACATATCTCTGTAGCATATTGTAGTGGTATGAGGATGAAGTTTAACTGTAAATTGGAGGTGAGAATTGGATTTAGGTAACTTATAATGCTAGAAAAATTGAGTTCCTTGTTATTTTACGTGTTTAAATCATTAAAATTCTGTAATTTAATAGGATAACCTAAAAATACTAAACTATGAAACTGTTTTCGCTACCAATTAGGTTTGGAATCGCTACGAGCGGTTCGTTAATTGCATATTTCCTTATTTTATCTCTCTTTAATCTGCATACGAATGTGTTTTATAGTTTGTTTAATGCGGTGATTACAGGTTTTGGGATTTTTGAAGCTATAAAGTATTTTAAGATACAAAAGGAGGGTTCCTTTAATTATGGGAAAGGTTTTGCGGCAGGATTAGTAACGGGCTTTGTTGCTACCATAATATTTACCATATTTTTCGCTTTCTATTCAACGGAGATAAACTTAAACTTCTTGGATGAACTTTCTAAGGTTTGGTTTAAGGATTATGACACTTCTGAAGGCATTGTTTTCTTTACGGTGGCAATTATGGGTTTTGCTACAACTGTTGTACTTACTCTTTCTTTTATGCAACTATTTAAGGGGTCTAATAATCCAAAGCGCAAATCTGGGGTAAAAATCTAAAAAATATGCTTGTAAATTAAGTATTTAGAATTATATTTGCACCCGCCTAATATAAGGTTAGGCATGTTCTTATATAATTAAAACACAAGCTATGTACGCAATTGTAGAGATAGCAGGGCAGCAATTTAAAGTTGCGAAAGACCAAAAAGTGTATGTTCACCGTTTACAAGACGAAGAAGGTAGCAAAGTAACCTTTGACAACGTTCTTTTGTTAGAAGATGGTAGTGATATCACTGTTGGCGCCCCCGCTATAGACGGAGCCGCTGTTGAGGCTAAAGTCGTGAAGCACCTAAAAGGTGACAAAGTAATCGTCTTTAAAAAGAAAAGACGTAAAGGTTACAGAACTAAAAATGGTCACCGTCAGTATTTGACAGAATTGTTGATAGAGGGAATAGTTACCTCTGGTGCAAAAAAGACCGAGAAAAAAGCAGATTCTAAGCCAGCAGCAAAAAAAGCTGATGCTCCTGCAAAGGAGGAATCACAAGACGCCGATTTAAGTAAAAAAACGGTTGTTGAGTTGAGAGAAATGGCAAAAGATCAGGGAATTGAGGGGTATTCTTCAATGAAGAAAGCTGAATTAATTGCCGCTTTAAGTTAATAACGAGAATTAAAACAGAATATCATGGCACACAAAAAAGGTGTTGGTAGTTCCAAAAACGGTAGGGAATCAGAATCGAAACGTCTAGGCGTTAAGATATTTGGTGGTCAGCCTGCTATTGCTGGAAATATCATCGTAAGACAGCGTGGTACAAAACATAATCCTGGAGCTAATGTTTATGCAGGAAAAGATCATACCTTGCATGCAAGAGTAGATGGTATTGTTAAGTTCCAAAAGAAAGCAAAAGGAAAATCTTATGTTTCCATTGAGCCTTTTGAGGCTTAATAGCTCATTCTTTAAAATTTTAAAACCCCTTTCAATCTTGGAAGGGGTTTTTTTATGCAGTAGTTTGTTTATTTGATAGTAGTTTATCGCATTAAGTACTAAAATTAACGGTTGGAACTTAAAGATGTTCAGTTTTTTTATAAATAGGGAACATAATATTTATATGCTGTAGTATCTGCTTATATTATCATACTGAGAATTATTGGGATATGCAGAGGATAGTACTAGTCAAAATGTAAAAACCCCTTATATTAAGCTAATATAAGGGGTTTTAAAGTTATTAATCGGTAGGTATTAGTACCTGTAATAGTCGGGCTTAAATGGTCCTTCAACAGATACCCCGATATATTCGGCTTGGTCTGGTCTAAGGGTTTCCAATTCAATTCCTAAGCGCGATAAATGTAAGGCGGCTACTTTTTCATCCAAATGTTTTGGAAGCATATAAACCTTGTTTTCGTACTTATCACTACGGTTCCAAAGTTCTATTTGTGCCAAGGTTTGGTTGGTAAATGAGTTACTCATTACAAAACTTGGGTGGCCAGTTGCGCATCCAAGGTTTACCAATCGGCCTTCTGCAAGAACAATTACATCTTTATCCTCTATAGTATATTTATCTACCTGAGGCTTAATTTCATCTTTAGTATGGCCGTAATTTTTGTTTAGCCAAGCCATATCTATTTCATTGTCAAAATGTCCAATATTGCACACAATGGTCTTGTCCTTCATGGCCTTAAAATGTTGAGACTGTATAATATCTTTATTACCTGTTGTGGTAATTACGATATCGGTATTGCCAATTACAGTTTCCATTTTCTTAACCTCAAAGCCGTCCATTGCTGCTTGTAGCGCACATATTGGATCAATTTCGGTAACGGTTACAATAGATCCAGCTCCTCTAAAAGATGCTGCTGTACCTTTACCCACGTCACCGTAGCCTGCAACTACAACTCGCTTTCCAGCTAGCATAGTATCTGTAGCTCTTCTAATAGCGTCTACAGCACTTTCTCTACATCCGTATTTATTATCGAATTTAGATTTGGTTACGGAATCATTCACGTTAATGGCGGGCATAGGTAATGTTCCTTTTTTAACACGCTCATATAAACGGTGTACCCCTGTGGTGGTTTCTTCGGAAAGACCTTTAATACCTTCGGTTAGTTCTGGATACTTATCTAACACCATATTAGTAAGGTCTCCACCATCGTCCAAAATCATATTTAAGGGCTTGCGGTCTTCTCCAAAAAATAGGGTCTGTTCTATAGCCCAATTAAATTCTTCCTCAGACATCCCTTTCCAAGCGTAAACAGGAACGCCTGCTTCGGCCATTGCAGCTGCAGCCTGATCTTGGGTAGAGAAGATATTACAAGAACTCCAAGTTACTTCTGCTCCTAAAGCTATTAAAGTCTCTATAAGAACAGCAGTTTGTATGGTCATATGTAAACAACCAGCAATACGGGCACCTTTTAAAGGCTGCTCCTCTCCGTACTCTTCTCGAAGAGACATCAGTCCTGGCATTTCAGCTTCCGCCAATTCAATTTCTTTTCTTCCCCAACTGGCCAAGCCAATATCTTTTACTTTATAGGGTATGTAAGGAATAGTTTTAGTACTCATTTTTTATTATTTTTATTATTGGTCAATTACTCTGATATTATGCTTGGATACATAGCATTATGTGAAAAAAAAGTAATCAAAAGGAGGAATTAAATAGTTTAGCTTATTTCTTCTCCGTTTTTATTTTTACATTCGTACAAGAGCAATTATCCATTTTTGCACTTGCAAAGGTAATAATAACTTAAATATTCTCATGCCTCTTTACAAAACTATAACAGTAGATCCCCACGTTAAGGTCCTGATTTGGAAAGTTGAAGAAACCGAAGCAGCACTTTCTGAGGGAATAAAGCTTACCCCAATATGCGATAATAGGTTGAGGGGGATGAAATCTGAAATTCATCGAAGAGGATTCTTAAGTATTCGGCATTTACTAGCAGAAGAAGGTTATGAAGATCAGGATCTTTATTATGACGAGGGCGGTAAACCTCATTTAAGGGATGGTCGTTTTATTTCCATTACCCATTCTCATGAATTTACAGGTATTATAGTATCGGATAAGTTAGAAGTGGGCATTGATATAGAGATGCAGCGCGAGAAAATTCTAAAAATTGCCAGTAAGTTTACTCCTCTTGAAGAATATAAAACCGTAGCTAATACAGATGCCTTAATTAGAAAATTGACTGTTGTGTGGGGAGCCAAAGAATCGCTCTTTAAAATTTATGCCCATAAGGGACTTAGTTTTTTGCATCATATAGATATTACGGATTTTAATCTATCAGAGAATGAAACTACAGGGGCCATTTTATTAAAAGGGAAAGCATCTAACTATTCTATTAATTTTCTAGAGTTTGAAGGGTATACCTGTGTGTATGCCACAAAGAACGAAGATTAATGCGTTTAAATATATCCCATATTAAAATCTTTAATCTACCTATTGTACACCCTTTGGGAACTGGAATAGGGAAATTAATGCAGGAGTTGAAAAAGGAAAATATGCTATTCTTTGAGGTTGTTTTCAAAGGGTTGTTGTTTTCGAAAATTGTAAAACTTTAGCCAAGCAGAGATGGATCTTATTCTTGAATGGTTCTTTTCCCAATATAAGGATATCTCTACCCATTTAATTGTTTTGGAGTTAATAGGAGTGCTATTCGGATTTTTAAGTGTTTGGTACTCCAAGCAGGAAAATATCTTGGTGTTCCCAACTGGGATTATCAGCACTGGAATTTTTGTCTACATTCTAGTTGTTTTTGGACTTCTGGGGGATATGTTGATTAATGCCTATTATTTTTCCATGAGTATTTATGGTTGGTATGTGTGGACAAGAAAGGTAGTTGATGAGCATTTTATCCCCATAACCAGAACAACAGTAAAAGAGAAAAAATGGTCGGCCATGCTCTTTTTGGGTGCTGTTGCATTTGTGGTATTGGTTTACTTCATTTTTGATCAATGGAATAGTTGGACCGCCTATGTGGATACCTTTACTACTGCGATCTTTTTTGTGGGGATGTGGTTAATGGCCCGTAAAAAGTTGGGGAATTGGATTTATTGGATAATAGGTGATATTATATCTATTCCCCTGTATTGGTATAAAGGACTTATTTTTACTTCTTTTCAATATATATTGTTTACTATTATAGCAATTTTAGGATACTTTGCATGGAAGAAAAGTTTAAACAAAAGCCCTCAGATGTTATTAAAGTAGTGTTATTTGGTCCAGAATCGACCGGAAAAACTACGCTGTCCAGGCAATTGGCAGAACATTATAATTCTGTTTGGGTTCCTGAGTATGCTCGCGAATACCTTCAGGACAAATGGAATAATGAACAAAAGACCTGTGAGCCCCATGATTTACTACCTATAGCGGAGGGGCAAATGAAGTTGGAGAATGAGTTAGCGCAAAAGGCTACAGATGTTTTAATTTGTGATACAGATTTGTTGGAGACAAAAGTCTATTCGGAGGCCTATTATTTAGGTTACTGCGATCCCCAATTAGAAAAATATGCCCTAGAAAATACCTATGATCTTTATTTGCTTACTTATATAGACGTTCCTTGGGAAAAAGATGACCTAAGAGATAAGCCAAAAGAACGTGAGCGGATGTTTATGTATTTCAAAGATACTTTGGAACGTTATAACAAGAATTTTGTTATATTAAAAGGCGATAAGCAGACGCGATTAGAAACGGCTGTAAAATATATTAACCAACTATTAGAAAAATAATGGTATTATCTGAAGCGGATAAAATTCAGTTGGATAACCTAGGGGTTTCCATAGAAAAAGTAAAGTCGCAAATTGAAACCTTTAAAGAAGGTATTCCGTTTGTTCGATTAGAAAAAGCGGCAATTGTCTCTAACGGGATTTCTAAATTCTCGGAGACTCGTGCTCAAAAACTCATCCAAACGTTTAATGAAGAGAGTAATAATATATCCATATTAAAATTTGTACCAGCATCCGGAGCAGCTTCAAGGATGTTTAAGGCGATGTTTAATTTCTTAGATGCTTACGATCCAAAAAAAGAAAGTTTGGATGCTTATGTAGAGCGAACAGGGGATAAGGACGCTGCAGCATTCTTTGATGGGTATCAAAAATTTGCCTTTTATGATCTTATTCAAAATAGAATAAAAGGAAAAACTGATTCTAAGGATGAGGAAAAATATCTCTTTGTACAGGAGATGTTGTTAAAAGACGGATTAAACTATGGATTTTACCCCAAAGGGCTTTTGCCTTTCCATTATTATGGTGACCATAGTGCAACTCCTTTTGAAGAGCATTTGAAAGAAGCTGCTGATTATGCTGCTGTAAATAACGAAGCAATATTACATTTTACCATATCTGAACAGCATGGCGAAATGTTTAATCAAGAGTTTAAGGTGGCTGGTGAAAGAGTAGCCGCAGATACCAAGACGTCTTTTTCAGTAACATATTCTTACCAAAAATCGGCCACAGACACCATAGCGGTGGATATGGATAATAAGCCATTTCGTCAATCCGATGGTTCTTTATTGTTTAGGCCAGGAGGTCACGGTGCATTAATAGAGAATTTGAATGATGTAGATGCAGATATAATATTTATAAAAAATATAGATAATGTTGTAGTTCCTAGACACACAGAAGTGATGGCAGCTAATAAGAAAATATTGGCTGGACTTTTATTGGAACTTCAGGAAAAGGTTTTTGAATATGCCCGTATATTAGATAAGAAAGATCTAAAATCGGAGAAACTAGAAAAGATAAAGAAGTTTTTAGAAGAAGAACTCAATGTACGCTTCTCAGATAAATTTAACTCCCATAGTTTGGAAGAGCAAATAAAGGTTTTAAAAGAAAAAATCAATAGGCCTATTCGCGTTTGTGGAATGGTCAAAAATGAAGGCGAGCCTGGGGGTGGACCGTTTTGGGTAAAGGATGCACAAGGTCATGTTTCTCTTCAGATAATAGAATCTGCACAAGTAGATACCGATAATCCTGAGCAATTAGGGGTTATGAAGAATGCTACCCATTTTAATCCGGTAGACCTAGTTTGTGGAATAAGAAACTATAAAGGAGAAAAATTCGATTTGCTGAAATATGTAGATGTTAAACAAGGTTTTATAACGCAAAAAACTCAGGAAGGAAAAGACCTTAAGGCATTAGAACTTCCTGGATTATGGAATGGTGCTATGGCCTTTTGGAATACCGTTTTTGTAGAAGTTCCATTAGAGACATTTAATCCGGTAAAAACAGTCAATGATCTTCTGAAACCATCACACCAAGTAAAGTAATAGAAAGTAATAGGCAGATATTAAGGCTTTTTAAAAAAAAGTGTGTAATTATTACACACTTTTTTTGTGGAGTATACACTTCTAAACACAATATTTAAGGGTTGCAGGCTATGTAATTCACTGATTATCAGTGTTATTTTGGTTTGATGAGCACTTAAGTGTGGTTGGCACGATTTTGCTATAGCAGTAGTAGAGAAAAGACACTATAGACCTAAAAAATATATTGATATGAACTCCGAAATGAAGAATTTAGTTTTCGCTACAGCCCTAGCCGTAGGATCACTTAGCCCAATGTTGGCCAATCCACCAATCTTCCATGATGGAATTATGGAAATGATACATGCCCAAGACTTTACCGAAATAGAAAAAGATAAACTTCCCGATGCTATCACAGCAGCCTTGGAAAAAGATTATCCTGGTGCTACAGTAGAAAAGGCTTATCTGAATGATGTAAATGAATACAAACTGGAAGTTATCTTTGACGATGATTCTAGCGAAGAGTTATTCATACATGCAGATGGTAGCTGGATTGAAATATAAACAAACTAATTTGAGTTAGATAAATAAGTTGGGGCTGCATTTTTTGCAGCCTTTTCTTTTTATATTCATGGAAAGTCTTTATTAATGGTTGGGTGATAGCTTATCTTTAATTAAGTTAGCACCTATATCGGTTAGCAACGCTTAGGATAAATGATAACTATTAAGGCTTTTCCTTGTTGAAATCTCTCACTGCTTTAGTGCGATGTTGGGTGTAATAATCCCAATTTCTTGCTAATAGTAGATGCAAAATGAAATATTATATATACTTTGTAAGTAAGTACTATTCTCCCCTAATAGGTTTTCCTCCCGGATAATTTGATTAACACTTGGGCTATGGAAACTATTTTCACTCCCATTGCTGCTTATGAGCTTCCTGCAGAAATCATTAAAGTGATATATGAGCAATATTCATCGTTTACCTTACTCCATGCATTTTATAATGGTAAGGGTGTGTATCGACTAGATTTAATTTTTGAAATAGATACTATACATACTATCTATTTGGATGAGGACGGTAAATTAAAGATTTAGAAGAGGAATACTAGCTTTTAAATCTCTGTACCTGATGAGTAAGGTGTATACCTATTACACGGTAAGTAATAAAACTACACAGAATTACACATTCGGTGTGGTATGTTTTATTTTTGTAAAACACATAAAATAAGCGATTTACATAGGTTTTATATAAGGTTTGTAATCTTGGTATCATATTTTCAATAGGTAGTATGAGTTTAACTATTAAAAATGACTATCATGAAAAAAATACTTTTTGTTGCCGTATTATCATTAGGAAGCTTAACTGCATTTGCCCAAGAAGGGGAATTAACCCAAGAAGTTGCTACTGAGGTGGCAGTTGCCCAGGACGATTTTACCGCTATAGAAGCTAAGGATTTGCCTGAAGCCGTAAGTGCTGCAGTAGCAAAGAATTATCCAACGGCTACTATCAAACAATCTTATGTAAACAAAGAAGAACAATACAAATTAGTAGTTACTTTGGAGGACGGTACCGAAGGTACTTTATATGCCGATAAAGAAGGTAATTGGATAGAATTATAAATATAACTTGATTTACTTGTTTGTATCAAGTTTGCTTTGGTAAGGAAGGGGTCGCATTTAGCGGCCCCTTCCTGTTTTATATGAAGCTTAGTAGAAAGGGAAATCGACTTTTAATCATTTGCTCATTTAAGTTGAAAGGTAAATTTCTCATGTATATATCAATAGTAGAAAGAACCATATGTTTTTTGAAATCTTAAGAACATCTAGGATATAATGGTTAGGGAAAGGAGGCTGCATTGAACATTAGTTGGGGTGAATTCCTTTTTTATTGAATTTTAGGTTATAAAATAGCGAGTTGTTTTTATGCTTAATACACAGCTAAGGTGTGTAACCATTACACAGTTTGTCAGAATACTACCCATATTTACTCATGCTTTAAATCTAACTATAATTATGCAACAAGCTTGTTTACAGCGAGTTGCATAGGTTAATGTGCTTTCTGTGAATCTTGGTATCATATTTTCAATAGGTAGTATGAGTTTAACTAGTAAATTAAAAAGAACATTATGAAAAAGATATTATTTGTTGCCGTATTATCATTAGGAAGTTTAACTGCATTTGCCCAAGAGGGAGAAGGAGTAACCCAAGAGGTTG
>NZ_AUKX01000006.1:20754-147618 GCF_000424985.1 Arenibacter latericius DSM 15913
TGCCGTATTATCATTAGGAAGTTTAACTGCATTTGCCCAAGAGGGAGAAGGAGTAACCCAAGAGGTTGCTACTGAAGTAGCAGTTGCCCAGGACGACTTTACAGCTATTGAAGCAAGTGAACTACCAGAAGCGGTAAGCACTGCATTAGCTACAGATCATCCTTCCGCTACTATTAATAAGGCTGCTGTGAACAAAGAAGAGCAGTATAAATTAGAAGTTGCTTTAGAAGATGGTACAGAGGCTACTTTGTATGCCGATAAAGAAGGTAACTGGATAGAATTAGAATAATAACTAAGGTTATTAGATTGTATAAAAAAAAGGATTTAATTATTAAAACATTAAAAATAAACATTATGAAAAAGATATTATTTGCTGCCGTATTATCATTAGGAAGTTTAACTGCATTTGCCCAAGAGGGAGAAGAAGTTACACAAGAAGTTGCCACTGAAGTAGTAGTTGCTCAGGACGATTTTACTGCTATAGAAACTAAGGATTTACCAGAAGCGGTAAGTGCTGCAGTAGCAACAAATTATCCAACGGCTACTATCAATAAGGCCGCTGTAAACAAAGAAGAGCAATATAAATTGGAGATTGCCTTAGCAGATGGTACTGCTGCAACCTTTTATGCCGATAAAGAGGGCAATTGGATAGAATTGTAGAATAACTTGAGTTATTTTATTTGTATTAAGTTTGGTTTGGTAAGAGAGGGGTCGCATTTAGCGGCCCCTCTCTATTTTTATGATAATTTTTAATTGCAAATCGCTTACTTATGGTATTTTTACTAATTCTAGCAAAAACGGAATAATATCACTATGTCCAAGTTACTTATCATTGAAGATGATGCTGCCTTTTGCCAGATGTTGCAAAAGTTTTTAATCCGTAATGGATATGAGGTTGAGGTGAGTTTTACCGGGGAGGATGCCAAAATTAAATTTAAGGAAACTACATTCGATTTGGTGTTGACAGACTTACGTCTTCCCAATTACGACGGAATGCAGCTGTTGACCGATTTTAAGGAAATAAATCCAACAATTCAGGTAATTGTTATGACCGGATATGCAGAGGTAGGATCTGCGGTAGAGGCTATGAAAAAAGGTGCTTACGACTATATTTCCAAACCCTTTACACCAGAGGACATCTTAATGCAAATTAAAAGTGCCTTAAGTGAAAAAGTAGTTCCCCAGCCCCCTAAAAAGTCAAACGAACCAAACAAATCCTTATCTGTAGAAAGTACGGATTCCGAAGGCGAAGTAATCACGGGATTAAGTGAAGCATCCTTAAAACTTAGTGAGTATATTAAATTGGTAGCTCCTACGGATATGTCGGTTTTAATTACTGGGGAAAGTGGAACAGGGAAAGAAGTTACTGCCAAAGCCATACACGATCAGAGCAAGCGTAAGGATTTTAATTTTGTTGCTGTAGACTGTGGTGCTATCCCTAAAGAGATTGCTACTAGTGAATTCTTTGGCCATATTAAAGGTAGTTTTACTGGTGCGGTGGAAGATAAAATTGGTCATTTTGAAGCAGCCCATAAAGGGACCTTGTTTTTGGACGAAATAGGGAATCTTTCTTATGGAAATCAAATTCAACTCCTAAGGGCATTGCAAGAGAGAAAGATAAAAAAAGTTGGGAGTACTAAAGAGATAAAGGTAGATGTAAGGATTGTAACAGCTACAAATGAAGACCTTGCTGAAGCGGTTGAGCAAGGGAATTTTAGAGAAGATTTATTCCATAGAATAAATGAATTTTCAATAGAAACCCCGTCTTTGGTGGATCGTTATGAAGATCTTATGTTGTTTGCTGACTATTTCCTAAAGAAGGCAAATAAATCCCTAGATAAGCAAGTACAAGGGTTTTCCGATGAGGTAGTTGCTATTTTTGGAAAATATCATTGGCCAGGGAATTTACGTGAGCTACAGAACGTAATTAAAAGAGCGGTGCTTTTGACTACAGGAGACGTGGTGGAGAAAGAAACCTTGCCTAAAGAAGTGTATAAAACCAAGGAAATTGATTTAGTTGATGAAAATTTTTCCAAAGCAGATTATGAAAAGGAGCAGATTATTAGAGCTCTAAAAAAGACCAATTTTAATAAGTCTCAAGCAGCAAAATTGCTTCAGATAACAAGGAAAACCTTATATAATAAGATTAACCATTATAACTTGGATCTTTAGATAAATAAGCTTCTATCGCTAAAATTAGTACCCTAACCTTATTATTAAGACTACTGTAGGTCTGTTGTAATTCTTTTGCATTGAGTTCTAGCGGTTTTAGGGTTTCCAATTGTTCTAGAATAGGGATAATTTCCTTTGCTTTTAACTGTCTGAACATGGGAAGCATTTTGTGCGAAATAGCATTTATCTCACTACTTTTTTCGCTAGCCATTACATCTTTTAGTTTTTCTAGACTGCTAGCGGTGTCTGTAATGAATGTGTTTAGCACTTCTGCAACCGCCTCTTTGTCGTCCCCTAAAAAAGAGGTTATTACTTCCAAACTAAATAGGGTAGAATTAGAACGGATTTTTTCTTCTTCAGCCATTTCTTGGTCTTTGGTGACCATGCTGGGGAAAAGTGCGCCTAGCATTCCTATAAACCTATCCTTGGCGAATGGCTTTTGCATAATCTCCGCGAAACCATGTTGAAGGTAGTCTTGTCTTTTTAAATCTTTTCTTCCTGTCATTGCTACTATAGGCTGTCCCTTATAATGTTTGTATTCTCCGTTCTGGAGTTTTTCTAATACTTCAAATCCACTAATATTAGGCATTTGAATATCGGTTAATACAATATCATATTCTAAATGGGTATTTTGATCAATATCAAAAAAATTGCTGAAGGTTTGTACTGTAAAATTGAGATGAAGACAGACCTCTTTTAGTAATTTCAACATGGCCGGATCATCGTCTAAGATTAGTAATGAGAGCTTGGCTTGTGGGAGAATTTTTATTTTCTCGTCCGGTTGCACTGGAGCTTTTGATATTTCAAAAGGTATATCTAAGGTGAAAATACTGCCTTTCCCTTCCTCGCTTTTCAAGCTGATTTTGCCCTTCAGTAATTCTGTTATCTTCTTGGAAATTGTAAGGCCAAGCCCATAACCACCATATTTTTTATCGGTATGGTCTTCTGCCTGAGTAAATTCCTTAAAAATCTGTTCTTGTTTCTCCTTTCTTATTCCAATCCCTGAATCTATAATCTGAATTTGGGTGCTATAGGTATCACCAGTTTGTTGAAGAATCTTAGCAGTAATCTTGATAAATCCTTCCTCAGTAAATTTATAAGCATTGCCTATAAGATTAGTCAATATTTGCCTAACTCTAAACGCATCCCCGAGAACCGGATTTTTTAAACGCTCATCCAAATCTAGCTGCAAGGCAATTTTTTTTCCGGAATTTAATTCTTTTAAGTTTTCTGCAGTCTCGGTTATAAGATCGGCTAAGATAAAAGGGGATTCTTCGATCTTTATTTTTCCTGCTTCCAATTTTGAAAAATCCAATAGGTCATTTACTAAACTATCCACGTAATGGGAGGCCGATTTTACATTTCTAAGGTAGGAGACTTGTAGTCCCGTAAGTCCGGTAGTTTCCATTAACTCAGAATATCCTGTTATAGTATTTAGTGGAGTTCGTAAATCATGACTTACTGTAGCTATTAGCTGTTCTCGACTTTTTAATAGGGATTCTGAATATTTCTTTTCCTTTTCAAGCTGTTGTCTAAATAATTGTACCTTCCAATAATCTTTTGTAATAAAAAAGGTGAACAAGGCTACAATTGCAAATCCTAATAAGGCTGCAATACCAGCAAGGCGTATACTTCGCTTAAGGGCTTCTTGTTTTTTTAGGTTATCGTTATAGGACTTAGACAAGACTTCCTGTTCAAAAGCGGAGATAATACTACGTAGCTGTTGGGATATTTCTAAATCTGCCCTACTGAGTTCCATCTCCTTTCGAGCTAGGTTCCGTGAAGTTCGTATATTCTGCTTCTTGGCTTCCTCTAATAGTATTTTTGATGCCGTTATAATAGAATCCATTTCTTTTGCAGTAGCTCTATTGCCTTCGTCAGTAGGGACATTTTCACTGAGGTATTCAACGTAGCTTTTGAGAATTTCTCGTGACTTTTCTGGTAGATCAGCGTAGTTGGGATTAAAACTCTCTGGAGGAAGTTTCCCCATAGATTGCTCAATTTTGCTGAGCTCCACTAGAGCATTATCTATAGAGCTATTGTTCTCACTATTTCTTATTAATCGTAATAGTTCTTTACTATTGAGAACCTTTTTTTTAAGCAAGCTCTGTACACTGTCCAACATTTTTATTTGGTGGTCATTGTTGGTTAGTAGTTTTATAGAATCAATGGAAATAAAAATAGAGTCTATTTTTTTACTATAGGCAGTAAAACTTATTTCTGATTTTTTCTGAATTGCTAGTTTAGAAAGGCTCTCTGCTTGGTACAATTCGGTAAGCAGAGATCCTGTTTTTAATAATTTTGTATCGTTTTCTGCATTGATTTCCGTGGAAACGTATACCTTAATTTCAGTGGTAATAAAATAGCCAGCTACTAAAGCTAATATGCCTAGAGTTAAATAACTGAATATTATTTTAAAGGTAAATTTATTTTTTGTTTTGTTCATAGTCGTTTCTCATTGAAAATGACACGTCTAAATTAAGGTTTTGACCTCCTATATGTCTATAAAAAAAGGTTAATTATTAATTGTGAAATATAATTTTGAAATTGATTACAGTGGATGTAAATTTGCGCCCATCTCAAAGGGGTGCTTGCTTTTGTAGGCTGAGATTATTCCCAAGGAACCTGGGCGGGTAATGCTGCCAAGGGATGCGAAAATCGCGTTCGGGAATTTCTAACGTTTTATTTCTGATACCGTTTTGTTGTCAGGAAAAAACAAAAATCAAATTTTAACAAGAATAATAGCCCCTTTTATTCGTAACAAATGTATTACGAATGAAAACTATGTTCACAACGGCTGCCATTTTTGGAGCCTTATTATCGGCCTATGGCCAAGAAACGCCTAAGGATTCTCTAGAAGGCAGTAAGATTACACTAGATGAGGTGCTAGTTTCCGCGGTTCGGGTTACCCAAGAATCGCCAGTTACCTTCACCAACCTCACCAAAAAACAGATGAAATCTAGGAACTTAGGTCAGGATATCCCAGTGCTAATGAATTTTTTACCAGCGGTGGTAACTACTACTGATGCTGGTGCAGGAGTTGGTTATACAGGTATAAGAGTAAGGGGTAGTGATGGAACTAGAGTAAACGTTACCATTAATGGTATTCCATATAATGACTCTGAGTCCCATGGGACCTTCTGGGTAAATATGCCCGATTTTGCCTCTTCCACTCAAAGCCTACAGTTGCAAAGAGGGGTAGGGACTTCAACAAACGGATCTGGGGCATTTGGAGCAAGTTTAAATGTCCTTACCGATGCCGTTTCAGAAGAAGCGTTTGGTGAGATTAACTCGTCTTTTGGGAGCTTTAATACCCTGAAAAATAACTTGAAGTTTAGTACAGGATTGCTTAATGATCACGTAGAAATCGCTGGTCGCTTTTCTAGAATTACTTCTGATGGTTATATTGATAGGGCCTCTTCCGAGTTAGATTCCTATTTTTTACAGGCATCTTATATGGATGATAAGACCTTGATAAAGGCACTTATGTTTGGGGGGCATCAAACAACTTACCAGGCATGGAACGGGATAGATAGGGACCAGCTCGAAAATAATAGAACCTACAACACCGCAGGGGAATATACCGATGAAAATGGGGTTGTTCAGTTTTATGATAATGAGGTGGACGACTATAAGCAGAATCATTTTCAATTACACTGGAACCAGAAGCTCTCCAATAGTTGGAGTACAAACTTAGCCTTACACTATACTCTTGGGGAAGGATATTTTGAGCAGTATAGAGAAGACGATAAGTTTTCTACTTATGGGATAGACCCCTTTATGAAGGATGGTGAAGAAGTAAATAGTACCGATCTAATCCGTAGAAGGTGGTTAGACAATGACTTTTATGGGGCTACATTTTCTGCTAATTACCAAGATGATAATTTAAATGTGATTATAGGTGGAGGATGGAACAATTATACTGGAGACCATTTTGGTGAAATTATATGGGCACGTTTTTCCAGTAATAGAGGCTATAAAGACAGGTACTACGACGATACCTCCACAAAGGAGGATTTGAATATTTACGCTAAGGCTAACTATAAAATAGATAGGAACTGGAGCGTTTATGGGGATGTGCAATTAAGGAATATCATTTATACTGCTAATGGAGAAGAAACAGGCTTAGTAGATGATACCTTTACCTTTTTTAATCCAAAGGCAGGGATTACGTACGATTTAAATACCAATAATAATTTTTACCTCTCTTATGCGAGGGCAAATAGAGAGCCAAACAGAAACGATTACAAAGGTGGAAGTCCTAAACCAGAAAAACTGGACGATTTTGAATTAGGATGGCGCCATACTTCACCGGGAGTTAGATTGAATACTAATTTGTACTATATGAAGTACAAAAATCAATTAGTACTTACCGGGGAGCTTAATGATGTTGGAGGTCCTTTACGTGCCAATGTTGGTGATAGTTATAGAATGGGGTTAGAAGTAGATGCTATATTTACTTTGGGGGATAAATTTATCCTACGTCCTAATATAGCACTTAGTGATAACAGAAATAAAGATTTTGTATTCCAGCGCGATGGAAATCTAGAAAACTTAGGGGATACCCATATTTCATTCTCCCCAAGTGTTATAGCGGGTAACATTTTAACCTATATGCCCAATACCGATTTACAACTAAGTTTACTTACAAAATACGTGGGCAAGCAGTATATGGGGAATATAGACGCTAAGAGTTCTGTGCTAGATGCCTATTCTCAAACCGATATCAATGTGCAATATGTTATTGAGACAAATAGCTTTATCAAGAACATTGTGCTTTCTGGTTTAGTTAATAATATTTTTGATAGCCTGTATGAGTCTAATGGTTACTTTTTTACATATGACGATGATTATTCTAACCCTGGTACTATTACTACCGTGGAAGGAGCAGGATATTATCCTCAGGCAGGTATCAATTTCTTATTAGGAGCAACATTAAACTTTTAGTTTAATATGTAGGCACGGTATAATTAGTTGATTAAAAGGCTGTAAGATTAGGAAGATGGAGACATGTCTTTTTAATTTTATAGCCTTTTTACTTATAGAAAAATCAAAGAAGTAATTTAGAAGGCACTGACAATGATATAATATATGTTTATCTTATTTAGTTTGTGACTGTTTACTTTCTTAGTGGTAAATTATTATCTAAAACATAATCTAAGTTGTATAGCCACAAGGTTATTAGGTGTCGCTTATTACATTTTAACCTTGTAGCTATATATCTGCCTAACCTTATAATAGAGTTTCTAGACCTTATTAGGAACCACATACGGCGCCCTGTATTCTCTAGTTAAAAAAGCATCTGCTTTTTTATTATCAATAAACGTTTCCGTCTTACCATCAAATTTCAAAGTTTCTCCCACGCGGTAGGCAATATTTGCTATTAATGGGAGTACTGTAGAGGTGTGTCCAACTTCAATATCGCAATTCAATACATCTTGATTTCCGGATCGAAGCCCGTCAATGAAATTCCCAAAATGTCCTTTACTGTCCGGAGCGGTGCGGAAGGAATTATCTCCACCAATAGCAGCGCCAGCTCCCATGCCCGATCCTGCAAAAGGTTCGGTTTCCGAACCCTTATAAGCCTTCCAAGTATCACCATTTATTTCTAGCCATCCCTCGGTACCGTAAAATATATTACCTATTTTAATACCTAAATTGGCTTCGTGGTTAGTGTACCTACCGCGAGTTTCAAATTCTAAAATTTTACCATCCGCATACTCTATGACTGAGGTTTGGGTATTGGGTGTTTCTTGAGAACACTCTTCAGGAGATATTCCGAAAATACCACCCATAGATTGTACTTTTATGGGGTGCTCATTCTTGTTTAGGCCCCATCGGGCAACATCAAATTGATGTGGTCCCTGGTTGCCAGTATCCCCATTTCCTGTGTTCCAGTGCCAATGCCAATTATAATGTCCTCTTTTTTCATTGTACGGTCTATACGTGGCCGGTCCTAACCAAAGATCATAGTTAAGGGTTGCAGGGGGAGTGCTATCTGGGGAGATGCCAAAGGAATCTCGTGGTTTAAAACAGGTTCCACGTGCCATGAATACATCGCCTATTCCCCCACTATGAAGGAATTCTATCGCTTGCATCACGTTACTTATAGAACGGTTTTGAAATCCTACTTGTACTAATCGGTTGTATTTTCTAGCCGCTTCCACCATTTTTCTTCCTTCCCATACATTGTGTGAACTTGGTTTTTCTACATATACGTGCTTTCCGGCCTGGCATGCCCAAATAGTAGATAGGGCGTGCCAATGATTAGGAGTTGCAATAACCACCGCATCAATCTCCTTATCGTCATAAACTTTTCGCAAATCTTCTTCCGTTCCTGGCCTGTTGCCATTTTGATGTGTTGCCGCTAAGGCTACCCGTTCTTCTAGAAATGCGGAATCTACATCGCAAATGGTCTTAATCCTCACACCATCATCATACATTTTAGCAAAACTCTCCATTAATCCTTTTCCACGACCCCTAACACCAATAGATGCCATTATAATACGATCATTTGCCCCTAGAATATTCCCGTAAGATTTAGCAGTAAAAGCCGATGCTCCAACGACAATTCCAGTACTGGCCAAAGTGGTTTTTTTAATAAAATTTCTTCTGTTGCCCATGGTATTTTTTTTAATGGTTGATTTTATAATGAAGTGCCTCAATAGGCTGTTAAAGTTGGTTACTCTTGTGAAAACTGGGAGAATTGTGAATCTAGTTCAGATTTCTTCAATTCTTTACTTGCCACAATAATCTTATATTTAAAAGTGATGTCTTTTCCTTTTTGAATACTTAGGTTTAGGCTTTCCTTACCATCACTAAAAATCTCTTGTCCCAAAGGGTTGGCTGCGAACAGACCATAGCCCCTAGCATGCCAATAAGTAGGATAACCTGGGTTATTCTTATGGTCCATTATTACCAAAGAGATTTTCTCTTTACCAATAGAGGAGGTTAAATTGACCCAATTAGACCTTTTTCCCCAACAATTATTTCCTTTAATTCCTTCACTGTTTATATATTTTCCATTTACCCCTTCGTTGTTGAGGGCTGGTACAGCCGTTGGGAGCCCATTAGTGTCAGTGAAAATACTAGGTTTGTCCGAAGGGTGTTCTAATTCTCTGGCTACTCTGATGCCCAATAGACCTTCCTTATTATCATTAAAGAGTACCTCTCCGTTGGGTGCACTTAGGTTTGTAATCCTATCTATGGAATACTCATTTTTCTTAGCTTTAAAAATGAAGGTGGTATTTTCTTGTAGTACTACCTCCCCATTGGGAGTAAGCCAATCCATGGCTACCCTAAGTAAGCCTTGTTCATTGCCGTCCTCCATTTTTAATATTTTATTATGCACTATGGTGCCGTATAAATGCCTATTTTCTAATTTGATGGAATCCGAATTATTCCAAAAATCTAGCCCGTTTACAGCACCATAATTAAACCATACCCCAACCTGGTGCGGATGATCTACGCGTTCCCCAACTGATGGTTCTAAAGGGAATTTTCTGGTTACAGTACTTCCGTTAGGGGTGATTAGTGGATATAGGATTGGTTTTTTAATGTTGTCTGGGTATTGGTAAGCAGTGAAAAGTTTGCCATCAATCAGTACCGTTACTTTTTTCTCGGCATCGTTCCTAACCAATTGAATTCTTTTTTCTTTAACTGTTTTTACCTTAAATTGACTGGATGTTTTCGATTTCTTTGGATTCCAAGAAGCAGTCCCAATAAAAAAGAAAGGGAGTATCAAGAGAAATGAATAGGCTATTATTTTTGGTGTTTTCATATGGTTTCTATTTATTTTACCCTTTATTATTTTAGATTGGCTACCTTAATATTTCTAAAACTTATAGTCATTTTATTATTAGGATGTACTTGTAAGCCAATGGGGCCCTGTTCTATGAAGCTCTCCGAAGTATAGCTCATTACATGGATATTATTTAGCCAAACTTCATAATACCCTGCAATGGCGATAACTTTTATAGTGTTCCAATCTCTTGGTTTTAGAATTTCCTTTATATTATGCGCCTCAACCGGATAACCGAGTCCTGAGATATAGGGAGATGCCGTCATATCTCGTTTTAAGGAACCGGAGATACCAAGCTGAATTTGCTGCTTATCATTTCTAATGAAGATTCCAGAATCTATCGTTCCTTCCCCAAAACGGAAGTCAGTTTCAAATTTAAAATCCCTAAATTCTTTGTCGGTCCATAATATGGAACCCTTAAGCTGAGGATCGCTTTTTCCAATAAGTACTCCGTTTTGTACAGACCACCATAAATTGTCGGTAGGGACATTCCAACCATTGAGGTTTCTTCCGTTGAATAGGTTTTTAAATTTAGGTTGCTGGGAAAATATCGAAAATGTGGATAACAGAATTAGGGTTAAAATAATTTTTCCTCTCATGATTAAAGTGAATTAAGACTGTGTTTTTATTATGAAGACTAATAGTATCATAGGGTGATAATTTATAGATTCAATTGGTCTATAATAATATTCAAAATCAATATCCCATCGGCATAGATAAAAGCAATTAGAGAGATTTGAGGGGAAGTAAAATCCTTAATAATTATTAAGAATAAATGCCTTTTACCTATAAATCTATTTAAAATAATTGTCAATTTGTAATTTTCATCCTCTTAATTCAGGGGTGAATTCACAGATAAGCAATATTCCATTATATAGTGATAAGAAATATGAAGTAAGAAAGTCGGTGGTGCCGAGTTTAAAGGTTTTTTAGTCGAATATTTTTATATTCTACCTTCATTGGTGGTCCAACATGAATTTGTAATCCTAAGTGCCCCGAGAATTTACGGTTAATAGTATCGTTATCGATAACCTCACTCATTAGAATACCATTCACATAGTGTTGTAACCTATTTCCGATCACAATTAATTTAAAGGAATTCCACTCTTCCTTGTTTATCTCTTCCTTCAAGGTATCAGGATTGCCTAGATGATCAACTATTTCCCTGCTTTGCCATGCATTGTGCTTTATATTTTCTTGTAGAGAACTAGATTCATTTAGATTGGGAGGTGATGTAATTTCTGCCTTCTCACCACGGTAAGCTAAGGTGGTCCGTTTTCTTTCTTCGTAATTCTGCCCCGTATAGTTGTTTTTTCCATCAATATCTGCCTGATATCCTCTTAGAGCATAGGGTATATCGTCTAAAATATCACTTCTATAATTTATCCCGCTATTCCCCGATTCAGAGATGCGAAACTCTAGTTCTAATTCAAAATCTTCTGGCTCTCCACCTTTCCAAATTAGAAACGTATTGTTTTTTAGGGTGGCGTTTTCGTCTAATTCTCCAATTAAAACTCCGTTTTTTGCCCGCCAAATACTGCGGTCTCCTTCCCACCCTTCTAAATCTTTCCCGTTAAATAGGGAGAGAAAACCTGCTTCAGTAGTTTGTATATTCTCGGTTTTTTGCTCCTGATTGGTCGTATTTTTTTCTTTACAAGATAGTACGGTGATAAGGGGGAGGAGGAAGATGAGTTTCCAGAAATTAATTAGTGTAATATCTTTTGTGTTTTTCATGGATGGCGACAGATAGTTGGTGGTTTATTATAGTTGGTGGTTTATTTTAGTGTAAAACGGACTATTTATTTGTAATAGCTTTACTAAAATACGGTTTTTATTTATCTCTTAGGTGAGCTCCTTATTATTTTCATTATAACCACCTTCTTATTCTGTTGATAGTAGTAATGTAACTGCTAATCCCTATTTTTGTTAATAGACTAATCAATAAAACACCAATCTTTTATATGGGTAACGATAAGTATCTTCTACCTTTAAAGTGGGGGATTATTGGGTGTGGAGCAGTAACAGAAGTAAAGAGTGGACCACCCTACCAACAAACTCCCAATTTTCAGTTATACGGGGTAATGAGACGTAATATTGATAAAGCAAAGGATTATGCTAAAAGACATGGTATTCCTAAAGTATATTCCAATGCCGATGATCTTATTTTAGATCCAGAAATAGACGCAGTATATATCGCTACTCCGCCAGACTCCCATAAATACTACGCCTTAAAAGTGGCTGAAGCAGGAAAACCTTGTTGTATAGAAAAGCCAATGGCTCCCAATTATGCCGATAGCTTGGCGATTTATAATAGTTTTTCGGTTAAAGGGCTGCCTCTTTTTATAGCCTACTACCGCCGATCACTACCGAGATTTTTGAAAATTAAGGAGTGGTTAGATCAAGAAAAGATTGGAGCCGTAAGGCAAATACAATGGCAGTATTATAGGCCGCCCAATAAAATTGACTTTAATCCATCTTATAATTGGCGTACCGATGAGGTAGTTGCTCCTGGTGGTTATTTTGACGATTTAGCAAGTCATGGCTTAGACTTGTTTTCTCTCTTATTGGGGGAGATGGAAGAAGTGGTTGGAACTAGTACAAATCAACAAGGTCTTTATTCTGCTAAGGATGCTATAGCTGCCTCTTGGCGGCATAAGTGTGGAGCGTTAGGTGTAGGAAGTTGGAATTTTGGTGCTTTTAATAGGGAAGATAAGGTTGTGATAATGGGTAGCGACGGAAGAATTGAGTTTTCAGTATTCAATGAGGAGGATATTGTTTTGGAAACGAAAGAGGGTGTTACTCGTATTTTTATTGAACATCCTCCCCATGTGCAACAATATCATGTAGACAATATTAGGGCACATTTACTAGAGAACAAGGAGCATCCTTCCTTGGGTAGCTCGGGCTTACATACCAGTTGGATTATGGACCGGATTCTAGGAAACTTGTAAGTTTTAATTGGAAATTACAACCGTATTTCCACTAAATGTAGCTTGGTAAAAAAGCAAATCATGGTACCGTTTTCCATCGTTTGGACGGTTCATCAGTTGACCGGTAAATAGATTGTATTCATACCCTTCGCAAGAACAGGTTACAGTTTGCCCATTTAGTGTCATGGTAGAGCAATTATTGGGAGCATGATTGGGGCAGCTGGCCTCCCATGCTAAAAAATTGCTGAATCCGGTATTGATTACAAATACACCACGAGTGCCTACAGCAGTATTACCAACATAAACGGCATTTCCAGTATTTGTAAGCGGACTGTATAAAGGAAGGTTAAGATTAATAGGAAACCTAAAACTTATCTCTTGTAAATAGGGATTCCTATCAGAGTTGTTTTTGTCACAGGATAAAAAAAAGGCTATTAGAAGCAGTCCAAGAATAGGTTTCATATGTCTTATGGCTATTTAAGATAACTTAAACAAAATTGAACAAAAATTATGTATATTTGTCTAAATCCTCTTTAAAAAAAGAGGATTTTCCTATTTATAAAACGCAGAAAGAATGAGCAAAGTATCTTATTATACAGCAGAAGGGCTGAAGAAGTTAAGGGAAGAGCTAAGTTACCTTAAAGATGTAGAGCGTCCTAAAGCCTCAAAGGCTATTGGTGAAGCGAGGGATAAAGGAGATTTATCTGAAAATGCAGAATATGATGCTGCCAAAGAGGCACAAGGCTTGTTGGAGTTGAGAATCTCCAAAATGGAAGAAACATTAGCTAACGCTCGAGTAATAGATGAATCGCAACTAGATACTTCTAAGGTACTCGTTTTGTCTACTGTTAAATTGAAAAATTTAAATAATGGGATGGAAATGAAATACACCCTCGTTGCAGAGAGTGAAGCGGATTTAAAAGCCGCTAAAATTTCTGTAAATTCGCCAATAGGTAAAGGCTTGTTGGGGAAAAAAGTAGGTGAGGTAGCAGAAATTTCGGTTCCTAACGGGGTTCTAAAATTTGAAATATTAGAAATTTCCAGATAAATTAATATATATAATTAGTGAAGACCTTAATTGTTTGCTGCAATTAAGGTCTTTTGTTTTATACTACACTCTCAGGTATCAATGTCTTTTAGTAACTTGTAATCCTAAAGTGAAAATATGGGTTTAATCACCTGAATTTTCACCCTCAAAATTATTTTTTAATAGTAAAACAGACAATTTCTAATGGCTTCTATCTTTACAAAAATCATAAAAGGAGAGATTCCCTCTTATAAAATCGCTGAGGATGAAAATTTCTATGCGTTTTTAGATATTAATCCAAATGCCGCGGGGCACACGTTATGTATTCCTAAGAAGGAGGTAGACCGACTTTTAGACCTTGATGAGGAAACCTATATGGGTTTAATGGCATTTTCTAGAAAAATTGGTCTAGCAATAGAGGCCGCTATTCCTTGTGATAGAGTGGGGATAACAGTAATTGGCTTAGAGGTGCCACATGTACATGTGCACCTTATACCGCTAAATGAAATGCGCGATGCTACTTTTCAGCATAAGGTGCCACATTCTAAAGAAGATTTTATGGAAATTGCAGAGAAAATTAAAGAAAAAATTAAATGAAATTCTGAACTATAAAGTAGGTTCCTGTAGCAATAATAGAGATTAATAGCAGTACAAGTACATAGAATAAGGTAGTAAACCTAATGGTGGCTTTCTGTGGAGTAGCCATCCTACGGTAGTAATCATATACCCTTTCTATATCCTCAGTCCAGGTTACTGGGTAAATTAAGGAATTGCATTTTTTGCACTTAATTTCGTGTGTAAGATCCTTTGTAGTCTTATCGAAAAACCTACCATAGGTGTGTTTTTGATAAAAAGTAAGTTTTAATTCTTGATTAAAACATTCGGGACAGTTATTGGTCAGGTCTGCTTCCTTCAGAACTACCATTTTCTCCTTTGCCATCACCTTATTTTTTAGCTTTTAATGAAATTTGCATTATGGTACCTTCTTTAGAGGACGAAAGTACTTTAATTTTACCATTATGGTATTCTTCTACGATTCTTTTAACCAAAGAAAGTCCTAATCCCCACCCTCTTTTTTTCGTAGTAGCCCCTGGATTAAATATGGATTGGAAGTTTTTCTTAGGTATTCCAGATCCAGTATCTGATATGAGAATTTTAACATTATTGTTGTTTGGAATTATCTCAATATTTATGCTTCCCTTCCCACGCATCGCGTCTATTCCATTTTTCACCAAGTTTTCAATAGTCCAATTGTAAAGGGCTTTGTTTAACAAGACTGGGTAATGGTCTACATGGGTGTGGAAAGAAAAGTTAATCAGCTTAGAGCTTCTTGCCTTTAAGTAATTATAAGCGTTTTCTGTTTCCTCTACTATATCATGTTCTACAAGAATGGGGAGAGATCCTATTTTAGAAAATCGGTCCGTTATAGTTTCTAATCGGTTAATATCCTTTTCAAATTCCTTGGTAATCTCAGGATTTATATGTTCAGATTTTAGTAATTCGTTCCATCCGAGGAGTGATGATAGAGGAGTTCCAATCTGGTGTGCCGTTTCTTTGGCCATACCTGCCCATAGTTTATTCTGTTCCGATGTTTTATTGGTCTTAAAAAGGAAGTAAATTACTGTTCCAAAGAGAAATATAATTAATAGTAGAGCAATAGGGTAAAACTTTAACTTATTCAAGACCTCCGAGTTACCATAATAAAGAGTAGCTAAATTCTCCCCTTTATATTCAACAAAAATAGGATGGTTCTCCGATTTAAACTTTCTAATTTTCTTATTTATGAAAGTGGTATCTGAAATATTAACCCCTTTCATATTATTAACTTTGATAGAGCCGTCCTTGTTCACCAATATCATAGGGGTAGAGGTGTTGTTCTGAAATATGGTGATATGTAGATTGCCAGGGTCTGCCTCTACAGGGAGGGAAAGAAATTCTGACTGAGCAGTGGCCCATATTTCCATTTTATAACGTTCCTCCTCCTTGAACTTTTTAAAAAAACTATTGGTATTCCATAGTATAAGGCTCACTATAGCAAAGGAAGCTATGAGCAAAAGCAGGTTAGACGTTTTCTTTTTTGGACTAAAATTCATCCATCAATATTATTAATCTTGATAGTTTTAATATAACGTAATTTTCGCAAAGATATTCTATTTTAGTAAGGCGTGGCATATTTCGTTTTATCCGTAATTCACTACCTTTGTAAGCTATGAAGAAAATGGTTTCTCATCTCGTTTCAGAAGTCTCGACTGCAAAATTGCATGGGATTTTGTTGGGCAGTGTGGGACCAAGGCCTATTGCTTTCGCTAGTACCGTAGATAAGGATGGGAGGCCAAACCTGTCACCGTTTAGTTTTTTTAATGTTTTTAGTGCCAATCCACCTATTCTAATATTTTCTCCTGCTAGAAGGGTACGTGATAATACTACTAAACATACCCTGGAGAATATTTTGGAAACTAAGGAGGTTGTCGTAAATATAGTAAACTATGCTATGGTGCAACAGGTCTCTTTAGCAAGCACTGAGTACGAGGATGGGGTGAATGAATTTATTAAAGCCGGATTTACCATGTTAGAATCCGATTTGGTAAAACCCTTTAGGGTGGCAGAATCACCTGTACATTTAGAATGTAAGGTAACCAAGGTAGAAGCCTTGGGGAATGAGGGTGGTGCAGGAAATTTAGTTTTCTGTGAAGTAGTGAAAATCCATCTGGATGCCGAGATTATTGATGAAAATGGAAATGTGGATCAATATAAAATAGATCAAGTGGCGCGAATGGGCGGAGGCTGGTATAGCAGAGCTAATTTGGGCTTGTTTGAAGTTCCTAAACCAATATCTACCTTGGGAATAGGTGTAGATCAGATTCCTAAACATATCAGATTAAGTTCTATTCTTACTGGAAACGACTTAGGGATGTTGGGGAATATAGAGCAATTGCCATCTAAAAAGGAAGTGCAAAATTACATAAACGAAAATAGGGAGCTTCGGACTTTAATTAGCTCTGGAGACCCCAATAATTTACATAAAAAAGCACAGCAGCTGCTAAAGTCAAAAAATGTATTGGGTGCTTGGATGGTTCTACTAGCAGAAAACGAAATCTGATAAAAGAAGGTTGTAACTTTGTACAATTACTCTCTAAGTTTAAAGTAGTCACCGTAAAAATGACGGTGAAAGTAAGTTATTAAAAATAAGGATTTAAGAATTGGGATGTTAAAATTAAGGAGCGGTTATAAGATGGAAGCTTTTGTTCTAGGTGTTCCTTCGCAAAATCCTTAATATTGACAAAAAAAGAATATCAATTAGAATTATATATAGAAAAACAGGAAAATGGAAGTACAAGGGAAAATTAAAATGATAGGTGAGACCCAGACTTTTGGTAGCAATGGGTTTAGAAAAAGAGAAGTGGTAGTAACCACAGAAGAGCAGTACCCACAGCATATAATGGTTGAGTTTGTACAGGATAAAACTGATTTGTTAAACAATTTTGGTGTAGGTCAGCCTGTTAAGATTAGTATTAACCTAAGAGGTAGAGAATGGGTAAATCCACAAGGGGAGACCAAATACTTTAACTCTATCCAAGGATGGCGTATAGAAAGCTTACAACAGCAAGAAGGTGGCGCTGGAATGCCTCCGGTTCCTCCAATGGATGCCTTTGAACCAGCAGATAATTTAAATGAGGAGGATCATGACGATCTGCCTTTCTAGGTGAATAAAGTGGTCTGTTAAGCTAGTAGAAATAGCTTAAGGCCTAAAATAAAGTATATAAAGACCTATCTAGTTTATAACTGGGTAGGTTTTCTTATTTTTAAATATCATAAAATATTAATGAATGTTCTTTTTAGATGACCGTTTTTTATTCCCTAATGTCAACAATGCTGATAAGGAAGGATTGCTGGCTGTTGGTGGGGATTTATCACCCCAAAGATTAATTTTAGCCTATAAAAACGGAATTTTCCCGTGGTATAATGAAGAGTCTCCAATTCTGTGGTGGAGTCCCAATCCAAGAATGGTGTTATTTCCAGACGAAGTTAAGGTCTCTAAGAGTATGCGGCAGTTAATTAATAAGAAGCCTTTTAAAATTACATGGAACTCCCAGTTTAATGAGGTTATAAATAAATGCTCCTCTATAAAAAGAAAAGATCAGGATGGTACATGGATAACAGAAGAGATGAAAAGGGCTTACCTCCGTCTCCATGAGTTGGGCGTAGCAAAATCCATGGAGGTGTGGGAAAATGATACCCTAGTGGGTGGTTTGTACGGGATAGATCTAGGGCATGTATTTTGTGGTGAGAGTATGTTTAGTAGCGTAAGTAATGCATCTAAATACGCATTTATTCATATGGCTAAAGAACTAGGGGAAAAAGGTTATAAGGTGATAGACTGTCAAGTGTACAATTCTCATTTGGCTAGTTTGGGAGCAAGAGAAATCCCTAGAGAATATTTTATAAAACTTTTAAAAGACCCTAAACTGGTTTCTAATAAAGAATCCGATCAAAATTAATGGGGAGTGCTTCCCGGACTTGTAAAAGGACACCATTAGAATTGAACAATAGTTTATAGTCTTGCCTAATTTTAGGTGTTATATTCTTCTTACCTCTCACTAATACTTCATAGGTATTTGTAGGGAGAATTAAATTTTGAAATGTACTTCTAATTGCATCGTCCGAATTGGCAGGATACCATTGCAAAATGCGCTTTACTTTTACTTTTAGAAAATTTCTTTCCATATAGTTAGAAATTTCGGAATAGGTGTCTTTTGGAATATCTATCTCTTTTACAACCAATCCCAATTGTTCAATTTCTCCAAATTGGTCTACATCAATTTCATACTTCATTCTTTTTAATGCAAACTTCACCTTAAATAGGGTGTTCGTAGAATCTACTTCCCTGTAATAGCGAATTCTCTTTGCGGCCTCTGGAATAGGATTTGTACTTATTATTGGAAACTGGGATTTTTTAATTCGATGTTCCCGCTCTTGTTTAGTTTGCGAATAACTAAGTGAACAGAGGACTAAAAAGAGTACTAGAAAAGGGAGGTTATACTTCATGATATCTAAAGCAAGTAGTTTCGTGATCGTTAACCATACCAGTGGCCTGCATGTGGGCATAAATTACGGTACTACCCACAAATTTAAAGCCTCTTTTTTTTAGGTCCTTGCTAATTAGGTCGGACAAGGGTGTTGTAGACGGAGCATCTTTGTAATGTTTAACCTTGTTTTTTATGGGCTTTCCATTTACAAAACCCCATATATAGTCACTAAAGCTACCGTGCTCCTCCTGTATTTTTAAATATGCTTGGGCATTGTTTACCGTAGCCCTAATTTTTAATTTGTTTCTAACAATTCCTGAATCTTGTAGTAGCGATGCGATTTTCTCTTCAGAATAGTTGGCGATTTTGTGGTAGTCAAATTGGTCGAATGCCTTTCTGAAGTTTTCTCTTTTTCTAAGTATGGTAATCCAACTTAATCCGGCCTGAAAGGTTTCTAATATTAAAAACTCAAATAATTGAGCGTCGTCCCGTAAGGGAACTCCCCATTCTTCATCATGGTATTTTTCGTAAAGCTCATCTCCCTTACACCAACCGCATCTATGTTTTTCCATCTGATGTTTAAGTAGTTTAGATTTATAAAAATCAATCTATTCAATTTGGATCAATAAATGATTAATTATATCACTTTTTAATTGATATGAACGATATAAAACTCCAATTATTGTAATTCTGAGCTTTTATAATTCTCAGTTTCGAGCTAGTATTTTTAAGGGTCAGATTTCTCTGATGTTACTAAGTTATAATGTTGATAGCGGTATTTAAAGGTTTTTTTTATGCTTTTGTGAAACGCGTTCTTATATCAGTAACTAATTGATTAATGTCATCTTTTATAGTCTTTGAAATTCTTATTTTTGTGGTTTACAATTATTTAAAATAGAATGGAGCAGAAATCAGAAACACTTGTAGATCATCAAATAATTAATCAGAGCTTAGAAAAAAGTATGAGTTATGATGAATATAGGCAACTGACGGCTAAGTTAGCGGCAGATGGTTTATCTACAGGATCGGTTCAGAATGATAATCTTAGTAATTATACCGCGTTAAATGAAAGGCGGATGAAGCGATTGGATAAAACAATAAAAATTGTACCAGAAATTGCGTCTAAAATAGAAGGTGTAGACAGGAAGATTACCTGGTTGGTATTAACTGAAAGTTGGTGTGGTGATGCGGCCCAAACCCTGCCTGTAATGAATAAGATTGTAAACTTAAATTCTAATATTTCCTTAAGGTTAGTGCTGCGTGATGATAATATGGAGCTAATGGAGCGTTTCTTGACCAATGGAGCTATGGCTATTCCTAAGTTGATTGCCTTGGATGATGCTAGTGGAGAAATTATTGGGGAATGGGGATCTAGACCTACAATTGCGAGGAAAATGGTGCAGGAACAGAAGGAAAAGGTTGGAGAATTTACTCCAGAATTTATAGAAGAATTACAACAATGGTATAATAAGGATAAGGGGCAAAATACAATACAAGATCTTTTACCGCTGCTTTTCTTGGAATAGGTAGGTTATAGTGCCTTTTTGTTCAGAGCGTCCGCCCGAATTAAATTTGGACCTTAAAGCGTACTCAATGGCATTGTCTACTAGACAGCCGTTTAAAGTATTTGAGCTTTTTTTGTTTACTTCGGCCTGTGTAACCCTGCCTAATTGGTCTACTCTAATGTTAATTACCACTTTTCCACCTTCTATACAGGTGTAAATAGGAATAGGGAGGCTAGTATGCCTCCTATTTACTAATGAATAGGAAACAGAGGTCTTACGTTTGGCTAAATTATTGGTCATTACTTCCTTGCTCGCATCTAATTCGCCCATAAGTTCTTGCCTTTCCTTACGTCGTTGAGCAAGTTCCTTTACTCTTGCGGCGTACTCGGAGTCCGACATAAGGAAATCTGTGGGTTCTTCACTTGCCGAAGCTTCTTCCTGTTCTTCCAAGATTTCTTCTAAAGTTTTTAAAGGTTCAGGGCTTCCATAACTAGGTTTATTAGCCTCGTTATAAGCCATGTGGCTTTTTATAGGGGCAGCACTTGCCAGATCTTCCTTCTCCTTAACATCTTCATTTAGCATCTCCTCAAGCTCCTCTTCATCGGGTAAAACTAATTCAATAACATATTCTTCCTTGTCCTTTTGCCCAAGGTGGATATTATAAAGGCACAATACCAACAACGACATGGATAAGAATGTTATTAAGAAAGAAAGCTGATTCTTATTTAAGTTCATAGGTTTATAACCGCGTTTATTCAAAAATATTTTAAGTTATCGATAAACGGGCAGCTTGTTTCTCAACAAGATGAAGTGTCTAGCCGTCTATCTCGAGTAATTTACCAAATTCCTCTGGGCTTATGGCTTTATTTACGTTATAATCACCTATTTTGGTTCTTCTGAGAGTAGAAAGATGTGCTCCCGAGGCTAAGGCTTTCCCAAAATCATAAGCTAGAGACCTAATATAGGTGCCTTTACTGCAGGATACTTTAAAATCTACCTCAGGTAGTGCTATTCGGGTAATTTCAAACTTGGTAATAGAAACAATACGCTTTTTAATTTCTACAGTCTTCCCTTCTCTAGCGTATTCATAGAGTCGTTTTCCATCTTTTTTAAGAGCCGAAAATACCGGAGGAATCTGTTCAATATCTCCTATAAATTGCAAGGTGGCCTTCTGGATCATCTCTTCATTTATATGTTCTATAGGATAGCTTTGGTCTACTTCCGTTTCTAGATCATAAGATGGAGTAGTGGCGCCTAAGGTTATAGTGCCTGTGTATTCTTTTTCTTGTCCCTGTAGTAGGTTTATGGTCTTAGTTGCTTTTCCTGTGCAAATTAATAATAAACCTGTAGCCAATGGATCTAATGTTCCAGCATGACCGATCTTTATTTTTTTTAGCTGAAATTTTTTGCGGATAGCCCATTTTAAGGAGTTTACAGCTTGGAAGGAACTCCAACCCATTGGTTTGTCTATGAGTAATACTTTGCCTCCCAAAAAATCTTCCTTGGTCATTATATAACGGTTAATGGACTAATAAAATAATGTATGATTAAGATTGCAACCCCTATAATAACCCTGTAGTATCCAAAAATTTTAAAACCGTGCTTACTTAAATATCCGATAAACGATTTAATAGCGAAAAGCGCCACTATAAAACCAACCACATTTCCTATAATTAAATAGTTAATCTGATCACTGGTCAAGGTAAACCCGTCCATGTAATAGTCGTAAGATTTTTTTAAAGTTGCTCCTAACATAGTAGGTACGGCAAGGAAAAATGAAAATTCTGCTGCAGCAGTTCTAGAAAGCTTTTGCGTCATTCCCCCTACAATACTAGAACCACTTCTAGACATCCCAGGAATCATAGCTAAGCACTGAAAAAGTCCAATTTTAAAAGCAGTGGAATAAGAGATCTCGGTATTTTCACAATCACCAAACCAATCATCAACCTTTAGGAGAACTAATCCACCTAATATTAAGGTAACTGCTACCGTAATAGGACTTTCTAAAAGAGAGTCTATAAAATCGCTTAATAGAAGTCCAAAAACAACTGCAGGGATAAAAGCAACTAATAACTTGAAGTAAAAATCGATGCTTTGAATAAATCGTTTAAAATAAAGTACTACAACTGAGAGGATGGTCCCTAGCTGAATAACGATTGTAAACAATTTAGTGAAATCTTCATGTGCAACTCCAAAAAATGATGACGCAACAATTAAGTGGCCAGTAGAAGAAACAGGTAAAAATTCAGTAAGCCCTTCAATTATGGCGAGAATAATAACTTTTAATATATCCAAAACTATTTTTTCTTATGAGGATTTAACAGAATAGCATAAACTTGAAACCCTAGACCGATTAATACCATGGTAGGGGCAAGACGAATTCTTCTAAAACTATATACTTGTGGGTTAAAAACGGAGGTATCATCCATTCCACCGCCGCTCATTAGGATAAATCCTAGGGCGATAAATGCTAGCCCAATAAACATAAATTGGTAGTTCCTCTTTTGAAAGACAAATTCCCTAGTCGGCTTTTTTACCTGATTATCATTTTTTTTCTTGCTCATGCTGCAAATTTAATAATATAAATCATCTGTCCTCAAGTTTAGGAAGCGTTGTGTTGCAAAAAAGGTGCTTATTAGTGAAATTAATACCCCTAAACTAAAAACTCCGATAAATAGAAGTATAAGAAAGGTAGGGTCTTGGAAAAGATTTAATTCTGGGAAACTCTGATCTACATAATATAGTACTACTCCGAGTGCAATTAATGCAAGAATCGCTCCTAGCATCCCTAGCTTTATATTTGTCCAGAGAAAGGGTCTCCTTATAAAAGATTTAGTGGCTCCAACCATTTGCATGGTCTTTATAATAAAGCGTTTAGAATAAATAGAAAGTCTTATAGAGCTATTTATTAGTAGCACCGCGATAAAGGTGAAGGCTCCACTTGCAATTAATATCCAGAAACTTAATTTCTTAACGTTATCATTAAGTAAAGTAATCAAGGGCTGGTCATAGCTAACCTCTTCTACATACCCTTTTGTGGATATTTCTTTGGCAATATTAGCAATAGAGTCCGTTTCTACGTAGGCTGCATTTAGCTTAACGTCTATGGAGTTTTTTAGCGGATTATATCCCAAAAAGTCTAAGAAATTCTCTCCAATCTCCTCACTGTGTTTCTCTGCTGCCTCCTCTTTGGAAACATAAGTGGCGTTTTTAGTGTATGGCGCCATAGCTAAACTTTTCTGTAATTGGTCTATTTCAATTTCTTTGGCGCTATCCTTTAAAAATACAGATATTGTTATTTGTTCTTTAAAATGGTCAGCCAACTTCTTGGTGTTTAAAACCAACAGCCCCAATATACCCAATAGAAATAGTACTAGTCCAATACTGAGGACTACCGAAAAATAAGAGGTAATTAGCTTTCTTTTTTGGAAACGTTCAAAAGATGTGCTCATAATGGAAAATGAATGTGTAAAAATAGTAAAGTTCATTGAATAAAAAATAGAAGGCACAACTTCATTTCTCAAATTCACTTTTATAAAATGGTGAAAGGAAGAGGCTTCTTAAAATTAGAGGTGAAAGTTGCAAAATTTAAAATAGTTTTAAATGGATATTTCTAACGCAAATGTCATAGATAGAGGGTGCTTAGTTTATAATATCTTTTCACCTTTCATAGATTAGGCTTATTTTTGCGGTTGATAATTCCTGCCGGATATTACGGGTGGGATGGTTGATAGAAACTAGGTACATGAATTACGATTTTAAGAAAATTGAAGAGAAGTGGCAAAGGTATTGGGCGAAAAACCAAACCTTTAAAATAGAGAACAACTCCGATAAGGAAAAGTTTTATGTGTTAGATATGTTCCCGTATCCTTCTGGAGCAGGGTTGCATGTAGGACATCCTTTAGGGTATATCGCTAGTGATATTTATACGCGATATAAAAGACATAAGGGGTTTAATGTATTGCATCCTATGGGGTATGATTCCTTTGGATTACCAGCGGAACAATATGCAATTCAGACCGGTCAGCACCCAGCTATTACTACCGAAACTAACATAAATAGATATCGTGAGCAATTAGATAAAATAGGGTTTTCTTTTGATTGGAGTAGAGAAGTGAGAACTTCTGATCCTAATTATTACAAATGGACTCAATGGATTTTTATCCAACTGTTTAATTCTTATTATAACAAAGATGCTGATAAGGCAATGGATATTGCCGATTTGATCACTGTTTTTGAAAAGGAGGGTAATAGTACGGTTAATGCGGTCTGTGATGATGATGTAGAACCATTTACTGCCTCTCAATGGAACGCCTTTTCAGAAACGGAAAAACAGCAGATCCTTTTACAGTACAGACTAACTTATTTAGCAGAAACGGAAGTGAACTGGTGTCCAGCATTGGGGACTGTCCTTGCAAATGACGAAATGGTGAACGGAGTTTCTGAACGTGGAGGTCACCCTGTAATCCGTAAAAAAATGACCCAATGGAGCATGCGTATAACTGCTTATGCACAAAGGTTATTAGACGATTTGTCTATGCTAGACTGGCCGCAACCATTGAAAGACTCCCAAACCAACTGGATAGGTAGGTCCGAAGGGGCTAGTGTAACCTTTAAAGTTCTTCCAGAAGGAAGTGGAGAGGATATTTCCGTATTCACCACACGCCCAGATACCATCTTTGGTGTGAGTTTTATGACCTTGGCTCCAGAACACGAATTGGTAGCTAAAATTACCACTCCCGAGCAAAAAGAGGAGGTGATGAACTATGTAGAAGCTACCGCTAAGCGTAGTGAACGCGATCGTATGGCCGATGTGAAAACGATTACAGGAGCTTTTACAGGGGCTTATGCAGAGCATCCGTTTACCAAAGAACCTATTCCGATCTGGATAGGGGACTATGTGTTGGCAGGCTATGGTACAGGGGCAGTAATGTCCGTTCCTTGTGGGGATCAGCGCGATCATGACTTTGCAAGACATTTTAATATTCCTATTCCGAATATTTTTGAAGGAGTAGATGTTGATGAAGAGGCTTTTGCCGATAAAGACAATACCGTAATTGCAAATTCAGATTTTCTAAACGGATTGCCCTATAAAAAAGCGGTGAAGCGTGCTATTTTTGAATTAGAACAGCTTGGGCAAGGAGAAGGAAAAATAAATTATAGGCTGCGTGATGCTGTATTTAGTAGACAACGTTATTGGGGTGAACCATTCCCTGTATATTATGTAGATGGAATGCCGCAGATGATAGCGGCAGAACACCTACCTATAGTATTGCCAGAGGTAGAAAAATATCTACCTACCGAAACAGGGGAGCCTCCATTAGGAAATGCTACCCATTGGGCATGGGATGTGGAAAAGTCCGCTGTAGTTAGTAATAAAGCTATTGATAATAAAACTGTTTTCCCGTTAGAGTTGAATACAATGCCAGGTTGGGCGGGAAGCTCGTTCTATTTTAATCGCTATATGGATCCTAATAATACTGAGGAGGTGTTCTCTAAGGAGGCCATTAATTACTGGCAAGATGTAGATCTGTATATTGGAGGTAGTGAACATGCTACTGGACATTTGTTATATTCTCGTTTTTGGCAAAAATTTCTGTTCGATAAAGGAATCGTTCCTAAACCAGAATTTGCAAAGAAATTGATTAATCAAGGGATGATTACAGGAACAAGTGCCCTTGCAAAAAGATTGCAGTTTGAGGTGGATTCTCGTCCGTTCTTTGTTTTTGTAGATGCTGATGTGTTGGATGATTATATAAAATTAGAGGATAAGACAAGTGGAGATAACCCAATAGTAAACCAAGTGAAGAAGCATGGAGAATTTGTGGTGCAGGACATCCATGCAGATGTTACTATGGTAGATATGTCAGATAACTTGGATGTGGAAGCCTTTAAAAAATGGCAACCAGAATATACTGAGGTTACTTTTATTTCTAAACCTGATGGCAGTTTTAAAGTGGCTAGAGAAGTAGAGAAAATGTCCAAGTCCAAATTCAATGTGGTAAGTCCAGATAGTATCTGTGAAGAATATGGGGCAGATTCCTTAAGATTATATGAGATGTTCCTAGGGCCTATAGAACAATCTAAGCCATGGAACACTGCCGGGATTTCTGGAGTGCATAGTTTTTTAAAGAAATTATGGCGCTTATATCATAGTGGTGCAGAAGGAAGTTTTGTAGTTACTGAAGGTGCACCTTCAGCAGACAACCTTAAAACGCTACATAAGACCATTAAAAAGGTAGAGGAAGACATTGAGAACTTCTCTTTTAATACTTCTGTTTCTACCTTTATGATTTGTGTGAACGAGTTAGGAGCACAAAAATGTACCAATAGGGAAGTGTTGGAGTCTTTGGCAGTATTAATTGCTCCATACGCTCCTCATATAACAGAAGAATTGTGGAATAAGTTGGGGCATAGTGATTCTATCGCTACAGCACCTTTTCCTAAATTTGAGCCGAAACATTTAATTGAAAGTAGTAAAGAATACCCTATTTCCTTTAATGGTAAGATGCGATTTAAAATGGAATTGCCAGTAGATCTTTCTAAAGATGAAATAGAAAAGGCAGTTTTGGCACACGACAAAACCCAAGATCAATTGAAGGGTCGTACCCCTAAAAAGGTGATTGTAGTTCCAGGAAAAATTGTGAATATAGTAGGGTAATCATTAAAAGTGAATATTAAATTACAAGGGGTTTTAGACATTTTGGCAGAATAATCCATATTAAAATGGAAAAGTAGACCCGTAATGGATTTGGCGAGGTTTTTGTAATTGATGTTTGAAAGCTTGTAAATGATTTTGTCAAATTATTAGATGAACTTTAAAAGGATATTGTTATGATGATGTATTATATATTGATTGGTGCTATTGCTTTAGTGAGCTGGTTGGTGAGCAATAAGTTGAAAAGTAAATTTAAGCACTATTCCAAAGTGCATTTGCGTAATGGGATGAGCGGGGCTGAGATAGCCGAGAAAATGTTGGCAGATCATGGCATTCATGATGTAAAAGTTATTTCTACCCCAGGAATGTTAACCGACCACTATAATCCAACCAATAAAACCGTGAATTTAAGTGAAGGGGTTTACAATCAACGTAATGCTTCAGCTGCTGCCGTTGCTGCGCACGAGGTAGGCCATGCGGTACAACATGCTACAGCTTACGAATGGCTTACTATGCGTTCTAAATTGGTGCCTGTGGTTAGCGTAACCTCTGGAATGTCTATGTGGGTTGTATTTGGAGGGCTTATGTTAGGTGGTGCCGCTGGTGTTGGACTTGGTTATTGGGTTGCCGTAGCAGGATTGGTGATGATGGGCTTTGCCACTTTGTTTAGTTTTATTACCCTTCCCGTAGAATATGATGCCAGTAATAGAGCTTTGGCCTGGCTAAAGAATAGGAATATAGTATCTCCTGAAGAATATGAAGGTTCTGAGGATGCCTTAAAATGGGCTGCACGTACTTACCTAGTAGCAGCTATAGGGTCTTTAGCTACATTGGTCTATTGGGCAATGCAGGTTTTAGGGGGTAGAGATTAATTCTAGAAAAGAATATAATTATAAAAAAAGGAGATGTTTTGCATCTCCTTTTTTATTTCTAGTGACTTACCTAGAATTATTTTTCGCGTTTATCTACGGCAATAAGCCTAAACTTATTCACCCCTCGTTACACGCTCATCAATTAATTTTAACGCTATGCCATCTCTTCCCATTAATTCAAATAGATCCAATATATTTCTAAGGGATTTTTCTTCTTCTAGTTGCTCCTGAACAAACCACTGAAGGAAGTTTTCTACTACATAATCTTGATCGTTCCTTGCAGTAGCCAATATTTTGTGAATAGATTTAGTTACCATGATTTCATGATCCAATGCGGTTTCAAAAACCTCTTCTAAATTAGAAAAATCATGATT
This sequence comes from Arenibacter latericius DSM 15913, assembly GCF_000424985.1. Lineage (GTDB taxonomy): Bacteria > Bacteroidota > Bacteroidia > Flavobacteriales > Flavobacteriaceae > Arenibacter > Arenibacter latericius. The sequence continues at coordinate 49,121 of NZ_AUKX01000006.1, forward strand.
TATATCTTCTACAGTAGGAGAGATGGCAATTCCTCCTGATTCCGAGATAAATTTGAATATTTTCATCATGTGATCCCTTTCTTCAGCAGATTGCGCATAGAAAAATTCAGCGCTATTGGTAAAAGCATTTTGATCACACCAGGAAGCCATCGCTAAATAAGTAGCGGAGGCATGGGCTTCTAATTTTATCTGATTATTGAGTAGGTCCATAGAGCTGACCTTTATGCTCATTTGTTGTCTTGCTATATTTTTCATCTTTCTATATTTTAATAATTAAGTGTTGTGTTTTAATAGGGTTTAAAGCAATATTATCGTCTTAAACAACGTATTGCTAGGTGTGTTTTCCCTCATTTTCTATAAAGGTATTCAAAATGAAACAGAAAAAAGAATGGAAACACTAATATGTAATTGGACTTAGACTGCTTTTAAATAAATGGCTTAAGAAGCAACCATCGTATTTTCAGAAGATATTCCTAAAAGAGCAAATCCATAACATACTAAATTCTTAAGATCTAAAATTTCAAGGGTGTTTAGTAGAAATAAATGTTCTTTATTGCAGAGCATTAATACTTCAAAGCCATGTTTGTTGAGGTCTGCATCAAAATGAGCCTCTATGGAGATGGAATTTACTTTTTGACGAAGCGCCAGTAATTGACAAAAAGATAGCTTAACTACTTTTTGGCCAAAATCTATGTAGAAATATCTATCCGTGTTGGACTGATATAGTGTGTAAAATTTAGATTGATATACTGATGTCATTGGGGGCAAAATTAATGCTTATTTAGATTCAATCCAAATATTATATTGTAATTTGCCGGTCTATTTGTTGATCAAGGGAAATGAAGGTTTCTGTTCTCGATATACCTTCTATATGTTGTATTTGTTTATTCAGTACTTGCATTAAGTGCTCATTGTCTCTGCAGAGTACCTTAATTAATATAGACCAATTTCCCGTTGTGTAATGGCATTCTAATACTTCAGGGATTTTTGAAAGTTCTCTTACAGCTAAGGGGTTGCTCATAGCCTTGTCTAAGTAGATGCCTATATAGGCCATAGTAGTGTATCCTAAAACCTTAGGGTTTATAATGAACTTTGATCCTGAAATTAAACCTGAAGCTTCTAATTTGCGCAATCGTTGATGGATAGCCGCACCAGAAATACCTATGTTTCTGGCAATTTCTAAAACTGGCTTTCTAGCATCCTCCATTAGGAATCTTAGGATTTCCTTGTCTATGCCATCTATTTTAACGCTTTCATTAGAAGATTTCATTTAATGCTTTTAAATTTCAATATAAAGATATTAAAATAGTTTCAGTTTACATTTTATAAAACCTATCGTTGCAATAGAAAATTAGACGTTTGGATTGTAACCAAGGTATGGGACTTTGAATTCCTTAAATTTAATATCGTAATTCTCAAGCTCCTTTAAAATTGGCTCGTAAGCTTCTTTATTGATGGGAATTTGTACTCCAGGGGTGGTTATTTTTTTATTTAAGATAAATAAGGTGGCCATAGCTACCGGTAAACCCACTGTTTTAGACATGGCAGTATGGGTTCTGTTTTCTCCAATTACAACCATATTAGAATCTATCTGCCTTTTTTTGCCATTGAGTACATAGCCAAATTTGTGGTACATAACAATCATGTCCTTATCATGTTCTCCAAGCGTCCAGCTTTCTTCTAGAATCTGTTGTAGTATTTGTGCTGGTGTAGCATTTTTAAGAGTGATTTTTTTATGATCATCAAAAAGATTAAGCTCTTTAAGTTTGTCCCACATGATATCATCTTGGTCTATTTTTAAATAATGGCGCATTTTTAATTCTACGCTATCAGTGGGAGAATAAGAGAGAAATAGATTTACAAATTCCCTATAAGACATGCCTTCTGAGTTCTCTATGGTATAACTATCATCCGTCATTCCCATTTGTACAAACATATTCCACCCTTTAGAAAAACCAACCCTTCTAATGGTTCCTCTATATAAGGTGAGAGCATCTTGTAATCCGTAGGCCTCGCGATATTTAAGAGAATCTCTATTGGCATAGGCCTCAAACTTACCATGGCCTTCTACATCTAGGAATTCTGTACGCCTAAACAACTTGTGGTATGGTATATATTTGTAAGTACCTTCCTGGAAAAATTTTGCGGCGCCACCTTGTCCAGCTAAAACTACATTTCTAGGGTTCCAAGTAAACTTATAGTTCCAGAGATTGTTGTCGCTTTGTGGAGCTACAAGGCCTCCAGTAAAAGATTCAAACAAAATTAGTTTGCCTCCTTTTTTCCTAATTTTGTCTATTGCCTGCATGGCACTCATATGATCTATCCCTGGATCAACGCCAATTTCGTTCATAAAGATTAGTCCATATTCTTTTGCCTTTTTGTCTAACTCCCTAATCTGGTCGCTAACATAAGAAGCTGTAACTAGATGTTTTTTATGTTCAATACAATCCTTGGCTACATTGATGTGTAGATGTGCAGGTAGCATGGAGATAACAATGTCGGCAGACTTTACGCTATTTTTTCTTTCGGTCTCGTTAAATATATCTAGCTTAAGAGTGCTACATGCTTTGTGTTCCTTTATTTTGTTGGGTAACATCTCTGGAAACAAATCACAAATGGTGAGGTGAAGTTTTTCTTCTTCAGATTTCTCTAATAAATAATCAAGTAAGTATGAAGTGGATTTTCCTGCACCAAAGATTACTATTTTTCGTAACATGTGTAATTTTACTTTCTAGTTAGACGGTTACTAAGATATCAAAATGTTATATTTGTAAAAAATACGAGAACATAAGTTATGAACAAAACAATTTTGGGGGCTGGAGTCTTTTTCGGGGCAACTGCGGTTATGTTAGGTGCTTTTGGTGCTCACGGTCTCAATAACTTGGTAGATTCCAAAGCTGTGAATAGCTTTACTACAGGGGTTCAATACCAAATGTACCATGCTTTTTTTCTATTGATTTTGGGGACAATCAATTCTTTGTCAGCTAAGCAAAAAAAAGTGATCTCTTATTTTATTATTCTCGGAATTGTATGCTTTTCTTTTTCTATCTACCTCTTGGCAACTAATGAATTAACTGGATTCGACTTTACTCGAATAGCCTTAGTTACTCCGCTTGGGGGACTGCTATTCATTGTTGGTTGGGTGCTTTTGGGTGTTGCAATTCTGAAAAATAAATCTACTGAATAGACTAAATTCTTATAATTATAACTTATATTATTAATAGCTAATCAAAACTCACTTATTATGGCTTCATCTACTTCAACTACGAAATCGATTTCGTTAAAACAGTATGGATTGAAAAACAGTATTATACACTATCAGTTGCCGCCTTCAGATTTACATCGGATTACCGTTGAAAAGGAGATGGGAGTAACGTCCTCAACGGGTGCTCTCGCTATAAATACTGGAGAATTTACCGGTAGATCACCATTAGACAGATTTATTGTTAGAGATGCCATTACCGAGGATAAGGTTTGGTGGGGAAATGTTAATATCCCTTTTGAAGCCGATAAGTTTGATGCCCTTTATAATAAGGTGATACAGTATCTAGATGAGAAGGAACTTTATGTTAGGGACTGTTTTGCATGTGCAGATGACGACTATAAAATGAATATTAGGGTGATTAACGAATATCCCTGGTCTAATATGTTTGCATATAATATGTTCTTAAGGCCTACAAAAGAAGAGCTAAAAGAGTTTGATCCAGAATGGACGGTAATAAACGCTCCTGGTTTTATGGCTAATAGTGAACTAGATGGAACAAGGCAGCATAATTTTGCCATTTTAAATTTTAGTAGAAAAATTGTCCTTATTGGAGGAACTGGCTATACTGGGGAAATAAAAAAGGGAATTTTTTCAGCGTTAAACTTTATTCTTCCGGTTTATAAAAACTGCCTTCCAATGCACTGTTCTGCTAATGTTGGAGAAGATGGGGAAACTGCTATCTTTTTTGGACTTTCTGGTACAGGGAAGACTACCTTGTCTGCTGACCCCCACAGGAAATTAATAGGGGATGATGAGCATGGGTGGACAAAAGGTAATACAGTCTTTAATTTTGAGGGTGGTTGTTATGCTAAGGTAATTAATCTTTGTGCAGAGAATGAACCCGAGATTTTTGGAGCTATTAAAGAAGGGGCTCTTTTAGAAAATGTAATCCTAGATGCTAATGGTGAGGTAGATTATAAGGATACTTCAATAACGCAAAACACTAGGGTTAGCTATCCCATTTATAATATTGAAAATATACAAGTACCTTCTATTGGTGGCAACCCAAAAAATATTTTCTTCTTAACTGCCGATGCTTTTGGCGTGCTACCTCCAATATCTAAGCTTACCCCTAGTCAGGCTGCTTATCATTTTATATCTGGGTATACGGCTAAGGTAGCCGGAACTGAGGCCGGAGTAGTAGAGCCTGTTCCTAGCTTTTCAGCTTGTTTTGGAGCTCCATTTATGCCCTTGCACCCTACCAAATACGCCGAGATGTTAAGTGCAAAAATGAAGGAGGCAGGGGTGAACGTCTGGTTGGTTAATACAGGTTGGACCGGAGGTCCGTATGGGGTAGGGACTAGAATGAAATTGAAATATACACGCGCAATGATTCGCGCGGTGCTTAACGGTGATCTAGGATTGTATAGTTATGATAAATACCATATTCATTCCGTTTTTGGGGTGGCGCAACCAAGGGAGTGTCCAGGGGTGCCTACAAGTGTACTAAGTCCACGGACTACTTGGAACGATGATGAGGCCTACTATAAAACAGCATTTAAACTGACTAATGCCTTTCGAGAGAACTTTAAGAAGTACGAGTCTTATGCTAATGAAGAAATAAGACGGGGAGGACCGCAGCGATACTCATTCTAAAAATAAAAACCCGAGGGAAGCCTCGGGTTTTTTTATTAATATTATTAGTTCCTTAACTCTTCCCAAGGAAAAGGGAGATTAGTAAGGTGTTACTTTTTGTTAGCTGTAGAAATATACTTTTGCAAGGCCATGGTTAGGGAAGGAGTTTCTGGCGTAGGAGCCTGAATGTCGATCCTTAAACCAGCTTCAGTAGCTGCCTTAATTGTAGAATTCCCATAAACTGCAATTCTAGTATTGTTCTGCTTAAAATCTGGGAAGTTCTTTAATAGTGATTCAATTCCAGAGGGGCTAAAGAATACTAATACATCGTAATAAACATCCCTTAAATCAGAAAGATCACTAACTACCGTTTTGTAGAATATACCTCTAGTCCAATTTATTCCTAAACCATCCAAGGTTTCCGGAACTACAGGTTTTAAAACATCTGAAGAAGGTAAAAGAAACTTCTCGTCCTTATATTTTTTTAATAGCGGTACAAGGTCTGGGAAATACATTTTCCCTACATAAATTTTACGCTTCCTATAAACCACATATTTTTGAAGATAGTATGCTACCGCTTCAGACTGACAGAAATATTTCATGGAGTCTGGTACCTTGAATCTCATTTCGTCTGCAATCCTAAAAAAGTGATCCACAGCATTCCTACTAGTAAGAATGATTGCTGTGAAATTATTAAGGTCTATCTTCTGTTTCCTAACATTTCTAGCATCAACTCCTTCAACATGTATAAACGGCCTAAAGTCTACTTTAACCTTTTCCTTGTCTATAATTCTTGAATATGGGGAGTTTTCAGTCTTGGGTTCTGGTTGTGAAACCAATATTGTTTTTACTTTCATATGCTGCGTTCTAACAAGTAAGTGCCAATCAAAATTATCGGTGCTACTTCTAGGGCGCAAAGATACAAAATAAAATAGACAAAATTGCTGGTAATGAATTTTCTATGACTTTTCAAAGTAGTGAACCAGCCAATGCCATTTATGAAAAGAATCAGTAAACTACTTGCTAAAATAACAATTTTTGACCCAGGATATACGAAATTTAAAATTACACTAGATATCAGCATAATTATGCTACTATAATTAAAATAGGAGAGTTTCTTAAAAACAATTTCAGATATGGGTTGTTCGGAATTAAATATAAAACCGTTCCCCAGTTGGAAAAATAGTTTTAAAACAAAAACAAGCGCTAAACCCAAAAAAAGATACCCGTATGTTTCTAAAGCATATTTTTCTAAGGGAGCGAAGAAAGTTTCGTTTATAAAAAATAGAAAGAGTGATAGATTTAGGACTTGAAAAACAGAAAGGAGTACATTAAACCAATTAAAGATTCTGTCTTTCTTGTTATACATAAAAATGTATTTATTGTTAAAAGGAAGAATAATAAAATCCAGAAATCTTCGGTAGAATAGGTTCTTTGCTAGAACAATTAAAAGAAGGCTAGAGAATAGGATAATGCTTATCCAATCTGCAGTGGTCGGATTTCTTAATATGGCTTCCATGCTTCTAGCTTTATGTTTTTTTCGTTATTTCCTAAATATAGACCGTTTTCAAAGATATCCATTGTTAAACAAACGCTATTAGTAGCTGTTAGTTTAGGAAGTGTTGGTTTAATATATATAGTGATGCGCTGTGCAGAATTTAGTACAGCGCAGGTTAATGCTTTGAAAAATAGTTTAGTTTTTGGTGTTTTTTGATACATTGGATGTGGTTTCCACGGCAAAACTACAAATTATAAAATGACCCTAAAGTTTAAAAATATCATAAATAGGGTCCGATGTTTCCCTACGGAATTTAAAATACTATTTTTGCTAAAAACGGATTTATCTAGATGACGGATAGCTTGGTGATTATACCTACCTTCAACGAGATTGAAAACATTGAGCTTATTATTAAAGCTGTCTTTGCATTGGAGAAGGATTTTAGTATTCTTATTGTTGATGATAACTCCCCGGATGGGACCGCCCAAAAAGTAAAATCATTACAGGGAGATTATATTAATAGGCTCTTTTTAGAGGTAAGACAAGAGAAATTTGGATTGGGGACAGCCTATATTCATGGATTTAAATGGGCTATTGAAAGAAAATATGAGTATATTTTTGAAATGGATGCCGATTTCTCCCATGCTCCTACAGATTTAATAAAATTGCACCAAGCGTGTGTAGAAGGTGCAGATGTAGCTATAGGTTCTAGATATAAAAAAGGGATTAATGTTGTAAATTGGCCCTTGCACAGAATTCTTCTCTCCTATGGGGCATCATTTTATGTTAAAATGATCACCGGAATGAGGGTGCACGACCCAACAGCAGGCTTTGTTTGCTATAAAAGAAAGGTTTTGGAAACTATTAAATTAGATTCCGTTAAATTTATAGGGTATGCTTTCCAAATAGAGATGAAATTTAGAGCCCATCTTCAAAAGTATAATCTTGTTGAGGTGCCTATAGTTTTTACAGATAGGATTCGAGGGAAATCTAAAATGAGTACGTCTATAGTAGGAGAGGCAGTGTTTGGGGTGCTCCAAATGAAGTTAAGAAGTCTGTTTCAAAAAAATAAATTTTAATATGAGCAAAACAATATTAAAGAACGCTACCATTGTTAATGAAGGGCAGATATTTACCGGGGATATTTTATTGGATGGAAAAATCATTCTAAAGATCGATAGCCATATCACTTTAGAGGGGGCTAAGGAAATTAATTTGGAAGGGAAATATGTTTTGCCAGGAATAATAGATGATCAGGTTCACTTTAGAGAACCAGGACTTACCCATAAGGGGACTATTGCTACAGAAAGTAGAGCTGCGGTAGCTGGTGGTATTACAACCTTTATGGAGCAACCTAATACCAATCCTCAAACCACTACAATTGCTAAACTAGAAGAAAAGTTTGCGATTGCTAAACAAACCGCATTTGCCAATTACTCCTTCTTGTTTGGGGGAACTAATGATAATTTAGAGGAGCTTAAAAGACTTGATAAGAATGCCTGTTCTGGAGTTAAGCTTTTTTTGGGTTCTTCTACCGGAAATATGTTGGTAGATGATGAGGTGGTTATTGAAAAAATATTTAGGAATACCGAGATGGTAATTTCTGCCCATTGTGAGGATGAAGCCACAATAAGGAATAATATGGCGCTTTACACTGAACGCTACGGAGATGATATTCCTATGAAGTACCATCCACTTATAAGAAGCGCGGAAGCTTGTTACCTGTCTTCTTCTAAAGCAATAGCCTTAGCGCAAAAGACAGGAGCAAGGCTCCATGTTTTTCATGTCTCCACTGGGGCAGAAACAAGCCTTTTTAGGAATGATATTCCTTTGGAACAAAAGAAAATAACCGCCGAGGTTTGTATTCACCATCTTTGGTTTGCCGATGAAGATTATGAGAATAAGGGTACGCTAATAAAGTGGAACCCTGCAGTGAAGACTGCTGCTGATCGTGATCAATTATGGGAGGCATTACTAGATGATCGCATTGATGTTATAGCAACCGATCATGCACCACATGCCCTAGAAGAGAAAAATAACCTCTACACTTCAGCGCCATCTGGTGGGCCATTGGTACAACATGCGTTGCCAGCTATGCTAGAAAACTACCACACTGGGAAAATAACATTAGAGAAGATAGTGGAGAAAATGTGTCATAATCCTGCAAAGTTGTTTCAGATAGAGAAACGTGGGTTTGTTAAAGAGGGATACTTTGCAGATTTGGTAGTGGTGGATCTAAACGACGCATGGAAAGTAACAAAAGATAATATTGCGTATAAGTGTGGATGGTCTCCTTTTGAGGGGGATACATTTCGCTCCAATGTAAGTCATACTTTTGTAAACGGACATTTGGCATATGAAAATGGCCGATTTTCGGAGGATAGAAATGCAATGAGGTTAACCTTCAATAGATAGTTATGGTAAAATACTTACTACCCATAATTCTTTTATTCCTTATATCCTGTAATGAGGAGGTGGTGAAAAAACCAAATAATCTTATTCCAAAAGATAAGATGGTTACCATTTTATACGATGTCTCCTTATTAAATGCTGGAAGATCTATTAATCAGAATGTTTTGAATGAGTATGATATTGTGCCCATGGAGTATATCTATAAAAAGCACAATATAGACAGCCTTCAATTAGTGGATAGTGATACTTATTATGCTTCGCTTCCTATAGTGTATGAAGCTATTTATACACAAGTAAAGGAGAAAATAGAAAACGAAGAAAAGTCCATAAATGCTAAAAAGGAAGAAGCTGCCAAAAAGGCCTCCGAGGAAGCTAATAAGTTGAAAAAAGCCGATTTAGATAGAAACTAAGGATGTTCTTCCAAAAACTTGGTGCAGGAAAAATCAATAATGTCATCTAAAGGCGTATAGGAATAATCTAAGAGTTCCTTGGATTTATTATTGTTATATAATTGTACTTTTCTGAGTGAGCGTACCGAGTTTTTAGAAAGTTTTCTTCCCCGTTTGGTAAGCAGAGCAGCTAAATAATCTAACCTCCATAGTATTTCCAATTGCCAAGATTTAAGTTGAATGGTAGGTTTGGGTTTGTTAAAGGCTGTAGTTAGCCGATCTAAAATTTCCTTGTAACTAAGGTTTTTTGCAATGGTTATAATTTTTTCGTTCTTAACGGTAGAATCCATTAATTGGATCATTAAAGATACTACATCCTGTACAGCAACAAAAGCAGTGCCCCCAGGAGGATAGAACTTTCTGGCCTTAAATGCATTTTTAAAAAGGAGTCCCGTGCCAGTATCCCAAAAACCAGGACCTATAATAACTCCAGGGTTTACAATCACTGCTGGTACATTTTCTTGTGTTCCGCGCCATACCTCTAGCTCGGCTTCCATTTTGGTTAGGGCATATACATTAGCACGATGGGTGGTCCAGTCCGTTTTTTCTGTAGCGGGTTGTCCATTTAATGTTCTCCCTATTGCCGCTATAGAGCTTACGTAACAGAGCTTTTCTATTTGGTGCGCTATACAAAGGTTTACTATATTTTTTGTTCCTTCTATATTTACGGTCCTCAACAACTCATAGTCGTCGGGATCAAAAGAGATAAGGGCCGCGCAATGATATACGTGAGTAACGTTTTTAAAGGCTGTTTCTAATGCGGGAATATCCATAAGGTCTGCCTCTACCCAGTTAATTTTATTAAATAATAATTGGGATTCCTTACTGTAATAACCAAAAACTTTTTCTACCTGTTTTAGATTACTGGTAGTTCTATGTATGGCCCTTACTTGTTTACCCGACTGTAATAATCGTAAAAGCAAATGTGCTCCTACCAAACCTGTACCTCCTGTGACTAAGATCATGGCTCAAATTTACTCATTTGCATTGATAAATCTAAAAATTCATTAGTACTAATAATCAGGTTGCAATATGGGGCACCCTTCCTCAGAAATTGGCTTGTAGAAAAGGATTATTCCATCATTTGGAAGAAGAAAGCAAGCTATTTACTTTATCTTTGCCGCTATTATAGAAAAGTAAACTTTAAGCATGACTTCAAATTTTGTAGAAGAATTAACCTGGAGGGGGATGTTGCACGATGTAATGCCCGGAACCGAAGAGCATTTGTTAAGTGGAATGCAGTCTGCTTATGTGGGGATAGATCCTACAGCAGATTCACTTCATATAGGACATTTAGTAGGCGTAATGATGCTTCGGCATTTTCAATTGGCCGGACATAAACCTTATGCTTTAATTGGGGGTGCCACAGGGATGATTGGCGATCCTTCTGGTAAATCTAATGAGCGTAATTTACTAGATGAAGCTACCTTGGCAAAGAATCAAGCTGGAATAAAAGCACAGCTTACACGTTTTTTAGATTTTAATAGCGGTAAGGATAATAGCGCTGTCTTGGTCAATAATTATGATTGGATGAAGGAGTTTTCCTTTTTAGAATTTATCCGTGATGTTGGTAAGCATATTACCGTGAATTATATGATGGCTAAGGATTCCGTTAAAAAACGACTAACATCAGAATCTAATGATGGTTTGTCCTTTACAGAGTTTACCTATCAATTGGTACAAGGATATGATTTCTTACATCTTTATAGAACCCATAATTGTACCCTACAAATGGGAGGTAGCGATCAATGGGGGAATATTACCACCGGTACCGAACTAATTCGTAGGATAGGTGGCAGTAAGGGATATGCACTTACCTGTCCATTAATTACAAAAGCCGATGGTACTAAATTTGGTAAATCTGAAGGAGGTAATGTTTGGTTGGATGCAGAAAGAACATCACCCTATAAATTCTACCAGTATTGGTTGAATACCTCTGATGAAGATGCAGAAAAGTATATTAAAATATTTACCTTCCTAAGTAAGGAGGAAATTGAAAGCCTGGTAAATGAACATAAGGAAGCGCCACATCTTAGAGTGTTGCAAAAGCGTTTAGCAGATGAAATTACGGTAATGGTGCATTCACAAGAAGATTTGGACAATGCAAAACAGGCTAGTAATATCCTTTTTGGAAAATCTACTTCAGAAGACCTTAAGAAATTGAATGAGAAAACATTTTTGGATATTTTTGAAGGGGTGCCGCAGGCTGAGATTGCTAGAGAAGAGATTGAAAATGGCTTGGATATGATAGGAGCTTTAGCCGCTAAGACCAACTTTTTGGCATCTAACGGTGAGGCAAGACGTGAATTAAAGCAAAATTCCATTTCTGTTAATAAGGAAAAGGTAAAAGAAGATTACTCCATAACCACAGAAGATTTAATCAATAATAAATTTGTGCTTTTACAGCGCGGGAAAAAGAACTATTTTGTACTAGTTGTGCAATAGTTTCAATTTAATACTGTAAAGTATAAATACCCTGAGGGATAAGAACCCTCAGGGTATTTTGTTTTTATACCCTAACAAAGGGGTGTAGTTAATCCTTAAAAAAGTGTTGGAGCTACTTTTTTTTACCTGTTTTTAAAATTTGGATGATAGCAGAGAAATATATTTTTTCTTTTTCCGTTGTAGAGATAGAATTTTAGAATTTATGAAGAGATATTTGATGATTTTTGCCATTATTGCTGGATTTAGTGCTTGTGATAAGTTAGATGAGCTTACCAAGTTTGAAATGGATTATAGCCAGCGTGTGGTTATTCCATCCTCTACAGGAGTAGATTTACCCTTTGATGTTTATTCACCGGAAACGGAAACCAATTCTTCCTCTGAATTCGCAGTAAACGATACTCGAAAAGATCTTATAGAAGAAATTATTTTGCGAAAACTAACCCTAAAATTGAAATCTCCGGAGGAAGAAGATTTTAGTTTCTTGGAATCTATTAAGGTGTATATGTCTGCGGACGATCTTCCAGAAATCCGAATTGCATGGAACGAAGAGGTGGCTGCTACAACAGGTGGAACCTTGGAATTATTGACCTCTGGGGATGATCTAAAGGATTATATTAAAAAAGACAAATTCACCCTGAGATTAGAAACGGTAACGGATGAATTTTTATCCTCCGACCATGAGATAGATGTACTATCTGTATTCTTTGTAGATGCTAAGGTCTTAGGCTTATAGTACCATTAAATTGCAGCCTCGTACGTCCGAATGATCATAGCGCCCCAAAATTTCGAAGCTTCCATCCATATGTACTTTTCCTAAATCTTGTGTGGCTATAAAAGCGCAAGAATGCACATTGGCAAGATCTATTATGTTCACTCCTCCACTTTTCCCAGGTTCTTGTAAAGATAAGGGGTCTTCCGTTTCTCTAGTGAATATTTTCATCCACTTTGGAGTGTAAAAAATGCCATTCCCATAGGAATATGCTTGAGATAGTAATTCTGTCATCCCATATTCGGAGTGGATTTGTGGAACCCCAAATCCGGACATTAATAATTGATGGAGCTCTTCCCGTATCATTTCCTTTTTACGCCCTTTCATGCCACCAGTTTCCATGATAACCGTGTTTTTCAGCTGTAAATTGTATTTTTCAGCCATATCTAATAAGGCAAAAGAAACCCCAATTAGTAATGTTTTGGTGTTGGCCTCTTCCAATTTAAGCAAGGTCGCTCGCAAGTGTTTTAAATCATCTAGGTAAAAGCCGCTATCAGGGTGGTTACTCTTTTTAATCAGATCGTCGGCCATATATATCAAAGAAGATCCTTCTCGTTCTAAATAAGAAGGAAGAAGGGCCAAGATGCAATATTCGTTTATGTCACCATAAAAAGCTTCAAATGCGCTTAGGTAACTCTTTTCATATATGGAAAGGTCCCTTACAGCATGTTTACTAACCTCGCTTCCCGTAGTACCACTACTAGTAAATATAATCTGGGGCTTAAAATTGCCTGTGACTACTTTGTGAGTTTTAAAAAAGGAGATAGGAAGGAAAGGAATATCTTCTACACGATTAACATTGGATTCGTTTTTTCCTAAATGCTGGCAGAATTCGCGATATACTATATTGTTTTGAAATTGCGAACGAAAGGTCTGTAGTGCCATAGCGTTAAACTCAGCCATACTACTAATCTGAAATATATTCTTATGGAAATTGTTCTGATTCACGGTACAAAAATAGTAATATAAGCAGTGGGCGTGAACCAAAATTTAAATTTTATTGAGTCGCATAAATCGGCGCTCATTTGGAGTACAATTTTATATCAAGGAATACTAATGTGTACTTATTTAATTACCAATTTTCTGGTCATTACTTTTAGATTTTCCGTAACCTGAAGCGCATAAACTCCAGGGGCTAGTTTGGAAACATTTAAATGTGGGGTGGCAATTTTTTCTTGTAATACTAAGGCCCCAAAGATATCGTAGATAACGATTTCTTTTTTCGCATTGTCTTTTGTAGTGATATATACCTTACCATCATAGGATGGATTAGGATATAATTTAAAATTAAGGGTAGGGGTTTCCTTGTTATCTGAGTGATTGGTATTTTCCTGTGCTGTTAGGGCAATGGTAAATAGTGTAAAAACTAGGGTGCAAAGTACTTTCATGGTTGCTATTGATTTGGGGTAAATAACCTAAATATAAAGCAACAATAATAGGACTAGATTAGTTTGTTGTAAACGGACGGATTTTGTATATCAAAATCGTTTTTAAACTCAATACTGCTCTTAATCGTTTAAAGTGAGGTGGTTATGTTCTGAGGAATTTACTTAATGATTAATTTACGGGTGGCGGTTTTGTTATTTTCCGTTACCCTTAACATGTACACCCCAGAATCTAGATTGTCTAATTTTAGTTCCATTCCCAAAAGTGTAGTTTCTAAAACCATGCTACCGAAAATATCAAAAATAAGCACCTTTTTTGGGGCTTTTAAAGTAGTGCTAATATAAACCCTGCCATTGGTAGCCGGATTTGGATATAGCTTGAAGCCATCAATATCCCCGCTTTTCCCTTTGGAATCTTGTCCATAGGAAAAAGAAAGAAATAAGAATGTTACAATTAAGTAAAGTTGCTTCATATAAATTGGATAGACAGCAAATTGTTTATATACAAATGTAATAAATTTTGGGACAGAACGTTAGGTGTCAGACATTTTTAGGGAATTGATAAATTGATTACAGGTTAAACGTATTAATCTTGTAAGTATTTACTGTAAAAAAGCGAAGCTATCTTTTGAGTAGGATGGATAGCTTCGCTTGCAAATAAAATGTAATCTTATTTGGGTTTAAACATATCTAAGTGTATTAGAATTTTATACTGTATCCAAGAGAAAATGTCCTTCCGGGTTTCCTTTTTGAAAAGGTCTTGTTTGTGGCTCCGTAAGATTCATATTCGCTAACAATACTATCATCTAGCAGATTTTCTACTTTAAAGCTTATGCTTTGCTCTTTATTAGCTCCAAAGCTTTTAGAAAAATTAAAGTTTAAATGATTAAAAGGCATTGTATATACGTCTGGAACAAAACCGTTACCAACTACTTGTAACGTTTTCCCTTGAACATTGTAACTGAGACTTAAATGTACTCCATTCTCTTCTCCTTTGTAATGTAATCCGGTATTGATCATATACGGGGATTGTCCCTGTAGTTCCCTGTCTTTGCCTAATTTTTCTCCATCTCTAAGTCCTAGTTCTCTAAGCTTACGCTCACTTTCTCCATATTTTTGTGTTGATTTTATTAACGAGGTGTTTACGTTAAAACTAAAATTGGAAAGGCTAGCAGCTACAAATCCTAAGTTTTTTCGCATTTCAAATTCCAATCCTACAACTTTCGCATCACCTAAATTTTTAGGAGTAAAATTATCTGATGACGACTCAAAATAGGTAAGTTCTATAGGGTCGGTAAACGTTTTATAAAAACTACTTAGGGCAATCATTTCGGCACCTTCCCCAAACCATTCCATTCTAAAATCGAAGTTGTTTATATATGTGGGCTTCAAGTCAATATTCCCTATAAAGGTATTATTAGACAAGGGGTCGTATATTTTAGCAATAGACGCTTCTTTAAAGGAAGGTCTTGCCGTGGTTAGCGCATAGGAACCCCTTAAATTTATGTTTTCATTTAGTTCATAAATTAAATTAGCAGTAGGAAAAATATCTAGCTTATCTATGATACGCTCGTTATTATAGATTACTTTTTGTGGATCGTTAATGTCCTTATTATCTTCCCCTGTATATCTAGATACAAATTGCTCTGCCCTTATTCCTAGGATGGTTCGTAATTTTTGACCAATCTTAAATTCATTAGAAATATACCCTGCAATGTGTTGTTGCTTGGCCTGGTACATATTAGCAGGCTCGGAAATGGAGATGTCCGGATCTATATAGCTACCAGAATTGTTATTAACTGTCCATAGGTTTTCATCAAGTAGTATATTATCTGCAATACCGTTGAATTTCGAGGTTTGACTATTGTTTTCTATTTCGAAATTTAAAATGCCGAAATCTCGATCCTTATACGCTCCATATGCACCAAATTTCAATTTGGCATCTCGGTTAAAAAACTGATATCTTTTGGTTAAGTCCAATTTTGCTATAGCATTCACCTCTTCTAAATCCCTCCATATTCTTTTAGGTTGATTGTTCTGAGGAATGCTATAGACGCCATCTTCTACTCTAAATGAAGTTGTTCTAATGTCTTTATCTTGAATTTTAGAAAGGGTAGGACTTAAGGTCCACTCTGTAGTCCAAGAAGCATCAGAGCTATTGTGAATACCAGAAAGCTGTAGATTGGATATTGCCCTTTGGGTATATTCCAAGTTGTCTTTAGAAAAGTTCACAAAATCGGAAAAATTTAAGCTTTGGCGGAAATAACCGGCTGTAGATTCTCCATTTTGTAAATGTAACATATTAAGCTTGTATTTAGATCTTTTAGTTTTAAATGAAGTGCCTAAAAGTCCGCTAATTAGCACATTGTGCTTACCTAAATCTCCATTCTGAGTTCTATCTGTTTCTAGTTCAAAAACGGAAGTATCCGCATTCCTTCTGTAAAAATTGTTTTCAGCACTCTCATAAAAGGTTGTTTTATTTTTGTAGGATATAGAACCAAAAAAACCAATTTTGTTTTCACTTTCTCCTATTTGATATTGATTTCCAGTGGTGAAGCCCAAGCTGTAGTCCATTCCGCTTTTTTCTCGCATAGCAGATAGTGTTGGATTAAATTTCTTGGTGATAGCCGTTAATAATGGGTTGTACTCAAAAGTGTTAGGGATATATTGGTTACGATTGATTGGAACGCTTCTAGTGCCATTGTCAAAACCTAAGAAATCAGTAGAACTGCCTTTGTAGCTTAAATAGTTCGAATTAAAGTGCATATCTGGGTTGTAACTACCACCTAGAGAGAGACTATGTTCTTTTTTGGTAGGGTAGTCTTTGGTGACAATATTTACGATTCCTCCAGTGAAATCTGCCGGCAAATCTGCGGAGGCCGATTTAAGGATTAATATATTGTCGATGATATTGGTGGGGAATATATCGAGCTGAATTGTATTTCTATCAGGATCAAGACCAGGTATATCCACACCATTTAAAATAGATTTGGTGTAACGATCACCTAGCCCCCTAACATATACATACTTTCCGCCTTGTACAGATACCCCTGGAACGCTTTTGATGGCACTGGCCACATCGCCAGATCCCATTTTTTTAAAAGATTCCGCAGAGAGTCCGTCCAATAGGTTAACGGCTCTTTTTTGGATTCCTAATACAGATTTCTCGGTATTCTTTTTAACACTTACTGAAACTACTACTTCGTCCAGACCTTCAGCAGATGTTTCTAAGGTAACATCTAATTTTATAGTTTCTTGTTTAGAAACTACAATGTCTGTAACTTCTACTGTTTTATAACCTAGATAGGAGAATGCAAGGGAGTAGGTACCTTCCTCTAGCGCTAACTTATACTTGCCGTCAAAGTCAGAAGTGGTCCCAACACTGGTCCCCTTAACAATTATATTGGCAAATGGTACTGGATCTTGGAAATCTGCATCTATAAGAGAGCCGACAACTTCACCGCCTTGGGAATATATAAGTTGAAATAGGAAGTAGGTAAGAATAGAGAGTTTAAATTTCATGTTGAAGTTAGTTAAATTATAAAAAAGACCAATTGCCCTGATATGTTCGTTGGCGGGCAATTGGATAATAGTTTAAGAAGTTGTTGTTAAGAATTAAAAGGCAGCGGCACCTTTACTATTTGCGTAAAAAGTCCATGAGAAAACAGAGGTGTCTGCACCTACAGATTGTGCTCCTTTTTCAACTTTTGTTGTCCAAGATGCTGCTCTTTCTGTAAAAGAAGGTTCTAAGATTATTTTAGACTGCACTTCATTTCCGTTTTCATCCTTTTTTACTTTTTCAGAGAATATAGAATTGTCAAAACCTACCACTTCCCAGGCTTCAAAAATTAATTTTCCGTCCAAATAGTTTTGGGCTACATCATTAGCGTCCAATTCCACATCCTTTCCTTCTGGAAATCCATAGGCATATATATTAGAAGTAGTGCCCATGGCATTACTACGGTAATCTGCATATTCCCCGTCTGCGGCAGTTGCGCTTCCAATAATTGTAGCATTTTTTAAGGTGAAAGACCCTTCAAGTGATCCTTCTGGACCGTCTATTTCAAAAGCGTGATCAGAAGCTTCCCCTAAAATAACTACGGCATTATCTATAGTACCAGAATAAGCCTGATCTATGTCTAAGGCATCATCACCCTGAGCCCATACTAAAAGATTGGTCGCGTCTACGGTACCTCCAAAAAACTCAATACCATCATCTACATTACCTACAATCTCAATGTGGTCTATTTTAGTGCCCTTTCCTACAGACCCTAGAGTAAGTCCGTTTATTTCATTTCCCTCTCCAATTAATGCACCTCCATGACGGATAGAGATATATTTTAGAACTCCAGAATTGTCATTGTCATTTAAATCATCTCCAGGGCCGTAGAGACCATAAGTGTCGTCTGCAGGAATACCTTCTATCTGTACTTCTGAAACATCTCCCTTAAAGGAACCACTAGCTCTACCTAGAACAATAACACCGCCCCAAAGTCCTCTTTGGGTTTCGTCTAAGTTGGTTCCATGTTTTTGACCTACTCCTATATTATCAGCTTCTGCTGTAAAAATAATAGGCTTATCTGCGGTTCCTTCAGCCATAATCTTAGCCCCTCTCTGTACAATTAAGGCAGATGCTAAGGAACCACTACCAGGTTTTCCTTTTATAATGGTACCCGGCTCAATGGTAAGGGTTTTGCCTACTCCCACTACAACTTTACCTGCTAATAGATACATGTTGTCAGCGGTCCATGTAGTGTCTTCGCTTATCTCTCCAGAAATAGTAATTATTTCGGCACAAGAGCCTCCTATATCTATTCCGGTTTCATCCCCGTTTTGAATTCCGTCATTGCAAGTGGCAATCTCATCAACGCAAGGTTGACAGTTGGGGCCGCCGCAATCTATACCCTTTTCTCCTTGGTTGCGAATACCATCATTACATGTGGCAACTTCATCGGCAATTGGTGGCTCGTCGTCGTTGCTACAAGAGGTGATTACAATACTGCTAAAAGCTATTGTGGCTAATAACATTTTTCTTGAATGGAATAATTGTCTAAGATTCATTTTTTAATGTTTTTATCGATTTATAAAACACTGCAAAAAAATGACCTTATTGTAAAGGTGAAGTTAGATAGATATTAAGCATCTGTTGGCTTAAGGTTATGAAAATGTTACTATATCAAGTGAAGGTTAATTGGTTGGGGGATTAGTATTATCTTTACTTCGGATAGTGAATCTCAACAGAAAGCAAGGAAAATATAATCCTATTTAAGGTGTTTAGATTTTCTACGAAATCGACAAAATAATATATCATTCCCTACAATAGGGAGCTGTAAAACAAGTAAATTAAATAGATGAAAAAGAAAGATATTAAGATACTCTTGGTAGATGATGAGCCGGATATATTAGAAATTGTAAGTTATAATCTAACTGCTGAAGGGTATAATGTCTTTACGGCAAAAAATGGGATTGAAGCTGTAGCAAAAGCAAAGAAGAAAAAACCTCATTTAATTATATTAGATGTAATGATGCCCGAAATGGACGGGGTTGAAGCTTGTGAAATTATTCGGAAAACAACCGGCTTAGAAAACACCATTATAACCTTCCTTACCGCAAGGGGAGAAGACTATTCCCAAATGGCAGGTTTTGACGCTGGAGCAGACGACTATATAACCAAGCCTATTAGGCCTAAGCTTCTAGTGAGTAAAGTAAAAGCTTTATTGAGAAGGTTAAAGAATAGGGAGGAGGAAGAGGCAGATATCATTAATGTAGGGAATATTACCATAAATAGAGAAGAGTATAAGATTGTAAATCTGGGGGAAGAGATTATTCTGCCGAGAAAGGAATTTGAACTATTATCACTACTAACCTCTAAGCCTAATAAGGTTTTTAAAAGGGAGGTTATATTAGATAGGGTGTGGGGAAATGAAGTTGTTGTTGGGGGAAGGACCATAGATGTTCATATTCGGAAATTACGTGAGAAATTAGGAGATGATTATTTTAAGACAGTAAAAGGAGTGGGATATAAGTTTGTATTATAATGGGGACGAAAATTAAAAAATCGTACCGATTTGCAGTGCGCTCTAGCCTGTTGATTTCCGCGGTATTAAGCCTGTTGCTTTGGGCGTTACTATCGATATCTGGAAAAGTATTGTGGTGGCAAATAGTTGGATTTGCCATAGGAGCTGGTATCTTTTCGTTTTTTATTCTTCAAATAAGGGTAGAGCGATTTATTTATAGTAAGATAGAGAGGATATATAAAGATGTATCCCTGCTACAATCCACTTCTTTGGCGGCTAGGACCGTTACCACTGATATGCGAACTTTGACCGAAGAGATTGAGAAATTTGCTAAGGACAAAAAAATAGAAATAGATACCCTTAAAATTCGGGAAGAATATAGAAAAGACTTTTTAGGTAATGTTTCTCATGAATTAAAAACGCCGCTTTTTACAGTACAGGGATATATATTAACGTTGTTAGACGGCGCAATGGAAGACAAGGCGCTGCGTAAAAAATATTTGCAGCGAGCTAGTAAAGGAGTAGAGCGGCTAATTTATATCGTCAAGGATTTAGACCTGATTACCAAACTTGAAACAGAAGGACAAAGAATGCATCTCGAGGATTTTAATATTCTGGAATTGGTGCAAAACGTTTTTGAGCTTCTGGAAATGAAAGCTGCCAAAAAAGATATTGTCTTAAGCTTTGATAGAGAGTATAAAAAGCCCATTTATGTAAGGGCAGATAGAGAAAAAATTCAGCAAGTACTTACCAATCTCTTAGTAAACTCTATAAAATACGGGGAGAAAAATGGAACTACGGAGGTGAGTATAGAAAACTTGATTAAGAATAAGGTTATTGTAAGGGTTACGGATAACGGAGAGGGAATTTCCAAGCAGAATCTAGGAAGGATATTCGAACGATTTTACAGAGTAGATAAAAGTGGTAGTCGAGCTGAAGGCGGCTCCGGGCTTGGCCTTGCTATCGTAAAGCATATTATTGAGGCTCATGACGAGAAGATTTATGTGGAAAGCGTTCGTGATATAGGGTCAGAATTCTCTTTTACCTTAGAAAAAGCACTTCATCCTAATACCTAAAAGGGCTAATCTTGGTTTTTTATATTAGTTTTTAAATCTAATTCAAGCGTTTTTATAGTACCTGCTAGTCTAATAATAACTTTGGCGATGGTTATTTTTAATAAGAAGTTGGCGCACTGGTGATGAAGAACTTAGATTTCCTTAGCTTTGCCAAATTATTAATTAGTTGTAATCTGTGGGAAGCAAAAATAAACTTAAAAGATTCAAAGAGAACGAAACCTTTGATAACGTAATTCAGCCTACGAGGGAAGAAGTAGTAAGTGGACAATTTCAGCATAAAGGCAAGTGGAATGAGTTTTTCGGAAACAATAATCCTATTGTTTTAGAACTTGGTTGTGGAAAAGGAGAATATACCGTAGGCTTGGCAAAGCAAAATACGGAGAAGAATTTTATAGGAATAGATATAAAAGGAGCTCGATTTTGGCGAGGAGCTAAAACGGCAATTGAAAAGGAAATAAAGAATGCCGCATTTATTCGTTCGCAGATAGAACTTATAGATCAACTTTTTGCAAAAGATGAGGTGTCCGAAATTTGGATTACCTTCCCAGATCCTCAAATTAAATATAAACGCACCAAGCATAGGTTAACCAATGCTCGTTTTTTGGAAAAATATAAGAGTATTTTAAAAGAAGAGGGTACGGTAAATTTAAAGACCGATAGTGAGTTTATGCACGGCTATACCTTAGGGCTCCTGCACGGTAGTGGTTTAGAAGTGCTTTATGCTAATCATGATGTGTATAAGAATG
The DNA here is from genome assembly GCF_000424985.1 of Arenibacter latericius DSM 15913. GTDB lineage: Bacteria > Bacteroidota > Bacteroidia > Flavobacteriales > Flavobacteriaceae > Arenibacter > Arenibacter latericius. Next base: position 70,758 of record NZ_AUKX01000006.1, read on the forward strand.
AAGGTAGTCCTAAAGAAGTTCTAGAAATACAAACCTTTTATGAAAAACAGTATTTAGAGAAAGGAAAGCCAATTACCTACATTAAGTTTAGAGTGCAATAGTATATGACGCATATTTTAATTCTTTTCTTTGCCACCTTTTCAGCGGCTTTTATGGCTACAGTGCCACCAGGTTTGCTAAATATGAATGCTGCCAAAATTAGCGTGGAAAAAGGAAAGACCAATGGTATAATTTTTAGTCTTGGCGTCTCTTGCATGATCATGGTCCAAGCCTATATTTCGGTGTTGATTTCCAAATTTCTATTTAATCACCCAGAAATAATAGATTGGTTATTAAAGATCGCACTTGTGGTATTTGCCTTCTTTGCTATCTTCTTTTTTTTAAAGGCTAAGAATAGTGAAGAGCACGACCCTTTAGAGAAGGTAAAAGTAAGTAAGAAAAACAGCTTTTTTAAGGGGGTGTTATTAGCAGCTGTGAACCTGCTGACTATTCCGTATTACAGTGGTCTTAACGCGATGTGGAATGCATCTGGGTGGATTAAATTCCAGTTTAAAGATATTGCAACCTTTATTTTAGCAGCAGGTTTTGGAACATTTACTGTACTGTACTTATACACTATTTATTTTACCAAGTTAGAGGCAAAATCTAACCGCTTCTCTAAAAACTCTAATTACATTCTTAGCGTTTTAATGGCGCTTTTGCTTGTAATTACCCTGATCCGTATTTTATATACCTAATGAAATCCAAAAACGATAACTTTTTTCAAAAAGTGTATGCCGTAGTTAAGAAAATACCATATGGGCGGGTAACTTCTTATGGCGCTATTGCCAAACACTTGGGTATGGCAAGGAGTGCAAGGATGGTAGGATGGGCAATGAACAATGCACATGGTATGGAAGATGTTCCCGCACATCGTGTGGTAAATAGGAAAGGACTGTTAACTGGGAAGCACCATTTTGAAGGAACTAACCTAATGCAGCAGCTGTTAGAGAGTGAGGGGATTAAAATAAAAAGTGATCAAATTTTAGAATTTGAAAATTTCTTTTGGGATCCTTCTAAGGAGCTAAAATAATACCCTCCTTCCATTTTATACCTACCAATTATAGGGGGAAAGATTTTGGTTGCTCTAAGGAGTTACTTTTCAGTTCCATTTTTCCTATTCTCGGTCCTAAGCCTTATCTTTGTAATTTAGAATCAGTTTTAATAAAGACTGTTTAAGAACGTATTAGGATGAAATTGAACAAGAAGGATGTAGTAAAGGCACTGGAGAAAATTACTGTTCCCGGAGAAGGCCAAAATATGGTTGAAAGCGGAGCGCTAAAAAATGTAATGGTTTTTGGCGATGAGGTAGTTGTAGATATAACTATTGCAAATCCCAGTTTGCAAGCCAGAAAGAAAACAGAGGTGGAGATTTTAAAAATTATCCATGCTGAAGTTTACGAAAAGGCCAAGATAAAAGTTAATATAAAAGTAGATGCTCCTGCCAAACCTAAGGTAAATGAAATTAAAGGGAAGGCTATCCCTGGAATAAAGAATATTATTGCTGTAGCATCTGGTAAAGGTGGGGTAGGGAAATCTACCATAACTGCAAATTTAGCTGTTACCCTTGCTAAAATGGGATTTAAAGTAGGGTTGTTGGACGCAGATATTTATGGTCCTTCCATGCCTACTATGTTTGATGTGGTTATGGAAAAGCCTCTAGCGGTAAACGTAGATGGGAAATCTAAGATGAAGCCAGTTGAGAGTTATGGAGTGAAAATTCTGTCTATCGGCTTTTTTACAGAACCTAATCAAGCAGTAATTTGGCGTGGTCCTATGGCAGCAAAAGCGCTTAACCAGATGATATTTGATGCCCATTGGGGAGAGTTAGACTTCTTATTGCTCGATCTTCCACCAGGGACTGGAGATATTCATTTGAGTATTATGCAGGCGTTACCTATTACGGGATCGGTAGTGGTGAGTACGCCACAAGAGGTTGCTTTGGCTGATGCTCGTAAAGGAGTCGCTATGTTCCAACAAGAATCTATAAACGTTCCCGTTCTGGGGATTGTAGAAAATATGGCCTACTTTACTCCTGCAGAGTTGCCAGATAATAAATACTATATATTTGGTAAAGAAGGTGCTAGAAATTTGGCAGCAGATTTAAAAGTACCTTTCTTAGGTGAAATCCCGTTGGTACAAAGTGTTAGAGAAGCTGGAGATATTGGTAGACCAGCAGCAATGCAAACAGCTACCGTTGTTGAAGAGGTTTTTGAGGAGCTTACCAAGAATGTAGTGAGGGAAGTTGTAGGAAGAAATGAAAGCTTACCACCTACCGAAGCAATTAAAATAACTACTATGGCAGGTTGTTCAGCCGTGAAAAAGAAATAACTATGACGTCTATTGAAATAAAGAATAATGTAGAAAAGGCCTTGGAAGAAATTCGTCCTTTTTTGCAGAGTGATGGAGGGGATATTTCCCTTGTCTCCATTGATAACAATACTTCCGTTAAAGTTAGGTTAGAAGGGGCTTGTGCAGGTTGTAATATTAACCAGATGACCCTGAAAACTGGTGTTGAAATGACCATAAAAAAACATGCACCGCAAATACAAGAGGTGATTAATGTGGAGTGATTATCTGATTATTATCATTTATAGATAACACCTCCTTAAATAGCTTTGTAGCTACTTTAAAATTATTTTCCATGATTAAAACAGATATATTAATAATAGGTGCTGGACCTACAGGACTTTTTGCTGTTTTTGAAGCAGGACTTTTGCAGTTAAAGTGCCACCTTATAGATGCCTTGCCACAGCCGGGCGGACAATGTGCTGAGATTTATCCCAAAAAACCTATATATGATATTCCGGGATTCCCAGAAGTATTAGCGGGGGATTTGGTAGATAATTTAATGGAGCAGATAAGACCGTTTCAGCCTACTTTTACTTTAGGGGAACGCGCGAATACTATAGATAAATTAGAAGATGGTACGTTTGTAGTTACTACTAATAAAGGAACTAAACACCATGCTCCTATTGTAGTGATAGCCGGTGGATTAGGTAGCTTTGAGCCTAGAAAACCCTTAATTCCGAATATTAAAAATTACGAAGATAAAGGGGTTTCCTATTTTATAAAAGATCCTGAAATTTATCGCGATAAAAGAGTGCTTATTGCAGGTGGGGGTGATTCTGCCTTGGACTGGAGTATCTATTTAGCGGATGTTGCTTCGGAAGTAACCTTGGTACATAGAAGAAATGAATTTAGAGGAGCATTAGATTCTGTAGAAAAAGTGCAGTCCCTTAAAAACCTAGGTCGTATTAATCTTATTACTCCTGCAGAAGTTGTAGCGCTCAAGGGAGATGGTAAATTAGAATCTGTAGTAATCAACAAATCAGGAGATACTGAAGAAGAAATTATAAAAGAAGTGGATGAGTTTATCCCCTTGTTTGGTCTTTCTCCAAAATTAGGTCCTATAGCGAATTGGGGGCTCGAAATTGAGAAAAATGCCATAAAAGTAGACACTTTTGATTATCAGACTAACATACCAGGTATTTATGCTATTGGAGATGTAAACACCTATCCTGGTAAATTAAAACTGATCTTATGTGGTTTTCATGAGGCAACCCTAATGTGTCAAAGTGCCTACCAACGTATATTTCCAAATAAAAGGTATGTAATGAAGTATACCACAGTAGGAGGAGTCTCTGGGTTTGATGGGACCAAAAGAGAAGCGCCTAAAGCAGTAGTAAAAACAATAGATTAATAAAGGAATACTAAATTATAATTTTATAAAATTCATCATTTCACCAAACATAATGAGCGATATAAAGATTAAGATTAAAGATAGAGAGGGTGTGTTGCACGATGTAGATGCCCCAACGGATATGAACATGAACCTAATGGAAGTAGTACGTTCTTACGAACTGGCTCCAGAAGGAACTATAGGTGTATGTGGGGGGATGGCTATGTGCGCTTCATGTCAGTGTTATGTGGAATCTGATCATACGCTTCCCGAAATGTCGGATGATGAGGATGCTATGCTAGCAGAAGCATTTCACGTTCAAGACAATAGTCGCTTAGGTTGTCAGATTCAAATGACCGAAGATATGGATGGGCTAGAAGTTACTCTAGCGCCTGAAAGCTAAGGGATATAAATTATCTGTAGTATATATTGTAGCAAATGCCTTTTTAGTTTTCTTGATCATTTAAAGAAACTGAAAAGGCATTTGTATTTATATTAAAGTGCTTAGTTATTTTAAATTCTTGCCTGATAGGTGAATAGGTTGTAATACCTGCCTTCTTTGGCAATTAGTTCGTCGTGGGTCCCCCTTTCAGCTATTCTGCCATTTTCTATAACTAAAATTTTATGGGCCTTTCTAATAGTACTCAAACGGTGAGCAATTACAAAGGTGGTTCTTCCTTCTGTAAGCGTGGCCAAACTTTTTTGTATCAATGCCTCGCTCTCGGTATCTAAATTAGAAGTAGCTTCGTCTAATATTAAGATTTTAGGGTCTGCCAATACAGCTCTAGCTATAGCGATACGCTGTCTTTGTCCGCCCGATAATTTTACTCCGCGTTCCCCAATAAGGGTGTCTAGGCCTTTTTCAAATCTATCGGTAAATTCATCTACATAGGCAGCTTTAACTGCTTTTTGTAACTCTTCTTCTGAAGCATTAGGTCTAGGGAACATAATATTTTCTCTAATAGAACCTTCAAACAAAAATTCATCCTGTAAGACCACTCCTAGATTGCTGCGATAGCTATTGAGGTTTACCTTAGAAAGGTCTTTGTTATCAATGGTTATCTTGCCAGATATGGGGTTCAGGAAGCTTGCTGCTAAGCCAGCAATGGTAGATTTACCAGATCCTGAGCTGCCAACAAGAGCTACCACTTCTCCTGAATTCACCATGAAATTTATATCGTGTAAAACTTCCTTATCTTCTTCATAAGCAAAGGAAACGTTCTTGAAGGCTATGTCACCCTTAACATCTTCTAAGATGATAGTCCTTTCCTCTTCCATAGCTTCTGCAGTCATATTCATAAGTTCTTCAGTACGGTCTAGGCCTGCAAGCGCTTCAGTTAGCTGACTTCCTATATTGCTCATTTGAACTATTGGAGCTACCATAAGCGCTAATAAAAAAGTGAATTCTAAAAATTCACCAATGGTAAGTTGATCCATCATTATCTTGTAACCGCCTATTCCCATGATTCCAGTAGATGCAATACCCAATAAAAAAGTAGAGGAGCTGGTCATAAAGGCAGTGGCTGTTAAACTCTTTTTTACATTTTGAAAAAGTCGCTCTACCCCTTCCTCAAATATTTTGTTCTCCTGCTCCTCGGCATTAAAGCCTTTAATAACTCTAATACCCCCTAGAGTTTCAGTCAGCCTTCCTGTTACCTCAGCATTTATTTTTCCCCTATTCCTAAAAATAGGCCTTATGAATTTAAAGGCTCTTTGGGCTATTAATGCAAAAATACCTAGTGGTACTAAAGTAAAAATAGTCATGGAGGGGCTTATAAGAAATAAAAGTACTAGGGCGACCACGGCGGTTAGGGTGCCGCCTACCAATTGTACCAATCCTGTCCCAATAAGATTTCGCACCCCCTCTACATCAGTCATAATTCTAGAGACTAAGGCGCCGGACTTATGGTTATCGAAAAACCGAATGGGAAGGGTGAGAATCTTTTTTTGTACTTGAGCACGTAGTTCAGAAATTAAAAACTGAGCTTGAACACTAAGTATTTTGGTTAGAAGAAAGGATGTGACTGCTTGGACTAGGATGGACACTCCTACGGCAATTACTAGAATTTTTAGGAAATCTAAATCCTTATTTGGGATGATGTCGTCCATTAAATAAGGTAGTGACATTGGGGCAACAAAACTGGCAGCCCTACTAATAACAATTAATAGCAGGCCTATGAAAACCAATTTTCTTCTGGGCCATATAATTGTTTTAAAGGCGGTAAGCACGCTAACTTTTTTTTGGGACATGTATACTGTTTTATTTAAATTTAAAGTAGAATGCAAAAGTAACTAAGTTATTTTCAACATGTTCTAATTTGTTTGGTAGAGCACTTAATAGGAGAAGATTTTTTGATTTAAGTATTATAGTCCCTTAAAAATTACTATTACCTTAGTCTATAAGCTTTTATAACAGTAAGTTTTAAAATTAGCATTATCGGAAATTTACTGCAAATTAGAATTAAGATATGGGTGCCTCATTACCATAAGTCAAGTTTAACTACCTACCTTTTAAAAGAATACCTGTAATAACCAATAATAATCAATATATGAAACTGTTATATTTTTTTCTTTCCTTTTCCTTATTGTCCTTTAAAGTGAATGATGCCAATACGGAAATAAAAGGGTGGAAGACGCAAGCTGAACGGGTGACTATAATACGGGACGATTTTGGTGTGCCGCATATTTATGGTAAAACAGATGCCGATGCTGTTTTTGGACTGATGTATGCACAATGTGAGGACGATTTTAATAGAGTAGAGCAAAATTATATTTGGGCAACGGGTAGACTAGCGGAGGTGGAAGGAGAGGAGGCAATCTACAGTGATCTTAGGGCCAAGATGTTTATGACAAAAGAAGAGGCTATTGCTAACTATGAGTCTAGTCCCAATTGGCTAAAGGACTTATGTAAGGCATTTGCCGATGGCATCAATTATTATTTGCATACCCACCCCGAAGTTAAGCCTAAATTATTGACCCGATTTGAGCCATGGATGCCAATGTATTTTAGTGAAGGCTCTATTGGTGGAGATATTGAGCGGGTGTCTACTAAGAAAATAAAAGCTTTCTATGAAAGTGGAATGGCTATTCCGAAAATGGAAGAATATAAGTTAAAAGAAGAGAAAAAACAGGAAGAACCTCAAGGTTCCAATGGAATAGCGATATCAGGAAAATTAACGGAATCGGGGAATACGCTCCTTTTAATAAACCCACATACCTCTTTTTATTTTAGAGGAGAGGTTCATGTGGTCAGTGAAGAAGGGCTAAACGCTTATGGTGCGGTTACAAGGGGACAGTTTTTTGTTTATCAGGGTTTTAATGAAAAAACTGGGTGGATGCACACCTCTACCTATACAGATATAATGGACGAATTTATGGAGACCATTGTAAAGCAGGACGATGAATTCTATTATGTGTATGGGGAAGAGCTTAGACCAGTAAAAAGAACTGACGTTATCTTAAAATACAAACAAGATGGGGTAATTAAAGAGAAATCGTTTCATACCTACCGTACCCACCACGGTCCTATTACGCATGTGGCAGAAGATCGATGGGTGGCTACTGCTATGATGTGGGCACCTAAGAAAGCATTGGAGCAATCTTTTATTCGTACTAAACAAAATGGCTATAAAGGGTTTAGGGAAATGATGGATATCCGTACCAATTCCTCTAATAATACGGTTTATGCAGATGCTGAAGGGAATATTGCCTATTTTCACGGTAATTTTATTCCAAAAAGAGATACTGCCTTTGATTATACCAATCCTGTGGACGGTAGTGACCCTAGAACTGATTGGAAAGGATTGCATACGGTAGATGAGAATATATTACTATTGAATCCCGAAAATGGATGGCTTCAGAATTGTAATTCCACTCCTTATACTGCAGCAATGGAATTCAGCCCTAAAAAAGAAGATTACCCTAATTATATGTCTATAGATCAGGAGAATTTTAGGGGAGTACATGCAATTAGCTTACTTAAAGATAGGTCTAACTTCACTTTAGATAATTTAATAACCTTGGCTCATGATCCCTATTTGCCCGCTTTTGAAAAGCTCATTCCTGGTTTGGTAGAAGCCTTTGATACAGTAGCTCCCAAAAATGAAGCCTTGAAAGGTCCTATTGAAGTATTGAGGAATTGGGATTTTAAAACCTCCACTGAAGCTGTAGGGATGACCCTTGCTCATTATTACGGTACATTGTATGGTAGAAATGGTGTGCTGCCACACGAAATGAGTGATATGGAAGCTATGGTTTATTTTGGGACTAAGTCCCCATGGTCAGAGCGATTAGAGATTTTTACAGCTGTTGTTTCACAGTTGGAAAATGATTTTGGGACTTGGAATATTCCATGGGGAGAAGTAAATAGATATCAGCGTTTAAATGGCGATATTGAGCAACCGTTTAACGATGAACTTCCTAGTATCCCAATAGGTTACGCTTCGGGCCGTTGGGGTGCCCTAGCAGCTTATGGAGCTAGATATAATAATAACACCAAAAAAATATACGGTACCCGTGGTAATAGTTTTGTGGCTGTAGTAGAATTTGGGGAGAAGGTAAAAGCAAAAAGTATATTGGCAGGCGGACAGAGTGGGGATTCATCTTCTCCACACTTTAATGATCAAGCCATACCATATGCCAAAGCAGAATTTAAAGATGTACCATATTATAAGGAGGATGTGCTAAAAAGGGCGAAAGAAACTTATCATCCAGGAAAGAGAAAACGCTAATTTTAATAGAGGATGCTTCTGAGAGCCTAGGTAATTATTAATCTTTAACCACAATTATAGTGGCCTTAGAACCAGTAGATAAGTTCCATAAATTGGAATGAATCAACTTTCCTTGGTCATCATAAACATTAACTTGAGCGGTATTGGGGCCAGAAGTTCCTTGGTTTAAAGCCTCAAAATCTATTCTATTAAATCCTTTTTTAAGGTCTAGATTAATGCCTTTAAAAGCACCGGTGAGGAAAACGTTGGGTTCTACTACTTCATCATTTAATATGACTCTTATCCGATCTCCATCAACATATTCATGGTCGCGGTACATAACTCCAACAAATTTGCCATTGGTCTTAACATCTCCCAAATACATATCCCCAAAATAAGTAGAAGAGTTCTTACTTTCTTTTTCTCCTACTTTGGGGTCTAATTTTAAATCGTGACCTGCCTGAACAAGGTTTCTAGTAGGAAGCATATTTATTTGTCTCGCCGTTAAAGAATCCCTTAGATTAGTTTTAGGCTTTTTATCAAGAATTGAAGGGATTTTTAATGGGGTGCTTTCTTCTGGCTTATCCATTATGCTCCTATCTCCTTTTATAATTAAAGGCTGAGTACTAGGAAGATCGGTCTGCGCCATTCCCAAAGCGGAAACTAGAAACACGATATAACATAAATATATAATTCTCATAAGGCCAGATCAAGGTTCAGATGACTTACAAAAATATCAAATACCTTGCCAATTGTATTTTAAATAGTTGTTAAATTAAAGATTGTTATATGGTTAGTGTAAGGAGATAGGTCGGTTTAGTTTTTTTTACTCCCACTTATAGTTATTAGCCAATGCTTTGTGGTTTAAAATAGGATGGTTTTAGATGGAAGCGTATCATGTTTTTTAGATAGTAATGAAGATTTTACTTATTATCTGAATGACACTAGAAGGGGGTATCTCCTTTTTGATGGTTCTAGGAGTTTCTTTTCTGTTGGTCTGCATTAAGGTAAATGTAGCTTCCCCTTTGTTTTCTAATTTTTAGCGTTTTTAGATACTTATTTTATTATTTCGTGCTGCTACTTTCCAACTTCCTGTGATAGTGCCTTCAATGGCCGTTAAGACCTCATTGTACTTTGCAACCGTTGGGCAGATATGTTTAGGGATGGCATAGGCAAGATCGCCCACTCTTGGCTGAGATTTTGGCGGACAAGCTACTACCAAATGTTCTTCGCTCTGACTTATTTGCTCGGTGTTATCAATATTTAAAAATTCTACTCGTGGAAAGTTCATTTCTGAGGCCACCCATTTATGGCCAAGATCAAAACATATTTTGCCCATATTAGGCTTGCTAACCACTCTCGTTAAAAGTACAGCCGCAGGAAGAAATTCTAGCTCACTAAAGGAAGTGCCGTAACCGGAATCCCATAATAATGTGGTTCCTGGACTAGTTTCTACGCCTTTCCGAATCGCATGAAAAGGAAAAGTGGGTGAGCCTCCTGCTATAATATTCGGAACCGGAATTTCCGCATTTTCCAATTCCTTTTTTAGGGATAAAACAGCTGCAAAATCCTGATCGCATTCTTTTTTTCTCTCTTTTGGATCTTTGGCTCGGATATGACCGTCATATACATGTAGTCCGCAAGCGTTAACATTCGGATTATGATGTAGCCATTTATAGAGCTCATGAGCAGACTGGTTAGGTAGTATTCCGCTTCTATCCATACCATTATTAATGTCTAACCACAGGGATATTTTTAGGTTCTTTTCTGCAGCCATTTTTGCCATTTCTTTGGCGGTTTCTATATTATCAGTTAATGTGGAAAAATTGGAATCTGGAAAAGTCGCCATCAAGCTAAAAAACCGGGCAATATTGGCTGCAACAGGTTGCATTGCCAAAAGGATGTCCTTGGCGCTGCATTTGCTTAAGAGCTCGGCCTCTGCAATAGTGGCGCATTTAAATTTTTCAATACCATGATTCATTTGCATGTGAATGATTTGGGCAGTCTTATGGGTTTTAATATGAGGCCTTAAATGCTGGGCGCCTCCTGCTATCCTAATCATGGTTTTAATATTCGCTTCTATCCGCTCCGGGTAGACTACTAGAGCAGGTGTATTGATATGATTGGAGTTGGTTATGGTATACCAATCTTTATTGGAGATATATTTTTTACTTTCCATAGATTATATAAATAAACTTAAGATTAAGACACCTAATAGTCCCATTACTCCAACCGTAGTTTCCATAACAGTCCATGTGCGTAGTGTATCATTTACAGATAAATTAAAATACTCTTTAAATAACCAAAATCCACTATCGTTTACATGGGAGAGCATTAGACTGCCCGACCCAATAGCTAATACCATTAGCTCTGGACTGGTCCCAGTGGCAGAAACAAGAGGTAATACAATTCCTGCCGTAGTTAATCCCGCTACAGTAGCTGAACCTACACATACCCTAATAATTGTGGCTACCATCCACCCTAAAATAAGGGGAGATAAGGCAGAGTCTTTTAAAATTTCTGCAATGTATATACTTACCCCACTATCTATTAGGACTTGTTTTAAGGCTCCGGCCCCCGCTATAATAAATAGAATCATGGTAATCCCAGAGATGCCACTACTTACCGAGTTCATAATTTCCGGCATTTTCTTTCCTCTATTTAAGCCTAAGGTATAAATAGCAACTAAGACTGATATGAGCATGGCCACTGCTGGGTTTCCAATAAAATTGATAAAGGGCATAATGGGATTGTCCGCAGTTATAAAGAGATTAGCGAGGGTTGCTAGCATAATTAAAATGATGGGTAATAGTGCCGTAAAAATACTAGTAGCAATCCCAGGCATTTCGGATTCTTTTAAAATACGAGGGTTTACAAATTCTTTTAAGGGAGTGGCTTCAATAGTTTTTATTGTTCGTGAAAATAAGGGGCCCGCAACAATGATAGCAGGAATGGCGATTATTATCCCATACAGGAGGGTTTTTCCAATATCCGCATTAAAAGTGGTGGCTATAGCAGTAGGAGCAGGATGCGGTGGTAAGTACCCGTGGGTAACAGATAATGCAGCTATCATGGGGAGTCCAACGTACAATAACGGAAGCCGAGTGGAAGCAGCAATGGTGAAAATTAAAGGAATCAAGATTACAAAACCTACAGTATAGAACATAGGAATACCCACAATAAAACCTGTAAGTACCAATGCCCACTGTATATTTTTAATTCCAAATTTAGCTATCAATCTGGTGGTAATCTGCTGGGCAGCTCCGCTATCTGCTACTAGTTTGCCTAACATAGCGCCCAATCCTAATATTATTATTAAAAAGCCAAGCGTACTACCCATTCCATCCTGTATGGATTGTATTAGCATTTTCAGTTCCATACCCTGTGCAATTCCTACCGCAAGAGAAACGATAATAAAGGTAATAAAAGCGTTGAGTTTAATTCTGGCGATTAGGATAAAGAGGAGTAGTATCCCAAGGACTACGATTAGTAAAGGCATAGGGTAAATTTAGTGGTGTATATAGGTTTATGCCATTAAATATACTGTTTAATTTATATAAAAATACTGGACCATTCATGAAGTTTCTATTTAAAGTTTGTTAGAAAGTAGTATGTAGGAATTAAATTAAATTGTTCAGGGGAATGGATTCTAAGTGTAAATTAATAGATAAATGTTTTATATTGGGTGGTTTTAATTAGAACCAAGCTTATTGAATTTTAACCACATTCAGCTATCACCATAGAAATCAATATTTATGAATGAAGTAAATACAAATAACAGCCAAAATTCTAATGGACAAACCATTATTGTAAATCAAAAAACCGAATCTAATGGGTTGGGAACAGCGGGTTTTGTACTATCTATTATAGCTCTTGTTGCTGGATGTTTGCCATTTGTAGGGTGGACTGTTTGGTTTTTAGGATTGTTGTTTTCTTTTATAGGAGTTTTTAAACGACCAAGAGGACTTGCTATCGCCGGCTTGGTTATTTCTTTGATAGGATTTTTCCTTTTCCTATTTGTGTTTTCAACCTTGGCTTTGTTCGGAGCACTTGCAGAAGGAATTTAGGGGTTGAGTAAATTTATATTTTATAGGTGGTTTAAAAAGAGTAAGTGAACCTTAAAGAGTAATTATCCTTATATCTAGAAAAGCCAAGATCAACTCGTTTCTTTTGATGTGGTTTTGTAAATAAGTAGGTGCTTCCAATTCCGATAGCCGCACCGGCAAATACATCCCAAAAGTCGTGAAATCCATCTGGCCCCTCAGTTCTACTTACTGCAACTATAGTAGCAAGTAGATAGGCGGGGATACCATAGTTCCACCCATACCTTCGTTGAATAAAGGAGGCTCCGGAAAAGGCAGATGAGGTATGGCCAGAGGGGAACGAGTCATATAGGTCTCTACCCTCGGGTCTTTTCTTTTTAGTCAATTCTTTTAAGGAGTAAGTGAGGGCTAGGGTAGTAGCATAGGAGAAAGCTAGTTTTTTTGTCCCTTGATAATCTTTATGAACTAAAGTCATTATTCCCGCACTGAGAGGTAACGCCAATTGAAGTACATCTCCAGTGTCTTCTAACACATATTCCCATTTTTCATGCCCCCCTTCTGTATCCTGCGCAACCCCAACACTACTTAATAATAGAAAAGCCCATAATAGGGTAGTAGCAGTGAATTTCATTTGGCGCTGTTTGTATAAGTAAGTTAATGAAAATATGTGGTGTATAAAAAATATACAGCTAGGACCTTAAGGTTTGGATAAAGTAATGTTTAGGTTTACATGGGTTTATTTCGTAACTTTAAATATAGCCCCTAATGAAACGGAAAGCTAGCTACTTCCCTTTTTTGACGTCCCCCGTCGATGGAGAATTATTATTAAATCAACCCCGCCCCTTCATCTTGTATTTGTGAATTTAATAGTCTTCATCTAATAGTTACGCTATGGCACCACCATTCATTCTTATCGTCTTAATTGTTTTATTTTTCTTATCTGGGATCCGAATTGTATATGAATATAAGCGGGCCCTAAAATTTAGGTTCGGGAGGTATGTGAATACCTTGCAACCGGGATTTAGGTGGATTATTCCTATAGTAGAGACCATTCAGGTGGTAGATATCCGGGTAATTACTATCAATATAATTTCCCAAGAAGTAATGACCGAAGATAATGTGCCCTGTAGTATAGATGGAGTGGTGTTTTTTAGGATAAATAGTCCAGAAAAAGCTGTTTTAGAAGTAGAGGAATTCCGTTTTGCCATCACCCAATTATCCCAGGCTGCTTTAAGGGATGTCTGTGGGAAAGTGGAATTGGATACTATCTTATCTAAAAGGGAGGAGATGGGAAAAAATATAAAGGCTATTGTGGAGTTGGAAACCAAGGAATGGGGAATAGAAATTATAGATGTTAAAATAAAAGACATCCAATTGCCCGAAAATATGAAACGTATGATGGCTAACCAGGCCGAGGCGGAACGCTCTAGAAGGGCTAGGATTATCCTAGCATTGGCAGAAGAACAGGCTGCTGGAAAATTGCTAGAAGCCGGGAAACTTATAGATCAGTCTCCATCAGCAATTAAATTAAGACTCTATCAGACCCTTTCTAATATAGCGGCAGAGAAAAATTCTACCATTCTCTTTCCTTTCCCAGAAGAGATGATGCCTAGGAACCCTAAAAGTAAATAATGGAATTTTATGCCATTGTTCGCTAAGCTGGACTTATGTTTCTAGACTCCATAAAACTACACTCTTAAAAATACCTTTTGTTTATATAAGAAGTATAGAAACCACACTTTTACTGCAAGTAAGCATAATATCATAACTACGCCACCATAAGGTTCTCCTATGAGTTGATTTAGCCATTGGAACAAGGAGTTTGTAGTGTATTTCCAATCTATAAATTTATCGGACATATAGATCAGGATAGAATTCATGCCTATTATCTTAAAGATAAACGCCCATTTCTTATATCCTTTTATATCAATTATATAGTAGAAAAGTGCCATTAACAGGCTACTTATTCCTCCACACTGTAAAACAAAAGAGCTAGTCCAAAGGTTTTTGTTAATAGGGAATACTAAATTCCATATTTGCGCAGCTATAATTAGAGTTACTCCAATTATGACTAAACGAAGCGCTGTAGCTTTATTTTTATCGGGAGTAGTGGCCTTTAAAAGATTCCCTACATAAATTCCCAAAAGAGCGGTAGAGATCGCAGGAATGGTAGCGAAAATACCTTCTGGATCGTGAATGCCTTTGTACAGTTTTCCGGGCATAAGCAACCTATCTAAATAGGAGACAAAATTACCTTCCATAGTAAGGTCTCCCATTGGAAAACCGGGTGCAGAATTAAATAGCAACAGAAACCAATATCCTATAAGTAGCCCAAAAAACCAAAAAATTTGAGCTCGCTGTTTACTGTAGAGATAAATAATATTCGCAAACATATAGGCAAGTCCAATACGACCTAATACACTGCCAAAGCGAATCTCTTCTATGGGGCGTAGTTGTAGTCCATTGTTGTAAACAATACCTAAGAGCACTAAAACAATTCCTCGTTTAATTACTTTAATCAATAAATCTTTTTTGCTTGCTCCCCTTTCTAACTGCTTGCCAATAGAGTAAGGGGTTGCTACTCCTGCTAGAAATAGGAAAAGCGGAAAAATTATATCGTAAAAGGAAAATCCGTGCCATTGTGGGTGATGGAATTGATGTGATAATTCATTCCAAAATGGGGAATGGGTAATATCTGCCATACGGTGGAATATTGCATCGGCTCCAATAATCCAAAACATATCAAAACCCCTTAGGGCATCTAAAGAGTAAAGGCGTTGGGTAATAGGTGATTTCACAGTTTGTATTGGTTTGGTTGGTGTGTAAATATGGTTGTGTCATTAAAGATATACTTTTTTTGAAATAATTAAAGCGAACTGATAATTATCATATGAAAGGTGGGATTTTATGGTGAAATTAATGATATAAAATTCTTGGGCCATGAAACTTAAAAAGAACCCCAAAGCAGATTTGAACAAAAAAAGCGGACTTTTTTTTGTTATCGGGCTTGTATTGGTTCTTTTTGTAGTTTGGAGAGCCCTAGAATTACGCAGTTACCCAAACGAGAAAGAATCCATAGAAATATTTACTGTTGTCGATGATATTGATGAGGTAGTACCAATTACAGAAACGCTTAAGTTGCCGCCACCGCCTGCACCTCCTGCCGCTCCAGAAATTATTGAGGTTGTAGAAAACGTAGCTGAGATAGAAGAGACCGTTATCCAAAGTACGGAGATTAATCAAGAAACGGTGGTGGAAGAAGCGACCCTAAAAGTGGAAGATGTTGTTGTGGTTGAAGAAGAGGAGGAAGATGTGGAAGTACCATTCGCAGTAATAGAGAATGTGCCGGTATTCCCTGGATGTACTGGTCAAAATAATGAAGCATTAAAAGCATGTTTCCAAAAGAAAATTCAGGAACACATTCAAAAGCACTTCACCTATCCAGATGTTGCAGTAGAGTTGGGGATAGAAGGTAGGGTGTATGTGCAATTTATTATTGATAATACTGGAGAGATTATTCAAATAAAAACTAGGGGCCCAGATAAGTTGTTAGAAAAAGAGGCCAATAGAATTATAGCTGCATTGCCACAGATGGTACCAGGGAAACAACGCGGAAGATCCGTTAAGGTATCATATATTATTCCCATAACTTTTAGACTACAATAATAAAAATATACGGTTTGGATAGTTTTATGTAAAACCTGCAGAAAAGGTTTTCCCTTACGGCATCATTAATAGGCTGATCTTTTTGTAATTTTACGGCCTGATATAAGACTAAGTCTTTATTAAAAGTGGATACATGGAAAAGATGTTGCCTTTACAACATATCATCAGCTTTAATAAGTTGTTGCAGCAATATGAGGATATAGCCAAAGGTTCAGATGAATATTTGGCCAAAAGGGCTAGGTATATTATAGATAAGCAAGCGCCATTCCCAGAACTTAGAGCAGGTTTTACTGAATTATCTCTTTTGGAAAAACATAAAGAGATAATAGATTTGTTGTTACAGGATTCTTTTTCTCCCTTGTTGTCTGATAACGAGATTAAGACAGCATCCTTGCCCTATAGCGATATCATCTTTAATGCTAGTAATCGGTTTAATCGTATTTTAGAGGCTGCAGGTCCAGATTATAAACCTAAGATAACTAATCTAGAGCAAGGAGTTGACTATATTATGGCCTGTGTGGTTATCCTTAATTATTATTATGGTTTTAAACTCGATTTTAAGCGAATTTTTTTCTATAATATACCGGACGCCCAAGGAGTAATGCGTCATTATCGAATTTTGTATAATGCAGAATTTATGGAAATAATTCCCAACGGCACTCCCTTGGAGATTACTCAGGATGATGTTGATGAATTATTGGTAAATATAGACGACTTAGCACTTTGGAAGCAGAAAATACCTCCCAATAGCTTTATAAGCAAAGGCTTTGTAATTTCAAATATGTTTGATGTTACTGCCGAGCATGTTATCTCTGAAATTAAATCGAACTTAATAGTTTGGGATTATAATAGTGGAAACAATTTCTTGAAAGAGGTTGAGGAATCCTTTAAATCCCTTTTCGGTCTCTCTGGATTGAGGTTAGGATTTGTAAAGTACAATGCTAAACTACAGCAATTTGAAAGTGCTTTTTATGAAGGGATAAAAAGCTATCTTTTAAAGAAGAACAACTTAGAAAAATGTAATACCTCGCTGTGTTTAGAAGCCTATGATAAATTGTTGGAGCAGAATAGCATGTTCGTAATTTCCGATGTGGAAAAAGAATATATACGTACCGAAGGAAAGGCACCATTTAAAAATTTATACGATCAAAATATTAAAAGTGCATTGTTTGCACCTATTGCAAAAAAAGGTAAACTAATTGGAGTTTTAGAACTGGTTTCCGATAAAGCAAATGACCTTAATAGTATAAATGGACAAAAGTTAGAGGATATAATGCCCTATATTGTATCTGCCGCACTGCGCTCTATGGAGGAGGAAGAAAATTTAATAGACGCGGTAATTCAGAACGAATGTACCTCGGTGCACCCATCAGTATCTTGGAGATTTGAGGAAGAGGCCAAACGCTTTATTAAAGAGAAATATTTAGGGAACGAGCCCTCCTTTAGGGAAATTGTTTTTAATGATGTGCATCCATTATATGGGCAAATAGATATTAGGAATTCTTCCCAAATAAGGAATGAAGCTATACAGCGTGATCTAACAATCCAACTGTCTGAAATTAAAAATGTACTAACTAAGGTATTGGAGAGTCATAAACTCCCTATTTATGAGGAGCTTATCTTTAGGGTGAATAACTATTTGGCCGATATAAAAGATTCGCTTCATAGTACTAGTGAACAGGATATTTTTGATTTTGTTACCAAAAATATAAATCCTGTATTTGAGTATTTGTCTAATTCTGATGATGAGATAAAGAAGCGCATATCTTTATATAACTCACATATTGATTTGAGCACTGGGACGTATTATGATCATCGTCGTAATTATGATGAGAGCGTTACTTTTATTAATAAAAAGTTGGCTGGAGTTTTAGATAAAAGTCAGGAACAGGCCCAGAAAATGTTTCCTCATTATTTTGAGCGCTATAAAACCGATGGCATAGAACACAATATGTATATTGGAAGTGCTATATCTGCAGAAAAGAATTTTGCCCCAATATTCCTAAGTAATTTGCGTTTATGGCAGTTGCAAATGATGTGCGAATTGGAAAACGCCCATTATAGGTGTAAGCCAGAATTGAAGGTAAAATTGGATGTGGCTTCATTGATTCTGGTGTATAACACCTCACTGTCTATTAGGTTTAGAATGGATGAAAAACGTTTTGATGTGGATGGTACCTATAACGCCCGTTATGAAATTATAAAAAAACGTATAGACAAATCTTTTATAAAAGGTACTCAAGAAAGGCTAACACAATCGGGAAAGCTGGTAATCGTATACGCTCAAAAGCGAGATGAGTCGGAATATCTTAGGTATATAAACTTTCTACGTTCAAAAGGCTATTTTAATTCCGACATTGAGATTGTGGAACTAGAAGGATTGCAAGGTGTATCTGGACTAAAAGCTATCCGTGCCGGGATTTTGTACCGAACAGAGAAGAAAAGCGATAAAACCTATACCTATCAAGACCTAATGAACGAACTTAAAGCATAATCTTCTCCTAGATTATAGTAAAGACATATGGTAATTAAAGGATATAAAGAAAGCAACCACAGATAAGATCATCCCAATCATAAAAATAGTATAGGTCCATCTTAGTAATTTGTATTTCCTGTCTAATACCAAACCTAAAAAGTATAGATCTTTGGTAAGGGAGTTGTATACGTAGTCTTGGTCTTTAATCATTTCCTGAATGGCCCATTCAAAATCTTGAAGCTCCATCTTATGGAAATTTCCAAAAAATAATAGGTTTACCTTTTTTTGTTTTACATCTTCCTTGGTGAATTCTCCTCTAGTGATATTGGGTCTTGTGGCCATAATAGACATAATCATAGATACCACGCTAAAGAGAATAAAGATAGATGTTGGATAGATAAGAAACTCGTTCTTAGGACTATCCATTTTTGGAATTAGGTTGGTAAGTAAAAGAGAGATGATGATTGCATTTACAGAAAGAAGAATGTTGGCTTTTGTGTCGGCTATATCACTTAATTTTAAATGATTTTGCATAGCAACTCGAAACATAGTTTGAATGCCTCGTTCGGGGCTTTCATTTTTTAATTTAACTTTTAACTTCTCTTTGCTAGCTGTACGTTTATGCTTAGCCTCCCTTTTAATCAGTTTATTAAGATTCTTAGTTTTAGTTTCTTGCCACTGCTTTTTTGCATGGCCAGTATAAAATCTATGCTCCTTACCCAACATCTTTATGTTTTCTTGGTCCCACTCTTGGGGGGTGAATTCAGCAATTCCAAGAAGGAATAGTTCTTCCCTAAGTAATTCAGACGTTTCTGCATAATTACTGCTTCCCAGATGGGAAGTGTCTGCGTCTTTAATTATATCTTCGGATAAGTTGGTAGGAGTATGGTGCCTATTGGTGGCCATAATGAGCTGTTGCACCTGTTGAATATCATGAGAGGAATAGTTCTTTTCAGCAAGAAATTTGGATGCAATGGCAGCGCTTTTCTTTTCGTGATTTTCATAACCTTGGGTATATCCCGTGTCATGTAACCAAGCAGCCAAAGTAATTATTTCGTTTTCTTTTTCATCCAAATCATAAGCTTCCAATAATTCTTTAGTAATTTTGACTACTCTTTGGGTGTGGCGAAGATTATGGTATAAATAGTTGGCATTTAGTTGTGTTGTCAATAACTCAACAACAAAATCTTCGGTATCTTTAATTATATCTGGCATTCGTTATTTTTATAACTCACAAATTACAAAATTAAATTATCTATTTTATTTCGATGAACAAACTTATTTCAGTTTTCAGCTTGTTGTTATTTTTTTCGAGTTGCGCAACTTACGAATCAAAGTATAGCTTAGATAATAAGGATGTTAGGGATGTGCCTACCAACAAGGAAATTGCTCATACGTTCTATTTAATCGGAGATGCGGGATTGTCACCAATGGAGGGAATGAATCCTGCCCTTAAAACGTTTAAGACCAAGTTAAATAAGGCATCTAAAAATAGTACCGCTATTTTTTTAGGAGATAATATTTATCCTGCTGGGCTACCAGACCCTGACGAATCTAAACAAGCTTATTTGGAAGCTATAAATCATTTGGATGCGCAGTTAGCGTCCTTATCCGAATTTAAGGGGAATTCTATTTTTATCCCAGGAAATCACGATTGGTATAGCGATGGATTAAAAGGCTTGGAAAGACAGCAAGATTACATCCAAGAAAAGTTGGATAGTAAAGATGTGTTTTTCCCGGAGGATGGTTGTCCTATAGAAAAAATAGATATAGATGATAATATTGTACTAATCGCTATTGACTCGGAGTGGTATCTTACCAATTGGGATAGGCACCCTACAATAAACGATGAGTGTGAGATAAAGGATAGAGAGACATTCTTTGAGGAAATAGAAAGTCTAATCAAAAAAAATAGGGGAAAGACTACCCTATTGGCACTCCACCATCCTTTGTTTACATATGGTTCTCACGGAGGACAATTTTCCTTTAAAGAAAATTTGAATCCCGCAGGAAAGGGCTTCCCCTTTCCTATTTTAAGCTCTATTTTTAATCTGTTAAGAAAAACAAGTGGGGCTTCTATTACAGACCTGCAGAATAAACGGTATCGAGAACTGAAAAATCGACTGATTACTTTGGCGCAATTTTCAGATAAAGTGATTTTAGCTTCTGGTCATGAACATTCCCTTCAGTATATTGTTGAGGATAACACTCCCCAGATTGTAAGTGGTTCTGGAGCTAAAGAAGGTACCACAAGATTATTGAATGGCTCTATGTTTTCTACGGGAAGAATGGGTTTTGCACAATTGATAGTATATGTAGACGGCTCCTCTGAGGTAAAGTATTATGGAGTTGGTCAAAATAATGAAGCAGAATTTCTTTTTGCCACACAAGTGTTGCCACCAGATAGGAATAAAGACTATATATTTCATAGTGTAGATTTTCCGAAGGAAGTAAAGGCATCGGTTTATACTGAAGATGAAATCGATAAAAATGGATTTTTTAAAACTGTTTGGGGTGACCGCTACCGAAAGTATTATGCCATTGAAGTTACTGCTCCCACTATAAATTTAGACACCCTGTATGGGGGAGTAAAACCGGTTAGAAAAGGAGGGGGAAACCAATCTAAATCGTTGCGATTAGCCGATAGTTCTGGAAAAGAATATGTGATGAGGGCTGTTAAAAAAAGTGCTGAGGTATATCTACAAGCGATGGCCTTTAAGGAGAAGTATGTGATGGGTGAGTTTAAGGATACCTATACTGAAGGCTTATTAATGGATTTTTATACGGGTGCCTTCCCCTACGGTCTTCTTACCGTGAGTACACTTTCCAATGCAGTAGATGTGTATCATCCCATCCCTACATTGTACTATATTCCTAAGCAATCTGCCTTGGAGGAGTTTAATGAGGAATTTGGTGGTGAACTTTACATGCTAGAAGAGCATGTAGGTGATGGGCATGGAGAAAAGGAGAACTTTGGTTATGCCAATAAGATTGAAAGTACTACGGATATGCTAGATAAGATTAGACGTGATGAAAAGTATGAAGTAGATACCGATAGATACTTAAGAGCACGTTTGTTTGATATGGTCTTAGGGGATTGGGACAGGCATGATGATCAATGGCGTTGGGGAGAAGTTAAAGATAAGAAATCAGGAAAGATTATTTTTAAAGCAATTCCTAGAGATCGTGATCAAGTGTATTCCATTTGGGGAGATGGAGCCCTAATGGGCGTGGCGACCAGAATAATACCAGGCCTAAAAATGATGGAGGGATTTAATAATGATATTAGAAATATTGAAGCCTTTAATAAAAGTGCTTATGCGCTAGATATGACATTGTTGTCTCAAACAACAAAGGTAGATTGGGAACGGCAAGTAGCAATTATTCAAGAAAACCTTACTCCAGAAATTATAGACGAAGCGTTTACAAATATTCCTAAAGAAGTTTTGGACGATGATATATTAAATCTTAAAAGCATTCTTTTATCACGAATACAAAACTTATCTAAGAATGCAGATGATTATTATAAATACCTCAATAAGTTCGTTATCATAAAAGGTACCGACAAGGATGATTGGTTCGAAATTAATAACCTGTCCAAAAATGAAGTTGAAATTAAAGCTTATCGCAATATAAAAGGTGAAAAGGAAAAATTGTTTTTTCAAAAGACCTTCAATAGAGATATAACAAAGGAAATATGGGTGTATGGGCTAGATGATACCGATATTTTTGAAGTTCGTGGCAGTAATAATAATCGGATTAAGGTTCGACTTATCGGCGGTCAAAATAATGATACCTACGATATATCCGGAGGAAGAAATATCTGGATTTATGACTATAAGACTAAAAAGAATACGGTAGATAAGATTGATGTAGCTAAGCTTAGGCTTACGAACGATTATGAAACCAACACCTTTATACCCTTAAAAACAAGGAACAGTACCCAACAATTTATACCTACAATAGG
This sequence comes from Arenibacter latericius DSM 15913, assembly GCF_000424985.1. Taxonomy (GTDB): domain Bacteria; phylum Bacteroidota; class Bacteroidia; order Flavobacteriales; family Flavobacteriaceae; genus Arenibacter; species Arenibacter latericius. The sequence goes on from NZ_AUKX01000006.1 coordinate 93,340, forward strand.
GTATAATCCTGATGATGGTGTTAAGCTTGGCGTTAGTGCTACAAATACCTTTTATGGATTTAGAAAGAATCCTTTTACTCATCAACAAAATTTTAACGCTGCTTATTATTTTGCTACTAATGGGTTTGAATTTGGCTATAATGGCGAGTTTGCCCATGTCTTTAATAATTGGAACTTAGAGTTGGCTGCCCGTTTTACTAGTCCTAACTTCAGTATTAATTTCTTTGGAATTGGCAACGAAACCGAGAATTTTGATGACACCTTAGGGATGGATTATAACAGGGTAAGAATAGAACAATTTAGATTTTCCCCCTCTTTGGTATGGCGTGGACATTTGGGGGCAAAATTTATGGCAGGTCTTTCCCTAGAAAGTTTGGAAGTAGAAGAAACGGTAGATAGGTTTGTAAATACTTTTTATCAAGCTAATGGAGAGGAGAATAGAAACAGTTTTCTGGGAGTGAATGCAGCTTATTCCTTTGAGAGTCTAGACAATAATGCTTTTCCAACTATGGGAATGTCTACTGAGCTGCTTGTTGGATATAAGACTAGTTTAGCGAATAGAGATCAACATTACGCCTATATTGTCCCTAGTCTAGCTTTTAATTATAAGTTAGTGGCAGATGGAAGATTGGTCTTGGCAACCAAATGGAAGGCGCATTTTAATCTGGGTGAGGAATATGAGTTTTATCAAGCTGCTAGCTTAGGTGGAACTGATGGCCTTAGAGGATATAGAAATCAGCGATTTACTGGAAAAACCAGTTATTATCAAAATACCGATCTAAGATATAGTCTAAAAGAATTAAAGACAGGATTGCTACCTGTTACTATAGGTGTTTATGGTGGATTTGATTATGGTAGAGTTTGGACCTCAGGTGAAAACTCAGATTTATGGCATACCTCTTATGGGGGAGGTTTTTTCTTTAATGGAGTTGATGTGCTAACAGCAAGACTCGCCCTATTTGCCTCAGAAGAAGGAGGCCGATTCACATTTGGAGTAGGTTTTGGATTTTAATAGGGTTGAATGTTGAAGGTGTTTAAATAAGGGTGATAAAAATATATTAATGACCTAGTATATTTTTATCACCTTATTTATAGATAAAGGACTACGCCTGATTGATTATTAAAGGTTATTGTTTATTTGATGCAAGTTCATTGGGCTTGGTCATAGATAGTTTGTCCACAACAAAATTCCCTAAATCTTTACCTTGCTTAATCCCTAATTCAATGGCGCTCCTGTAGTGTATTCCTCCGTACAATCTACTCATAGCGGCTTCTTCTGCCGCATGCTTAAATGAATTAAAGCTTCTAATGGGGAGTCCATACGGTACTTCAGTATCATCATCAAATGAAAAATCATCTCCGAAGATTTCGGTTAGTGCAATGGACGCAGCTCCTGAAACAACAGAGTGACCACTGGTGTACTCTGGAAATGGAGGTGTTTGCAATATTGGTAGCCAATTCTCATCTAAATATTGATTGATTAACGTTTCTGGACGGATGAGATTGCTACGGTATTTTTCATCCCAACAACTGATAAAAGCATCGGCAATGGCAATTGAGGTTTTAGTATAAGCATATATAGTTTTAGCAAAATCCGACTCTGCTTTCTTGCTTGCAATTTTAGTAATACCCATCCAATGTGCCCCAGGAGATATTTTCTTGGTCGCAAACATCAGATGCCCCCTTGTAACCGATACATAGGGATTGCAATCCCAAAATTTTGCCATTGCAATTTCCTCGGAATCGTCACCTTTTGCGGTTATCTCTTTGCTAATTTCATATACCTCCACAACTTCTTTGTAAAATTCCGAATCCTTTTCCATAGAGAATGGTGGTGGAGAAGAAGGAGTGAACTGATTGGCGGAGTCCAACACAAAGGGCCTAATCTTACCCCAGTGAGGCTCAATTCCGTCCATATAACCAGGCGGGGTAGGTTGCCATCGGGAAGGGTCGTCTGTATCTACCGTAAATTTTTGCATGGTCCGTGTCTGATTGTAATTGTCCTTACTCATCCACTGGGCAATATGCTCGCTTACTTGAAGTCCATAATCCTTTGAAGCATTAAATAATTTAGGGTTCTTCTTATTCCATTTTTGATACAGGCTGTCCCTAAAGGTTACGAGGGTCTCTTCTGAAAAAATCAACCTTCTTCCCAGCTCCATATGGGCTATTAAAGCAGACAGTTCGTAATTTATAGTTGCTTCTGCTGCGGGTTGGGGAATAGGGGTTAAGTCGGTTACTTGTCCTGCTAAAGAGGTATAGTCCTCGTTGTTGAGTGCCATAATCTCGTAAGCAGCAATATTTGGATACGCAAAGATTCTACTGGCCACTGGCGGAGAGAAGATATCGTGTACCATAATGTCTGTTACCTTCTGTATAGACTGATGTAGGTCTTCGGTGCTTACTATTATAGGTTCAGAATTATCATTACAGCCAAGGAGGTAAAATACTATAATAATATAAGTAAGTTTTTTCATAGATATATTTTTCAACTAGTTCTCTTGGGTAGCAATATTGTATTAGGTTATAAATTTAGGATGATTAAAATCTACCCAACCTAGCCTATCAAAAATACATCATTTTTATAAATAATGACCACTGTAGATTTTGGAGGTAGATTTATCAAGTACAACTAATGAATTATATATACTTGTGTTCTCTCTTTTATGCATCAGCAATTCTTTCTATTATACTTGCTTATCTAGTTCAAACAGGTTAATGATGATAGCTATTATTTTAAATTAAATGGAGATAAAATCTGGAAAGCCCCTTATTATTTCTAAATAATCCAATATATTTAGCCCTATCAATCCAATTAACTCTTATTTACCATGTTAGGAATAATTTCTTTTGTAGGCTTTACATTACTGGTAGCCATAATAGCTTATTTGGCAACAAGAAAAACAGATGAAACTTCCTCTGATGGTTATTTTTTAGGAGGTAGAAGCCTTACTGCTGGGGTGATTGCAGGTTCCTTGCTATTAACCAACCTTTCTACAGAACAAATTGTTGGGCTTAATGGAAGTGCCTATACCGACGGATTATCGGTTATGGCTTGGGAGACTTTGGCAGCTATTGCTATGGTGGTTACTGCAATATTTTTATTACCTAGGTATTTAAAAGGCGGACTAACGACCATTCCACAGTTTTTGGCAAAACGTTTTGATGTAACCACTAAGACAATTACTTCGGGCTTGTTTCTAACAGGTTATGTGGTGGTATTGTTGCCTGTGATTCTTTATTCAGGTTCTGTCGCTATTAGTGGGATGTTTGATTTGCCGGGACTTTTAGGAGTTTCAGACAGAACTGCTTTAATAATCTGTATTTGGGGGATTGGGGTTATTGGATCTATTTATGCAGTTTTTGGAGGATTAAAAGCCGTTGCGGTTTCCGATAGTATTAATGCAATTGGACTTTTAACTGGGGGACTTTTGATTCCTATTTTTGGTTTGATGGCAATCGGGGACGGTAATGTATTTGCAGGGTTAGAAAATTTGATGACCACTAATGCAGATCGGTTCGATTCTACGGGTGAACCCGGACAAGAAGTGCCTTTCTCTACCATTTTTACTGGAATGATGTTGGTGCAGCTCTTCTATTGGGGAACCAATCAACAGATTATTCAACGTGCCTTGGCAGCCAAGAACTTGGCAGAAGGACAGAAAGGATTGTTATTAGCTTCTTTTCTAAAAATATTAGGACCTTTAATTTTAGTGCTTCCTGGAATGATTGCTTACCATTATTTTGATGGTAGCCTTGCTTCTAGTGATCTTGCCTACCCAGAATTGGTTAGGGCCGTACTTCCAAAACCAATGGTTGGTTTTTTTGCCGCTGTACTTTTTGGAGCAATTTTAAGTTCGTTTAATAGTGTGCTTAATAGTTCTGTAACGCTTTTCGGAATAGATATCTACAAACAGCACATTAATCCAGAGGCTCAAGAGCGGACTATTGTTAAATACGGAAAGGTATTTGGAATTTGTTTAGCACTAGCAGCTATGTTTATTGCACCGATGATTGCAAATGCAGGAAGTTTATTCAATTACTTGCAAGAAATAAACGGTATCTACAGTATACCTATATTCACTATTATAGTAGTGGGATATTTAACGAAAAGAGTACCTGCAATTGCAGCTAAAATTGGAATTTTTTCAGGTTCTATCCTTTATATTATCAGTCAATTTTTCCTTAAAGACCATTTTGTAGATAAAGCTTTGGTAGCGGCGGAAGAAGCAGGTATTACAGATGCCGCGGCGCTAAAATTGATAGAGGCCGATGCGTATCCCCATTATTTACATATTATGGCAATCTTATTCCTATTAAATGCTGGAATAATGTTGATTATCGGAAAACTATACCCTAGAAAAGAGGCCTTTAAATTGGAGTATACCAACCAAGTTTCTATTGAGCCTTATAAATATGTTTATCAGGTAGGGTTAGCTATCTGCGCAATTGTTATTGGAATCTATATCTATTTTGCAAAATAAAAGTTTCTATGTGCACATTTTGGCTAACCTCCCCTTGTTAGGGTAAATACCACTCTAAGGTATAGGCTTTGCCATTATTAGAAATCACTAAATATTTATTGTTGGCTATTTTCTCTATTCTACGAACGCTTAATCCTTTAGGGAGGTTCAGGTTTTTATAGGTAGTGTATGTCTCGTTATTAAAATTGGTGAGCACGCCTCCAGAGTTAGCAAGACTGTTCCCTAGCTCGTTAACATAACCCAAATAGTTGCCCACAAAGAATAGTGCGGGGGAAGACAAATCCTCATCTAAATGAAACCCTTCAATTGTACTCATTTGCGCCTCTTTAGGGAGTGGGGATCCTGTAAATCCATTTCCTGAGTTCATATATACCATAGACCTAAGTTCCTTAATATGCTTAATCTCTAGGATGTCTGATTCCTTTTTTCCAGTTAGATCCTCAATATTTTTGATTTTAGAAAAATCGGAATAGCTTAAGAATTTTTTTTGAAGCATGGGTAATTGCCGCATAAGTTGATCCTTGGAGGCAAAGGGAACAGGATTGCCAAAGTAATCATAGAAAATAATGGGGTCCGATTGTTCGTTACCGTCATAATCATCTATATAGAGTTTTACTGGATGGTCTTCGGAAGCTTTCCATTTAAAGTTAAGCCCTGCATTCCCTGCAATGATATCTAGATAGCCGTTCCCGTCTAAATCGGCAAGTAGGATAGAATTCCACATTCCTGTGGTGTTCTGCAGTCCTAGCTCTTCTGTGCGATTAGTAAAACTAGAATCTCCGTTGTTAATTAGCACAGTAATAGGCATCCAATCCCCAACCATAATTAAATCTAAATGCCCATCGTTATTCAGATCTGCCCATTGGCTGTCGGTATTCATTCCGTAGGCACCACTGTCTACTATTTCAAAATTGTTTTTCCCAGTATTTTTAAGGATTAGGCTTATTGGTGAAAGTCCATAACCTCCGGGTATAGATCTAGAACCAATAAAAAGATCCATGTATCCATCTTGGTTAAAATCTCCTGCTGCAATACTCCCTCCATTTGTCCTTGGCAAAGCTGCTTTTAGTCGTTCAAAATTCCCTTTACCATCGTTAATGTACACGCGGTCTTCAAGGTAGGTGTCTCCTTCCGGAACGTCGTTACCTCCGCTCATTACATATAGATCCAAATCGCCATCATTATCTAGGTCAAATGCTACGGCATCTACATCTTCAAAAGTTTTATCGCTCTCAAAAGTAGCTCTAAAAGAGGTGGTATAAGTGCCATCAGGTTGTTGAAGGAATAAAGTGGCGGACTGATATTTTGCTCCTCCAATGAATATATCATCTAGGCCATCAGAATTAAAATCGGCCACCACTACCGCAGGGCCTTCCTCTGATAACTTTTCTGGCATTAAAGGTTCCAGTTCATAATCATAATAAACATTCTCAAAATGGATATAAGGAAATTCTTCAACTACAAACTCCGACTTTTTTTCTTGCTCTTTTAGGGGTAGCGATGCGGAACTATCCCGTTTAATTATATGATATTGACCCGATGTTGGTTCTGTCACTATTTGGCGCAACCCATCGGGCCAAATAATGGAAATTGAATCTATTGTAGCGGCGATACCCAATCCAAAATGGAGCTTATGTGAGGAGGAAGATTGAAACCCCCTAGTGGTAATCAGTTCCTTAAAGAAGAGTTGCTCTTTGGAATGTACCGTTACCTTGGATCCGATAGTTACTGGGTATTCTTTGTTGCCAATTAATTGTACCCCAATCCAATTATTTTCAGGGCCGCTAACGGTTTTATTTTCCAGGATAAAGGATTTTTCATTAAGATTGTTCACTACTAAATCCATATCTCCATCATTATCTAAATCTGCTGTGGCAGAGCCGTTAGAGTATGAGGGGGCGAATCCGGCTTCCTCGGCATATCTGTCAAACTCAAAATTCCCTTTGTTATGGAAGATAACATTAGGAATCTTTAAGGAAGGCATGGTCTCTATTAGTTTTTGCTCCGCTTCTAAGGATTGGTTTTGATTGTATTGACTAAAATTAGTACTGCTTAGATAATTTATATAGTCTAAGTCATTGGGGCGTTTATAGATGCCATTTGTAATAAAGATATCCTTAAGTCCGTCATTATCAAAATCTTCCAACAGAACAGACCAGCTCCAATCCGTAGCATGAGTTTCGGTCATCAAAGCAATGTCAGAAAAGGAGTTGTTATCTTGGTTAAGTTGAAAATGGTTACGAGCATACTGGGTCCCAAAACCAAAATTTTCTTTTATTTTACTCACCTTGTCCGAATCTTCGCCACCAGATTTCAAAAAGATATTGTGTTGGTTAGGCATCATATCTAAGGAAAAGATATCCTGTCTACCATTGTTGTACATATCCCCCACATCTACTCCCATGGTAAATCTACTAGTGTGATCTAATAACTCTTCTCCAACCTCCTTAAAGGTTTTGTCGCCTTGGTTGAGGTATATATAGTCGTTTTCATGGAAATCGTTTCCTACATAAATATCTATCCAACCATCTTGGTTTATATCAGTTGCGATTAATGCAAGTCCGTATCCCAAAGGACTACTATAAATTCCTGCACTTTCCGTTACATCTACAAAGGATAGCGTTCCTGTTTCTAGTTTGTTTTCAAATAATCGATCTCCTGCCAAGGAATCTACTTCCATTCTTTTATTAACCTTACCATAGCTTCTATTGCTGTGAATGGAGTGATTCATAAGATACATGTCTAAATCCCCATCCCTATCGTAATCAAAGAAAGCTACTTGGGTAGAGAATCCCGAGAAATTTAGTCCTACACTTTCAGATACTTCAGTAAAGGTGTTATCTCCATTGTTGAGGTACAGTAAATTATGTGCCTTTAGATCCTTATAATTCCCCACTTTAGATACATAGATGTCTAGGAAGCCATCATTATTTACATCAGCCATTGTAGCCCCAGTAGACCAGGTGGAATCCATTTTTATGTTTGCAGATTGGGTAATATCTTTAAATTTAAGATCACCGAGGTTTAAGTAGAGTCTGTCCGGTGCCTGATTGGCAGTAAAATATAGATCATCTAAACCATCGTTGTTAATATCCCCTATGGCCACACCGCCACCATTGTAATAATAGAGATACTCTAAAATGTTTAAGCTGTCTTTTAAATTCAACTGATTGATAAAATCCAAGCCACTGATGCTCTCGGGAACTGGCTCAAAATATATGGGGGCTTTAGTTATGGAATCCTCACTTTTTTTACAACCAAGGAAAAGTAAGGTGAAAGCCAATATAGAAAGAAGATTTTTTATCATGATTTAATCCTAAAATTTAAACACATCAATTGAATCGTTGTTTTTAGTCACGATTAAATATCGTTCCATTACTTCCATATCTCTAATTTCCCCATCCAAGAAGAGGCCGCGACCATCTCTGTGGTATTTAAATTGGTGATCGCCCAAATTTTCCAAATATATCCCATAGGAAGCATCGTATCTTCCCAGCTCTGGCTTTACGCCGTATAAATTTCCACCCATTACAATATCTACATCTCCATCCTGGTCATAGTCGTGTGCATGTATGGCATAGATAGGAGAGAACTGCGCCTCTATGGGAAGCTCTACCACTTTGAAATTGAAATTGCCTTCATTTATTAAAACAATGGAGGATAAGGTATTGGCCTCTAACTTTAAGGCGCCTTGTAATTCCTCCTCTGTGAATATTTCGGTAATACTAGCATCTTTAAAGGATTCGTAGTTAGGGAATTTCTTTTTAAGGTCCTTTAATTGCTCAATTAAATTGTGTCTCAAATTGTAAGGGTAGTGTTTTCCATTTTTAGCGGTAAAGGTCATAACTGGGTCGCTAAATCCGTTTTGGTCAAAATCTTTAACAAATAAATTTATAGGTTTTTCTGCACTAGCTCTAAACCTAGAATTTAATCCATGATTGCCAACTATTAAGTCTAGGTCCCCATCATTATCTAAATCTACGGCATGTATTACATTCCACCATCCTTTTAATTGGGACAGCGGGTTATCTTTTTTACGAACTAATTTCCCTTCTTTATTGAGGAATATTTCTATTCCCATAAACTCTCCAATAACAATAAGCTCCAGAGTTCCATCTCCATTTAAATCTTCAAATTTGGCATCGGTGATCATTCCTATATCAATAAGTTCAGGAGCCACTTCTTTAGTAACGTCCTCAAAGATTCCTTTGCCATTGTTTCTCAAAATAAATCCCGACCCAGGTAGGCCGTACTGTCCGGGGACCGACCTTTCACCTACTAATAAATCTAGATCCCCATCCATGTCTAAATCTGCGGCGATGACTATGGAGGTACTATGGGTTCCTGTTACCGTGGGTAAATGTTGATCAGAGAGGGTAAAATTCCCCTTTCCATCATTAATATAGAGTCGGTCTTTTAAATAACTGGAAAATTGAGAAAATTCTACTCCACCGCTACAGATATATAGGTCTAGGTCCCCATCATTATCTGCATCAAAAAAGAGCATTCCAGCATCTTCGTATTCGGTATCATTTATAAAATCGGTGCCTTCTGCGGCAACAAATTTATCACCCTTTCCAAGCAATAAGGTTCCTGGGCTGCCTTTTGATCCGCCAATATAAATATCGTCCACTCCATCATTATTAACATCGGCAATAGCCATTTTTGGACCCTGGGTGCTTAGCATGTGGGGTATTAGTCGGTCCCGATCAAAGTCCACAAATCGGTTCTCTTTATGTTTGTATTCTATTTTTAAATCGGAACGTACAAATATAGGCCTTGGTGTTGGAATAGATTCTAAAACAGGAGGGTGCCCGTCTTTCTCGTGTAATGTTATAGTTTGGTTGACCGGAATTTCCTTTAATTCTGTAACTTTTCCTGAAGGCCAGGTAACCTGTAAAGCTACAGGGAGGCTATCCTTTAGTCCAAAGTTAGGCCTTAGATCTACACTAGATTGGAACCCTCGTATGGGTTGTTGCTCCAAATATTGATTCCCCGATTTTGAAGTGAGTTTTAATTTGGCTCCTATGGCGTGCGCATTTTTATTTTCGCCTTTGAGGATAACTTTTAAATAATTATGGTTCGTCTGCGAATCAGCATTGTTTCTATAAATAAACGAGGGCATATTTACGTTGTTTACCACTAAATCTAAGTCCCCGTCATTATCCAAATCCCCATAGGCGGCTCCGTTAGAAAAACTTAAGGTGTTTAGGCCGGAGTTCCATTCTCTAGTGAATTTAAGATTACCCAAGTTTTTAAAAGCGTGATTCTCTACCATATTGGAAGGAATGATGTCTATCAATTTATTATAATCTACTTTATTATTGGCCACGATGGATTGTATTACTGCCTCACTGGAAACGTACTGTAAATAATCTTGGTTAGTGAGGTCTTTGTATATTCCGTTGGCAACAAAAAGGTCTTTCTGGCCATCATTGTCCATATCAAAAAGTAAGGCACCCCAGCTCCAATCAGAGGCTTCTACGCCGCTTAATCTACCAATCTCACTGAAGGTGTCATTACCATTATTCAGTTGTAGCATATTGCGGGTGAACTGATGATAATAATCGTTCCTTAAATTCAGTTGATATTTGTTCCAATCCTCAAAGGTGGTAACCGTCTTTAACCGCGAGTATTCTGAGGGCAGCATCTCGGTGACAAATATATCGTTTAACCCATCGTTATTAATATCCGCCATATCTGCTCCCATGGAGGCACCACTAATAGATTTAATCTGTTCTGTAAGGACCTCCTTAAAGGTGCCGTCTTGTTGGTTGATATATAAATAGTCCCGTTCAAAGAAATCGTTGGAAACAAAAATGTCTTCCCAGCCATCGTTATTTACATCTCCAACGGTAACTCCTAAGCCAAAACCAATTATACTACCGTAAATTCCTGCTTCTTCGGTAACATCTACAAAAGTACCTCCATCGTTTCTTAGGAGTTTATCTCCGCCTAGCACGTCGCGTTCATATCTTTCGTTCCGTTGTAGATTAAAACTCCCTATAGATCTATAGGAGTTATTAAGTAAGTACACATCTAGATCCCCGTCCTTATCGTAATCAAAAAAAGAAGCGTGAGTGGAAAATCCTTGGTCGTCTAAACCATATTCTGCTGCCGCTTCGGTAAAGGTAAGATCACCATTATTTATAAAGAGTTCGTTTTGCTTATTATCTCCTGCAATATCGCCAGAATTACATACGTAAATATCCAAATGACCATCCCCATTAATATCTACCATGGTAACTCCAGTGGACCACGCTTTTTGTCCGGCTACCCCTGCTATTTCAGTAATATCTTCGAACTGAAAATTCCCCTTATTTAAATAAAGTTTGTTTCCGGTAAGATTGGCGGTAAAATAAATGTCCAATAATCCATCATTATTAATATCGCCAATAGCTACTCCGCCTCCATTATAGAAATTACGGTACCTATATACATTAAACTCTTGGTCGTAACTAAGGTCATTTTCAAAGTTGATTCCTGTATGGGTGCTATCCATTAATTGAAAGAGGGGGGTTGTATCGGTACTGGGGCTATTTGTTCTGGAACAGGACAATATAAACATTCCCACACATAATAAGTATATATAGACCTTCATTCGCATAATCATCATTAATTATATTTTTTTGGGTATTTCAGCCTAAGATCCTCAATTTTTACCACAACATCCTTATCATCTTTAGCATAAGTCATTATTTGCCGATTCCCATCGATCTTAACGAAAGCTGACTTTTCTGTTTGATCTGACTTCACTGCTATAAAATCATTCCCAGGGAACCATTTTATTAAGGTATCCTGCACAATAGGCAATAGTTTTTGGGCCGATAGTTGGGAGTTCCAAGGAGACCATGCGGTGTATGAAAACGACATATCCATTCCTATCATGGTGTTTTGTTCATCAAAAGCACCATAGAACAATAATGTTATGGCAGATGTGGATTCCTGTTCTGCTGTCATTGGAAGTTGGTACTTTACCGAATTATTATTGGGACCGTGGGTTACTGTCCCTTTCTGGTTTAGCTGCCAACAACGCTTAAAAAAGTCGGCTTTCTTATCTCCCAAGGTCATTCCAAAGATAAGGCTATCCTTCAGTATGTTCTTTTTTGCCTCCTCGTTTAACATTTGAGAATATTTGGATTCACATCCAACAAGACCTAATGTTAATGATGAGATGATAAATACTATTATTAATCTAGGGTACTTCATGGAAAAGTAGGTCATTATTGTTTATTGCTGTCAGTAATAGTTGTTTTTCCTTATATGGGATTAATTGAAATCCTCGTATTTGTCCTGGTATTCCTAGGGGTTTTACATCTCCGAAACCAAAATCATTTTCTTCTTTACTTTGCCCAATTACCATCCAACCCTTAGATGCATCTAATCTACCAAATTGAGGTTTTACTAGATATTGATTCCCTCCCAAAAGTATATCCATTACACCATCTTTATTAATATCCATAACCGCTATGGCACTAACATTTGAGTATTGTATTTCTGGCGGCAATTCCTTTTGGATAAAATGATCTCCGTTATTTAAAAATAAGCTAGAAGCCGTAACTTGAAGGTCAAGCTTATAGGCCTTATCTAAATGCTCTTTCTCAAAAATATCGGTCATGGTAGCTTTAGCATAATCCTTATAGAAAAGTAATTTGTTTTTCAACTCCGGCAATTGTGCAATAAGTTCATCCCTATCTACAATTGGATAGTAGTTGTCGTTTAATTTATGGCAAATGATCTGTTCGGCAAAACCATTACGATCAAAATCATTTAAATATAATCTGGTGCCGGGTTTGTAAAAAGAATTTTGGCCAATATTACCTGCCAAAATATCCTTTTTTCCGTTTCCGTTTATATCGGCAATTTTTAAGGTAGACCACATGCCTGTGGTGTTAGAGAGGCCGTAGGATGCAGTCTGATCAATGAATTTACCCTCTTCATTAATAAAGATTTTTATGGGCATCCATTCTCCCACTACTATTAGGTCTTGCCATCCGTCTTGGTTAATATCTACCCAGGCGGCATCGGTAACCATTCCTATATTTTCTAGTTCTGGAGCGTTGTATAAAGCATATTTATTTTGGCCCAAGTTTTCTAAGATGTAACTCGTTACAGGACTTCCATAGGTTTGTGGATTAAATCTTCCACCGATAAAGAGATCCAAATCCCCATCATTATCAATATCCACAGCCTGTACTGTGGAGGTGCTTAAGGGGAGTGTAAAGGGTAGTGGAGTAGGTGAGATAGTAAAATTACCATTTCCATCATTTATATATAAGCGATCGTTTAAAGCCCAATCGTAGGTAGAGAATGCCTTTCCACCGCTACTAACATATAGATCTAAATCCCCATCATTATCACTGTCAAAAAATAGGGCATAGGTATCCTCCGAGCTTTTATGAGGCAAAAAGGGTTCTTTAATTTCTGTATAGCCAGAAGAGTTTGGAATGGAGAGAAAAAGACTTCCAGGTTGATTTTTAGCACCTCCTATATACACATCTATAACACCATCCCCATTAATGTCAGCCGTCGCCATAGCGGGACCTTCATTATTAAACATTTGTGGTAAAAGTCTTTCCCTATTAAAATCTACATAGTTATTTTCCTTGTGGGTGAAATTGAAGAGGGGCTGAATAGGATGTAGAGAGTTAGAGTTTTGGAATTTTTTAACAGCTACGCCCAGGTTACCTAAATCGGGCTCCAAAAATGTATAGGTTTTGTTGGAGTCTAGATTAACCTCTTTTGAGGTAGCTCCATTAGGCCAAATTATTTTTAGACTGTCTATAATATCATGTGATCCCATCCCAAAGTGAACGCCATGATTTACGGAACTCTGAAACCCCCTTGATGGAAAGTTCTCTGCCATATCTCTTTTGTCATCTCCGTAATATATAATGGCTTTGGCTCCTATGGCCTTGGTGTTTTTTGTGTTGGATTTAAAGTTGATGTACACACTTTTATGGGTAGTGGTATCCGTTTTGTTTTCATAGATAAACGCAGGCATATTTACATTGTTGACTACTAAGTCCAAATCTCCGTCGTTATCTAAGTCTGCATAGGCACTTCCATTGCTGAAACTAGGGGTTCCTAGTCCTAAGCTATCCGTATTATTAATGAACCTAAAATCGCCCTTGTTAATAAATGCCGCATTAGGTACCGCTTGTGACGGCATTAGGTCAATCAGCTTCATGATTACCTCCTCTTCGGTCTTCATCATGTTCTTTACCTTCTCCTCATTAGCCATATAGGTAAGATAGTCTCTGTCCAATAAATCCTTGTAAATGCCATTGCCAATAAAAATATCGCGTAGTCCGTCATTATCCATATCGAATATTAAGGAAGCCCAACTCCAATCTGTTGCAGATACCCCAGCGTATCTTCCAATCTCATAAAATCCGTCTTCACCCATATTCCTTTGCAGTACATTTCTTGGGAATTGATTAGCATAACCTTGTTTTACCATTAAGCTGTATTTGTCCCAAGAATCGTAAATAGCTTTGGTACGTTGTCTTTCTATGGTAGAAGGAAGCATTTCTGTAACCATTATATCGGGCATTAGGTCATTGTTAAGGTCGCCAGCATCTGCGCCCATAGATCCCATGGAAAAAGAGGAGATATATTCTTCTGCTACTTCATCAAATCCTCCTTTTTGGTTGTTGAGGTAAAGATAATCGCGTTCAAAAAAATCATTGGAAATAAATAGGTCCGGCCAAGAATCCCCGTTAAAGTCGCTCAGCGTAATTCCCAAGCCAAATCCAATACCACTTGTATATATTCCTGCTTCTGAAGAGATGTCTACAAATTTACCGTTATCGTTTCTTAAAAGTTTATTTCCAGTAGCGCTGGGTATATTGCGTTGATCTTTGATTAAATCGAAGGCTCCCACCGATTTTATGGAATTATTTAAAATATAACAATCTAAATCACCGTCTTTATCAAAATCAAAAAAAGCGGCATGTACGGAAAGCCCTTCTATGTCTAGCCCATATTCTGCGGACATTTCGGTAAAGGTGAGGTCTCCATTATTGATAAAAAGTTCATTATGCCTATTGGCTCCCCCAGGCTTTCCTGATTTACAGACATACAGATCTAGTAGACCATCATTATTAATGTCTACAAAGGTTGCTCCTGTAGACCATACGTCTTTACAGGCTACCCCGGCCAAATCTGTAATATCCGCAAACTCCCAATTGCCCTTATTTAGATAGAGTTTGTTGTCTACCATATTTCCAGTGAAGTAGATGTCTGGTAGGCCATCGTTATTTATATCGCCAATAGCTACGCCACCCCCATTGTAAAAATTGCGATAAGTATATGGGTTAAAATCTTCTGTATAGGTGAGTTCGTTTTGGAAATTTATTCCAGAATTAGTCCGCAACTCAAATAAGGGGGAATTTATATTACTTGGAACTTCCTTTTCCTGAGTACAGGAAAGTAGGAAAATAAAGTAGAGGGGAATTAAAAAGTAACATTTCATTCTAGTGGTAAAATTAAAAGAGGGTTACCCGAAGATACCCCTCTTTTTAATATAAACAGCTTTAGGATTAATATCCCGGATTCTGCGTTAAAGTACCGTTACTGGCATCAATTTGTGGTTGTGGGATTGGGAATAGTTTTTTGTGAGGGTCACTATTTGTTTTTTCCCACCATGGATCATTAAATTTCCCGAAGCGTATTAAATCCTGCCTTCTAGTAGTTTCCATAAACATTTCACGTCCACGTTCTTCCAAAAAGTTATCGGCGTTTAATCCAGCAAGTGGGGCTAATCCTGCTCTAGCTCTAATAGTATTTACATCTGCTTCTGCCAAAGACCAGTTATTTGCTGCTCTTGCTCTTCCTTCCGCTCTGATTAAATAAAGGTCACCAAGTCGAACAATAGGCATATCATTATCTTGGTCGTCCCTACCGAAGAGTCTAAAACTAAACTTTCCTAGACGTGCACCACCTTTACGGGAGGCATTAGGTTCCAATTCATCAATATCTGGTGTATAGTTTAATTCTAACTGACCATCGGTGGCAGCATAATCTAAAATTGCCGATCCATTATAATCAAACTGAGGACCTACAATAAAGTTTGCTTTTTTTCTAGCATCATTATCGTCATAAGAATTGTAAAAATCTTCTAGTGCAGAATACCCGTTCCATGGCTGTGACACCAAATTCCAAGTAAATTGACTAGAATAATGCAAGGTCATATGTGCAAAATTCATTCCTCCACCAGTAACACCATCATAAGCAATAGACCAGATAATTTCTGGGTTGTTTTGGTTGTTTGGAGCAAAGACTGCTGCATACCCTTCTAAGGTTTCGGGATCGGAATCTACCGCAGGTCTTTTTCCAGGGTTGGGAACGCTACAGCCAACACCGCAAAGTACATAGCCAGAATTGTCTATTACATAAGAGGCCGCATTAGCTGCTTCGGTATATCTTGGTGTCCCAGTATATACTTCTGCATTTAAATATAATTTAGCTAAAATACCTAATGCTGCATACTGGTTAACTCGATAAGGATTTACGTCTGTAGTCAATGGGCTATTAGTTAGGTCCATGGAGGCACTTACAGAGGAAACACCAAGCGCACTTAGTAATTCGCTTTCTACAAAGGCAAATACTTGTGCACGGCTAGATTGTGGAGCATCCTGCCCTGGGGTGGTAACTAGTTTTACTCTACCATAGGTGTCTAATAATCTGTAGTAAAAGAATGCTCTTAATACTTTAATCTGTGCTTTCTGATTGGCATCTAAGCTAGTTTGCAAAAGATCGTTACAAGCTGCTATAGCTCCATACTGAGAGGTCCAAGTGTCATTGATTGGTCCGTTTGATGGGCCAAAGGTATGTCGGTGCATATCTATCCAGATACCTCCATCATACCAATCTCCTCCTTTTTGTGTTACGGCCACTTCATCAGAAGAAACAGATTGGATCGCCCAATAACCACCACTAGATGCGCTACCGTCCCTTAATTTGCTGTAGGCCACACTAAGGGCGTCATTTCCGCCATTGCCACCGCCATCAAAAGCAGTGCTAGGTTCGTCTATACTGACAGGGCGGTCAATTGCTCCGATTAAATCTTCTTCTAAGTCCGTACAGGACCAAAATAGGAGACCGCCACATAGGAATAATGCTTTATAGATATTTTTCATTGTGAGTCTTTTAAAAGTTTATGTTCAGTCCCAATGTATAGGTTCGGGAGGAAAAATAGTTGTTTCTACGATCAATACCGGGAATAAGAGGGTCATAGCTTGTTCCTGGGAAACCTCCGTTATCAATGGTACCAGCATCCTGTAACGCTGGTTCCGGGTCAGAACCTGTATAGTTGGTTATGGTAAATAAGTTTTGCCCACTAGCGGTTACGCGTATTCCTTTAATATAGTTGTTTTCCTTAAGATTAAAGGTGTAGCCTAAGGAAAGGTTGTCTAGTTTAAAGAAATCTGCTTTTTCCACATATAGAGAGCTGAATTTTGCATTGGTGATTTCTGGATTTGCCAATTCGGTATTTACAAAGTTATAGGAACCCTGACTTCCTACGCGAGGCTCGTAAAATGCTCTGTAAGTGTTTATAAGGCTATGTCCAAACGCCCCTCTGAAGAAAGCATTTACATCCCAATTTCCAAATTGTAGTTGGTTGGTCCAACCCAACTCAAAATCGGGAGTTCCTTTTCCTAGTACTTTAAAATCTCCGTCAGGATCCAAGGCGTTATTTTGGTTGGTAAGTAATTGTCCGTCATTGTTGATATCTACAAATTGCTGACTTCCATCCACTACTTCTCCGCTAAATACCGGGCCCCAAATCTGACCTATTTCTTCCCCTTCTTTAATACGAATCATATCCGTATCATTCTGACCAGGGGCTCCTAGAGAACCTCTCATCTCTTGTGGGGTAAGATATTCTTTAAGTATGGTTTTATTTCGTGAAACTATGATACCAGCATTATATTTTAACTTCTCATTTCGCAGGATATCATAATTTAATGCAATTTCAAATCCACTAGAGCGCAGTTTTCCTGCGTTTTCTACACGTCTTCCAGTAGGGTAAATGGTAACATCCACATCTCTTTCAAGGATAAAATCACTCACATCCCTAGAATAAATATCTATGGTACTAGATAGTCTGTCCATTTTAAATTCTACACCAAAATTGGTTTCTGCTTTCTCCTCCCATTTAAGGTCTGGGTTGGCGTCTGTACTCTGGTTGCTACTTAGCTTACCATCTGCAGGGGTATACAAAGCCCTAGACAACCCATTAGAAGCAGGTAGTGCACCAGTTACACCATAACCTACTCTTACCTTTAAGAGATCTACATTGTTAAGTTCCAAATAGTGATTAAGGTCTGCACCAAGTCCTACAGCCGGAAAGTTCGCCCATCTGTTGTTTTCACCAAATTTGGTAGAACCTTCCCGTCTTAGGGAAGCGTTTAAAAAAATGGCGTTGTCATAAGTTGCGTTAATCCTTCCAAAGAACGCAATAATACGATCGTCAGGAGAAGCATCACTACTAGCGTTTATGAATCCCGCATTTGCTAAATCTTGTGACCACTCCAGGGCATTGATGTATTCTATATCGTTATTTGGGAAATCGCCCATTTCCAGAAAGTAATTGTACTGATTTTGCTGTTGCCACGAATACCCTCCTGTAAGCGAAAAATCTATCAGTCCAATACTCTGGTTATAGGTACTGTATAGTTCAAATAATTTGAAATCCCTGTTTTCCGTATAAAGTCTAGCTCTACCTTTTCGGTTAGGGCTAGTAGCATTACCTCTAAAATGGGAAGTTGTTCTATAATAGTCCTGATTAGTTAGTTTATTGGTCTGTTGTGAAATAAGAGCGTTTACTTCCCAATTATCTAGGATATCATAGTTGAAGTTAGCACTATAGGTAAACTCATTTTTATCTCCTGTATTGGTGTTCTGATTTACGATGGAGAGTGGGTTAAAACTATCGAAGAGTCCTAATGTTTCAAAATACCCACCAAAAGTAGGGGAGTCAAATTGAAATGGAGAATCCTTTCCAAATACTGGAGCGGTAGGGTTATACAGCAAGGCATAACGCAATGCTTCCTCATAACTAAATTCACTTTTTCTATTGGTAAAAGAAATATTGAAATCAATTTTTAACTTGTCGTTAAACGTTAGGGTAGATATACTTCCTCTAGTGTTAAATTGTTTAAAACCAGATTCTCTCAATATACCTTGTGCATCTCTAAAGTTTCCAGAAAACCTATAGCGAGTATTTCCGTCCCCTCCAGAAATAGAAACATTGTTCACTTTTGTGCTTCCATCTATAGTTACTAGGTCTAACCAATCATTTCTACTTCCCAAATCTACACCCCCAGAGGCTACAAATTCATCTGCAGTCATTACATCTACATGGTTTGCTATAGTAGATAAGGCAAGTGACCCACTATAATCTACACTAACACCGCCAGGTGTTCCTTTTTTTGTAGTCACTAGAATTACCCCACTAGAACCTCTTGTTCCGTAGATAGCTGCGGCAGAACCGTCTTTTAAAACGTTGATGCTTTCAATATCATTTGGATCCACGTTGTTTAAGGAGGCACCAACTACACCGTCTATTACAATAAGTGGTGAGGAGTTAGCCCCTACTGAAGAAATACCTCGAAGTCTAATTACAGCATCTTTATTGGGATTACCTCCTTTGTTGTAGATACTTAAGCCGGCAACTTTACCCTGTAATAATTGGGAAGCATCGTTAACCGTTCCTTGGTTAAAGTCTTCATTACTAACTACGGTTACAGCAGAGGTAATTTCCTTTCTTGTCTGAGATCCATATCCGGTTACTACCACTTCATCCAATGCTTGAGCATCTTCGGTAAGAACAATATCTATGTTAGTTCTACCATCCAGAGATACTTCTAAAGGTTGATATCCAATATAGCTAATAAGCAAAATGGCGTTACTTTCTACATTGGATAAGGTAAATAATCCATCAAAATCTGTTTGTGCGCCATTTGTAGTACCTTTTACCACAACGCTGGCACCAGGTAAGGGTCCAGAAGCATCAGATACCGTACCTGATACCTCTTGTGCTACTGCCATTCCGAAGCATAAAAAAACTCCAAAAAGCAAAAAGCTCTTTCTAAGAAATCTGATTTTCATAAATAATTGGTGTTAGTTGAGTTATTTAAAATATTAAAATTCCGTTAATATTTTTAGCTTGGCGCCAACGCTGTTAACGAAAACGTCTTTGTAAAATAAAACTATAATTGCTTAATAGTTGTCAATATATCACATTTTTAGTATGTAATCCTAATTATTAATCAATAAAAAACAGTGATATTTATTATTTTCTATGCAAATGTAATTTTTTTAAGCATATGTTGTATTTGCAATTTACGATATTTTTTTTGCCTACCCTTCTTCTTGCTATAAGGTAATAATAGGTTGCAGAGGGCTTAATTTTCTTTTTTAGTATTATCTTTCAATCCTATTACCGATAACAAGGAAAAAACTGGAATTTGAAAAGAAAAATTACACTGAAACACATTGCGAGAGAATTAGGAGTTTCTATTTCTACCGTATCCAAAGCGTTGAAAAACAGTGAGGAAATTGGGGCTGAAACAAAAGGAAGAATCCAGGCTTATGCCAAATTGCATAACTACAAGCCCAATAATATAGCCATTAGTTTAAAGAACAAAAGAACTAAAAATATTGGAGTTATTATTCCTGATATTGTTCATCATTTTTTTACTACTGTTTTTAGAGGGATAGAGAACTATGCTAATGCTAAGGGCTATAATGTAATTGTATGTCTTTCCGATGAATCTTTTGATAAGGAAGTCATAAATATGGAGTTATTGGCAAACGGGAGTATAGATGGATTTATTATGGCGTTATCTGCAGGCACGCAACAGAAAGGCGATTATAATCACTTAAAAGAAGTTACAGATCAGGGTATACCCTTGGTATTGTTTGATAGGGTTGCAGATGAGATTAACTGTGATAAAGTAGTCATAAACGATAGGGAAGGAGCATACAAAGCAGTTACAAAGTTTATTAAAGATGGCAGGAAAAAAATAGCCTTGATTACAACCGATGAGCATTATAGTGTAAGTAGAGATCGTGCAGCAGGTTATAAACAAGCGTTATTAGATCATAATCTTGAGTATGATGAGGGCTTAATCCTTAAGTTTCCAACTATGGAAATAGATGAAAAAGCCATTGAGGACTTTTTTAATAAAACTGAGGTAGATGCAGTGCTAAGCGTAAATGAAATTTTTGCCATAGCTAGTATGCGTTTTGTTCAAGCCAAAGGTCTGCAAATTCCGGAAGACATCTCCTTTATTGGTTTTACAGACGGAATATTATCTAAATATGCTACTCCCGGACTTACTGCAGTAGCACAGCATGGAGAAAAAATGGGAGAAATTGCAGCCCAATTGCTTATAGAAAAAATTGAAGTAGAGGTAGAGGAGGAAATTTATGTTACAAGAATGTTAGAGCCTACTCTAATAGAACGGGGATCCACTAGAAATAATAAATAGAAAGTTGGAATGAGGAAAGCAGGATTCATTTTTGATCTGGACGGCGTAATTGTAGATACTGCCAAATACCATTATTTGGCTTGGAGGAAATTGGCCAATGAATTGGGGTTCGAATTCACGAAGGAACAAAATGAAATGTTTAAAGGGGTGAGTCGCAAGAGATGTTTAGAAATTCTTTTGGACATTGGGGGAGTAACGGCAACGACTGAACAGTTTAATAGGTGGTTGGTAGAAAAGAATGAAGATTACCTTTCCTATATTGAAAAGATGGATGAATCAGAAATCTTACCAGATGTGAATAGGGTGTTGTCTTACCTAAAGTCTAAAGACATACCTATCTCATTGGGATCTGCAAGTAAAAATGCGATTCCCATATTGGAGAAGGTTAAACTGACAGATTATTTTGATACGGTGGTAGATGGAAATCACGTAACCAAAGCCAAGCCAGATCCAGAAGTTTTTTTAATAGCGGCAAAACAACTCGGAGTTCTTGCCCATAATTGTGTTGTTTTTGAAGATGCAATTGCGGGAATAGAAGCTGCAAATAATGCAAATATGGTTAGCATCGGAATAGGAGATGTCCAAGTTCTTACTGAGGCAGATTATGTTTTTAATAATTTCACAGAAATGGATGCTTCATTTCTAGATAGACTTATTGGGAAAGTGAATTAAATATTAGATTTACCTATCCCAATGATTATCCATTTCAATAAAATCTCACTAGGATATTTATTGTTAAGAAATGAAAAGGGTATTTCTCTAAATGCATCACCAAAACTAAACAGTATATGACCAATACCAAGAAAAATGAAGGAGGGAAGCTAGTGGTATACCAAGTTTTCACTAGGTTATTTGGAAACACCAACACTACAAATAAGCCGTGGGGAACCATCGAAGAAAATGGGGTGGGTAAATTGGCCGATTTTACCAAAAAAGCACTAGAAGAGATTAAGGATTTAGGAGTTACCCATATTTGGTATACCGGTATTCCTCATCACGCTCTAATTGGTGATTATACGGCTTACGGCATCTCCAATGACGATCCCGATATTGTAAAGGGTAGAGCGGGATCGCCGTATGCAGTAAAGGATTATTACAGTGTAAATCCAGATTTAGCGAAAGATCCTAGTAAAAGGGAATCTGAATTTAAGGCTCTAGTGAAAAGGAGTCACGCCGCAGGTTTAAAGGTAATAATAGATTTGGTGCCCAATCATGTGGCCCGAAAATATGAGGGAAGGAATAACCCCAAGGGGGTGGTAGATTTTGGTGCCAATGATAATAGAGAAGTAGATTACGATAAGCACAACAATTTTTATTACAATCCACATGAGGTGTTTAAACTCCCAGAATGGCGTAATGGATACCTGCCGTTAGGAGGTGAACAATATGATATGGGTGAGGGAAAATTTGTGGAAGATCCCGCAAAGTGGACCGGTAACGGATCCAGATTATCACAACCCGATTTTAATGATTGGTATGAGACTGTAAAAATTAATTATGGTATTCGTCCCGATGGTACTAGGGATTTTGATTCTCTTCCGGAAGACTATCATCAAAAGCATTATTCCGATCACTTTGCCTTTTGGAAAGATAAAGAAGTGCCCGACTCTTGGATTAAGTTCAGAGATATTGCACTGTATTGGTTAGAATTGGGGGTAGATGGATTTAGGTATGATATGGCCGAAATGGTGCCAGTAGAATTTTGGAGCTTTCTAAATTCTACGATAAAAATGAATAACCCCGAGGCCTTTCTAATGGCCGAGGTTTACCAACCCCATCTTAATAGGGATTATATTTTTAAGGGGAAGATGGATTATCTCTATGATAAAGTGGAATTTTATGATGGTTTAATTCCGATTATGCAAGGTTATGGATGGACAGACCATATTCCAGTGGTGCAAAAAGGTGTGCTAGATATTGAACACCATATGCTTCATTTTTTGGAGAACCATGATGAAGTGCGGATTTCAAGCCCTGAGTTTTTGGGTAATGCCGAAAAAGCAAAGCCTGGGATGGTAGTATCTGCAACTATTGGAACCTCGCCAACAATGATCTATTTTGGTCAGGAAGTAGGGGAGCCAGCCGTAGAAAACCCTGGATTTGGATCTCCTGGGCGTACCTCTATATTCGATTATGTGGGAGTGCCCCACTTGCAACGATGGGTAAACAATAAAAAGTTTGACGGCGGACAATTATCTACTCAAGAAAAAAACCTTAGGGAATTTTATAAAAGTCTATTGAATTTCACTATAAATAGTAGCGCTTTAATGGGGGAATATAGGGAAATCCACTTTTATAACCGGGACCATACTGAATACTATAATTATCGGGTGTTGTCCTACGTTCGATGGTCTAAAAATGAAAAACTAATTATTATCGCTAATTTTGACGCCCATGACGGTTTTGGTTTTGAGCTAAAACTCCCCGAGGATGTTATTAGGGAATGGGAACTACAAAATGGAGTTTATCAACTACGAGACCAGTTGTCAGGTTCAATAGAAAAGTCCTTGAATGTTCATAATGGTGTTGGGGAAGTTAGAATAGATTTACAGCCATTGGAATCGTTTATTTTAAGATTAGAAAAATAGAATCATACATATATGAAGTCATTAAAAACATTCGGATTTTTCTTTGTCGTATTATTGATCTTAAGTTGTGAAAATATGAATACACCATTGGTAATTGGACATAGAGGAGCTATGGGCCACGAAACCGAAAACACTTTAGCCTCCATTCAAAAAGCATTGGATTTAGAGGTAGATATGATTGAAATAGATGTTTTTAAAATTAGAAGTGGAGAAATAGTGGTGTTTCATGATGGTAATGTGGAAAAACTTACAGACGGGACAGGAAAAATTGAAGGCTACAATTATAATGAGCTACAAGAACTAACACTAGAGGGAAACCATAAGATTCCCACCTTGCAGGAGGTCATTAATCTGATAGATAAAAAAGCCCATTTAAATATAGAGTTGAAGGGAGCTAACACTGCAGATAGAGTAAACTTTATAATTAATTACTACGTAAAGGAAAAGGGATGGCCACTTGATAAGTTCTTGATTTCTAGTTTTAAATGGGAGGAATTAAAGCGAATGAGGGCATTAAATCCGCAGATAGGCATAGCTATATTAACAGATAAAGATCCCTTACAGGCAATTTCTATTGCCGAGGATTTAAAGGCCATAGCTATAAACCCGTATTATAAAACCCTGACCTTAGAGAATGTAGATAAAATACAAAAGGCAGGCTTTAAAGTATATCCTTACACTATAAATGAAAAAGAGGATATAAAATCCATGAAACAAATGGGAGTAGATGGTATTATTACCAATTATCCCGAACGCATAAAATAATGTACGACGTACTTATATTGGGAGGAGGAGCAGCCGGATTTTACGCTGCAATTCATATAGCAGAGGCAGATCCAAAATTAAAGGTGGCCATTATTGAAAGGGGTAAGGATGTTTTGGGGAAAGTAAAAATTTCTGGTGGAGGTCGATGTAATGTTACTCATGCCGAGTTTGACCCTAGGGAGCTGGTTAGATTTTATCCCCGAGGGGAAAAGGAATTGTTGGGGCCCTTTCATTCTTATTGTAGCGGAGATACCGTTGCATTCTTTGAAGAAAGAGGCATCGCATTAAAAATAGAGCCAGACGGACGTATGTTTCCCACTACCAATTCTTCCCAAACTATTATAGATTGCCTAGTAAATGAAACCGATAGATTGGGAGTTAAAGTTTTTAGGAATAGTTCCGTATCAGGTATTACCAAGGTTCTTGAGGATGAAAATAAAGAATTAATCAGTTGGAATGTCCAAACCATAAGAGGAACTTATAATACAAGAAACCTCTTGGTAAGTACAGGAAGTAATCCTAAAATATGGGGGATGCTACAAAAACTAGGACACACCATTGTTCCGCCTGTTCCCTCTCTGTTTACTTTTAATATTAAAGACGATAGAATTTCAGGAATCTCAGGAGTAAGTACTCAAGCCAGGATAAATATTATTCCTAGTAAGGGTCATCTAGAGAAGTTTCATGCAGCGCTAAAAAAATACAGCTTACAGCTTTCTGATTTGGAAACAGAAGGTCCTTTATTGATTACCCATTGGGGGATGAGTGGACCTGGGATTTTGAGGCTATCTGCTTGGGGAGCCTTATTTTTAAATGAATTAGATTATAAATTTACTATACGAGTAAATTGGTTGCCTAGTTATCACGAAGGGGCAGTAATGGATAAACTACAACAGGTAAAAGAGATAGAAGGCAAGAAAACGGTGCTCCGCACCAAATGTTTTGATCTTCCCAAAAGACTGTGGAGTAGCTTGGTTAAAGCTTCCGGAATAACAGAAGCCCATAAATGGGCCGACATTACCAAAACCCAATTGCAAGACTTGGCTAAGGAATTAACGGAATGTCAATTTCAAGTAAATGGCAAAAGTACTTTTAAGGAGGAATTTGTTACCGCAGGCGGAATTGACCTCAAGGAAATAAATTTTAAAACCTATGAAAGTAAATTACTCCCCAACCTGTATTTTGCTGGGGAAATTATCAACGTAGACGCTATTACTGGCGGCTTTAACTTTCAAAATGCCTGGACAGGAGCCTATATTGCAGCCCAAGGAATTGTGAAAAACAGCAAGTCTTAGTTTAAAGCTAACATTAAAAGCCCTGCTAGTATAGCTCCTAATATTGGGCCAACTACCGGAATATACGAGTAGCCCCAGTCGTTTCCTCCCTTGTTTTTCATTGGAATAAGAGCGTGTACAATTCGCGGGCCTAGGTCTCTAGCTGGGTTTATGGCATACCCAGTGGTGCCACCAAGGGAAAGGCCAATAGACCATACCAAAAACGCAACAGGCAGTGCGCCTAAAGATCCTAGTCCTATTGCTGTGCCCGTCTCTACAATGGTAGCATCGGTAAAATAGAGTACTACAAATACTAGGGCAAATGTGCCTACTACCTCACTGAAAAAATTAGATATGGGATTTCTAATCGCAGGAGCTGTACAAAAGACAGCCCTCTTTAGTTCTTTATTTTCTGTAGCATCAAAATGATCTTTATATACTAACCATACGATAAATGCACCCAACATGGCTCCTAAAAATTGGGCTAACGTATAGGAGGGTACCAAGGCCCAGCTAAATTTTCCGGCTACTGCCAAACCAATACTTACTGCGGGGTTTAGGTGAGCACCGCTATAGGGGGCAGCAACTACGACCCCTACAAATACGGCTAGTCCCCAAGCAGTGGTAATTACCATCCACCCAAGGTCGTTAGATTTCGTTTTTTCAAGAACAACATTGGCAACTACACCTCCACCAAGTAGAATAAGAAAGAAGGTGCCAATAACTTCGGCAATAAATGGACTCATATAAGGTTGGTTTATTATTTAAGAATTTTGATCGGACCAGAATTGTACAGCTTTTACGGCTCTATACCAGCCCTTAATGTTTTTATCAATCTCTTCACGCTCTTTACTAGGCTCAAAATTGGCATCCGTCTGCCATATTTCCTGAATTTCTTCTAAACTTTCCCAAAAGCCCACGGCTAGTCCTGCAAGGTAAGCGGCTCCCATAACGGTAGTTTCTACTACTTTGGGGCGTACGGTAGCTGTATTTAGTACATCGGACTGAAACTGCATTAGCATTTTGTTTACAGTAGCTCCACCATCTACACGTAATTCTTTTATTTCTATATTGGAGTCGGCTTCCATTGCTTTTAGCACATCCATGGTTTGAAAAGCGATAGATTCTATAGCAGCTCTTGCTATATGTGCATCAGTACTGCCCCGGGTGAGGCCAAAAATGGTGCCTTGAGCATGCTGATCCCAATGAGGAGCGCCCAATCCTGCAAATGCAGGAACAAAATATACCCCATCTGTGCTCTCTACAGATTCGGCTAGAACCTCTACGTCAGATGACTTCTTAATAATCTTTAAGCCGTCCCTAAGCCATTGTACTACGGCGCCAGCTATAAAAATACTCCCTTCTAGAGCGTATTGCGTCTTTCCGTTGATTTTCCAAGCAATGGTGGTTAGGAGGTTATTTTCGGAAACAATAGGTTTTTCTCCTATGTTCATCAACATAAAGCAACCCGTGCCATAGGTGTTTTTTACCATACCCGGTTTGGTGCACATTTGTCCAAATAAAGCGGCCTGCTGATCCCCTGCAATTCCAGCAATAGGAATTTTACAAGCGAAAAAATTAGGGTTAGTAAGGCCGTAAACTTCGCTAGACTGTTTTACCTGTGGAAGCATTGACTTTGGAATGGTGAACAAGTCTAGTAGCTCTTGGTCCCACTCTAAGGTATTTATATTAAATAGTAAGGATCTAGAAGCGTTAGTGACATCAGTGATGTGTAATTCTCCTTTGGTCATATTCCAAATTAACCAAGAATCTATGGTCCCCAATAATAAATCACCGGCCTCAGCTTTTTCTCTTGCGCCTTCAACATTATCCAATATCCATTTTACCTTGGTGCCAGAAAAATAGGAATCTATAACTAATCCTGTTTTTTCACGGATCATTTGTGATTTCCCTTCCTTCTTTAATTGGTCACAGTAACCTGAGGTTCGCTTATCTTGCCATACAATTGCATTGTATATAGGTTGACCACTATTTTTGTCCCATACTACTACAGTCTCTCGTTGGTTAGTGATGCCAATTGCAGCAATATCGGTACCGTAGATGCCCTTTTTAGAAGTTGCTTCGGCTGCCATGCCTGCTTGTGAAGACCATATCTCAATAGGATCATGCTCTACCCAACCGGGCTTTGGGAAATATTGGGTGAATTCTTTTTGAGCAACAGAAACTATGTCGCCCTTTTTGTTAAAAACAATTGCGCGAGAACTTGTAGTCCCTTGGTCTAATGCCAAAATGTAATTTGCCATATTGAAGTGTTCTTTTTTTATAAAGGGTTTAAGATAATAAATTAAGTATTCAATCTTAAAAAGTCTTCATTATAATTTAAAATAGGGGAAACAATCAATACTATCGTGCTATCCGAGAAACAGCTATTCTCTAGATTTAAATGGGTGGGGTGCTAGATCTCTTAATCGTTTTTTGGTCTGTGGGCCTTTTATTTAATTAAAATGGTGAGAGCTAATTTTTCAACAATTGAAGTGTTAGGATATAGATTAGCTTTAGCTGAAATTGGAATTCTTGGGCCTGCCCATAGGAGGGACTCAATACTTAAAACTGAAAGGCTTAATTTAATTCCCAAATTTTGTAGTTTAGAATAGCGGCAAAACAAACCCATAGTAAGTAGGGTATCATGAGATAAGCGGAAGTCTTATTTACTATTTTAAACCACTTAATAGTAAAAATTAATAAGACCAAAAGAGTAAGGATAATTAGTAAGGCTCCAAAGATATTTTGAAATCCAAAAAATACGATGCTCCACAGGGCATTGAATAAAAGTTGTATCCCAAAATGATATAGGGCGGTTTTTACCCAGATATGATAAAACCCTTTCGCCCATACTAAACCAACGGCAATGCCCATTAAAATATAAAGAAGGGTCCATACAGGTGCGAAAATCCAACTAGGAGGATTAAACCAAGGTTTGTTAAGTTGTAAATACCAATCGTTTACCGAACTTTGCGTGGCAAAACTAGATAGAAATCCGACCAAAAGGCAAATTGCTACGGAAATTGCGATATAGGTATATTGCTTTTTCAAAAACTGGCAGTTATTCCCCCTAAAGTAGGAATTTATTTTAACAGCAACTAGGGCAAACCCCCTTAAAAGCTATCTTTGTACAAATTTTTAGCATTATGAGGGAAAAAGACTTTGTTGCGGGGAAATATTCTGCCTCCGTTATAGATGGAAAGGTAACTTATAAATCTCCTAGTAATATTGCCTTGGTGAAATACTGGGGAAAAAAAGATAATCAGGTGCCAGCAAATCCTTCTGTTAGTTTTACACTGGATTCTTGTGCTACCACTACCAGCCTTACTTATTCTAAGTTGGAAGAACCAGGAAAGGATTTTTCTTTCGAATTGCTATTTGAAGGGAAGCCTAAGCCAGATTTTAAACCCAAAATCCAGACGTTTTTTACTAGAATATCCAATTATTTGCCATTTTTAAAGTCCTATCATTTTGTTATAGAGACTTCTAATTCCTTTCCTCACAGTAGCGGGATAGCCTCATCTGCAAGTGGAATGTCTGCACTAGCATTATGTTTAATGTATATAGAGAATCAGTTAGATCCAGCAATGGAAGAGGATTATTTTAATGCGAAAGCCTCATTTTTGGCCAGATTGGGATCTGGGAGTGCAGCAAGGAGTATTAAAGGACCTATAATGCAATGGGGTCACCACCAAGATACAGAGGGTAGTTCGGATTTTTATGCCATAAACTATCCTTATAAAGTGCATGAAGTATTTAATAATTACCAGGATACTATTTTGTTGGTAGACAAAGGACAGAAGCAGGTAAGTAGTACCGTTGGTCATAACCTTATGCACGGCCACCCCTTTGCTGAACAACGTTTTAAACAGGCACATGATAATCTATCTAAATTGCAGAGGATTTTTGCCGAAGGCGATCTTCCAAATTTTATAAAGGTGGTAGAGAGTGAAGCCTTAACGCTACACGCCATGATGATGAGCAGTTTACCGTATTTTATGTTGATGAAGCCGAATACTTTGGAAATTATCAATAAAATATGGGAATTTAGGGCAGAAAGTAAGTCGCACCTCTGCTTTACTTTAGATGCAGGGGCAAACGTACATGTGTTGTACCCAGAGTCAGAAAAAGATTTGGTATTGCAGTTTATTAAGGATGAGTTGGTTGCATATTGTGAAAACGGGCAGTATCTTTGCGACCAAATCGGGAATGGTGCGGTTGAAATTTAAAGGAGTGATATAATTAAAATGGTGAAGCTATAAGTAGGTGTGACTTGTCTGCCTAAGGGATAGTAGCTTGCTATCAATTATCGATTCTTCAATTTTAATTATAAAATAATTAGTAACTTAATAGAATGAAAGGACCACTATTTTACTCTAAAATTCTGCTATTTGGGGAGTATGGAATTATTAAAGATTCCAAAGGACTTTCCATACCCTATAATTTCTTTAAAGGTGCCTTAATATCATCGAATAAGGACACGGAACAAGCTAAGAAATCTAATGCCAGTCTTAAAGCTTTTGCTTCTTATTTAGAGGAAATGCAAAAGGATAATGCGTCCTTAGTGAGTTTTGATCTAGAGGCCTTGAAGGAGGATCTTGATAACGGAATGTATTTTGACAGTTCTATTCCGCAAGGGTACGGAGTTGGGAGTAGTGGTGCATTAGTAGCTGCTATTTACGATAAATACGGGATAGATAAGATTACGGTCTTAGAAAATCTTACCAGAGAGAAATTATTGAAATTGAAAACTATTTTCGGTAAAATGGAATCCTTTTTTCATGGCAATTCCTCTGGATTAGATCCTTTAAACAGTTATTTAAGTCTTCCTATTTTAATAAATTCTAAGGACAATATAGAGTCTACCAGTATTCCTTCCCAAAACCTCGATGGTAAAGGAGCTGTTTTCTTGTTAGATAGTGGCAGTATTGGAGAGACCGCTCCCATGGTAAATCTTTTTATGGAGCAAATGA
This sequence comes from Arenibacter latericius DSM 15913, assembly GCF_000424985.1. Lineage (GTDB taxonomy): Bacteria > Bacteroidota > Bacteroidia > Flavobacteriales > Flavobacteriaceae > Arenibacter > Arenibacter latericius. The sequence continues at coordinate 123,929 of NZ_AUKX01000006.1, forward strand.
AGCAAGAAGGGTTTAGGGCCATGTTAAAGAATCAGTTTATTAAACATACCGATGCCTGTGTAGAGGATTTTATTACCGGTAATATTAAAAGCCTCTTTGGAAACTTAAAACAGTTGTCTAATGTAGTCTTGGATAATTTTAAGCCTATGATTCCTGTAGAATTCCATAATCTTTGGAAACAAGGAATAGAGAGTAATGATTACTATCTAAAATTATGTGGTTCTGGTGGTGGTGGTTACATCCTAGGGTTTACAGAGGACATCGATAAAGCCAAAAAAGCACTAAAAAATTATAATTTAGAAGTAGTTTATAACTTCTAAGAATCCAAACTATGTTTAGTAGACAAAATAAGCTCTTACTTTTAAAGTTTTTGAGCTTGTTTTCGGTTATTCGAGGGTATAATATCCTGATAATAGTTCTAGCACAATACCTGGCATCTATTTATATTCTTGCGCCAGATTTGCCTTTAAGAGAGGTGCTCCTAGATTTAAACCTCTTTGTTATAGTGGTTGTTTCTGCTCTAGTAATTGCAGGCGGTTATATTATTAATAACTTCTATGATGCGGAAAAGGATCTTATTAATAAGCCTAGGAAGAGCATGTTAGATCGGTTGGTAAGTCAGCGTACCAAGCTTACTACCTACTTTGTGCTAAATTTTATTTCTGTTTTTTTAGCAAGTTATGTGTCTTTCAGGGCAGTTTTGTTTTTCTCTGCTTATATTTTTGGAATTTGGTTTTATTCTCATAAACTAAAAAAGGTGGCTTTTTTAGGGAATTTTGTTTCAGCTACCTTGGCCATTACTCCGTTTTTTGCCGTTTTTGTTTACTATAAAAATTTTGACACGGTTATTTTTGTACACGCTCTATTTTTGTTTTTGTTGATTATAACTAGGGAGTTCATTAAAGATCTTGAGAATATTGCAGGAGATTTGGCCCAGAATTATAAGACCATACCTATTCTTTATGGGGTTTCCTTCTCTAAAGTCTGCATTACAATCCTTATGGTGCTTACCTTAGTACCTTCGTTTATGTTGATAGAATATTTTGATATAGGTTATATGTATCTGTATTTTATAAGCTGTATCTTTTTTCAGATCGGATTTTTAATATTATTGATGAAAGCCAATAGCAAAAAGCACTACGTTTGGCTTCATGCTATTTTAAAATTGATTATCCTTACCGGGGTGTTCAGTATTTTGTTAATCGATATTGATCTTGTTTTAAATAGAATTCTTCACTAATAACGAATTAGCCATTCTTTCTCACAATCATCCAATAACCTTTGTTATCTTTGCCTCAAATTAATTAAGTATGAGTAGGTCAAGTTCAAATGGCGATAAGAAGGCATCAGGAAGACAAGGTGGAAATTTTCGCAAGAAAAGTTACGCTAGAGGTAATGCGCCAATAAAGAAAAAAGATGAACCGAAGGCACCATCCGATCCCAATGTAATGAGATTAAATCGGTATGTAGCCAATTCTGGAGTGTGTTCGCGTAGAGATGCAGATATCTTTATAAAAGCGGGTAGTGTTACGGTAAACGGAAAGCCGGTCACTGAAATGGGATTCAAAGTAAAACTTACCGATGAGGTGAAGTTTGATGGACGTTTATTAAATCCCGAAAAAAGAGAGTATGTACTTCTTAACAAGCCTAAAGATTTTGTAACCTCTACAAAAGATGTGTATGGTAGGAGAGCAGTTTCTTCTCTAATTTCCCAAGCTTCTAAAGCTAAACTTACCCCAATCGGGAAAATGGATAAAACCACTACTGGCTTATTGTTGTTTACCAATGACGGGGAGATGACAAAGCGTCTTACTAAGCCTAAAAACGGACTTAGGAAAATATACCATGTAGAGCTTAATAAAAACCTTAGAGGAGAAGACCTTAAGAAAATTAAGGAGGGCATAATGGTAGATGATAAAGTAGTTAAGGTAGATGACATTAGCTTTATTGATAATTCTCCTAAGCGAGAAATTGGAATTGAGCTGAGAAGTACCCGAAGTAAAATTGTACAACGTATTTTTGAAACCTTGGAATATGAGGTTGTGAAAATGGACCGAGTTGTCTATGCCGGACTCACTAAAAAGGATTTGCCAAGAGGACATTGGCGATACCTTACCAAGCAAGAGGTTATTAATCTAGGAATGATTAAATAATTTTATTTCAACAATATAAAATGCCCTTTGGAGAATTGCTCCAAAGGGCATTTTTGTTTTCTTCAATCCTTTTTCTTCCCATCATTTATTATAAGTTGCTGTAAAGAAATAATTACATATCTTGCCGCCATGAGAAAGCTTCTTTTAATTTTATTGGCAGTACCGCTCCAAATGATGGCGCAGGAGGTGCCTGGATCTGTTCAGTTTTGGAATACTTTAACTACGCATTGTGGCAAAGCCTATGAAGGGGAGATTGTTGCCGGAGGAAAGGAAGGCGATGGCTTTACAGGTGAAAAATTGGTGATGCATGTTCGTGCATGTGGGGAAAAGGAGATTAGGATTCCATTTTTCGTAGGTGAAGACAAATCTCGGACCTGGGTGCTTACCATGGGGGAGGATAATTTAATTCTCTTAAAACACGACCATAGATTAAAAGACGGTTCCGATGATGAGGTAACTATGTATGGTGGACTTAGTCCAAACACAGGATTGGCAGGGATTCAGTTTTTTCCAGCAGACCAATTCACTTCAGACCTAATTTCCTATGCTTCTAATAATGTGTGGTGGATTACTGTAGACGATACCTCTTTTACCTATAATCTTCGTAGAGTAGGTTCGGATAGATTTTTTTCGGTGAAGTTCGATCTTACTAAAGAAGTGGCCACACCAGGTGCTCCTTGGGGTAGTGAGAATTAATTATAGGTAGGAAGTTGATCCAAATACCCACCTAAGTTCATTTTCTAGTTAAGCGGGTGCAACTGCATATTACCAAAGCATTTTCCTAGACCGAATAAATTTCGATATCTTGTTTGTTCACTACGGACAATCAATAATGAGTTTAGGAAGGATGAAAGAAACATTTGCTGCTAAAATTATTAGTTTTAATAAAGAACTCAATTTTTCTAAGGAACTGTATAAAGGAATACAGGTATTAAATCCTTTTAAGGATAATGCCGAAATCTTAGATATTATGGATTCCTTCTACCGTAAATTCTATAACGATACTAATAAAAGAAAATTAATTGTTGGTATTAACCCTGGTAGATTAGGTGCCGGTGTCACTGGCATTCCATTTACAGATACTAAGAGGCTGACGGAAATTTGTAACATTTCCATAGATTCCGTTAGCAGCCATGAACCCTCCTCTGTTTTTGTATATGAAGTAATAGAGGCATATGGGGGCGTAGAACGGTTTTACGGGGACTTCTTCATTAATTCAATGTCACCCCTAGGTTTTATTCAGCAAAACACCAAAGGGAACTGGGTGAACTGCAATTACTACGATTATCCGCAGTTGTTTGAGCAAACTAAGCCATTTATTATATCGAACTTAAAAAAACAGATTGCAATGGGAGTCGATACTTCTAATTGTATTGTGCTAGGTAAGAAAAACGCCAAATATTTGAAATCTATCAATACCAAAGAAAAGCTTTTTGATTCTATTACAGTCTTAGACCATCCCCGCTATATTGTACAGTACAAATCCAAAGAAAAGGATAAGTATCTCACCGAATACTTAAAGGCATTGAGTTAACATTCCTGTTGGTTATTTTCAATACTTGGGAAGAATGCTATGTTGTTAAATATAAAAATGATCTTAATGCTAATAACAATTATCCCCCTCTGTAATGGAGGGGGATAAGTTAAAATATATTAGGAGGTACACTAAGCAATCCGCTCCATCTTTTTTTGGATCTCTGCTAGGCACAAATTTCCTAGGCTTCCCTTGTGGGTGTGTTTTATATCCCGTTTTGGAGTAAAGGTCCCTTCATTAATTTCTTTCCCCATTTTTTTATAGGCATCTCTAAACGGGACTCCGCTCAATACCAGCTCATTTAAAGTGTCTACGCTGAATAGATAATCGTATTTAGGATCTTCTAAAATAGCGTTGTTTACTCTTATCTCGCGTAAGCTGAAGGTAAGGATCTCTAAACAGGCTTTAAGATCTTGAATGGCTGGTACAATCACTTCTTTTACCAATTGTAAATCTCTATGATAGCCGCTGGGTAGGTTATTAGTTATTAGGATTAATTGATTAGGTACTGCCTGTAGTTTGTTACACTTACCTCGTACAAGTTCAAAAACATCTGGATTCTTCTTATGAGGCATAATACTACTTCCTGTAGTAAGTTCATCTGGGAAGGAAATGAAATCGAAATTCTGACTCATGTACAGGCAAATATCCATCGCCATTTTAGATAAGGTAGCGGCAACATTACTCATTCCGAATGCTGCTGCTTTCTCTACTTTACCACGTCCCATTTGAGCGGCCACAACATTGTACTTCATGGTTTCGAAGCCCATTTCCTCTGTAGTGAAATCACGGTCAATTGGGAAAGAACTTCCATATCCTGCTGCACTACCTAACGGATTCTGATCTGCCACCTTGTAGGCGGCATCTATGAAGTACAAATCGTCTACCAAACTTTCTGCATAAGCAGAAAACCACAGCCCAAAAGAAGAAGGCATTGCAATCTGTAAGTGGGTATAACCAGGTAATAAAACGGATTTATATTTATCGGCTAAGTTTATAAGTAGATCAAAAAGAACTTTTACCTCACTTTTTATTTCTGCAAGTTCGTTTTTAAGATAGAGGTGCATGGCAACTAAAACCTGATCGTTCCTAGATCTTGCCGTATGTATCTTTTTACCGGTATCGCCCAATTTTTTGGTTAGGACATATTCAATTTTGGAATGCATATCCTCAAAATTGTCTTCTATAACAAATTTCCCCTTCTCAATAGTTTTTGCGATATTATCTAACTCCTTTACTAAATCCTGGGTTTCATTTGGCGTAATTAGGCCAATTTTACCCAGCATCTTGGCATGTGCCTTAGAGGCGATTACATCATACTTTGCTAAGAGCAGATCTAATTCTCTGTCGTTTCCTACTGTAAAATGATCAATTTTTTTATCCGTGCTAAAGCCTTTGTCCCAAAGTTTCATTTTCTATATGTTTTTATTTCCCAATAAGAGGGAATATGGTTTGTTGTTGTTAATATCTATCAATCTTTGCTTAATTGACTATTTATTCAACAGAAATCCTTCTAATATTTTGATGTACAAGTCAACTCCTTCTTCAATTTCGCTAAGATAAATAAATTCGTCTGCAGAATGAGAACGCGTACTATCTCCAGGCCCTAATTTTAAAGACTGGCAATATAAACATGCCTGATCCGATAGGGTAGGAGAGCCATAGGTTTCTCTGCCAAGTGCTATACCTGATTGTACCAAAGGGTGTTCCTTGGCTATAGAGGATGAGTTTAGACGTAAGGACCGCGGTTCCATCTCGCAAGGGGCTTCTTGGGCTAGAATGTCTGCAATTTCCTGATTGCTATAACGGTCGTTTACCCGTACATCAATAACTAAATCTACATGACCAGGGACAACATTGTGTTGATTGCCGGCTTTTAGTTGAGTTACCGTAAGTTTTACTTCACCTAATGCTTCAGAAACTTTAGGGAATTTATAATCTTTAAACCATTGCAATACCTCAATAGTATTGTAAATAGCATTGTTGTTGTTAGGATGTGCCGCGTGCGAAGGCGTACCACTCACTTTTCCGTCGAAAACTACCAGTCCTTTCTCGGCAATGGCCAATTGCATTAATGTAGGCTCCCCAACTATAGCAACGTCAATTTTAGGAAGAAGGGGTAACATACTGTTTAGTCCATTTGGGCCCGAACTTTCCTCTTCTGCAGAAGCCACTATAATAATATTATGGCTTAAGTTTTCTTTGTCATAAAAATAGGTGAAAGTAGCCAGGAGAGATACTAGGCATCCTCCCGCATCATTGCTTCCCAATCCATAGAGTTTCCCGTCTTCTACATGTGGATGAAAGGGGTCTTTGGTATAAGATGAATTGGGTTTAACAGTATCATGATGCGAGTTTAATAAGAGGTTTGGCTTATTAGCATCATAGTGTTTGTTAAAGGCGTATACGTTATTTTTCTCCCTTTTAAATGGGATGTTGAAATCGCTCAACCATTTTTCAATGGTATCCGCGGTTTTATCTTCTTCGGAAGAGAAGGACTGAATACTGATCAATTGATGAAGTAATTCAATAGCTTTTTCCGTTCGTTGTTTCTGATCCATAATAATTTATAAGGTAATTGTGGTATACAAAGTTGCGTTGGGAGCTAACATGCTAATATTTCCAATGCAAACCTTGCCTACGTTTTTATGAAGCGCATGAAAGCAATTTTCCAATTTGGGTAGCATGCCATCCGCTATAATTTTCTTTTCTAATAATTCTTGATAGTTGCCTGGCTCCAAGTGTTTTACTACGGAGTCTTCGTCTGCTATATCAAACAATACCCCTTTCTTTTCAAAGCAATAATATAAGGTGGTGTCAAAGGCGTCACTCATCCCAATAGCTACTTCTGAAGCAATGGTATCTGCATTAGTGTTTAATAATTGCCCCTCTTTATTGTGGGTGATTGCGCAGAATACCGGAGTAAAATCCGCTTGCAGTAATTGATAAATAGCAAGGGTGTTTACTTCTTCTACATCACCAGCAAAACCGTAATCTATATCTTTTACTGGGCGTTTTACAGCTCTGATGGTATTGCCATCGGCACCGCTTAATCCTATTGCATTGGTGTCGCGAGCTTGTAATTGGGCTACGATATTTTTATTGGCTAGGCCGCCATATACCATAGTGATAACCTTTAAACCTTCGGCATCCGTAATTCGGCGTCCTCCAATCATTTTGGATTCTACTCCTAGTTTGTTAGCTATTTGAGTAGCTAATTTACCTCCTCCATGGACCAATATTTTTGGGCCTTCCATGGTGGAAAAGGCATCTAAGAATTTATGGAGTTCTGCTTCGTTCTCTATTACGTTGCCTCCAATTTTCACTATGGATAACTTCTTTTTCATAAGCCCTAATTAGTCGCTCCTATTCGGAGAAATTGATATATCTTATTTCCTTTAGCCTTTCATTAGGCATCGGAATATGCAGATTACTTGTCTAAACTATGTAAAACCTTTTTTAGCACTATTTGTGCGGCATAGGTCCTGTTGTTGGCTTGTTCTATCACTAAGGATTGTTCCCCATCTAATACTTCGTCTGCTACTACTACGTTTCGTCTAACTGGTAAACAGTGCATAAACTTGGCTTTTCCCAATTTTTTTTCGGTCATAGTCCAGTTTTTATCCTGATTTAATACCTTCCCGTAGTCCTGGTAATTGCTCCAGTTTTTCACGTATACAAAATCGGCATCTTCTAAAGCCTTGTCTTGGTCGTATTCAATTTTTGTATCCTTGGTGATTTCGGGGTTTAAATCGTACCCCTTAGGATGAGTAATTACAAAATCTGCATCTTGTAATTGCATCATCTCTATAAAAGAATTTGCTACAGCATGCGGTAGCGCTTTCGGATGCGGAGCCCATGAAAGAACTACCTTGGGTTTTTTCTTGGTATTATTTTCGGAGAGCGTAATGGCGTCTGCTAATGCCTGTAACGGGTGCCCAATGGAGCTTTCCATATTAATTACAGGTATACCAGCATATTTTTTAAAATTATTAAGTACTACCTCGGCCTCATCTTGTTCCTTGTCGGTTAAGGAGGCAAAAGCTCGTATACCTACAACATCACAATACTGTGCTACTACTTTAGCGGCTTCCTTAATGTGTTCGGATGTGCCTTGGTCCATAATAGTGCCATCTTCATACTCTAAGGCCCAGCCCTCACTACCAAAATTCATAACTATAACTTCCATTCCAAGGTTCATTGCCGCCTTTTGAGTGCTAAGGCGGGTTCTTAGGCTATTATTAAAAAATAATAGGCAAATGGTTTTGCCCGCACCTAATGTTTTGTATTGCATAGGAGCAGCTTTTAAGGATTTTGCTTCTTCTACCCATTGGGGAAGCGAGTCAATGTCTTGTAAGGATAAATAATGTTGCATGTTTTTATTTTATTGTGGTAAAGGCAATTTTATTTTCTAAAGCGTTAATTATAAAATTTTCCTGGATGCCGTTTACTATCCAGGTTTCTATATTTGCGTTTTGTGCAATGGTGGCTGCTTCTATCTTAGATTGCATTCCTCCGGTTCCGTGCGAGGATTTGGAGTTGCTGATCTCCTTTTCTAAAGATGCCAAGCTTTGGACTTGCGTTATAGTTTTGGGATCGTTGGTTTCTATAGACTCCTTAGTGTAAATACCATTAGTATTGGTGGCAATAATCAATAAGTCTGCATTGATTAGAGCCGCAGTAAGAGCGGCAAGTTTATCATTGTCACCAAATTTTATCTCATCAGTTGCCACGGTATCATTCTCGTTAATAATTGGGATAAAATTATTAGCAACTAGGACGTTTATGGTATTACGAATATTTTCTTTGGATACTTGTTTTTCAAAATCGGAATAAGACAATAGGCATTGGGAAGTAAACAATCCTAATTCTCTGAAATTTTCTTGAAAAATTCGCATTAGATGGGGTTGTCCAATGGAGGCCAAAGCTTGTTTAACCGTTATTTCTTCCCCATTATGCTCCAGTTTTACAAATTGTTTTGCTGCTGCAATAGCACCTGAACTTACTATTATAAATTCGTATTGGTCATTCAGTTTAGCAATTTGTCGGCCAATATCCTCAATTTTTCCTCGTGATATATGATCGGTTTCCTTGGTGAGGGTATTAGATCCTATTTTTAATAATATTCTTTTTCGTTTCATTTTCCTTGCTTTAACCGATTTGTCCAAAGTACTCTGGTGACGTACAGGTCATTTTGCTCCCCTATGACCTGTACTTTATTACTCTAACTCTTTTTTAAGAGCATCGAAAAATTGATCTAGATTTTCCTTGGTTATATTCAATGCCGGTAATATTCTTAATACATGTTTGTTATTGGCACCACCGGTAAACATATGCTGGTTGTAAATTAATTTCTTTCTCAGTTCGCCTACCTCAAAATCGAACTCTAGCCCCAACATAAGTCCCATTCCTTTTACCTGTTTTACTTGAGGTATAGTAGCTGCTTTTAATTTAAAATATTCAAAGAGTTCAGCTGAGTTTTCTATGAGATTTTCTTTTTCAATCACCTCTAAAACAGCTAGCCCTGCAGCACATGCCAAATGATTTCCTCCAAAAGTGGTACCCAAAAGTCCGTAAGATGCTTTTATGCTATCATGAATCAACACCCCACCTATAGGAAAACCATTCCCCATTCCTTTAGCTACGGTAATAATATCTGGTTTAATATTAAAGTGTTGGAAAGCAAAGAACTTACCACTCCTTCCATATCCACATTGCACTTCGTCTGCAATCAGGATAACCTCATACTCCTTACATAGTTTAGCAACATTCTCATAGAAGTCTGGTGAAGGCATATCTAAACCACCAACTCCTTGAATTGTTTCTATGATTACGGCACAGACGTCTTTTTTACTAATCTCGCTGATAAAAGCTTGTAGGTCATTAAAAGGAAGAATGCTTACCTTTTGTTGTTTGTTGATAGGGGCATTAATTTTTTCATTATCGGTAACAGCTACCGCCGCTGAGGTTCTACCGTGAAATCCATTTTTAAAGGAAATTACACGCGATTTTCCGTTTTGGAAGGAAGCTAGTTTTAAAGCATTTTCATTCGCTTCTGCTCCAGAATTACAAAGGAACAGATTGTAGTCTTCACAATTGGAAAGTTTACCCAATTTGCTAGCCAACTCCTCCTGAATAGGGTTTTGGATGGCATTACTATAAAAACCAATTTTCTCTAACTGATCTTTTAATCGGTTTACGTAGGTGGGATGGGAGTGCCCTATAGAAATTACAGCGTGACCTCCATAAAAATCTAAGTAATCTTGGCCTTTGTCATCGGTAACCACGATTCCCTTTGCTGATACGGGGGTTACATCGTAAAGTGGATATACGTCAAATAAATTCATCTGTTATAATTCTTTTTTTGGCTCTTAAAGGCTAGCCTTTAAGAGAAATTAGTAAAGGGCTATTCCTTTTTAATTTCGTTTATTTTATCAAAAGATGCTAAGATCCCCCTAATTAAGGAAGAGCTCAGACCTTGGTGTTCCATTTCGTTAAGTCCAGATATGGTACATCCCTTTGGGGTGGTTACCTTATCTATTTCGTGTTCTGGATGGCTTTCCGATTCTATTAATAAGTTTGCAGCTCCGTTACAAGTGTGCATCGCTAATTCTTGAGCCTCTTTAGCATCAAACCCTAGTTGGATTGCGCCTTGAGTGGTGGCGCGTATCATACGCATCCAAAAGGCGATTCCACTAGCGCAGATAACCGTAGCAGCTTGCATTTGTTGTTCAGGAATTTGTAGGGAATGCCCCATTCTGTTGAAAATAGCTTTAGCTAGCTCTATACGTTTAAGCCCCTTTTCATTGCTACATATACAGGTCATGGATTTTCCCACTGAAATAGCGGTATTGGGCATAGCTCTAATAATATAGTTATCGGACCCAATAACTTCTTCCATTTTAGCAATACTAAATCCAGTTATGGTAGAGATAATCACATGCTTGTCTGTAAGAAGGTCTTTTACCTCATTCAAAATTTTTGTGAATTGTCCCGGCTGAACGGTAAAAATTAAAATGTCGGACTTGCTTACTGCCTCTCTATTGTCGGAGGTGGTGCTTACAATACCATATTCTTCCAACTCTTTAAGATCGCCCAAATTTCTTTTGGTGAGGACCATGGAGGTAGCGCCATTAGTGCTCAAAATACCTTCGGCAATGGACATCCCTAAATTTCCGGCCCCTATAATGGCTATTTTCATTTCCTTAATGTTTAATTACCGATTTGGACTATTATGTAAAAGCCCATTTCGGAAAAGTTTGATGGTTATTAGTGGAGCTCATTTTTGCTGTTGACAAGAATGAGCTCCATGGTTTTTATGTTGACTAAAAGACACCTGCTTTCAATTGTAAGCCTGCATTCTCTTCCAGGCCAAAAGCCAAATTCATGTTTTGCACTGCCTGTCCCGATGCTCCTTTTAAGAGGTTATCTATGGCAGAGGTAATTAATAAGGTATTATTGTGCTTATGCAAATGAATGTGACATTGGTTGGTGTTCACCACTTGTTTTAGGTTGAGGTCTTCTTCGGTAACCTGAGTAAATACCGCATCCTTATAAAAATCATAATACAAGGAATAAGCTTCTTCTAGGCTTCCTTTAAATTCAGTATAAGCAGTTGCCAAAATACCTCTGGTGAAGTTCCCTCTATTGGGCAGAAAGAATAATTCTCCTGTTTCTTTTTGTAGGCTTTGCAAACTTTCTTTTATCTCCCCTAGGTGTTGGTGAGTAAAGGGCTTGTACCAGGAAACATTATTGTTTCTCCAACTGTAATGAGCAGTAGGAGAAAGGCTTGCCCCCGCACCAGTACTGCCAGTAACAGCATTTATATGTACTGGGTTATTCAATAGGTTTGCCTTTGCTAAGGGTAGTAAAGCCAGTTGTATACCGGTAGCAAAACACCCAGGATTGGCAATATAATTTGCAGATTTAATTTCTTCTTTCTTTAGTTCTGGCAACCCATATACAAAGTTTTTACCATCAAAAAGAGCATCTGCAGCCAACCTAAAGTCGTTGCTTAGATCTATAATCTTGGTAGCCTTAGAAAATGGGTTTTCCTCTAAGAACTTAGTAGAATTACCATGCCCTAGGCATAGGAATACCACATCTACATCTGGATTTACGGTGCCTGTAAATTTTAGATCTGTTGTCCCTAGCAGGTCGGGATGGGCAGTCGTAATCTTTTTGTTAGCCCTAGTGGTGCTATAGACAAAGTCTATTTTGGCATTAGGGTGGTTTAAAAGTATTCTAATAAGTTCGCCGCCTGTATATCCGGATCCCCCTATGATTCCTACTTTAATCATCTTGTTGATTTACATGATTGTATATTTTTCCAGGGTTGGAAAGAATTTTTATGAATCCTTTAGCGTCGTCAGCTGTCCAACCTTCATTCATTTCTCCATAGCTACCAAATGAAGCATTCATCAGATCGTGAGGAGAAGATATTCCGTCTAATTCAAATCGATACGGGTGGAGGCTTACAAAAACATCTCCTGATACATTTCTTTGGGTATCGGTAAGGAATGCTTCAATGTTACGCATTACCTCGTCCATATAGTTGCCTTCGTGTAAGAGCATTCCATAAAAGCTTGCTTGTTGTTCTTTTTGGTACTGCTGCCATTTGCTAAGGGTGTGTTTTTCTAGTAAATGGTGTGCCTTTATGATGATTAATGATGCAGGAGCTTCAAAACCTACTCTCCCTTTAATACCAATAATAGTATCGCCAACATGGATATCTCTACCAATAGCATATTTGGAGGCTAAGGCTTCCAATTTTACAATATTGTTTACTGGAGTGTCCGTATCCCCATCCAAAGCAATTAGCTCTCCCTTATGGAAAGTTAATTTAATTTGGGTAGGCTCTGTTTCCTGTAATTGACTTGGGAAGGCATGGTCTGGTAAAGGTTTATGGGAGGTTAGTGTTTCGTCTCCACCAACAGAAGTTCCCCATAGTCCTTTATTGATAGAATATTTTGCTTTTTCCCATGGATAATCTACGCCATTCTTTTTTAGATATTCTATTTCTACCTCTCTAGATAGCTTATTATCCCTTATAGGAGTAATAATTTCTATTTCGGGAGCTATAATCTGGAAGATCATATCAAACCTCACCTGATCATTACCAGCGCCTGTACTACCGTGTGCAATATAATTGGCACCTATTTTTTTGGCGTAGTTTACTATTTCAATGGCTTGTACAATTCGTTCTGCGCTTACAGAAAGAGGATAGGTGTTATTTTTTAAAACATTACCAAATATTAAGTATTTAACTACTTTTTCATAAAACGTTTGTACGGCGTCTATAGAGGTATAGCTAGTAGCGCCAAGCTCTAAGGCTTTTTTATGGATTTGCTCTATTTCTTCTTGTGGGAATCCGCCGGTATTAACGCTAACGGCATGTACTTCAAACCCTTTTTCTTTAGATAGGTATTTTGCGCAATAAGAGGTATCTAATCCTCCGCTATAGGCCAAAACTAATTTTTTCATTTTACTCATTTATATAGTTATTGGGAAGGCGATGTATGCGATCCCTTATTTCGTTTTCTTACTTAGGAATAGGCTTTCTTTTATGCTTTTTAGCCTTTTAAAAGCCTTAGAATTTACTTTTTCTATGCTGCTAGATTTTGTTTTTATGGCAGGGTCATATAACATCCCAGTACATAGACACATTTTTTGCTCCGTTCTGGTCAGAATATCGAAGTTCTTACAGGTTTGGCAACCTTTCCAAAATTCGGGATCTGTGGTAAGCTCCGAAAAGGTGACAGGTTTATAGCCCAATTCGTAATTCATTTTCATTACAGCTAAACCGGTAGTGATACCAAAAATCTTAGCATCTGGAAACTTAGATCTAGAAAGATTGAAAATTTCTTTTTTTATTCTTTTGGCTAATCCTTGATTTCTATAATCCGGGTGTACTATAAGCCCAGAATTAGCGACAAATTTCTCGTGTCCCCAAACTTCGATATAACAGAAACCGGCAAACTTATCACCATCTAATGCGATGACTGCATTTCCGTTACGAAGTCTTTTTTCTATATATTCGGGAGTACGTTTTGCAATCCCTGTGCCCCTAACTTTGGCCGATTCTGCTATAGTATCACAGATGATCTCGGCATATTTAAAATGGGAGTCGTTAGCAATAACAATCTTCATTGAATGTTGCTTTAAATTAGAAATAATATTTTGATGTTTTTTGAGAGCGGAAATGGACTCACCTATTTCCATAACAGAATGGCACCCTTACGGGCGACGACGTGTAGGCGTAAATGAATAAGCAAGGTTAGTAACCTCGTTATAATTTAATATGTGTGTAGTTTTATTCATTGCTGATATCAAAAGTACAAATAAATTTTATTCATGACATTTCTGAGATGAATTTTTATGAAATAGTTGATTTTTATTTTGTAATCTGATTATTTCATAAATCATAAAGGTGTAAACTGCAAAATACTCAAGGATCAATAGTAAACTACTTTCTTTATAAGCGGCATTGGTGTAGGTAAAATAACTTAAAAAGATAGTGAAGGACCATAATAATGGAAATCTAAATTTGGTGAACAAACAAAGTACTACCAAAAAAATAATGTACCAAGGATGGACGGTAGCAGATAAAAAATAATAGAGACTAAGAATCCATAACATGGAAGTTATTAGACTATCTGTGTTCTTGTTATTCCTAATAAAAGTAATTAAGCCTACCCAAATAATAATTATTATAGGAACGATTTTGCCATATGTTTTAATCAATTCCCAAGGTTTGGCATCCCACTGGGTGCTAATAGATTTAACTAGATTATAAAACCCTGCATTAAATTCAAAATTAGAGAACCAAAGACCTATGGTCTGAGAATAATTCGTGATAAATTCTGGTGCATAGAAGGGAAGTGCCAGTGAAAGTGTAACTCCGCCTACCAGCGTATAGAATACCATACTTTTCTTTATTCCAAAGTATTTTAGAAAAATTGGCAGAAACATTAAAGGGATAAGCTTTATAGAAATTGATAGGGAGTAAATTACCGCAGCTAATTGCCATTTGTTTTGATTTAGTAGGTAGAGTGAGCATACGAAAAAGAACAACATCACTCCTTCAAAATGAAGATTGCCTGTAAGTTCTAAAATAACTAGTGGATTTAAAAAATACCAAAATATAAGGTGAGTAGATTTATTGAGCTTACGAAGCAACTTTCTTCCAAAATAAAGGATACCTAAATCTGCGAGAATTATAGTAATTCGCATTATTACTATACTGCCCAAAGCGCTATGCCCTGTTAGTAAGGATGATAATGCAAAAAGTAGTTGGTTTAATGGCGGATAATTACTGAAATTAGACCTGCTTAAATCACCCATTCCAATATATAACTCCATGGCAATGGGTACTTTACGATGGAGATCCATGATAATATCTTTGGGTAAATGTAAGTAGGGGTTAATGCCATTGATAATCAGTTGGCCATCCCAAATAAAACGATAAAAATCTTGTGACAGAGTGGGAGTGGAAAAAAGGAAAATTATCCTGAATAAGATGCCAGAAACAATTAGAAAAGAAAAATTCCATTTCTCAAATTGAACCAGTTTATAGCATAAAAAGAATAGCGCCGAATATAGGGAGATCAGCTTTATAAAATCTGTCCGTGGCAAATGATATCCTATAGTGTAATAGATTAGAAGGGAGGTAAATACCATTATAATTGGAAGGCGGTGAAGTCTCCAATAAGAAATGGCTTTATCTATCATAGGGATATAAAATGTTAATGGTATTGGTTGACGATGGTATGGTCTTATTCCAAATTTAAATCAAATATAATTAAATAGGTGTAGGAGGATACTTAGAATAGGGGAAGTTGGTAAAAATATCACTTTTGGTGGCCTTCACATAGATTGATTATAAAATAACTCTGGTTCCATAAGGGAATATGGAACCAGATATTAAGTTTTTAGATTACTGGTAGTATTTTTTTATACACCAAGAAAGGGTTGAATGCTCAGATACGTCCCTGAATTTCTGTCCAAAGTACTATTTACGCCCGTGCTGCAAAAAGGGATTTAAAAAATACATATCCAAAACCTAGGAACAGCATAAAATGAAAAGGGAATAGTCCAAAGTCGTTCAAAGGAATAGCACTATACATTCCAAAAAGAAAATAGAGCATTAATAGCGCTTCTAAAATCATGTTGGGAGATAGTTTTGTTGTTAGGTATTTATTGCCTTTCCAACTGTCTTTTATGTTATTCAGGTTAAATTTTGGAGTCCTTACAAATTCACTTCTCTTTCCCATATGACCTTCTAGTACAGCAATAGAATTGTGTAAAGAAAAGCCGAGAGCAACGGAGAAAAAGGTAAAGAATATCTTTATATAGTCTACAAAACTATTAAAACTGCTGCCTTGTATACTTTTATAGGTAAACCAATAGCATACAAAGAGTATAATGGTACTAAGTATAAAAAAATTGGTAGCTTCAAAAACCCAACCCAAATGATCATAGGTGTTTTTTATGTACAGCATGGGGATACTTAATAGTGCTACCATAAAGACACAAAGGAACATAGAGCTATTTAATAAGTGCATAACTCCGTGGAATTTGGTTTTAAACGAGATATTTTTAGCGCTTACCACACTCCAAACGGTTTTTCTAAAGTTCTCTGCACCACCTTTGTTCCAACGGAACTGTTGGGAACGGGCGGCACTTATAACAACTGGAAGCTCTGCCGGAGTTTCTACATCTTCTAGATATTTAAATTTCCAGTTTTTTAGTTGCGCTCGGTAACTTAGGTCTAAATCTTCGGTAAGGGTGTCTCCTTCCCAGTTCCCAGCATCCAAGATGCACTCTTTTCTCCAAATACCGGCAGTACCGTTAAAGTTGATGAAATGGCCTTTGGCATTTCTGCCTACCTGCTCTAAAGTAAAATGAGCATCTAAAGCGAAAGCCTGAATTTTAGTTAGGGTAGAGTAATCTCGATTGATATGTCCCCATCGGGTCTGTACTACCCCAATTTCCTCGTCTTTAAAATAGATCACGGTTTTCTTTAACCAATCGCTAGAAGGAAGAAAATCTGCATCAAAAATGGCAATGAAGTCACCTTTAGCAGTAACAAGCCCCTCTTTTAAGGCGCCTGCTTTAAAACCTTGTCTGTTAGTTCTACGAATATGTTTTATATCGAGTCCGGTTTCCTGAAGAATTTCAATTTTTTTAGCGGTTTCCAATACAGATACGTCGGTGGAATCGTCTAAAACCTGAATTTCCAATTTGCTTTTTGGGTATTCTATTTTAGCAATATTGTCTAGTAAGCGTTCCATTACATACTGCTCATTGTAAACTGGCAATTGTATGGTGACAAAAGGGATTTCTTTTGGATCTAGTAAATTGTATTTAGGGGCTTCTTTATTTTTTCGCTTTTGTCCTAGATAGTTGACTAATAAATTTAACTGAGCCAAACTATAAAAGAAAATTAATAATAAGGATATACTGTAAACGGTAATGATAAGGTAAGTAATTGTTATTCCCATTTTTTATTTTATGCTGTATTTAAATATCCAACCTAGGATTTTTGCGCCTGCAAATATAGTGCCTTTTAGCGTTCCTGATACTTTAGAAACCCCAATTCTTTTTTTGTAACGAACTGGTACTTCGGCGTATGTAAAACGTCGTTTTATTATTTTTAATTGCATCTCTACTGTCCAGCCGTAAGTTTTATCCTCCATTTCGAGCGCCATTAGCGTTTTGTATTTGATAGCTCGGAACGGACCAAGGTCTGTGAAATTAGCTCCAAAAAACCACTTCATCAGCGTGGTAGCAAGGAAGTTGCCAAACACCTGTTGTGGTGTCATAGCGCCATCCTCTCTTAATTCCTTTACTCTAGAACCTATTACCAAATCCACATTATTTTCCAAAATAGGTTGTATCACTTTTGAAAGTTCCTCTGGATAATCGGAATAGTCTCCATCCATAAATACGATAATATCGGGTTGTTTAGATGGCTCGGAGAGATAATTAATTCCTTTAAGACAGGCGTAGCCATAACCTTTTCGGTTTTCCGTGAGAACAGTAGCTCCTGCTGACGCTGCATTTTCCGCAGTGGCATCCGTAGAATTGTTATTTACTACGATTACCTCTGAGACTATTTTAGGAATGTCTTTTATTACTTTGGCAATAGAATCTTCTTCGTTATATGCGGGGATAATTACTTTAATATCCGTCATTGTATATGTTGAGGGGAGAATTTCGATATTTCTTCAAATTGATTTTAATAGTTGGTGGCATTGCAGCTTATGAGTAATTATTTAGAATGCACATCGAATTAATAGTTTTATAGCGGTTGCAAAGGTATCATTAGTTTTAGGATTTTTTGTTTACCAAATCCATTAAGTCTACATCATTGCCCAGAAGTACCTCTGTAGGGTTAATTCTTCCTTCTAAAGGTCCATTTTCCAAATTTAATACTCCTCTTGGGCAAACAGCAGAACATATTCCACAGCCCACACAGCTAGATCTAACTATATTTTCCCCTTTCTGGGCATAGGCTCTAACATCTATACCTTGTTCACAGTAGGTAGAGCAATTTCCGCAAGAAATGCATTGTCCGCCATTTGTAGTAATTCTAAAGCGCGATTTAAATCGTTGAACGAATCCTAGATAGGCAGCAAGCGGACAGCCAAATCGGCACCATACCCTATTGCCAAAAATAGGGTAAAAACCTGTACCTATCACTCCGGCGAAAATAGCCCCGATTAAGAAGCTATAGGCATTCTGAACGCTCTGCGTTTTTATGCCTAATACAGTACTAGACTCTGTAAAAAAGCTGTACAGTGTCATTAGGGTCATCCCTACCGCAAAAACAAGTACCCCATGGATTAGCCAGCGTTCTATTTTCCAAGAAAATAAGGACTTGCTAGAATGTTGGCGGTAAGGATCGCCCAAGGTTTCCGCTAATCCTCCACAGCCACATACCCATGAGCAATACCATCGCTTCCCAAAAAAATAGACCATTACCGGAACTACAACTAACGTGAGGGCAATGCCCCACACCAAAATAAATAGTCCAATTCCTCCACTATTTAATAAGGACCTTAAATTCCATTGGAAAAAGAAATCATAATCCAACGGAAAGATATTCTTAAAATCGTAATAAGGCATTTGGAGTCGCACCATAATTTCTGGTATCAGAAAGGCAAAAACAATCTGAAAGAAAAGAACGGAAGTAGTCCTTACCATTTGATAGGTGTTGTGTCTGTATTTAATATACATCCGTACTGCCATTACCGTCATTACAACGCTATACATAAAGCCGTAAACAAACCAATGCCCTGCTAGGTTCCCGCTTAACCATAAGCTTAACGGGTCTAAAGTATAGGTCCAGTTAACTGCATATTCTGGGCGAAAGTAAAGCAACAGATAAAATGAGACTAAGTATATAAAGACCAACCAAGCGATCCATCCTCTATTTGTTGCTTTTTCATGATAGATGCCGTCATTTTTAATTCCCTTTTTTCCCAATAAAATTACATTGGGAAGAATAAATACTAAGGCTCCTATAATGCCAAGTCCAAAAGTGAGGAACCACATTAATATTTTATTGTTAACTATAAAACCTTCTCCAGAGGCTTTAGCTAAGGTAGCAGCCATATCGTGAGGACCAACATACATTACCTTATTATATTCCTTGTTTTCTCTGTGATGAGCATTAGCATTTTCAAGCGCGGTAGTAATTTTAGAAGACAGTGCGCTTACTCCATTAAAAGATTTGCCAACTACCGTGTTCTCTAATTCTTGGACAAATATTTCACTCTTTATATTTTGATCTGTGACTACTTTCTTAAGGTTGTCCGTACTCAAAGTAAAGGTACCGGTTAATGGCAGTAAGGTGAAGATGCTTAACCCGACTAGAAAAATGAGTAGGCCTATATTTTTTATTGCTTTCATTATTTTATGCTAGGCGTTGCTAAAAATTCGTTTCCAACTTTTCTTCTTGGGAGTAATGTTGGTGTTAAAGATGCTATTGTAATGTGCTACTATGGATTTTTCATGACGCGAATAAAATTCAGGATCAAAATTGGCATCCTTTAAATATTCCATCACGTAATTTATATCCCTTTTTTCAGTTAGCCATCGATCCACTATTTGGTGTCGCATTCTAATTCCAAAAGTATTAATCCCTAATAATTGTTTATTATCCTTGTGGTAAGCTACGGTAATGCAAATCTTTTCTTTGGGGTGTCTCCAGTGAAAATGTTGTTCATATTCTTTTTTAGAGACTTCAGGAAAGACCCATCCATAAGTTTGGTATTCTATATCTAGGAATTTCGCCGAGTTAAACCAGTGACCGGGATTGTATGGTGTTTTGCGGCCACAGATCGTCTGTGCCAATGCTTCTCCCATCATTCTACCTGTATACCAAACTGCTTCTACAGGTCTACGGTTACCTATGGCCTGATGTTGTTCTGCACAGTCTCCAATGGCATATATATCTTTAATATTAGTCTCTAAAAATTGGTTTACTAATACACCTTTTCCTAGTGATATTCCAGAGTCTTTTAAAAAGTTGACGTTGGGCGAAACCCCTGCAGTTAATCCAACTACATTACATGCTATGGTTTCCCCCTTGTCTGTAGTCACGGCCTTGGCTCTTCCATTCTCATCAGAAATAATTTCTACCAAATTGGTATTCAGTTGAAGGTCTATATGATGTTCTCGGATGTGTTCATTAATCATCTGGGACTCCCCTTGTGGTAAAACTATATCCCAAAAGCTTGCCTCCCGTACCAAAAAGGTAACCGGGATGTCTCTACTGCGGAGCATTTCTGCCATTTCTATTCCTATTAAGCCGCCCCCTACAATTACAGCCCTTTTGCAAATCTCTTTATTCGGAGCATTTGCTTCTAATAATTCTAGGTCCTGTTTGGAATATAGTCCCTGTACCCCTTTTAAATCTTGTCCTGGCCATCCAAACATATTGGGTTTAGAGCCTGTAGCGATAATTAATTTATCAAATTTTATTGCTTGCGAATTTTGGAGTAGGAGGGTTTTATTTTCGGTATCTACTTTATTTACATAAGCATTAACAAGTTCGATGCGATTTTTCTTCCAAAACCAATTTTCATAAGGCTGAGTGTGCTCAAACTTCATATGTCCCATATACACATACATAAGGGCAGTTCGAGAAAAAAAGTAATCGCTTTCAGCCGAAATTACGGTGATTTTCTTGTTAGATAATTTTCGGATATGTCGGGCAGCGGTGATCCCCGCAATTCCGTTACCAATAATAACAACGTGTTCCATAGATAAATTGGTTGTGTAGACTAAGTCGGACTTAATTGATAAAACTTAAAGTAACCTATCTAATTTAGAATAGATTTAATTATAGGTATAACTCAAATGTACGGATAAAGGAATTAAATGCTTGGAGGTTATATTTTTTAATCAGCCATGAAAATCTTAAATTGAGACGTAAATCTTTATGAATGAAACAGTTTTGGGGCTTTATTATGTGTTTGATGATGGTGGCTTGTGTAGACGGCACTCAACAAGAAAAATTGAATGGGGTGAGTTTTGTGGCTTCTCGCAATCCAGTGACGCAAAAAGATGTAGATGCTGTGCGGGAAATACATGCTAGATGTGCGGCTGTAATGCCTTTTGGATTTATAAGAGATAAAGATTCCCCGGAAATAATTTTTGATACTTCTAGACAGTGGTTTGGCGAAACCCGTACAGGGGCAAGGCAGTACGTTGATTTGTTGCATGAAAACGGATTAAAGGTAATGATGAAGCCACAAATATGGATTTCTAGAGGGGAGTTTACTGGAAACTTGAAAATGGATTCGGAACAGAAATGGAAAGCTTTGGAATCCTCCTATGAGAAATTTATTATAGCCTATGCTTCCCTTGCACAGGAAACCAAAGCCGATGCTTTTTGCATTGGAACGGAGTTGGAGCAATTTGTAAAACATCGTCCGGCTTTTTGGATGTCCCTTATAAAAAAGATTAGAGGAGTGTATGGAGGGAAACTTACCTATGCGGCTAACTGGGACGAGTATAACAGAGTTCCTTTTTGGGAGCAGTTAGATTTTGTTGGAATTGATGCCTACTTCCCCTTATCGGACCAAAAAACACCAACTGTAGCCGAATTGCGACAAGGTTGGCAGAAGCATAAGGAGGAGATAAAATCTTTGTCTATGGCTAAGAATAAGCAGGTATTGTTTACGGAATATGGTTATAGAAGTAATAATTACACTGCAAAAAAACCGTGGTTGGTAGACCATAGTCAGGATGATGTTAATTTAGAAGCCCAAGTTAATGCTACCCAAGCTATTTTTGAGGAGTTTTGGAGCGAAGAATGGTTTGCTGGAGGCTTTGTTTGGAAATGGTTTATAGATCATGAAAGGTCTGGTGGACCTATGGATAACCGATTTACTCCACAAAACAAACCAGCACAAGAAGTGATTAAAAGCTTTTACAAAAGAACTTCATAAGTTGCTATCAGTTTATTAGTGTATTTGGGGACTACCTTACTGTAAAATTGATGTAATTAGATAGAACCGTGATACATATTTGTTAATGCCCTCCTAACTTTATAGGAATTCGGCAGAATTTTTGATAACATTTGTTTAAAATCACACTAGTGTTGAACAAAAGAACATATCTGCTATTTTGGATACTTGGTTTATTGGTGCTTTCTGGATTTTCACAAACATCCTTAAAGACAGTCGTTGCGGAGAAAGGAGACGGAATTTATTCCCTTCTTAGAAAACAAGGATTGAGTCCGGCAAAGCATTATGGGCATTTTATTGCTCTTAACAAAGATATTTTATGGGATAGTATTCATCTTTTTCAGGGTAGGGAATATGTGCTGCCACCTGTGGAGGTAGGTTCTGGTGATCGAAAAACTACGACATTAAAAAAAGAGCCTAAGGTGTTAAAGGAGAGTTTGTTTGGAAAAGAACACGCTTTGGTGACCGTTAAAAGCAACAAATTAAATGGGGCAGTGTATTATTTGGTCTCAGGACACGGAGGTCCAGATCCTGGTGCAGTGGCTTCGTACAAGGGAAAAATGATTGCAGAAGATGAGTATGCGTATGATATTACCCTTAGATTGGCCAAAAAGCTGATGAGTCATGGTGCAGAAACTTATATAATAGTCCAAGATCCCAATGATGGAATACGAGATTATAAGATTTTAGAAATAGATAGGGATGAGGTAGTCTACCCCAATCAGAAAATTCCTTTAAATCAATTGCAGCGATTGAGGCAAAGGGTAGATGTTGTAAACCAACTTTACCGGAAGAATAAGGGTAAGTATCAACGGTTAATTGTAACCCATGTAGATAGTAGGAGCAAAGGGCAAAATATAGATGTGTTTTTCTACCATCATGAAAAGAGTAGAAATGGGAAACACTTAGCGGAGAGTATCCACGAAACGTTCTTAAATAAATACAGGAAATATCAGCCTAATAGAGTCTATGAAGGTACTTTTGAAGATCGTAGCGGTCTGTATTTGATAAAGAATACTTTGCCAGCGATGGCTTATATAGAAGTAGGTAACATAAGGAACAGAAAAGACCAAAGACGAATTTTAGAACCAAACAATAGGCAGGCCGTTGCAAATTGGATTTCTGAAGGGATTATTTTGGATCGCACTAGAAAATCGCGTTAAGGGGTTAACTTACAACCTGAGTTCGGGATAAGCATTTAGTAAAATAATGCTAATTGTCCATTTTTATTTTGCTCTTTTTCAAATTTGATTCCCGGTTTCTTCTCTTGGAACGAATAAGCTATTAGGCTTGAGACAAGATTAGTTATGAAATTTCCGAAGCTCCTGTGTCTAGAGTGTTCTGCGTCACATATATTTTTAAGCTGATCGTTTATGGTTTCTATAATTGAGCGTTTTCTAAGTAGTATTTTGTCCCTGAGGGTCATCAGTACATTCTTCATATTGTTTCTTATTCCAGTAACCAAGTGCAGACCGTCCTCAAATAGCATCTCCCCAAGATCCTTCGAGATATAGCCCTTGTCCG
>NZ_AUKX01000007.1 GCF_000424985.1 Arenibacter latericius DSM 15913
CTCATATCCCTGCATCAGCATAAATACGCGTTGCTTTAAAAGTTTCTCTATCGTATGGGTGACTAAGATGGGATTGCGACTATCTGGAATAAATTGACTGAAATACCTGATTAACTTGTGTTCCCGCTCTATTTTCTCCAGTAAAACCAGAGAACCATCAGAACTTATTTCTTCTGCAGAAAAATCTACGGAAATTGATTTTTTACCTCGGTAGAAAACTGTATTTTTAGTACTCAAAATTGGGTGATTTTAGTGTTAGTAAAGATGCCTGTAAGCTCTTTAAATATAACACTTTACACCCAATTTTACTATATACCCATGAATTATCCGGGTTAACCTCCTTGGAGTACAGCAATGTCATTCCGAGTCAAGTTTCCCCTCCCCATATAGTAGAATAGTAGCTTCTTTATATTTCTTTTCCAAACGTCTTCAAAAGCAGCCCTATTCCATTGTGTTAACGCTACCATCTAATTTAATTTATAGTCTAATTTATTTCTCCTGTGATTTTTAAAATGGTCAGTAATATGCTGTCTGTAACCATATTATTATATCAAAGAATCTGTCCATTAACTCTCTTAATACACCTAGATGTATTAAATCCCCCCACTTCCCCCCTCATATAGTAAAACAAAAACTCATATTCTAGTTCCTATTAAAAAATTGATACGATAAATTTACATAATCGTAATACTGGGTTCATTTCAGTGAAAAAGGAAGGACTAATCTTTGCTGAAAAACGAATGGAACTTTTTATAACGATTTTTGCAGCTTTATTTTCGGTAATGAATCCCTTTGGAACCGTACCTGTATTTGTTAGTTTAACTCAGGAAAACAGTAAATTGGAGCGGAACCGAATAGCACTATGGGCATCGATTAATGTTTTTATAATATTACTTATCTCATTTTTTGCCGGCAAGTATATCTTACTCTTCTTTGGGGTTACTTTAAACTCCCTTAAAATTGCCGGAGGACTAATTATTGCAACATCGGGTTTTGCATTATTAACCGGAGAATTTAGAAAGCATAAAGGAATGAAGGTAGAAAAGGTTAAAGAAGATATTAAAACCCGCTCAGAAATTTCATTAACTCCATTGGCAATGCCAATGATAGCCGGACCGGGAACCATGTCCCTCTTAATCACCTATAATCAGGAATATTCCGAGCTAGATAATGTCTTTATAATTCTAATAGCAATTTTAGTAGCGTCAACATGTATTTACCTCATATTAAAAAGCTCATTTTATATCGTTAGATTATTAGGTGCTTCAGGTATAAATTCCTTATCGAGAATTATTGGTTTTATTGTGATTACTATCGGAGTTGAGTTTATCATATCAGCGATTGCTGATATCTTTAATATAAGTAACCAAATACCATCCTAAAAAATAACTCTTAAAAGTGTAATAAAACTAGACTTTGCTAATCTAAAGGGTAAACCATAAAACAATTATTATGAGAAAATTAGCAATTGTAATAGTCGCCCTTTTCATTCAAACTTCAATATTATCCCAATCTGAAACATATTCTTTTAATGTTGAATTAAAAGGAAGTGGGGATCCGGTAATTTTAATTCCCGGACTGGCATCTTCAGGCAAAGTATGGGAACAGACTACAGAGCTATTAGATAAAAATTATGAATACCATATTCTCACATTAGCAGGATTTGCAAATCAGAAACCCATTTCACTTGAAAATGGATACCTACCCTGTATAGAAAAGGAAATAATCAGGTATATAAAAAATGAACTTAAAACCAAACCCATTCTGATTGGACATAGTTTAGGAGGATTTCTATCCCTCTTAATAGCGATTTCTGAACCTACACTATTAAAAGAAATCGTAATTGTAGACTCCTATCCTTTTATGGCTGCGGCCTATAATCCCAACGCGAGTGTAGACAGTATTCTGCCACAAGCGCAACAAACCAGGGAAATGATTATTTCAACCTCCGATAGTTTATTCATGCAACAGCAAAAACTTACCCTTCCTACAATGATCACCGATTCTGAAAACATCTCAACAGCAATAGAATGGTCTTTACAATCGGATCGCGAAACTATTGCCCAAGCTATATATGAACTTATGACAACCGACTTAAGAGACGAAATAGAGAGGATAAAAATACCTATCCTTGTAGTAGGAAGTTGGTACGGCGCTAAAAACTATGGAATTACAAAAGAGCTAGTTAAAAACAACTATGAGAACCAATTTTCTAAATCGAAGGATTATAAGATTGAAATTGCCGAAACAGCAAAACACTATATCATGTGGGATGAACCAACTTGGTTTGTAAAATCTGTAAAGTCATTTATCAATGGAGCAAAATAAAGAACATTATTTTAAACAAGTCTATAAGGACTCAAAGGATCAGATATATAGACTTTGTTTGGGCTTTATGGGAAACAAAACAGATGCGGATGATTTGTTTCAGGAGGTTTTAATAAAAGTATGGAATAATCTAGATGGCTTTAGAAAGGAGAGTAATATAAAAACTTGGATTTACCGCATTACTACAAATACCGCTCTTTTAACCCTCAACAGAAAAACTAAATTAAAGCAAAAACAAGCAAACTACCCCATACATCTCCCTCATTACGACGATGATAGTGACAACTCCAACAACAACCAACAAGAAATAACAAAGCTTTATAAGACTATATCCACGCTAAAAGAAATAGATAGAATAATCATAGGATTGCTATTAGAGGATTGCAGTTATGATGAGATTGCAACTATAACAGGTTTAACAACTTCCAATGTGGGGGTAAGAATTAACCGAATTAAAAAGTCACTGAACAAAAAACTCAAATAGATATGGACACAAAAATATCAAATTGGAAAAATCTTTGGAAAAAAGAAAAATCGGCTCCCTTAGATATAAACAAGTTAATATCAGATTTAAACAAAATTGAAAAAAAAGGGAGAAGGGAGCGAATTGCTTTGCTTATTGCTTTACCAATGACATTGATCCTACTACTCTTCTTACTTCCTGTCCTTTCTAATACCTACTATTTAACCGCTGTTTCGTTAATTGGGTTAGGGATGATTATGATACTAATACAAATTTATAAAAGTAAGTTTGGTATAATTAAAAATGACGTAGAGTTAAGTAACAAGAAGTATATTGTAAACCTTATCTATAAATTAAAAAAACAAATGCTTATAACCTCTAGGTATATGTGGCTATATACTCTTGTTTTAATTCTAGGCATTAATATTGGTTATGTGACTATTTTGGAGAACTTCGGGTTATCATTTTTTGCAAAAACTATTGTTCACAGTGTTCTTTCAGCTACTATGTTCACATTTATGTATCTCTCTATTTCAAACAGAAAAAAGAAAAATGAAGAGCGAATACTACCATTAATAGATTTTTTAGAGAACTTAAATTAAGTGTTATTTAAACGAAATAGAATGTCATGCTTAAATTACCGTTCCCTGAGTAAAAAATCGACTTTATCTGGTTTCGTTATATTTTTATTTGTAACGAGGTTTATAGCCCGAAAAATCAGATCCTGGAGCTGAGAAAATCCTATAGGTTTTTGGATATAATACGATGCTCCAATTCCATACAATTCGGCCGCAACGGTGGCATCATAAGAAGTAGAAATGATGACTACAGGTATCCTTTTTAACTTTTCATTACTTTTTATTTCTTTTAGGCAGTCAAACCCATTTTTATTAGGCATATTTAAATCCAAGAAAAGTATGTCTGGAGGATTTATAGCTGTGTTTAAAAGCGACTTTAAAAGCTTTTCCCCGTCGTTTACAAAGGTTAATTGAGCAGGTAACAACAACTCTTCTAAAGCTTCTCTAAAAAACATACAATCATCTGGGTCGTCGTCGGTAAGGAGAATGTTAGGATTTGCTTTCATCGAGTTTCGATATCGTTGGTCTATCTATAATTATATATTAAAAAACTTAACGGATAAATTTAAATAAAATATAAAAGGTATTATATCTCTAAAAGATAAAAATTATGGCTTAAAATTAAACTTAAGTGAAATAACCCCATATCATCTATACTTTGCAAATAAGAATCTATTAAATCATTAAACAAGTATTTTGAATTCCCCTTTGTTTACTATGGTGTTGTCTTGATTAAATTTCTATTTCAGTGTTCATATTTAATTAAAAACAGCATCTAATCCATCCTATTTTATAACTTCCACTAAGAGTTTCGCAGCTACGGCCTGACTCAAGACAACGTTTACTTGTTCGCCATATGAAACGGTAAAACTATTATCAAATACCTCTATGTTATTTACCTTGATTTCTACTCCTAAGCTAATTTCTTTCTTATTTAAATACATTAGAAATTCCTTATCACTGCTACGCAAGGCTTTTAACTCCACCGTTTCTCCCTCTTTAATTTGAGATAGTGTTTTATAGTTATTTTTAATCATATTTCCCTCCCTATCTGGAATTGGCGAGCCATGCGGATCACTGGTAGGGAAGCCCAACATCTCGTCCATTCGGTCAAAGAAAATGTCGGACTTTAAATGCTCTATCTGTTCTGCAATTTGATGCACTTCTTCCCATCCAAACCCCATAATATCAGATAAGAACATTTCAGACAATCGGTGTTTTCTAATAACCAATGCCGCCATTTTTTTTCCTTCCTCAGTAAGAGAAATAGGCTTATACCTCTCATACATCACCCAACCTTCTTTCTCTAACCTCTTAATCATCTCATTAACAGTAGGCTTGCTTACTCCTAGTCGTTGTCCTAATTCCGTTAAGGATATTTCGGGGTTTTTTAGGTGTAAGGAATAAAGAGCCTTTAAATAATTCTCCGTTGCTTGTGTTGGCATTACTATAGTTTGCTGTAAAGATAGAAATATTTCAAATTTTATTTGTTAGGTTACCCTAACTTTATATGTTTGCAACTCTAATTATTAAGTAAGAGTCATGATAAAATCTAAAATTACTATTCTAAACCTGATCCTAATAGGGTTAATAATAGGTTCATGTAACGATTTCCTTCCATTAGAACCTATGGAGTCCGAATTATTAGACGGCCCTATGGAAGGTTTAAATCACGCTCAAACCGCACAGTTTATTAGTGGGGATGTAGCTTTTAACGATGAGCTTTTTCATTCTGGAAATGGTCTAGGCCCCCTATTTGTTGCTACCAGTTGCGTTAGCTGCCATGCTGGTGACGGAAAAGGTTTACCCTCCACTTCTTTAACTCGTTTTGGACAAGTAGATTCTACTGGTAATAAGTTTCTTCATTTAGGAGGACCCCAATTACAAAATCGCGCTCTACCCGGATATACTCCGGAAACTATACCAGAAGGTGCTACTTATTCTGTTTTTACCCCTCCAGCAGTTACTGGATTGGGATTTCTACAGTATGTTACCGATGCAGATATTCTTGCACTTGCCGACCCCGACGATTTAGACGGTGATGGGATATCTGGAGTACCCAATTGGGACTACTTAAGGGACTTTGTAATACCATCTCCCGATGCAATTACCAAGGATAGAAAATACATACATCGTTTTGGCAAAAAAGCTTCGGTATACGATCTTTTGGAGCAAACCGTAGACGCTTATAATCAAGATATGGGAATAACCTCCCTTTTCGATCCTATAGATACCTATTCCGGATTGGCTGTAGACCCGGAAATCTCTAAACAAACTATTAGGGATGTTGTTTTTTACCTGGAAACTTTAAAAGCACCCATTCCTCGAAATCAGGAGGACCCACAAGTACAAAATGGAAAAAATATATTTTCTCAAATACAATGTGCTTCTTGTCATCTCCCAGAAATGAAAACCGGATATGCTCCTATAGAAGCCTTATCCTATAAAACCTTTCATCCCTATACCGATCTATTGTTGCACGATATGGGAACAGAATTAGACGATGGGTATACCGAAGGTGGTGCCCTTACCTCAGAATGGCGCACCGCACCATTATGGGGGTTAGGACTTTCTCCAGATTCACAAGGAGGCAAATATTACCTGATGCACGACGGAAGAGCAAGAAGTATTGAAGAAGCAATTCTCTTACACGGGGGAGAAGCAGAAAATAGCAAGAATCAATATGTTGGACTAGGTCAATCTGAAAAGGATGACCTTATTAAATTTTTAGAATCCCTATAGCTATGCGAAGAAAAGAATTTATTAAAACCTGCGGACTTGCTTGCTTAGGGGCTACCTCAATTGGTGTGTTCCTCCACAGCTGTGTATCTACCAAAAACATTTCGGCCAATATAGAGGGAGACGAGCTAGTTATCCCTAAATCAGATTTCACCAAAAAGGATGGCTTTTATAACTATATCGTAATAAACAATTCGAAATTACAATTTCCTATTGCCTTATTTCGCTTTTCCTCGGAGGAATATAATGCCCTTTACCTTAAGTGCACTCATCAGGGAAATGAACTTAATGCTTTTGGGGATAAGCTGGTCTGTTCTGCGCATGGTAGTGAGTTTGACAATAAAGGGAACGTTACCAATGGTCCTGCCACGGATGCCTTAAGATCCTTCCCTGTACGTATTACGAAAGATAATCTTCATATTTCTTTAAAGTCGGCTTAACACAAATCAAAAAACATCATACAAATCTGGTCCTCAACATTTCATTAAACCTACTGTAAAAACAAGAGCGACCACCATAAAAAGTTTCAGATGAAAAAAGTAATATTCCTATTTCTCCTATTATTGACAGTAACAGTCCATGCTCAAATTGATGCAAGCCTTTTACAGGGTACTAAAAAAGATTCTACTCTAAAGGGACTCAATATGGACGCAGTTTACGATCGTCCTTTTTTAAACCTAGGCAAATCTCCTGTTTCAGTAGGTGGATATATGGAAGCCAACTGGCAATATATAGGCACCGAAGGAATTACGGAAGGTCACGAGTTTCAAATGAGAAGGATGACCCTCTTTATTTCCTCTTCCATAGGTAAAAAATTAAAGTTTATGAGTGAAATCGAGTTTGAAGAAGGGGGTAATGAAATCGTCATAGAGTTTGCCTCTTTAGATGTAGAATTTCACCCACTAATAAACTTACGCGGAGGGATAATTATGAATCCGATAGGTGCTTTTAACCAAAATCACGACGGTCCTAAATGGGAGTTTACGGATAGGCCTATTTCTGCCACTCAAATGCTTCCCGCTACTTGGAGTACAGCTGGTTTTGGACTGTTTGGCAAAACTTATAAAAAGGATTGGATGTTGGGATACGAGTTTTATCTCACGGGAGGTTTTGATAATACGATAATAGATAATGACCAAAACAAAACCTATTTACCAGCCTCTAAAGCTAACTCTGCAAGGTTTGAAGAAAGTGCCAGCGGAACGGCCTTAACCTCAGCTAAGATTGCAGTACGGAATACAAATTTTGGAGAAATTGGACTCTCTTTTATGGGGGGTATCTACAATACTTTTGAAGATGATGGTGAAGAAGTAGATGAAAAGAGAAGATTAAACGTTTTTGCCGTAGATTACAACCACACTCTCCCAAAATGGAAGACATTTATTACAGGA
This sequence comes from Arenibacter latericius DSM 15913, assembly GCF_000424985.1. Classification (GTDB taxonomy): domain Bacteria; phylum Bacteroidota; class Bacteroidia; order Flavobacteriales; family Flavobacteriaceae; genus Arenibacter; species Arenibacter latericius. Next base: position 7,500 of record NZ_AUKX01000007.1, read on the forward strand.
GAATGGGCCTGGATAAATGTGGATATTCCTAACTACTACACTCAGCATTATGGCAATAAGCAGCACGGAGGATTTTTAGACATAGTGCAACCCATCATAAGTAAAAAAATGTTGGGTTGGGAAAATGCCTCCCTTAACCTGGGATGTAGATTAGAATATGTAGATTGGAATGTAGGAACCTTTAAAGAGACTGGATATAACATAGGTGATCATCTCTGGAGCGTAATGCCTGCAATTAGTTTTAGACCCACACAACAAACCGTATTCCGACTCAATTATCGGATTCAACAACAGTCCGACGTACACGATAATCCAGCAGAAAAAACAGGTGGATTTAGTTTAGGGCTCTCCACCTATTTTTAGATTTTAAGTAAACTACCTCGGGGCAAGCCCGCCTGAAAAATTCGGGCAGACCCACAAGGCATAAAAAGAAAAAAAATGTATTGATTTCGAGGCCCGCCTGGAAGATATGGGCAAGACAGCCTCGGAGCATTTAAATCTCGATTATCGAGTCAAGTAGTGTTGTTAGAGGTCGACTAATTTGAATTTTAGTCGGCCTCTTTTGTTTTACTAACGGAGTAAAGCTTATTCTCCAAAATAAAATCGATATAGTGAATTATACTTCACCTGCCCTTCTCCCCTATTCTGATCTACGTTGAATATCCAAAATAGTACCCCCAATATGACGGGTGCCATTTTCTTTATTAAAATAATATACTACCAATACTCGCCCATCATCCAATTGAGTTGGCCATGTATACCCTATATCTCTAGACCCACCATCATCTCGTAGCACTATCTCAGGTGCAGTTGCAAAGTCTGTGCATTCCGAATTTAGAATACGGGCTCGAATTCCATAAGGTTTATGACGATAACCATAGGTAAGCAGTACGCTATCATCTTTTAATCGTAGTGCATTTAATGGATGCCCTTGGAAACCCATAGTTTCCCACTTAAAGGATTTACCCCCATTTGTAGAACGTGCAATCACCGCTTGGTCTTCAAAGTTTGCTGTTCTTAAAAAGCCTACGAGATCACCTTTTGGAGTTTCAATAATAGAAGCTTCGTTAAAAGATACCGTGCTATCTACAGCTACTGGAGAAACATAATTCCAAGTTAATCCCTTATTGTCTGAGGTAATAAGATGGTTTGATGTTTTATTGGGTCTATCATGCGCCGCTACTATCCATAAAATCCTCCCATCGTTTGCCTCATATAATGCTCCTCTATTATATGCTGCTACCGGAGCCCCAAATGCATCATTTAAAATTTCCGGTTCTATATGAGGAGGATAAATTACATCTCCCCATGTTTTTCCACCATCAAAGGAACGAATCAGATATCCTCCTAAAAAAGTAGCATCCGAACTAACAAAACTAGGTTGCTTTAAATTGGCCATACCTTCTGGCCTAAGAAAAGCCCAACCGTAACTAGTGCAAAGAACAGTGCCATCCTCCAATTGTAGAAGACAGGGATCCTGGGACCCTCCAAATGGATGGGAATAAACTAATTCAGGATTTTCTGTCCATGTTTCCCCATTATCATTGGACCTAACTGAAACTAAATAACTATTTGGATCTACATGGTTAGAGCCCGATTCCCCAAATATTTTACGATCTGGTGCTCGCCTAAAGGACACCAATACTTCTCCGTTAGGGCGAGTTACTACAGAAGGGAAAGTGGAATAAAACAAGGAATCCTTATAAATAACAATATCCTTTATTTTACGAATTCCTAGCGTACTATCTCCTAGAAATTCTGGTTTATAATGGATATCCGTTTCATCACCTTTAAGTTTTTTATCCAAAATGATTAAGCCCGTTTTACTATCTGCAAATTGTACGGAAAGAACAAAGACAAAACTTAACAAACTGAATTTATTTATTATAGGACTCATTATTATAATAATTTAATGTTGAAGTTAATTCAGAACAAGAGTAAAAGCAATTTACTCTTATAATCCCTTTGCATTATATCTCTAAAGAAATTGTAGTAACCTACAATTGATTAATATGTACTTAATATTAACTTAACTCCTAGCTTTATTTAACTCGTTATTATTGCCCCGTATTAGCAATAAAAAATTCTTGAATATGTTTAGAATTTAACCTATAAAGAAATCTCTCACGAATACTTAATCTTGAAAGAATAAATATATAATTATTTAACAAACTCACATTCGATCCTTTAATTTTAAAGTTAAAAAAAAGAGTTATTTTTATATACCGCATGAAATCTATTAATCACAAAAGGATAAAGTCCGTAAAGGCCTACTTCAATTGAGTAAGAATGGGAAGCATTGATTATAAGTTTTAATGAACAACCATTCCTTTTATAACTCTAGCTCTAAAAATCTAAGTTCACTTATACATCTATAATATGGAAACCTAAAAACAATTCTAATTACCCTATCCCGAAATTACAAAGGGATTAAAACAATTATATAACCACAGTTAATACTTTACAGATATGATAAACAATCTTGATCAAAAAAGAAGGTCCTATCCACTTCTTAAATTTAAATTTAAGATAGGAAGTAGTTTAATGTTAATGTTAATGGTAGTATTTACCGTACAGGCCAATTCAACCAATTTAAATTTCACTAGAACAGCGCTTAAACTGAATATTGAACCTATAGAGGGACTTAAAGTCCAACCGCTAGTCAATCAACAGATAGTTGTTACTGGTCAGGTTACGGACAATACCGGCACTCCTCTTTCTGGAGCTAATATTGTTGAAAAAGGCACTACAAATGGCGTTATTGCAGATTTTGATGGAAATTTCTCCATAAATGTGCGAAGTGAGAATCCCATTTTAGTCATTTCTTTTATCGGATTTATAACTAAAGAACAACCTGCTACAGGCCTTGAACAATTAAATATTGTACTCCAGGAAGACTCTGCAAAACTGGATGAAGTGATTGTTACAGGATATACCTCAGAAAGAAAGAGCGATCTTACAGGTGCGGTTTCCATAGTTAAAATTGATGAAATGACAGACCAACCACTAGGAACTGTAAACGAGATAGTTCAAGGAAGGTCTGCTGGAGTAGAAGTATTAAGCTCTAATTCACCAGGGGGCAATGCCGCAATAAGAATTAGGGGTTTTAGTACCATAAGAAACAATGATCCTCTTTATGTTATTGACGGTGTACCTACAACTACTGGAATTAACTTAATTAACCCCAATGATATTGAGTCGTTGCAAGTTCTTAAAGATGCATCTTCTGCATCCATATATGGTTCAAGGGCTGCTAATGGTGTTGTAGTAATAACCACCAAAAAAGGTCAGGATGGTAAAGTTAAAGTTGCGTATGATGGTTATGCAGGAGCTATGACCGTCGTAAAATTACCTAAATTAGCCAGTGCCGCACAGTATGGTGAAGGGCTTTGGCAAGCATTTGCCAACGATGGCATTACACCTTCCAATGATATATACGGTTCTGGTAGCACACCGGTAATACCTGCTTTTCTTGATGCACAAAATACCATTCCTTCAGCAAATACAGATTGGTTAGGGGCTTTATTCAATACAGCTTTAGTGACTTCTCATAATATTTCCTTTTCCAGTGGCACCGAAGCCTCAAACAGTTTTTTCTCTGTAGGGTATTATAAACAAGATGGAATATTAAAGAATACAGGATTTGACCGTTATACGTTTAGGGCTAACACTAACTTTAAATTAGGAAGTATTGTTACTGTCGGAGAAAATTTTTCTGTATCCTTTTCCAATAATACAGATGTTAATACCAATTCAATTTTGGGAAGCCCCATTTATGGTGCATTCCTAATGCCCTCAATTGCTCCTATTTATAATGTAAATGGAGAATTTACAGGTTACCCTCTAGACGATATTCAAAATCCGTTAGGCGCATTAACGAGAAATAAAAATAATGAGGATAAAACATTACGTCTTTTTGGAAATGTATTTGCAGAAATCCAACTTGCAAAGGGACTTAAATTTAAAACTAATTATGGCTTAACGATAAGTAACTTCTCGGGCACCAATTTTAATCCTACTTTCACTGAACCCAATGTACAAAGAGTTTTGGCCGATTTAACAAAGTCCGAACAGAATTTATTGGAATGGACTTTTACGAATACTATAAATTATGATGCTACCTTTAATGATAAACATAACCTTAATCTATTAGCGGGTTATGAAAGTATAGAATCTAGTTTAGAGACCTTATCCGCATTCCGACAAGGTTTTCCCGGTAACGATCCCAATTTTCAAGTGTTAAATGCAGGGGATTCCGGTACTCAGCAAAATACCAATATGAAATTTGAAAATTCTTTGGTTTCCTACTTCGGAAAAGCAAACTATAGTTATGACGACCGTTATTTGGCTTCTTATACCATTAGAAGAGATGGCACCTCTAAACTGGCCAATAACAAATGGGGTACCTTTTCAGCCGCCTCCTTAGGTTGGAAAATTTCAAACGAAGCCTTTTATAGGAGTGAACTCGTGAATAGCTTAAAACTTAGGCTTGGGTGGGGACAGAATGGGAATCAAGATATTCCACCTTATGTTACTTCTAGTGGTTATTTTAGTAATGCTTTTAATTCTAACTATGCCATAGATGGTGCTCAAAACAGCGTTTTTAACGGATATATTATATCTAGAAACAGTAACCCAGATTTAAAATGGGAGACAACAGAACAGTATAATATAGGTATAGATCTTGGGCTTATGTCCAATAGACTGGATTTTACTTTGGATTATTTTAGTAAAAAGACTGAAGATCTTCTACTAGAACGTCAACTGGCACCAATATCCGGAGGTACCAATAGCTCTGTATGGGACAATGTTGGAGCAATGAACAATAAAGGATTTGAGTTAGGAGCTAATTACCGAAATGATTACGATAGAGAACTTAAATTTTCTGCAGGGCTAAATATGTCTATTATTCGTAATGAACTTACTTCCTTGAAAGAAGGGGTAGACTTTGTTGGAATAGATGCAGTAACATTGCACAGCAACAATTTTGATCAAGAAGTCTCTAGAACAGCAGTAGGCCAACCTATTGCATCTTTTTATGGATGGGTAGCTGACGGTATTTTTCAAGATCAGTCAGAAATTGATGCTCACTCCTTTCAGAATGCTTCAACATCCCCTGGCGACATTAGATTCAAGGATATTAATAATGATAATGTAATTGATGATAAAGACAGGACATTTATTGGGAACCCACACCCAGATTTCAGCCTTAATCTCAATCTTAATTTTGAGTATAAAAATTTTGACTTATCAGCCTTCTTTAGATCCTCTTTTGGTAATGATGTTTATGACCTTACCAGATATTATTCTGATTTCTACAACTTATCATCCTACAATAAACATTCAAGAATTGTTGACGCTTGGACACCTTCAAATACAGGTTCATCCATACCACGACTATCATTGAACGATCCAAATAATAATATTAGACCATCTAGCTATTATGTTAAGGACGGGACTTTTGTAAAGCTTCAAACATTGCAATTGGGGTACAACTTTAATCCACAGCTAATCGAAGACTTTTCATTGAGCAAATTCCGCTTATATGTTAACCTACAGAACGTTTTTACCATTACTGGTTATGATGGTATTGATCCGGAGATTGGCTTGCAGAATTACTCTTCTGATGACCGTAACCTGGATATTGGAGTGGATCGTGCTATTTACCCACCATCGCGCACAGTTACTTTGGGTCTAAATATTGCTTTTTAATTATAAAAAAACATCAAAATGAAACAGATAATATATTTTACACTAACAATACTACTAGTTTCGTGCTCATCAGAATTTTTGGAAAAAGATCCCTATGGTCAATTAACCCAAGATCAAATTTCTAAAGAAGAAAATCTTGAATCCCTAATAGTTGGAGCATATAGTATTTTAAATGGACAGATAGATAATGCAAGTAATGCATTTAATTCTCCTGCCTCTAACTGGAGTTTTGGAGATGTAGTATCCGATGACGCTTATAAAGGTGGCGGCGGAACAGGTGATCAGAACAATATTCACCAAATGGAGATCTTTAATACCAATCCATCATTAATCGATATAGAAAGAAAATGGAAAGCATTGTACGAAGGGGTTAGACGAACTAATATAGCCATTGGAATTTTGAATGAAACTGAGGATATTTCGTCTGATTTAAAACAACAACGATTAGCGGAAATGAAATTTTTAAGAGGTCATTTTTATTTTGAGCTTAAAAAGATTTATAATAGAATACCTTTTTTGGATGAGAATGCCACTTCATTGACCGATTTTAAAGTTTCTAATACCGAATTATCCAATGAACAGGTTTGGGGCAAGATTGAGAACGACTTCAATGATGCATATGCCGTTTTGCCAGCAACACAATCTCAAAAAGGACGACCAACAAAATATGCTGCAATGGCTTATTTAGCTAAGGTATATCTATTTCAAGGAAAATGGGACCAGGTACTGATTTCAACTGAAGATGTAATGATAAATGGAGGCTATAGTTTAATGGAAAACTTTGAGGATGTTTTTCTTCCTGAAAATGATAATGGCCCTGAAATAGTTTTCAGTGTACAGCAGTCCATTAATGACGGTAATCCTAGCAATTATAACGGATCCATAGGTGACCGATTACTTGCTCCTGGAGGACCTAGATATTCAGCTTATGGATTTCTTCGACCTACTCAAAACCTAGTAAATGCCTATAAGACCAATAGTGCAGGTTTGCCTACTATGGACAATTCAGAATTAACAATGAGTGATAATGTTGACCCACGAATTGATTTTACGCTTGGGCGTCCCGGCATTCCATATAAAGACTTAGGAATTCTCTACCAAGCTGATTGGGCTCGTGATTTAGCTACCTATGGTCCATATGGACCTAAGAAAAGAATAGTGTCTGCCAATTCACCTCATCACCTTACAGTTTGGCCTTACGTTAATACTTTAAACTATTATATTATTCGATATGCCGATGTATTATTGTGGAGGGCAGAAGCGCTAATACACACAGATGATATTGAAGGTGCCAGAACTATAATAAATAATATAAGAAAAAGGGCCAGAGATGGCAATAAGGTTATGACATTGGATGGTAGTTCTATGGCCGCAAATTACTCCATAGAAGAATATCCTGTATTTACAGATGCTAATGAAGCGATGACAGCCCTAAGAATGGAAAGAAGGTTAGAATTTGCTCATGAAGGTCACCGTTTCTTTGACCTTGTACGTTGGGGCATAGCAGAACAAGTCATAAACACTTATGTAACTTCAGAAAAAGAAATACGACCTTATCTTAATGGAGTCAATTTTATTAATGGTAAACATGAATATTTTCCTATCCCACAATCCCAAGTAGACCTTGGAGGAACTGATGAAGGAGGTAATCCGTTGATCACACAAAATGAAGGATATTAAAAAAAGGTAAAACAGAATTAGAGTGAGTTATTTTATGAAAGAGGTCAGGATTAATTTCCTGCCTCTTTTTTATTGATTCACGCTTATTTATAGTTTTTAAAATCTATCCTTCATATTTCTCAGTCATTGTCTACCTTTTTACAATCCTAATTACTCAAAACCAGTATTTTTAATTTAGTGACTATTCACTATTAAGTACTTCAATAAGTTGTAATAGCTCTTAAATACTATAAGTCTTAAAGAAATTAAATTGTGCTATTATATTAGTAAATAGCCCCTACTACACCATTTGCGATGAGAAAATCATCTTATTTATTAGCAATTAACCTATTACTCTGTAATTCAGACAGATTCTTTTGTATATTTAGTACTCAACCTTTAAAACCTTTAATTATGAGAAGTTTACTTTGGTTAGTCGCTGTAATTTTTATTATCGTTTGGCTTTTGGGCATTTTAGGAGTTATTCCTGGAATAGGAACCAACAGTCTTATTCACGTACTATTAGTAATTGCTGTAGTTGTAATATTGTATAATATAATTAGTGGAAGAAAACCTTTATAAGCTTAAAGAGGAATAACATTTGGTAACGCAAAGTCAAGAGACTTTGCGTTACTTATTAATAAGTTTCCCTGTCAATTACAATGTTCAATTAGTCTAATAATTATATGGAACACTTTCCCTACCTTCTTTCTGCTGTTAATAAAAACTCTAACAATAGGCATGTAAGAAAACGCCTATCCAATATACAATAATCGGAACATCCTCTCGTTATTCTAGGACATATTAAACCACCAACCAAATGCCAACAATTCCACTCTCCCTAATTCCTAACTTAAAGTCTATTACTTCCTTTTAAAAATCCCCTCATGAGAAAATCTATTATGATAATTGACGACAATCTAGTTTCTCAATACGCAACTAGATATGCCATACAACAGAGTCAAGTGAAGAGCGATATTTTTGTATGTGACTCCGCTCAAGAAGCTTTAGATGTTTTAAATAACTTCTATCAAATTGGCCAAGAATTTCCAGATTATATCTTTATCGATTTAAATAAGCCAGAAATGAATGGCTGGACTTTCCTAGATCAATTTTATAGCATAAGTGATAAAGCAAAAGATACAAAAGTATATTTCCTTTCTTCCTTTGTAAGTACCATAGAAAGAGACAAAGCAAACCACTACGCAACCGTAAAAGGATTTTGTAATAAACCCTTATCCGCAAGTACCGTTGATCTTATTTTTGAATAATAATCCTGTAAAATTGAAATATAAGAGAAAGCAGTTTTTTTTATGACCCGATTACTAATATTACAATAAGTAGGATGTATTTGGGATGATGTAGTTTCTTCAAAAAATGTAGCTACGTAACCTTCTTACAAATAATACTTTTAAGTAGGAGTATCTTCTAGATGATGAATTTAAGGAGAAGAATACTCCTATTTTTTTATATGCCACTCCAATCAAGTCAATTACTACAATTTACTGATAACCAACAATAAAACTTAAGCTTCATATCAGTTGTGTTGTATTGTATTCTACTCCGTCAGCATTTACATCATATAATCCCCACTTAATATTTGGTATTACATTGGTAAACTACATCATGAAATTACCCCAGTAAAGGTGATAAAATCTCTACTTGATAAAGCACTATCAATTTAACTCGGGCTTAGAAGCATTGATACCCTCCTTTTGCGTAAAACTCCTTAGATCCTAGCCTAAATAAGTTGGGGTTCATCTTGTATAAGATACCTTAGAGCACAAAAAACTAAAATTGGTGATAGGTGTTAATTAAGAGAAATAATTTTATCGACTTTAAATAATAATTAGATTTGCCCAAGGAAATTAACTATTTTGTAAGTTAATTCTTAAATATTATATAATTAATATCTTAAGATGCGAGGTTTTTAATTAATTTACCCCAAACCCTAATTTAAATTATTAAAGAAAATAAATTTTCTAAACAGTGAAACAATACTTAAATAGTAGTTTAAATCGCAATGTCTAAAGATATCATTTCTTACCTCCCCTCCTATCCAAAACTAGCATTTACCCATAATGTTTATCAGGAGATTTGTGAACTCACCTCAATTATATTAGAAGTCCCATTGCATAGTATTGCTATATTAGATATCCCAAAAAAGGAATCTAATAAGCCCGCAAAATCAGTGCAACCTATTTCTTGGAGGGAGCAACTTCTAAATGAATATCTTTCTACGGCTTCCAAGGAAATACAAATTATTGAAAACATTCAGAAATACAAAAAGAGTAAAGAACTAGCAGATAAGCTACCTGAAAATTATCAAAATTTTATTGCTATAATACCTTTGATAAACTCTTCAGGTTTAACTGAAGGGCTTATTTTCATATCGGACAATAACTCCAAAGTATTAAGTGATAAAGAATTAAATGGAATAAAAACTATTGCGAACCATACCCTTTCCTTGTTAAGGGCTAAAAACGAAGAAAAATTAGTTGAAACTGTAGAAAGAACCAATGAATTATGGGATTTTTCTGTAATTGATGCCACTGTTATCAACAGTGTCACCATCTGGAAATTAGAAGTTGAGTCGGACACATTTTACACTAAACCATCGTTCGCGGAGGTTCTTGGATATAGTCCGGATCAATTTGAAGTAAATTCCATTAACGATTGGATTAATTATATACACCATTCCGATAGGTCTAAGTTTAATACTGCCTTAGATAATTGGGCCAATAAAAATAAGGATCCTGATGAATTGGAGATTAAAATGTTACACAAAACCGGCCAAGTTATTTGGACGCATTTTAAAGTAACTAAAATAGCTACTAATGAATTATTCTCTCCTACGATTCTTGAGGGAGAAGTTCACGATATCACTCCACAGAAAAAGACCTGGGAACAAATAGATTTTCTTTCGCCTAAGTTTACCTCGGTAATTCAGGCAGGTTACAACATACTCTTTATCTTAGATCTAAAAGGTATTATTACTTATGCCAGCGGAGGTTCTGGATTTCCACTAGGTTATTCCTCAGAGGAAATTAACGGAAAGAACATTTTTAGTTTTGTACATGAAGAGGACAAGGAAAACACGTATAATAATTTTAAAAAATTTCATAACAATGAACCCTATATTTCCAAGCCCTTTAGATTTAAACATAAGAATGGAAGTTGGAAATGGATAGAGGTTTTAATTATAAATTTGTTAGACGACCCTGAGATACAAGGGATTGTTATTAATGCTAAGGACATTACGGAGCGTATGTCGTTAGCGCTTAGTTTAAAAGCATCACAAGAAAATAGACAATTACTTTTCAACTCAGATCCATCACCTAAATATATCTTAGATCTAGAAACTCATATAATCTTAGATGTTAATGACAGTATGTTGAAACATTTTGGATATAGTAAAGAAGAGTTGATAGGAATGCATGCATTAAACCTAAAACCGAATGCAGATGTCCCTATATTTCTAGAAGCTGTAAAAAACTCAGGACCTAAAGACGGAAATATTAGCTATGGAATTTTTACCCACCAGAGCAAAAATGGTGAATTATCCCAACTAGAAATAGTAGGTCATCAAATAAAAATTAATGAACGTGACTGTATGTTAGTTAGTTGTTATGATGTTTCGGATAGAGAGTTTTATTTACACGATTTAAAACTTACAGAACGTAAACTAGAACGAGTATCTAACATTGCCAAACTTGGTTACTTTACTCTTGATTTAAAAAGTTTTACAATTTCTTGGTCGGATGAAGTATATTCTATTTGGGGACGAGAGAAAGAGAAATTTGACATTAATTATAAGAGCTTTCTAGCTACTGTACATCCTGATGACAGAGAGCAATTCCTCCATAAGGAAGATTTCCTTTCTTATAATCATAATTGGATATATGACAATACCTTTAGAATTATATTACTAGATGGATCTATAAAATGGGTGCATGGATTGGGATATTTTGTAATGGGTAGTAATAATCTACCAAACTCTTTTGAAGGCACCGTTCAAGATGTTACACATCAAAAAAAGGAAGAAGAGCAACTTAGGCTATTAAAGTCTGTGGTAACCCATACCAAGGAAGCTGTGTTGATTACCGAAGCAGAAGCTCTAGAACAGGGGGGACATAAGATTATTTATGTTAATGACTCTTTCCTTAAAATGACGGGATATTCAGAAAATGATATTCTTGGAAAAAGCACCTACATCTTAAAAAGTCCAAATGTAGACCCTTCGGATATTAAAAGACTTGAAGAATCGATGGCCCGTTGGGAAGCCTTCGATATGACAATTAGAAGTAGAAATAGATTAGGTGAAGATTATTGGGTAAACTTTGTAATGAATCCAGTAGCCGATGATGAGGGTAGGTTTACCCATTGGGTTTCTATAGAACGAGATGTTACAGAAAGAATGAATTCGCTATTACAAAAAAAGATAGTGAACGACATTGGACTGCTGTTTGTTAAAGATGATAAATTAGCCTCTTGTTTAACTAAAGTGTTAGAACATTTAATTAAAGACATTAATTATGAGGTTGGGCAAATTTGGGTACCAGATTCCAATCAAAGTACCTTATCACTCGTAGCCCACTATCCTCATACTTCCCAATCAGTTATAGAATATACTGCTACTCCAACCACTTTTAATTATGGTGAAGGACTACCCGGTACGCTATGGAAAAGTAAAGAAATGGCGGTATGGGATTCTTTAGAGAAAGAAAAATTTTTAATAAAAAACAATTCTTCTAATCTTAGCTGCCGTCCAGAAATAGTTGGCATCCCTTTAGTGCACAATAGCAAGGTTAAAGGAGTACTTGTTCTAGGAATAGAAAACAAACAGAAAAACCCTTTGTTTTATGGCAGCCTGTTTAAACAACTGCAAACTTATTTAGGGGCAGCGATAAAACGAAAGCGATTAGAAATTGAATTAGATGAAATTTTTAAGTTTACTCCTGCAATTTTAAGTAAAATTGGAGATGATGGACAGTTTGAAAAAATTAGTCCAGCCATCACACAACTTTTAGGATATTCCGAAAAGGAAATTCTATGGAAGAATTCATTAGATTTTGTACATCCAGAAGATAGTTTAAAGACAATTGAAAAATTAACGCTACTGCAAGAAGGGAAAGCTGTACAATCTTTTGAAAACCGATTCCTAACAAAAAGGGGGGAAATAAAATGGATTAACTGGACCGCAAATCCCAGCGAAGAAAAAGGAACTATTTATGCTGTTGGAACAGATATTACCGAGAAAAAAGAACTAGAAGAGTTACTTAAGGATATCACTGATTTATCACGAGTAGGTGGGTGGGAAATGGACTTTGATAACGGTAAGGTATATTGGTCAGAAATGACTAAAACTATTCACGAAGTAGATAGTGAGTATATCCCCAACCTAAAAAGCATCACTGGTTTCTATAAGGAAAAGAGTGATGCTAAGAAATTCTCTGATCTAATATATAACACTTATCATAAAGGACAATCTTTTGATGTAGAGTTACCCATTATAACTAATAAAGGAAAAGAGCGATGGATAAGAGTCCTTGGAAAGCCAGAAATCATTAATGATAAATGCACTAGAATATATGGTAGTTATCAGGATATTCATGAGTTAAAAATCACCCAATTAGATTATAAAGCTACAAGTGAGGAGAAAAACCTAATCTTAGAAAGTATTGGTGACGCATTTATATCTCTCACAAATGAAGGTAAAGTCACCTATTGGAACCAAAAAGCAGAAAAATCTTTTGGTATTAGTCGTGAAAGTATCTTAAGACATCCTTTAGAGAACGTATTTTCCCATATCAATAATCAAACATTTTTTCGGAAAATAATTAATGCATTTCAAAATAATGTTGGTCAGTCATTTGAAGCTTTTTTTCCTGATAACGATACCTGGTTTGAAATAAATATCTACCCTTCCCACAATGGCAAGTCCATTTTTATTAAAAATATAAATGAACGTATATCGGCTAAGAAAGAGATTGAACTTTCTAATGAGCGTTTTCAGAAAGTCTCACAAGCTACAAATGATGCTATATGGGATTATGATTTAACTAAACAAAGCTTATTCTTAAGTGATGGGTTTCAGATACTTTTTGGACATAGCACAGATCCCCAGAAAATAGATCAAAATACCTGGATGAATCTAATACACCCAGCAGATAAAAAGGGTGCTATAGAGTCTTTTTTTAATGCCATAAATAACCCCAAAATAGATAAATGGGAAATGGAATATCGTTTGTTAAAAAAATCAGGGGAATATGCTTATGTATGGGATAAAGGCACCGTTATAAGAGATAAAGATAATACCGCAATTAGGGTAATTGGCTCTATGACCGATATCACCTATAGGAAAGAATATGAAAAATCGTTGATGCAACTTAATAATGAATTACAGCAACGTGCCAATAACATAGAAGCACAAAACAACAAATTAAGGGAAATAGCATGGATCCAATCCCACGTGGTAAGAGCTCCATTAGCTAGATTAATGGGCCTGATTCATGTAATTAACGACGATACTATTTTAGAGGAAGATAAGGTGGGTTTACTAGATCACATTCAGACCTCAGCAGCAGAATTAGATAAGATTATCAGTGAAATTGTTAATAAATCAAAATCTGTAATGGACAGTGATAAAAAATACTAAGAGGATTTTAGATGTAAAAACCAATACCTTTTTGGAAAACAAAATAGCATAACTTTTTAGTAATATATAGCCAGTGTTTAGGTGATATACCGTAATAATAACTCGGTATAATTGGCTATTAATTAAAAGAATGATCGGTCAGTACCTGGTAGTAAGTTATACTCTATACATTTGTAAACTGTAAGCGGTAATGGGTCCTAAACAATACGATTTTGCCGCAACCCAAGCAGCTATTATGCGGTAGTGTTTTCTATTTACCCCGAAAACCACACCATAAAAAGGGGCTGGCACTCGCCCCGATCATTCCGCCTCTCGGCTTAATCCTTTAATTCTGTGAGCCAATTTATTTCTTGGATCTTACTATCAATCTCCCTAAACGCTCTACCAGTTTGATCCATTTCTGCTTGCAAGTTCTTAATATTAATAGTCGTTTTTAGATTGCTCTCACCACTATTATTTATTTGCGCAGCATACCTTATATTTCTTAGTTTTTCCAAAAGCATTTTTAAGGAGTCCCTTTTTGCAAGTGCTTCCATAAGCAAACCCTCTCCTTCTACAATTGTTTCATTATTGGTTTTATTTATTCTAATAACCAAAGATTCTAAATCCTGAATCGCCTTTCGTAATTGTGCTAGCAATTTATCTGGATCTTCCTGAGGAAGCTTATCGTCAGAAACTATAAGTACTGGTCTAATTCTATTTTGAAGATGTTCTATTTTCTTCATTAAATCCGCTCTAAACAACAGTCCCTCTGCAAGTTTCATTTTCTTATTATTTAAGGGGTTATCTTTTTCCTCTGACATTTAAATTTTATTTTTTATTACAAATAAACAAAAGGCAACTCGGTCTAAGTTTTCCCGAAATCTGCAATCTACTCTCTCCTATTCCTCTTGTCCTACAAATCTAAGTGATTACCTTGATTCCTCAAAGCCTCTAAAAATAATTCCTTAACTTTAAGCTAGTTAGTGTGCTATTAAATATTGTACTTTGGATTATCGAGATATTAAACACTCCCAATACCAAGACTTAATTCATTCTAAAATTAGCACCAACTCCTTGCTAAACACAATTTAGTGCTGCAAGTAATGTAAGCATTATTCTAAAAGATAGCCCCTTCTTATTAACTAGGAATAAGTCTTACCTATTTTGCAGACTAGAGACATATAAATTAAAAATAAAACCCTATGAATTTTGACGCTATTATTATCGGAGCCGGACAAGCGGGACCTCCACTAGCCCAAAGCCTTGCCAAACATGGAAAAAAGGTGGCTATCATAGAGAAAAATCATTTGGGCGGTACCTGTGTCAATGTTGGCTGTACTCCCACCAAGGCATATGTGGCTTCCGCCAGACGCGCCTATGTTGCTGCAAATAGTAGTGCCCTAGGTATAGAAATTAAAGGTGAGGTAGTAATCGACCTAAAAAAAATAAAACAGCGCAAAGATGCTCTTATCCAAGAATCCAGAAAGGGCTTAGAAAAAATGCTGACCGATAATAAGAACATCACACTTATCCGTGGGGAGGCAATGTTTGTTGATAACCATACCATTGAAGTTAATAGCAAACAATACAGCGCATCTAATTATTTCATAAATGTGGGCGCAAGACCTCGTATTCCAGAAGGTTTCAATGAGGTTCCCTATCTTACTAATGAGAGCATATTAGAATTAGAGGAGATTCCAGATCACTTGGTGATAGTAGGAGGCGGATATATTGGTTTAGAATTTGGCCAAATGTTTAGAAGATTTGGAAGTAAGGTTACCATTTTAGAAAAAGGTGAGCAATTATTGAAAAAAGAAGATGATGATATTTCTGCCCTTATTTCAGAGATTATGAACGATAGTGATGTTGAGGTAAAATTGAAATCTAATTGTATTGGAGCCGAAAAATATAAGGATTATATAGAGGTAACCTACAACTGTAATGCCACCACCGAGAAACTTAAAGCCAGCCATTTACTCATGGCTACAGGTAGAACTCCCAACACAGATAATCTAGGTATAAAAAATACTGGAGTAATACTAAACCCCCATGGCTATATCCAAGTTGATGATACCTTAAAGACCTCTGTAGACCATATTTGGGCCTTAGGTGACTGTAATGGCAAAGGTGCCTTTACGCATACGGCGTATAACGACTTTCAGATAGTAAATTCGCATTTGTTCCTTAGCCCAAAACGATTCTTATCTGATAGATTTACCTGCTATGCTGCTTTTATTGATCCTCCTTTTGCAAGGGTAGGGATGAATAAAAATGATATCCTAAAGAGGGGACTTTCAGCCAAAGTTTCGGAGATTCCTATGAAGGACATATCTCGTGCTAAAGAAATGGGAGAAACTACAGGTAAATTAAAAATTTTCATTGAAGCTGATACCGATACCATTTTAGGAGCAAGTTTTATTGGGCCTGGTGCCGACGAATATATACATACCATAATAGACCAAATGTATGCTGGGGCCTCCTATAGAACAGTAAGGGATGCCGTGCATATTCATCCTACAATTAGCGAACTAATTCCCACCATGTTAGAAAACGCTACTAAACTTTAAACCTTGTAAAAGTCAATCCCCCCCCTTAATACTACCAATCCCATAATTAATCGGATTTAAAACTTTGTTGTCAGATGTTTAAAACCGAGCATATTCTGCTCAATTTTCACCATATTTGATACTCAACTATTTCTTTTAATGTAACCTTGAAGCATATGTTTAAAGCTATAATCGTCTTACTCCTATTTCTATTTAGTAGCAATAGCTATAGTCAAATTAAACCCTATATACTTTATAATGCGAAAGGCAAGAAAGTTTCCCACAATAAAATGTTGCGACAATTAGCAAAGGCAGATATAGTTTTATTCGGAGAGTTACATGATAATCCTATTGCACATTGGCTGCAGTATAAAGTAACTGCCGAATTATACAACCGAAAATCCCTAACTCTAGGTGCAGAAATGTTTGAAGCAGACAACCAAATTCCACTTAACAGGTATTTAAACGAAGAAATCACCTTTAAAGAACTAGATACATTAGCCCGACTGTGGCCCAACTATAAAACCGATTATGCCCCATTGGTAGATTTTGCCAAGTCAAATAAAATTCCTTTTATCGCCACCAATATCCCTAGAAGATATGCCAACTTAGTTTATAAAAATGGGTTTTCTATTCTAGAGTCCCTTAGTGAAGAGGAAAAAAAATGGATAGCTCCTCTCCCCATTCCTTTTAATAGCGAATTACCAACCTACAAAAACATTCTATCCATGATGGGAGATCACGGAAGCCCTAAATTAGTCATGGCACAAGCTATAAAGGATGCAACAATGGCCTATTTCATTTTAAAAAATCATAAAAATAATCACCTATTCTTACATTTCAACGGGGCTTATCACTCCGATTTTTATGAAGGAATTCTTTGGTATCTTAAAAGAGAGAAGCCCAACCTTAACTACAAAACCATTACTACAGTTTCCCAAAAGAACTTAAAAAAACTGTTGTTGGAGAACCGTAACAAAGCCGACTTTATAATTTGTGTAGATAGGGATATGACTACTACCTATTAATATTCTATTATTAACACATATAGACGTTATCTTTAATTATAACCGCCTATTTATTAGTTTATAGGGAATATGGTTCCTACAATGAACTCATTGAACTATTCTGTAATCTATCATCAATAAAAAGACCTTAAAAAGAACTCTAATTATTATACCTATCATCCTATACTTATTAATTCTCCTATTCCGTATTTAAAAAAATACGTAACTTAGATGATCCTTCTAAAAGCAAAAAATAACATATGGAATTAGGTGCATTTTCGATAAGTTTAAGTGTCAAGGACATTGAGGCTTCAAAATTATTTTATGAAAACTTAGGCTTTACTGTCTTCGCAGGTGATTTGGAAAAAAATTATCTAATAATGAAAAACGGGAACTCTCTCATTGGATTATTCCAGGGGATGTTCGAAAACAATATATTAACCTTTAATCCTGGTTGGGATGAAAATGCCTCCAAATTAGATTCTTTTACAGATGTTAGGGAAATTGAAAAGGACCTAGAAAACAAAGGAATTTCATTAGTACAAAAGACAGATAAGAGTTCTAGCGGACCTGCAAGTATCGTTGTTGTTGACCCCGATGGAAATACCATTCTTATAGACCAACATGTGTAAATATCCATAAATTATAAAGTTTACCCAATTTTAGTTTTTGCCAAAGCCTATTTTAGTACTACAATCATAATAACCTAAACAATCAACCACAGACCAATGCGTAAAATAACCATATTACCCCTATTCCTATTATTAATACATTGGGGATGTAAGTCTCCTGTTGAATCTGATCCAAATATTCTGGTACAAGACGGATTTATTGTAGAGAAATTATATAGCCCCAGCGACAATGACCAAGGATCTTGGGTATCTATTACTAAAGATGATAAAGGGAGATTAATTGCCTCTGACCAATATGGAGCGCTCTACTATATAGAAGTTCCCAAGATTGGATCTAAAACCCCTATAAAGGTAGATTCCATTCCCATAAACATTGGCAACGCCCATGGATTATTATGGGCCTATGAGAGCTTGTATGTAATGACCAACTCGGACAAGCAGGAAGAAAGCGGATTGTATAAGGTTACCGACTCTAATGGGGATGGAGTTTTAGACCATATAGATTTTTTACAACAGTTTGTAGGTCGTGGCGAACATGGACCTCATGGTATTATACTCGGACCCGATGGTTACCTCTATATGGCCGGTGGCAACCACACCCTGCTGCCAAAAACATTTAGCTCTGTACAGAAACCTGTATGGGATGAAGATCAGCTATTTGATGCGATAAAAGACCCTAGAGGTCATGCCAATGACGTTTTAGCCCCAGGAGGATGGGTCGCAAGAACGGATAAAGATGGAAAAGATCTTACCGTTATTGCTACAGGATTTAGAAATGCCTATGATTTAGCCTTCAATAAAGACGGTGAGCTTTTTACTTTTGACTCCGATATGGAATGGGATATGGGCTCTCCTTGGTATAGACCCATTCGCGTATGCCATATCACTAACGGCTCCGAATTTGGCTGGCGTACAGGCTCTGGAAAATGGCCTGCATACTACCCAGATAATGTTCCCGGAATTTTAGATATAGGTCAAGGATCGCCCACAGGAGTAATTGCGGGGAATACGCTAAATTTTCCAGAACATTATCAGGACGGACTTTTTGTATTCGATTGGAGTTTTGGTACCATGTACTACGTTTCTTTAATTCCTGAGGGAGCTAGTTATAGGGCAGAAAAGGAAGAATTTCTGGCTGGCGCCTCCCTCCCTCTTACAGATGGAGTTGCTGGAGATGATGGTGCAATGTACTTTGTAACGGGTGGAAGACGATTAGAATCTGGTCTCTATCGCGTATACCATTCCGGAAATAATAAGAAAACCCAACAAACGGAGCCTATAATAACAGAAGAACAACAACTAAGAAGAGAATTAGAGTCCTACGCCATGGGATCACCAGCAGATATAGATCTTATTTGGTCTTCCCTTCTACACTCAGACCAACGTATAAGATATGCAGCAAGAGTGGCACTGGAATATATGGAACCGGAAATAATTGGAGCAAAACTGATTGCTGAAAATAACCCAGACGCCATACTACAAGCTGCCATAGCATCTGCCAGGATAGGTAATAAAGAATTACAGCAATTAACATTTGATAAACTAGGGGAAATAAACTTTCCTGACTTATCCGAAAATCAAAAAACTGATGTTATCCGAGCATACGATCTATTATTTATTCGTGGGGAATTCAACTCAGAAAAGAAAATTAAACTACTGGAAAAGTTAAGTCCCCACTACCCTAGTACAAGTAATCAAGTAAATAGAGAATTAGTTCAACTATTGGCTTATTTGGACGACCCAGAAGTGGTAGAGAAAACTATTGCTATGCTAGACGATATTACCAAAACCAATGAAAACTCCCCTGTGATTAATGAAGAAGTTACAGGAAGAAGCGAGCAATACGGTGGTACTATTGAAAGAATGAAAAGCAATACTCCACCTTCAGAACTTATCCATTATGCAAAAGCCCTTAGTTATGCTAGTAAGGGATGGAACGAGGAACTTAGGGAGAAATACTTCACCACGTTTGCAAAACTATTTGCAGCTAATGGAGGGGAAAGTTATACGGGATTCCTACTAAAAATAAGAGAACAGGCCCTAACTAATATGCCTAAAAGTGAACATGAAAATTTAATAGCCTTATCTGGAGAAGAATTATTACAAGTCAGTGGAACCGATTTAGCCAGCCTTCCCCACCCCAAAGGCCCTGGGAAAAACTATTCTGTTGATGAAATAATCTCCCTTTACAACAATGTGGCAGACCAAGGAAATATTGAAAATGGAGCTCAAATGTATAAGGCAGTGCTTTGTAATAGTTGTCATAGCCTTCAAGGCAGCGGTTCTAGCGTAGGTCCAGATCTTACCCAAATAACCAATAGGTTTTCTGCTAAAGATATTGCAGAGGCCATCGTTTACCCTAACAAGACCATATCTGACCAATACGAGGCAATAGAAATAACTATGAACAATGACAAGGAACATTGGGGCAGGTTAATCAACGAAACTAAGGACACCCTTACGATTAACGAAAACCCTTTAAACCCCAAACAATTATTAAAATTAAAGAAAAGCGATATTAAATCCAGGCAAGCCTCTAAAAGATCTCCTATGATGCCTGCTTTATTAAACCGATTAAACGAGCAAGAAATAATGGACCTCTTTGCATTCTTAAAATCCCAAGCCCGCCAATCCGAGTTACAATAAACTACCTCGGGGCAGGCCCGCTTAGGAGCATTTAAATCTCGATTATCGAGTATAAACAACACAAGGTGCCATTTGGCACCTTGTGTTGTTTATTAAATATTTCTGATTATCCCCGGATCCTTATTTTATTGAAGCGATAGTTTAATAAGGAGATTGATAACTTTAAACTCTTTACCTATAGAGTACTCATAAAGAATTGAGGCAGAATACCATAGCTATAAGAAATTATGAATTCATCGCAGAAATTATAAAATCCTTAAACTCTTTTGATATAGGAATCAGAGTTTCGTTGATTAAAATATCTCTAGAATTTATAGCATCAATATGATCTACATTTACAATATAGGATTTATGCGCTCTATAAAACTTCTGCTTTGGCAATTTTTCCAAATAGTCTTTAAGAGGTGACCGCACTAAAAACTTCTTATCTACCGTATTTACTTCTAGGTATACATTATCTGCCTTGATAAATTGGATATCACAAAATTGTATACGATAATATAACTGTTGTTTTTTAACAAAAATAGAATCTTTTAAGACAGTGTTAGAGATCACTTTATCATCCTCTTCCTCACTATGCGCATCCCCTTTCTTTGCTACACTAATAAAATTAGATAAGGCAATCTCAATAGATGTGTATAGATCCTGCTGCTCAAATGGTTTTACTAAATACCCATTTGGTTTAACGCTCTTGGCATTTTCCACTGTTGCCCTGTCCGAGTTAGATGTGACAAAAATGAATGGAATATCATAGTTTTCCCTGATGTGTTTACCGAGGTCTATTCCGGTTTTATCAGATGCTAAAATAATATCTATCAGTACTAAATCTACCTCTTGATTTTTTAACACCTCTATTGCTTGTTCATAAACTATAACATTGTCTACAATGACATAGCCTATTTCTTCCAACATAGATTGCATATCATCTGCAATAATTACGTTGTCTTCTACTATAAGAATTCGAATTGGTTGTTCCAAAATTTAAGTTTTTGTTGGTTGGTTTTTCGGTTTGTTAGTCTAAAACACTATAAATTAGTGAAACTAATATAAAATAGAAGTGCCACTAAAAAAGTACTGAGTGCTAATTTTTTTAATTCTGGATCGAGTAAAACAGTGTTTTTCACCCTCAGCATCTTTATCAAGTGTATAAATATAGGAATAAATGCTAATAAATGTAAGACATTCTTCCATTCTTCATAATGCAAAATAGTATAAATCAACATACAAACAAAACTTAATACTATTAATAGTGTATGGTATATCTTACCGTGGTACACCCCTATTTTCACTATTAGTGTATTTTTATTAGCAAGCTTATCTGATTCATAATCTCTAAGGTTGTTTAAGTTGAGTACACCAACACTTAATAGACCTATAGTAATGGCAGGAAATAAAGATGATAAGTAGATGGCTTTAGTATAAAGAAACATAGATCCCATTACCGCTATTAATCCGAAGAAGAGGAATACAAAAACATCACCATAACCTTTGTAACCATAGGCAGAATCTCCTACTGTATACCTAATGGCGGCCCAGATACCAAATCCTCCAAGGAATCCGAAGACCAATATGTATTTTAAATTTTCAGTTCCAAAAGAGAAGTAAAGCAAAGCAAGAACTAGGGCTATACAAATAAAAATAGTGATAATTATTCCATGCTTTAATTGGGCTCTACTGAGAAGGCCACTTTGAAGCACACGTTTAGGACCTACTCTATTTTCGTTATCTGTACCCTTAACGCCATCTCCATAATCATTAGCAAAATTGGAAATGACTTGTAAACCTACTGTTGTAAGAATGGCAAATATAAATATAAGCCAATCAAAGCTACCATACATAGTTCCTAGGGCAGTACCCACAATAATTCCTGATAAGGATAGCGGAAGGGTTCTTAACCGTGCCGCATTGAGCCAAGCTTTTGTTTTCAACAAATTAGTAAGGGTCTTCTATTTCTATTCGTTTTCCATCTCTATAAGATGCAACAAAAGCATCTTTAAATCCCATTTTCACCAATTGATACCTAAAAGAACGTGCTTCTTCTAGCGTTTCAAAATTCCCTAAGGAATAAGAATAAAACGGATTTGTTTTTGCAAATATGGTGTTTCCTAGAGATTCAGAGGCGAGAGTAAGGTTATTATCTATAAAAGATTTTACCTGAACCGAATATATTTTTTCTTTTTCGAGAAACTTTTTAGCCAAATAAAATTCCTTTACCAGGCTTAACTCTTCATTTTTCTCTTTTAGATTATCTATTCGTGCTTTAATCACTTCTAAGCTATCTATAGAAACTAACAGATTGTTTCTGCTCTCCATATTAGTAGACCTTACAAAACCAGCGTTGTAAGAAAATACGGCTAAGGTAAATATTAAAAAAAATACAGTAATGCTACCAAATATATTTCTTTGGATCTTGCTACGCCTTAACTCCTTATTCTTATATTTTATTTGATCCAATAAACGCTCATTAATTAATTGAGCCTTATCAATATCTTTATGCAATTCTAACAAATCGCTTTCTTCAATGAACGGCATAGAAGTAATATTTTAGGGGGTGAATACTTAAATATAACTCAAAACAGCGAAAACTTTATTATTTTCTCCAATTCTGATGTAAATTTAAAAGAATTTGCGATTAAATGATAAATATCGGAGAATAATTTTAAAGTCAATCGAAGCTATACAACTTATAATCAACACTTTATTAATAACTCCCTTTTATTTACCTACTGCCAATTGAACATATATTTTTATTGCTCAATAAAACGGCAACAACTAAATTTTAGCATTTTAAAAAACTGAAGATTACCTAAAGGGTTTATATAAAAACAAATAAGTTACTCTTAACTCGGAATCAGTTTTCTAGACTTAATACTTATATCATTCGTATACCGTCTGTACTAATTTCTATTTTACGTTCCTTATATAGCGCCCCAATTCCTTTCTTAAAGGTTTTTTTACTCATTTGAAGTATCCTTCTTATTTCCTCTGGGTCAGATTTATCATGAAGCTCAAGATACCCCCCATAGGCTTGTAATTTTTCGTAAATAAGATTAGCTGCAGGCTCTAAACTTTTATATCCTATAGGTTGTAGAGATACATCTATCTTATTATCGGGCCTAATGAACTTGATATATCCAACGAGCTGATCTCCTACAGCTATAGTCTTAAATACTTCATTGGCATAAACTAATCCTTTGTGACTTTCGTTTATAATAACTTCCCAACCCAAGTCCGTGAACCGGGTAACAGTTAAATTAACTTTATCCTCTTCTTTTACGGTAAGGGTATCGTTAGATAAGAATTTATCGAGTTTATTAGAGGCAACCAATCTATTGGTTTTTTCATCTAAATAGCAGTATACCACATACCATTGGTCTTGTCTCATCTTGCTACGCTGCTCGCGAAAAGGAACCAACAAGTGTTTCTCTAACCCCCAATCCATAAAAGCACCGTACTCATTAACCTCAGCAACTTGAAGCAACCTAAATTGATTAACCATTATATAGGGTTCCAAGGTAGTGGCTACAATACGCTCCTCGTGGTCTAGATAACAAAACACCTCCAAGAACTCCCCAATCTCATATTCCTCTGGTACATACTTATTAGGTAATAATACGTCATTCCCTTCTTCATCTCCTAAAAAAAGACCTACTGTTGTGTCTCTTAATATTTCTAATTTACTATATTTTCCAAGTGCTATCATGCTGCAAAAATACACTATAAAAGAGTTCTAATAAAAAAAAGCCGCTCTTTTTAAAGAGCGGCTTAAATATTAAAATATTGTTGCTTACTTATTGTAAATTGATTCTTTATTAAAGTGCTTAGCCAGCATATAATATATTACTGCCCTGTACTTGTTTCTTTCAGATTTACCGTACTTCTCGATAACGGAGTTAATAGCTTCCATTAACTTAGGACCATCTTCTAACCCTAGCTTTTTAATTAAGAAGTTGTTCTTTACAGTCGCCAGTTCTTTATCATCCGATCCAGAAACTCTTGATGCATCAGCATTATAGATTGAAGGCCCACAACCGATGGTAACCTTAGTCAATAAATCCATATTAGGTGCCTCTCCAAACTTATCCTTTATGTCTGCGGCATACTTTTCAATCAATTCGTCTCTTTTACTCATAATTCTAGTTAATGATTTGTAAATTAATTCTAGCCCTAATATATGAAATCAAAATAACCTAGCAAAATTTCATCATTCAATAATCTAGGGGTTTTTATTTCCATTATTTTAGGTCGATGAGACTTTGCATAAAACTGATCTAATTCTGATTCTAATGACGTTTCATCCGCCACAGAAATAAAGTCGAAATTATAGGTCTTGGCAATTTGAGAAAGATCTATCTGATGAGTTGTTTCAAAAAAGGTTTCAAAATTATCGGACTTCTCTTTCCCTGGTAAGATCCTAAAAATACCACCTCCACTATTATTAATAACTATAATTCTGAAGTCTGGACGTATATATTTTATCCACAACGCATTACTATCGTATAAAAAACTAAGATCTCCAGATATTAATAGGGTTGGCGCTTCTGCATATAAGGCTGCACCAATAGCGGTAGAAGTACTGCCATCTATTCCACTTGTTCCACGGTTGCAAAAAACAGATACGGAAGAATCCAAATCAAACAATTGTGCATAACGTATTGCAGAACTGTTACCCAATTGCAATTGATAATTATTTGGCACACTACCCATAAGATGATTAAAAGCCAACATATCACTAAAAGGTATTTCCTTCATATACTGCTCCCTCCTATTAATATAGTGCTCTTTAGCCTTGGACCAATATTGCTGATAAGCACTTTTAGATACCAAACTCTTATTCAACAACTTACCAAAGAAAGTATTGGGATCGGTTTTAAAATGATGGGTAAGGCTAAAAAAGGTATTTGGAGCCTTTTGCACATCAATATGCCAATGGTAGGTAGGACTATATTCCCTTAAGTATGCCTTAATTTTTTTGGAGACAATTAGCCCGCCAAAAGTTAGTACTACCTCCGGTTGCAATTCCTTAAACAATTCCTCTTTTTTAGGAGATTTTTCTATTGGCGCTATAATACTATCTATACTTGGAAAAAAATTAGGGTGATGCAAATTGGAGGTGCATTCTGTTAATACAATAACCGAAGGATCCATAGCTAATAATTCCAAATACTTTTGATCTACAGTGTTTGGAGAATTAACCCCTACCAATACTATTTTCCGTTTGGCCCTATTCCAAACCTCTATACACGCATGAAGATATTCTGAATCTAACTCCCTGCTTTCCTCATTTTTAAAATTAACTTTCGGAGTTAA
Organism: Arenibacter latericius DSM 15913; assembly: GCF_000424985.1. Taxonomy (GTDB): domain Bacteria; phylum Bacteroidota; class Bacteroidia; order Flavobacteriales; family Flavobacteriaceae; genus Arenibacter; species Arenibacter latericius. The sequence continues at coordinate 33,652 of NZ_AUKX01000007.1, forward strand.
GGTCGGCTCGGTGGCAACCTCATATAACGGTTCCTCGAACGGAACATTAATATGAATTGGACTATTTTGATTACACACCAAATTTAAAGCCTTGTCTAAAACGGTATCGTTAAACTCTTGCACTGCAAGCTGCGCCTCATCAATATTTCTCCCACTAAGATTAGGTGCATCATATTTTAATACCTTCTCAGTAGCATGGGAAACGTCTAACTTTAAATTTGCACTAAAAGCAATATGATTCTTAAAAACATCTTCTTGCCTTATGGTCTGTCCATCACCAATATCTACCTTATATGGTGGTCTATCAGCAGATATAACCACCAAGGGGATATCACTGTAAAACGCCTCTGAAATAGCGGGATAGTAATTTAACAATGCACTCCCAGAGGTGCACAAGACAACAGTTGGCTCTTTAAGCTGCTGGGCTATACCCATAGCAAAAAATGCAGCACACCTTTCGTCTACAATACTAAAACAGTTAAAATAAGGGTCTTCAGTGAAACCAATTGTCAACGGGGCATTTCTGGATCCCGGAGAGATAATAATATTTTTTATACCTCTTGCTTTGCAATGGTATACCACAGTCTGGGAAGAGGGAATAATAGAGTATTTCATTTGCACAAAAGTACAATCTCCGTCTTATTTAAACCAATCCTACTTCCTAATAATTTAACTGCTGATAATATTCAACATGGTTCTACTTTTATCACAGGTTTCTTTCCATTCCATTTCCGGATCAGACTCACGCGTAATTCCCCCACCAACGTAAATAGTTAACTGGTTTTCCTGCATTTTCATGCACCTTAGATTCACAAACAAGACGGTCTTTTTCTTGATAGTTCTATACGCTCTATGCTCTTGATTCCTTCGTTTTTCAGGTCTACTAACCTCCTCTCTAAGGTTTAACTCTCCCAAGAATCCAGTATAAAACTCACGATGATGTTTCTCGTTCTTCAAGATAAAATCCTTTGCCTTTAATTTGGGAAGCCCACATACAGCAGGAGTAGGATGCAAGGAATCTATTATCTCACCAATTCCCGTGTCTGACCTTACTACACCAGAAATAGCGGTCTTTAAATGCCAAAGTTCCCCAGCGCGTGTACTTATAGTTTCTGACACATTAGAAGAGGTAACCTTCCCCTCTAAAGAGTCTGTTATAAATTGGGTAACCATGTGTTGCTCATCTAACTCTTTATTGCCCCAAATAGGTTCTGCTTCCCCATTATATTTCTTAGTACCTGCTAGTGACATGGTGCTTAACCTTCTATTTTCCATTTCCAACAATAATTCTGGTGTAGCCCCCAGCCACATCCCTACCTTGGGATGATACCAGATATAGCAGAATGCGGTTGAATAATGAGACAAAATATTTTGAAATAGCTGAATTGGTTTTTGAGACGATTTCACTTTCACTTCTCTAGAAAAAACTACTTTTTCTAAATTCCCTAATTTTATTTCGTCTATTCCCTTTTGTACTAACTCTAGATGAAAGGCCCTATCCGCTTCCTTTTCTTCTACATCCATCAGCGGACCAAAATTTTCTACTGCCCCTTCTAACTTGAGGGTTTCGGAAAAGGAAATGTCATTTCTTAATAAAATAGCTTTCTCCTTAGAATTAAAAGGTGCAAAGACAAATCCGCTTTCTTCGTAATCTACCACGGTATGCAGTTCCGCATTATTTTGCAAGATTAAATTTACTTTCTCCTCATTGGGCTTTCTATAAGCTACAAAAGGCAACTGAACTTTAATTTGCTGAGCTATACGTTCCAAAAAATCCATTCCCTTATTATGCTTTTGGTAATGCTATGGTTGTTAATTTACAAATGGAAACTAAGTTATTATCCTTATCGGTAACCTTAATATCCCAGACTTGAGTGGTACGGCCTTTATGTACCATAGTAGCCTTAGCAAAGACCTCCCCTTCTCTTACACTTTTAACATGATTAGCAGAAATTTCTAATCCCCGTATGGCATATTTTTTGGCATCTAAAAAAATAAAAGAAGCGGCACTCCCCACACTTTCTGCCAATGCCACCGTAGCACCACCATGCAAAACTCCATCTGGTTGATGAACTTTTGGTGTAACTGGCATTTTAGCCACCAAATAATTCTCTCCCACATCTATATATTCCATCCCCAAGGTTTCCATCAAGGTTCCTTTACTGGTTTCATTACAAATACGTAGTATTTTCTCCTTATAATCTTCCATGAATAGATTTTTTGTAAAATTAAGCAATAGAAAATCAATAAATAACTTACTTTATACCCTATTTAACTCTTATGAACCAACAAGAAAAACAAGTCACATACACCAGCACCAATACCTATCTCAGTTTAAATACTTTAGATGAAAACACTAAAAACGTTTGGATTGTATTACATGGGATAGGGTTTCTTAGCAAATATTTTATTCAGTATTTTAAAGGACTCCCAAAAAAGGAAAATTATATCATTGCTCCCCAAGCCCCCTCCAAATACTACCTAGGTTCTAATTATAAACATGTGGGTGCTAGCTGGCTTACCAAGGAAAATACGACTGAAGAAATAGAAAATGTAATCCGATATTTAGATGAAGTGCTACTAAACGAGAATATTCCTGCTGATTGTCGTCTTATTGTTTTGGGGTTTTCTCAAGGTGTTTCCATTGCAACAAGATGGGTTGCTAAAAGTAAGATTCCTTGCAATGAACTTGTATTATATGCCGGGTCAATTCCCGCAGAACTTAAGTGGACCGACTTTAAATTCTTAGCTCCAATAAAAACAGAAATAAAAATTGTTTATGGGGAGCAAGACGAGCTCCTTACCCCAGAGCGATTGGAAAAAGAACGCCCTAAAATAGACGCTCTCTTTCAAGGAAGGGTTAAATATATTCCTTTTGAAGGAAGACATGAAGTGAAACAGAGCATAATAAATAACTTAGCTCCCAATTAACACAACATTTTTTCCTAGATAAACAAAGCTAAATTTGATGATAAAGAATTGTTAACCAACCCATATACCTTTCCGTTTTTTCGTAACTTTAAAAGCTTGTTTATTCAAAAAATCAGGTGATTTCCTATCTGAGTTCTCCCCTAGTTATTTTACCCATCTTTTCTTACTACTCAGAAAAGAAAATCAACTAAAATCAATCAGATGGATGCAATAAGATCTACCGCTTATTTAAAAAAAATAAGGAACAATTCCCTCTTCTCTGATATTAATGACGAGTCCCTATTAGAATTACTTGCCATTGCAAATCCATGCGACTGGCCAGAAAGAACTTGTATTCTACAAACCGATCAAGAATTACGTAAATTTTACATCATCACAATTGGAGTAGTTAAGGCTTACGACTACGATTCTAAAAACGATAGAGAGTTGATACTTTCTTTACTAACCGAAAATGATGCGTTAAATGTTTGCTCCTTAATTAGTGAGGGAAGCACTAGCCTATATTATGAAACGCTAACTCCTACAGAAGTACTGTATATCCCATTAAATAAAATGCAGGAATGGACTTCTAAAAATCCACTTTTCTTTAAACAAATATTAGCCTATGTGTTAAAAAAGATGGAGCATTTGGAAGATATTGTATCAGACATCTGCCTTAAAGACACCTCAACACGCCTAGCTAAACTACTACTTCATTATACCAATAAGTCTACTAATAAGATTGAAACAATAGATGGGTTTACCCATAATCAATTGGCTGGATTAATTGGAACAACACGTGCTGTTTTAAATAGACACCTCCAGGAATTTAAGGAAGAGGGCATATTAGACATAAAAAGAAAACATTTAGAAATTATAGATTATCCTCTTCTTCATAAGAAAGCATCACCATTAAATATGTAATAGATTAACTAAACTATTTAGCTATGTTAATATTATTATAAAGCGGAGACATATGCTACTTAAGTAGCATTTTATGCCTGTCTAAAATGGTATTTTCAAGATATACAAATCATAAATTCATCAATCATGAAAAAATCAATTTTATTTATCGCATTTATGTGTTTTATTGCTATCGGGTTTTCTCAAACCGAAAAAGAAAATGAGAAGAATCATGACGAGCATAGTAATGCTTTTGAACTGGAAGGTGTTACTATACGACCCATGACGAACTTAGTTTACCACAATATGGTAAATAACGAATCTACACCAGAGTTTGTGCAGAATCTTCAAAATGAAGTAGCAAATTACAATGTTACCGAAGACCCTGATTTTGATGGGGATTACGATAACTTTAAGGTAATTTTTTCTCAGACCAATGGTAGAATTATTGCCACTTATGATGCTAATGGAAAAGTAATTTCGACAATTGAAAAGTTTAAAAACGTTACTCCTCCAAACTCAGTTCGGAATGAGATTTTTAAACAGTATCCAGATTGGATTATTCAAAAAGACATCTATAGAGTAACCTATTTTAAGGATAAAGGTGTTAAAAAAACCTATCAAGTTCAGGTTCATAATGGAAATAACAAGAAAAATCTAAGGATAGCCTATGCCGGTGAAATCCATTAGTATGACGCTAATCTAATATCAACATCCTGTGCTTTCTAATATGTACAGGATGTTTTATTTTATAAACTATGATTTTATGTAAAAACAAAACACCCAGTATTCACAAGAAACATGGTGTTCTCTTAATTAGGCCCTCTATTTATTACATCTTACTTTCTTGAGGTTCCTCCTTTGGGTAATATTGTATTCTCCTACTGGTATAGGTATTATCCGGAGTTACAATTTGTCTAATCCAATTTTTTATTTCACTCCCATCATATTGGTAATGATAGTTTTTTTCTGTTACAGACTTTCCCTTTTTAATTTTCTCGGCAATTAAATCACCTTCAAGGTTGTATTCGTAGTTTTTACTTTCAATAGGTTCAAAGGTATTTTTTGACTTATTAAAAGTAAACTGTACCTCAGAAAGCACTTTCCCCGTATCAGTGAATATTTGCTCATACGCCTTATAAGGCATTCCTTCTAAGTAATCCTTAATCAGCACATTTTTCTTATTCTCCCCCTCCATTACAGAAGTTCGGATAGATTTTAAAATTACATCATCTAAATAATGCGTTTCAGTATACTCGCCATTGTTTTTCTCGTAAATTATAGCTGTCTCATCTATCCCTTTATCGTTTATTCTTTTAATAGAAACTAGCTTCCCCTCTACATCATATTCATACTCATACTGATCTAAAAACTCCTTATTATAGGAAATAATCTTTTCAGTTACTATTTTACCTTGCGTTGTATCTACTTCGTACAAGTTAGCTATTGAGGTGTTTCTTACAAATTTTCCATCCCTATAATTCTCCAATCGCTTTTCTAACAGTAAGGTGTCCTTTATTTTGTAAAGCGTAATATCATAATCTTCGTCATTGTAACGCGTAATAGCTTTGGTAAGAATTCCCTCTCTGTTAAACTGGTATTCCTCCTTCCCATAATTAGTTATTACCATACAAGATTTAACTGCACCATTTAGATTAAAATCCTGAACCCTAAACACTTTAAGTTCTTGGCCTAGTACGGACATCGGGAGCAAAATGGTAAAAACATAAAAAAGACTAAAGACAAAAGATGTTGCGTATTTTCTTACCATGCTACAAAATTAACGATATAAAACTATTAAAAAAATAAAAATAAACATCACCACTTTTACTTCATGCTTCAAAGAAAACCTCGTATAAACATAATAAACTCAATGGATTATAACATCCTTAATTTAGAGTTTTACATATAGCCATTTAGGGTTTAGAAAAATTGTTATTAACTAGTTTACCTCAATAAAACATTACATTAAAAAGTCATTTTGGAACATAAACGTCAAAATTGCGCAACTTACCGTATATTTGTTATTACAATAACCCTAAATCCAACCTTAGATAATGCTTTTTATTCCCACTATGTTCCTCGAGAAAAACGTACGAGAATACAAAGCTCAATCTCATTAATATAAAATTAATGCAGAAATCTGAGGTGTTTTATGAACCTAAGCTATATGAAAAGCAGTAAATTAAAATGTATCCTTATTGAGGATTCTGCAATGCAGAGACGTACCATTTCTAAGCTGATAAAAGACAACCCTTCGCTACTCTTTTTGGATGAATTTAAAAATGGACTAGAAGCTAAAGAGTTTTTAACCGATAATGAGGTGGATTTAATTTTTTTAGATATTGAAATGCCTCTAGTAAGCGGCTTTGATCTTCTAGAATCTTTAAACGTTATTCCACAAATAATTGTGATATCCGCCAGTGCCGATCATGCGATGAAAGCGTTTGACTACAATGTGGCAGATTATTTAAAAAAGCCTGTAGACAAAAAAAGATTTGACAACGCTGTAAAAAAAGCGATAACTAATCATAAATTGGAAAACACTGAAGAGGTAGAACAGGACTATATTTATATTAATCACCAATTAAAAAACACCAAACTAATCTTAAATGATATTTTATGGGTTGAGGCGTATGGGGATTACATAAAAATAATATCTAAAGAGAAAAACATGCTGATCCTCTCCACTATGAAGGGATTTAACAACCAATTACCTTCAGATAAATTTATGCGAATACATAAATCCTTTATCGTTAATCTAGATAAAATAGAAAAATTTAATGGATCCAGTGTAGAGATAAATGGCAAAGTAATTCCTCTAAGTAGACATAAAAAAGAATTGCTACAAAATGCTTTAGTCGTTGTAGAGTAATCTATCAACAGGCTTACGCTTATATTTTTCGCAATCTCTTTTATAAAATTATAATGCAGTATCAACACTTATTTTAGAGTAGGTAAGATTAAAACGTGATTTCAGTCAACCATATATAATTGTTATCAATTTAAAGCCTAGCGATTTCATTTAATAAGTATGACTTACATTTTATATAAAGGATGACAAAGGTCAGGTATTTATTTTCGAATTATTTTTATCTTTAACCCTAAATGGGCAAATTATTTTCCATAGCGCTGTCGTTATTGCTTTTTATCCAAAGTCTACACATGGATATGGTAAACGTTGCGCAGTTAAATGAATTCTTTTCCCACGCCCAATTCCACAAGCAAAAATACGGAGATAATCTAATCGATTTTGTATCCAAGCATTATGGAGCACAAAAGGAGGAACATCATAGGGAACACCAAGAAGAACATAAAAATCATGAACAACTTCCCTTAACTCATCAATCCTGTTTACATTCTGCTACAGCCTTTGTAATAAACGAGGCTCCTGCATTATTGTTAAAAACGCCTCCTGCAGTAGATACCATTTCTGGTTTCTATTATCAAGAATTTCACGAACAATTATCGCATACCGATATTTTTCAACCTCCTAAGTACGCATAATTCATTTTAGGTCCAGTTTATTATAATCGAGCTATTCTCCTATAGCTTGAAAACCATTTATATATGAATTATGCTATCCAATATTATTCAATTCAGTTTAAAGAATAAATTAATTGTTCTTTTACTCACCTTATTTATTATCGGTTTTGGTCTCTATTCCATTACACAAATTCCCATTGGGGCTGTCCCCGATATTACCAATAATCAAGTACAGGTAATAACGACCTCAAAAAACTTGTCCACCCAAGATATGGAACAGTTTATTACCTACCCGGTGGAGTTAGAAATGGCAAATTTACCCGGAGTGAAGGAAATACGTTCCGTTTCTAAATTTGGTCTTTCCGTTGTTACTATCGTCTTTGAAGACAAAATGGGCACCTTTTTACCCCGTCAGCTGATCTCAGAAAAATTAATATCGGCCTCCGAAAAAATACCTGAAGGATTTGGAACTCCAGAGATGGGACCCATCACTACCGGTTTAGGAGAAATTTATCAGTATATCTTAGACACTAAACCAGGATATGAAGATAAATATTCCCTAATGGAACTAAGGACCATTCAAGATTGGGTGATAAAAAGACAGCTTTCTGGAATACCTGGGGTGGTAGAAGTAAATACCTGGGGTGGTCAATTAAAACAATATGAAGTAGCCATTAACACCAATAAGTTACACGCTATGAATATTTCCACGGCTGATATTTTCACAGCCTTGGAAAAAAATAATAGCGTATCTGGGGGTGGGTACATAGAGAAAGTAAACCAAGCTTACTTTATTAGAGGTGAAGGACTAATCTCTTCCCTAGATGATCTTAGAAATATTGTAGTTAAATCGACCAATTCCTCACCTATTTATATTAAGGATATTGCCGAAGTTAGTTATGGAAGCGCAACCCGCTTTGGAGCCATTACTGGGAATGGCGAAGGCGAAAAGGTGCTAGGTCAAATTATGATGCTAAAAGATGCCAATTCCAAAAAAGTAATCGATGCCGTTCATGAAAGAATTGAGCTGATTTCTGAATCCTTACCCGAAGGTGTTTATATAAACGGATTTTTAGATAGAAGCGAGCTTATAGGAAAAACGACCTATACCATTTCTGAGAACCTCATCTTAGGATGTTTAATAGTGATTTTTGTAGTGGTGCTATTATTAGGGAATTTACGCTCTGGTTTAGTTGTAGCCTCGGTAATCCCCCTTTGTTTACTATTTGCACTCTCCATGATGTACATTTTTAATGTAGATGCCAACCTAATGAGTTTGGGAGCTATAGATTTCGGAATAATAATAGACGGAGCTGTAATTATTGTAGAAACAATTGCGTTTCAAATGACCACAAAAAGACACGAGCTCGCCAATATTGCCATAGGTCAAAAACAAGCATTGAAAAATAAGATTACGTTTCAAGGTGCATCTAAAATGATGAATTCGGCCATATTTGGTCAGTTAATAATCCTTATTGTTTTTATACCCATTCTCTCTCTTAGCGGCGTAGAGGGTAAGATGTTTAAACCAATGGCACTAACGTTTAGCTTTGCTTTACTAGGAGCCATGCTGTTATGTTTTACGTATGTCCCAGTAGCCGCGTCTTTATGGATTAAGCCTGCAACCTCTTCTCCAAAGAATATTTCGGTGAGACTTATGGCTTTTTTTAATAAAATATACGATCCGGTTATTAAATGGGCGCTAATGCAGAAAAAAGTGGTATTGTCCATTTCAGCCCTGCTCCTAGCCGCGTCTATCTATCTATTCTCTACAATGGGGGGTGAATTTGTACCTACCCTAGATGAGGGAGATTTCGTAATACAGCCGGTATTGAAAACAGGAACCTCTTTAAGCAAAACAGTTGATATTACTACCAGAATAGAACAGATACTGTTAGATAATTTCCCCGAAGTAAAACAGGTAATCACTAGAATTGGTGCAGCGGAAGTACCTACAGACCCAATGTCTATGGAAGAAAGTGATGTAATTATCACCTTAAAGAATAAAAAAGAATGGGTTTCCGCAACCTCTAAAGATGAGTTGGCCGACAAGTTTAAAGAAGCACTGTCTGTAATTCCGGGAATGGAGGTAGAATTCACCCAGCCTATTGAAATGCGCTTTAATGAATTAATTACTGGGGTACGTGCAGATATTGCTATAAAAATATTTGGAGAGAACCTAGATATACTTCAGGCAAAGGGCAATGAGATTAAAAACTTGATTCAAAATGTGGATGGTGCAGCAGACATCATTGTAGAAAAAGTAGCCGGACTTCCACAAATGAATGTGAAATTTAATAGAGCTAAAATTGCCCGATATGGTCTTAACATAGCTGATCTAAATCAAATTATTTCCATGGGCTTTGCCGGGACCAACCTAGGTAGTGTTTTTGAGGGTGAAAAACGATTTGACCTCACCCTAAGGCTAGATGCAAAAAGTAGAAACGATATTTCTAATCTTAAAAACCTATATGTGGACACACCCACAGGTCAGAAAATCCCCCTTAGTGAGCTCGCAACTATTAGCTACACCCAAGGTGCTGCAAAAATTTCTAGGGACGATACCAAACGAAGGATTGTAGTAGGCGTTAATGTAAGGAATAGGGATTTACAATCTGTTGTAGACGATGTTCAACAACTTATAAACTCTAACATTAAATTGCCTGTGGGATACACCATTGACTATGGAGGACAGTTTAAAAACTTACAAAGTGCCAAAAACCGATTGTTAATTGCAGTTCCCGTGGCTTTGATTCTAATTTTTGTACTACTGTATTTCGCTTTTAAATCGGTGAAAGACGCCTTATTAATCTATTCAGCTATTCCATTATCTGCGGTTGGTGGAATAGTATTACTATGGATTAGGGATATGCCATTTAGTATTTCTGCGGGCGTTGGATTTATAGCACTTTTTGGAATTGCCGTTTTAAACGGAATTGTACTTATAGAACATTTTAAAGAGTTAAAACAACAGGGGATGACACATTCAGACCAACTTATTATACAAGGATCTAAAGACAGGTTGCGAGCGGTATTACTTACTGCCTCAGCAGCAGCACTTGGCTTCTTACCTATGGCTATTTCCACAAATGTAGGAGCAGAAGTTCAACGACCATTAGCAACGGTGGTAATAGGGGGACTCATTAGCGCCACCCTATTAACCCTGGTTGTGCTTCCCATTCTCTATTCTATTTTTCACAGAAAAGATAAGGGGGATTCAGATAAACCTAAATCCAATTACAACCTTCCTATCACTGTTCTGCTGCTACTAGCCACTTCTGGATTAGTAAACGCGCAGGAGCAGGGATTAAGTTATGAGGATATCCACAGTCTTGCACTTAAGAATAATGCCGGACTTAAAGCGGTGGATCTAAAGGTACAAGAATCTAAAGCTCTCATTGGAAGTGCCTTTAGTTTTGATAAAACAGAAGTGTACTATCAATACGATCAAAACAATATGGCCTTTAATAATAAGCCTTTAAAAGTATACGGTGTGCAGCAAGATTTTCTGTTCCCTACTGTATACTTTGCCGAAAAAGGAGTAAAAAAAGCCCAATTTGGGATGGAAAATAGTGCCTATGAGAGCTCATTACTCCTATTGCAACAAGAACTATCTTCTGCATATCACGAGCTTCAATATGCCAGGCAAAAAGAAAAGACTTATAGCGAGCTAAACGCTATTTATAAACAGTTTTCTCATGCCGCCCAAAGAAAATTTGAACTTGGAGAGAGCAATTACCTAGAGAAAATTACCGCTCAGGCTAAACAAAAAGAACTACAAACCCACTATAAAAAAGCAGTTGAAGATTCTAAAATAGCACTTTTAGAATTGTCCAAAATTGTACAGTCAGACTCCCTATTAAAAGTGAGGAGCATGCCTATGGAGAAGATAAAATTACAACAGGCGAAAATAGAAGATAATGTAGGGCTGCTTTTTTATGAAAACAGAAACAAACTTTTCCATGCCAAGAGCAATCTGGAGCAACAACATTTACTGCCCGATTTTAGCCTAAATTATTTTCAGGGAACCAATGAGAGTTTGGGAGAAAACCTCTACGGATTTCAGGTAGGACTAAAAATTCCATTATTCTTTAGTGGTAATGCCTCTAAAATAAAAGCTGCCAAAATAGCTAAGGATGTAGCCAGCAAAGAAATGGAAGATTACACCATACGCCTCAAGGCTAAATATGATGCTCTTATGAGCCAATTAAATAAATACAAGGAAGTCCTTTCATATTACGAAAACGAAGGTCAAGGGCTTGCGGATGAAATAATTAAAACGGCGACTCTGAGTTATCAAAGTGGAGAAATAGATTTTTTTCAATACATCCAAAGTATGGAAAATGGATATCAAATCACCCTAAGTTACCTAGAGCACCTTAATGCCTATAATCAGACCGTCATTGCCATTAATTATCTAAATTTATAAAACAACTACTATGTTACGTATACCATATATCACAATTACCACCTTGCTCCTACTTATCCTAACCGCATGTGGGAATCAGAACAATAAGAATAATACTCCACTCCCCGAGGAAGGCGAAACACAAGCCGAAACCACTATTAAAGTTTCCAAAGCGCAATTTGAGGGAGAAAAAATGGCCTTAGGAAAGCTAGTTGAAAAAGATTTCCCCTTAGTTGTTGAAGTTAGGGGTAGCATAGATGTTCCACCTAAAAGCAATGCTATTATAAGTTCTTTTATGGGAGGATACGTTAAGAAAACCCATTTATTAGTTGGTGATAGGGTAAGGAAAGGAGAGCCTTTACTTAGCCTGGAAAACCCTACATTTATTCAACTGCAACAAGAATATATGGAATCTGTTGAACAGCTAGTCTATTTAAAATCGGAATTTGAAAGACAGCGATCTCTAGTTGAAGAAAAAATAACCTCCCAAAAGAATTTCCTAAGAGCTGAAAGTGAATACAAGCGGAATTTAGCAATGTATAATGGCTTAAGAAAGAAATTACAAATGCTAAACATATCCCCAGACAATGTGGAGAAAGGAAATATTGTATCCCAAGTAACCATTTATGCTCCAATAGATGGGAACATCACCAAAGTAAATATATCCCCTGGTATGTATGTTTCCCCTTCCGATGAAATAATGGAAATAGTAAATACGGAACATATTCATTTGGAATTAACCGTGTTTGAAAAAGATATCATGCAAATTAAAAAAGGTCAAGACATACTTTTTAAGATCCCAGAAGCCTCTGATAAAATATACCATGCCGAAGTTTATTTAGTAGGTACATCTATTGATAGTGAAAGCAGAACGGTACAAGTACACGGGCATTTACATAACGACGATAATCATTCTTTTGCAGTGGGGATGTTTGTAGAAGCTGGTATTGTTACTGAAAACAAAAAACTAAAGGCATTACCAGAAGAAAGTATAATCTCAGTAGATAATGATCGGTATGTTGTAGTGTTGGTATCTGAAGATAATGAAGGCTACTCCTTAGAAGCAAAAAAAGTAAGTATAGGAGATAGTTACGGAGGATTTACTGCTATTACCGATTTGGAGAATTTAAAGGAAAATGATAAGGTAATTGTGAAGGGCGGATTTAATTTAATAGGAGAATCTGAGGGGCATGACCACTAATTAGGTCCTTACATAATAGATAGAATGTATATGAAATCAGATAAACCAAACATTAAACAAGCTAGGTTAGATTCAGCATTTAAGGTTGATTTTAAATTAAAGCACCTTGTTTCCCTGAAAACTTATCATTTTCATAGGCTTTACCCATTTCTATCTTATCTAAATCAACACTGATTAGTAAGTCTGTTTTACTAGAAATCAAATCATTCCGCATTGGTAAGAGATGTTGAGGTAGTTTTATAACAATACTAAGATACAATCCTCTATATTTTGCTTATTTTTGGACGAATTTGAATTTATTAATATTAATATCATACAATGAAAAGAATTTTGTTTGTTGCGCTAGGACTAACCATGGCGTGCAATTCATCGCAAAAAACGGTTAACAATCAAGCCGCACAACAGTTGGAGGATATAAATCCTTTTACCTATGCTGAAACTATTACGGAAGCGGAATTAAAAGAGCATCTATACATCTATGCTTCTGATGAGTTTGAAGGTAGAGATACTGGAAAACCAGGCCAAAAGAAAGCCGTAGAATATATTAAAGCAGAATATATTAAAAATGGAATTCCTGCTGCGCAAGAAAACGGAGATTATTTCCAAGACGTTCCTTTAAGTATAAACAAATTACCTACTGGGAGTGTTACTATAAATGGTGAAAAAGTTGAAAACGGAGAAGGAATACTAAGCTTTGCCCAAGCTATAGGGAGTTTTGACAATATTGTTTACGTAAACAATGGTATTGAAGAAGAAAATTACTCGGATTACACCGGATTGGATGTAAAGGGTAAAATAGTTTTGATGAAGTCAGGGGAACCTATGAATGCTGATGGCACCTATACCCTTTCTGGAAACCAGGAGAAATCCGTTTGGAGCAATATGTCAGAGTCTATTGGTAAGAGAATGGAATTAGCACAGAGTAAAGGCGCTATAGGAGTTCTTTATTTTGACACTGACAATTTTGGTCGTTTCAAAAATAGATTCAACCATATGCAAGCCAACGATAGTGGCCGTATGGGATTAAAGGCAGATAATAATGAAGACTTCTTTTATTTATTAGTCGATTCAGCCACTGCCAACGCCATCTTACCTAATATCACAGAAGAGAATTCTTCAAAAACAGTAGCTACTAAATTAGAACTGAATATAGAAAGTACTAATGAGAATGTACAGTCAGAAAATGTGGTGGCTATTATTGAAGGATCAGAAAAGCCTAATGAGTATATTGTTATTTCTTCTCACTTAGATCACGTAGGTGTAAATAAGGAAGGTGAGATTTTTAATGGAGCAGATGATGATGGTTCTGGAACAGTTGGAATGTTAGAAATTGCCCAAGCTTTTAAAGCTGCTGCAGATGCTGGTCATGGTCCAAAGAGATCTATTGTATTCTTACATGTAACAGCTGAAGAAAAAGGATTATTAGGTTCTAAATATTATGCAGACTACGATCCTATTTTTCCTTTGTCTGAAACAGTGGCAAATTTAAATATTGATATGATAGGAAGAATAGATCCAAAAAGAAGTGGAGATAGAAATTATATCTACCTTATTGGAGCTGATAAGTTAAGTACTGAACTTCATGAAATTTCTGAAGCAGTAAACGAAAAGTATATGAATATTGAATTGGATTACACCTATAATGATGAAAACGACCCTAATCGTTTTTACTATAGAAGTGACCACTATAACTTCGCCAAAAACAACATTCCAATTATATTCTATTTTAATGGTACCCATGAGGACTATCACCTACCTGGCGATACTCCAGACAAAATAAACTACGATTTATTAGAAAACAGAACAAGATTGGTATTCCTTACCGCTTGGGAGTTAGCGAATCGTGATGCTAGAATTATTGTAGACAAGCAAGCAAAATAACAATCACTTTTCATTGTTTTTTCCTTTCGGAATAAGCATTTACTAACGGGGCTCGATAATTAATTATCGAGCCCCGTTCTTTTTTAGCCACCGATAAGAATCATCTTATAACTATCCAAAGCAATTTTTTAAAAGCACAGCGGCTAAGGGATTTTAAAAGCTTACTTAAGTAGCTAAAGTGCAAAGAAATCTAGATTTATTAGGTTGAACATCGTAATTCTCTGCATTTTAATTTCAAGAACTTCTAAGATAGTTATAACTTAGCTTGATTATGTTTTAAAGGCAGTTTGCCTTTAATAATTAAAGTAAAGAAACAAGTAGATTATAAAATAGTAAAATGAAGAAAACGTTATTCGATAAGGTTTGGGATTCCCATGTTGTACATTCCATAGAAAATGGTCCTGATGTACTTTTTATAGATCGCCATATGATCCATGAAGTTACTAGCCCAGTAGCTTTTCAGGGCTTAAGAACTAGGAGCATTCCTGTGATGTACCCAGAGAAAACCTTTGCTACCGCAGATCACAACACACCAACTATAAATCAACATTTACCCGTTGCAGACCCTCTATCCGCCAATCAACTTAAGGCGTTGGAGGAAAATTCCAACGAACACGGAATATCGTATTGGGGATTAGGCCACAAAAAGAACGGAATAGTTCACGTTGTTGGTCCAGAGTACGGAATTACCCAGCCTGGAGCTACTATAGTTTGTGGAGATTCCCACACTTCTACCCATGGCGCTTTTGGTGCAATCGCTTTTGGAATTGGAACTTCTGAAGTAGAAATGGTTTTGGCTACACAGTGTATTATGCAGCAAAAACCGAAATCCATGAGAATCAATGTTAATGGTTCTCTTAACCGAGGGGTTACACCAAAGGATGTTGCTCTTTATATTATTTCTAAGCTTTCCACTTCTGGTGCTACAGGATATTTTGTTGAATATGCCGGAGATGTATTCAGAAATATGAGTATGGAAGGTAGAATGACGGTATGTAACCTAAGTATTGAGATGGGTGCCCGTGGAGGAATGATTGCTCCTGATGAAACCACTTTTGAGTATATTAAAGGAAGAGAGTTCACTCCAGTTGGTGCAGCTTGGGACAAAGCAATGACTTATTGGGACACTTTAAAATCAGACGAGGGAGCTCAGTTTGATCAAGAAGTTACTTTTGACGCCTCTGAAATTGAACCTATGATTACCTTTGGTACCAACCCTGGAATGGGTATGGCAATATCTAAAGATATCCCCATGGCTGCAGATGTGGACGGGGCGGTTAGCACTTATAAGAAATCCTTGGAATATATGGATTTTAAAGAAGGAGATAATATGATTGGAAAGCCAATCGATTTTGTTTTCTTAGGAAGTTGTACCAACGGCCGTATAGAAGATTTTAGAGCATTCGCCTCTATTATAAAAGGAAGAAAGAAAGCAGATAATGTTACCGCTTGGTTAGTACCAGGATCTCATAAGGTAGTTGCTGCAATTAAGGAAGAAGGTATTCTAGACATAATACAAGAAGCAGGATTTGCTTTGCGTGAGCCAGGATGCTCCGCTTGTTTGGCTATGAACGATGATAAAGTTCCAGCAGGAAAATACGCAGTTAGTACTTCTAACCGAAATTTTGAAGGTAGACAAGGCCCTGGAGCTAGAACCTTACTAGCGAGTCCATTAGTAGCCGCTGCCGCTGCAGTAACAGGGAAAGTTACCGACCCAAGAGAACTGATGGAGCCAGAGTTGGCGCACTAATCCTAAAGAATAAAAGTATAATACAATTCGCATAAAGCCTAAAGTGCTTAGCAAAAAAGTAATAATAATGGCATACGAAAAATTTGAAGTTTTAAAATCAACAGGAGTCCCACTTCCTATAGAAAATGTGGATACCGATCAGATTATCCCAGCACGATTCCTAAAAGCCACCGAACGTGAAGGTTTTGGTGATAACCTATTTCGTGATTGGAGATATCATCCAGACGATACTCCTAAAAAAGATTTTGTTTTAAACAACCCTATCTACGGTGGTAAAATATTAGTAGGTGGAAAGAATTTTGGTTCAGGATCTTCCCGTGAGCACGCGGCATGGGCAGTTTATGACTATGGTTTTAGATGTGTAGTCTCTAGTTTCTTTGCCGATATTTTTAAGAATAACTGTCTAAACATCGGGGTATTGCCTGTTCAGGTAAGTCCAGAGTTCTTACATAAGATTTTCACGGCTATTGAGGCAGACCCTAAGACCGAGATTGTGGTAGACCTACCGGAACAAACCATCACTTTAACGGCCACTGGAGAAAAAGAAAACTTTGATATTAATGATTACAAGAAGCAGAATATGCTAAATGGTTTTGACGATATTGATTATCTGTTGAATATCAAAGAAGACATTCGAGAATTTGCCAAAAACGCACCATTATAAGAATGGGTCTCGTATAAAAAGTTTGACTTTACATTGCTTGATGTTAATTAGGCAACAGGGATTCGCACACTAGTTCCGCAAACATAAATGAAAAGAAGAAAAATTGAGATAATGGATACCACCCTACGTGATGGGGAACAAACATCGGGGGTATCCTTTTCAGCATCCGAGAAGCTCACTCTAGCGAAATTACTGCTAGAAGAGCTAAAAGTAGATAGGATTGAAGTTGCTTCAGCAAGGGTTTCCGAAGGGGAACTTTCTGCTGTTAAACAGATTACCGATTGGGCACAGAAAGCAGGGTATTTGGACCGAATTGAAGTGCTAACCTTTGTTGACAACGAGGTTTCCTTGGATTGGATGAAAAATGCCGGTGCGAAAGTGCAAAACCTGTTGACTAAAGGTTCCATGAACCACTTAACACATCAGCTAAAGAAAACGCCAGACCAACACTTTAAAGAAATTGAGGCTACACTAGCCGCTGCCCAAAAAGAAGGTATCTCTAGCAATGTTTATTTGGAGGACTGGAGTAACGGGATGAAAAGCTCTAAAGAATATGTTTTTCAATTCTTAGATTTCCTAGCTACACAGCCGGTAAAAAGAATATTGCTCCCAGATACATTAGGAATACTCACACATAACCATACCTATGAATATATATCTGAAATAGTAGACCGTTATCCAAACTTACATTTCGATTTTCATGGCCATAATGATTATGACTTAAGTGTTTCTAATGTAATGGAGGCCGTAAAGGCAGGATGTCACGGGTTACACCTTACGGTTAACGGAATGGGAGAAAGAGCAGGAAATGCTCCTATGGCTAGTACAATAGCTGCTATAAACGATTTCTTACCCCAGGTTAAGGTTCATGTAAATGAAACCTCCCTATTCAAGGTAAGTAAAGTGGTATCTGCTTTCACTGGTTTTGGAATACCAGCTAATAAACCAATTGTAGGTGATAATGTATTCACCCAAACCGCAGGTATTCATGCAGATGGCGACTCTAAAAAGAACTTATATTTTAATGACTTAATGCCTGAGCGCTTTGGCAGAAAGCGAAAATATGCTTTGGGCAAAACTTCGGGGAAAGCCAATATTCAGAAAAATTTACAGGAACTGGGGCTTACCCTAAATAATGAAGAACTTAAAAAAGTCACTGCCAGAATAATAGAACTTGGCGATAAAAAAGAAAAGGTTACTAAAGACGACCTACCCTTTATTATTTCTGATGTCTTGGATAGTGATACCTATCAGCAAAAGGTTTTTGTAAAGTCATATGTGCTAACCCATGCAAAGGGATTAATGCCCTCCACTACTCTAGCTATAGAAATTAATGGGGAACTAATAGAGGCCCATGCCCAAGGGGATGGACAGTACGATGCCTTTATGAATGCTCTTAAAAAAGTATATGCTTCTAAAAACTTAGAACTACCCTTGTTGGTAGATTATACGGTACGAATTCCTCCTGGTAGTAATTCTGATGCCCTATGTGAAACCATCATTACCTGGGAGCGCAACGGGAAAGAACTTATTTCTAGAGGACTAGATTCTGACCAGACGGTATCAGCAATTAAAGCCACTGAAAAAATGTTGAATATAATTTAAGACTAGAAAATTAATTTTCAGTCTTAGTACAATCATAAATAAAAACGTAAAAAATGAAATTAAACATTGCCCTTTTAGCAGGAGATGGAATAGGCCCTGAAGTAATAGATCAGGCAGTAAAAGTATCCAATGCAATAGCTAAAAAATATAATCACGAAATCACTTGGAAGCCTGCTTTAACAGGAGCAGCCGCAATCGACGCCGTTGGTGAGCCTTACCCAGATGAGACTCATGCAGTTTGTGAAGCAGCCGATGCCGTATTATTTGGCGCTATAGGACATCCAAGATTTGATAATGACCCATCTGCAAAGGTGAGGCCAGAGCAAGGGTTATTGAAAATGCGTCAAAAACTAGGCCTTTTTGCCAATGTTAGACCCACCTTCACCTTTCCATCGCTTATAGAGAAATCTCCTTTAAAAAGAGAAAGAATAGAAGGGACAGACCTTGTAATTTTAAGAGAACTTACTGGAGGTATTTACTTTGGAAAAAGAGGTAGAGAAGACAATGGAGATACTGCATATGATACCTGTACCTATACCCGAGAAGAAGTAAAACGCCTAGCGAAAAAAGGATTTGAATTGGCTATGACACGTTCTAAAAAACTGTGTTGTGTAGATAAGGCTAATGTTTTAGAAACCTCTCGTCTATGGCGTGAAACAGTTCAGGCAATGGAAAAGGATTACCCAGAAGTAACCGTTACTTATGAGTTTGTAGATGCCGTAGCTATGAGACTAGTACAATGGCCAAATTCTTATGATGTAATGATTACTGAAAACCTATTTGGAGATATATTAACCGATGAAGCATCCGTAATTTCTGGATCTATGGGGCTAATGCCATCTGCCTCTTTAGGTACAAAAACCAAATTATACGAACCTATCCATGGGTCTTACCCACAGGCAGCCGGAAAAGATATAGCCAATCCTTTGGCTACGGTATTATCTGCTGCAATGATGTTCGAGGACTTTAACCTTAAGGAAGAAGCACAAGCCATTAGAGACGCCGTAAATAAATCGTTAGCCGAAGGGATTGTTTCTGAGGATTTAGCTGAGGGTGGAAAAGCATATAAAACCAGTGAAATAGGCGATTGGTTGGCTAAAAACATCTAATTAGCATTAGCGTCGTCCATTTACCATAAAAAAGATCCCAATTACATAAAGCAATTGGGATCTTTTTTCATTTATAGTACTCCTATAAAACTAAAAAATATTACCTATTGGTTAAATGCCAATGACTTTTCTGATCTTCGTTTTCTAACTCTTCTACTAACAACTATAAATATTCCAATTAGCACCCCACTAGCGGCCATTGTAGCACCAACCATACTAGGCGATGTGAAATCTGCACCCATCGCTATAGGCAAACCCCCAAAATATGCTCCTGAAGCATTCCCCATATTAAACGCACTATGGTTCATAGAAGCCCCCAACATTTCTGAACCTTTTGCCGACCTAATAAAAGCCATTTGAATAGGAGTAGATACCGTAAATGATATCATACCAATAACAAAGGTCCAAATTAAAATACCAGTAGGATTAGTAGCTATCACGGTATTGAGTAATAACACGATTACCATTAAAGATAAGCTTATGATTACCGCTTTCATAGGACTGAAAATTTCTGCCATTTTCGCACCAATAAAATTCCCGACTACCATACCAGAACCTGCAATTATCATAGCATAACTCACCATAGTTTGCGTATGTCCTGAGACCTCTGTTAACAACGGAGCTATATAACTATACCATGCGAAAAATCCGCCAGTACCTACAATGGTCAACACTATAATTACCCATAACTCCAATCGCTTAAAAACTTTAAGGTCTTTAAGCATTCCCTCCGAGGATGCACGCTCTAATTGCGGCATCCAGAAATAAAGCGCCAGCATAGTTAATACGCCTACAATACCCACTAAAATAAAAGAAAGACTCCAACTGTAATGCTGCCCTAAATAAGTACCTAATGGTACTCCTACCACATTAGCCACCGTTAGTCCAGCAAACATAATAGCAATGGCCTGAGCAGCTTTTCCTTTCCTAGCAAGCTTACCAGCAACCACAGCTCCAATACCAAAAAATGCCCCGTGTGGAAGCCCTGATAGAAATCGGGTGACTAGCATCATATCATAGCTGCTAGAAAATGCAGAAATGGTATTAAAAACAGTAAACCATAACATTAAAAACAATAATACCTTGTGCGCAGACCACCTACCACTTAACAACGTTAAAGTAGGAGCCCCTACCACAACCCCTAAGGCATAGGCAGATATAAAGTGACCTGCTTGTGGAATAGTAATCTGAAGCGAACTCGCCACATTAGGTAAAATCCCCATGATTACAAATTCCGTCATACCAATTCCGAATCCGCCCATTGCCAAGGCAAAAAGTGCTTTCTTATTCGTTTTATCTAATCCCATAATTCTATTTTCCCTATTTAATTACCATTTCGCACCCCTATTACAATAAATTTCATAGGTAATTGATCAGTAATTTAAATCTACTCTCTATTACAAAAAAGCTGCAAAATTACGTCCTTTTCAGTGACTACTAGCTTATTTAACCAATCTTTAGGTCTTAATCAACTAACTGTATTAAAACAAGAGACCTGTCAGTTCTTAAAACTAACAGGTCTCTGTAGTATCAATGAAATATTCATCTAGATTATAAAATATAATCAGTGCTTATAAAGTTAGATAATTTGGTTTCAAGTAATTTCTCTACTGTCTCTGTATTAAGGTCATTATCTTTAAAAGCCACAAATGTCCTTACGGAGAAAGAGCGTAGTGCATCGTGAACACTTAAAGTAGATTGTGCAGAATCCTTACGTCCCGTAAATGGATAAACATCTGGGCCACGTTGACAGGAACTATTAAGGTTTACTCTACAAACCAAGTTCACCAAGGTATCAATTAAAGGTGCTATTGCGTAAACGTCCTTACCAAAAAGACTTACTTGCTGTCCATAATTAGACTCGGCCATATCATCCAATGGCTCTTCAATATCTTTAAAGGTTAGGACTGGAATTACAGGACCAAATTGCTCTTCTTGGTACACCCGCATACTTTTATCAACAGGAAATAATACCGCTGGCCAAATATAGTTTTCCGAAAGTTCACCACCCTTTTTATTTAAAACTTTAGCCCCTTTATCTACTGCGTCATCAATCAACTCTTGAATATAGGCTGGTTTCCCTGGTTCTGGTAATGGCGTTAGATTTACACCACTTTCCCATGGGTTTCCAAATTTAAGTTGATCTACCCTTTCTGAGAAGCGTTTATTAAATTTACTAGCGATATCCTCATGCACATAAATCACTTTTAACGCTGTACAACGTTGCCCATTAAATGACAAGGTTCCTGCTATACATTCATCAATAGTCAGATCTAAGTCTGCATCAGGAAGGATAATAGCCGGATTCTTAGCTTCCAAACCAAGCACCAAACGCAACCTATTGCTCTTTGGATGCTGGTTTTGTAGGGCGTTAGCAGATTTACTATTACCTATCAAGGCCAAAACATCTACTTTCCCCGTCTGCATTATAGGTGCGGCCACCGCTCTTCCACGACCAAAAACAATGTTTACAACACCTCTAGGGAAACTGCTCTGAAAAGCTTCTAGTAAAGGAGTTATAAGGAGTACCCCGTGTTTTGCCGGTTTAAAAATTGTGGTATTCCCCATTATAATTGCGGGAATCAACAAAGCGAATGTTTCGTTTAATGGATAGTTATAGGGTCCTAGGCAAAGAACCACTCCTAATGGTCCCCTTCTAATATGAGCGTAAACACCATCATGCTTTTCAAATTTAGCAGCATCACGATCTAGCTTTTTATAATCTTCAATAGTATCTTCAATGTATTCTACAGTTCTATCAAATTCTTTTCGAGAATCATTAAGTGATTTACCAATTTCCCACATCAGTAATTTTACTACCTCATCTCTTTTGGTCTTCATCTTTGTAACAAAGGCCTCCATACACTCAATCCGCTCATTTACCCTCATAGTTGGCCAAACGCCCTTTCCTTTATCATAGGCTATATCAGCTGCATCTAATGCATCAAGAGCTTCTTTTTCGCCCATATCAGGAATACTTCCTAATAAGGTGGGAGCATAGGTATCTGTTGATGAAATAGAGGAAAAAACGTCACTTGTTTTACCGGACCATGTTTTTAGTTCCCCATTTACCAAATAGGTAGATTGGTGTATTTTGGTAGTAATTCGGAATTCTTCTGGTATAATTGTATTACTCATAAATTCTCATTTGATATAATGATGATAGATAATATTTTTTACTTTCTCCGTACTAAATTACTAAAAGTGTCTTGCATTTAATAATAAAAGAATGGATGAATACCTCTATCAGCATTCGAAAACGGTTTCGTTTATAGGTAAATAATAAAAAGACATATAAATGTTATTTATTAAAATCCTTTTTGCTCCAATAAGAAGTATAGCCCATGGATTTATTTATGAAATTATGCGCAACCTGAATCAACTAAATACTCCACCTTATCGTTTTAAACTTTTAAGACCTTAAAACTCATAAAGCACAATTGGATTGTAGATGGAAAATGCATCTAAATTGAATAGTAAATATCCCTTTAAATTAAGTACTGAAACAGGTCTGGCTTATCATTGATATATTCCCCAAAAAAGTTATTATCCTTCATTCGTTTAATTAAAGGTGCCAAATCTTCAGGACTGGTTAATTCTATCCCTACTACTGCAGGTGCATTCTCTTTGCTAGATTTTTTTGAATACTCAAAATGGGTAATATCATCATTAGGGCCTAAAATTTCAGCCACAAACTGTTTTAGAGCTCCAGGTCGCTGTGGAAAACGCACAATAAAATAATGCTTTAACTTCCCGTATAATAAGGCTCTTTCCTTTATTTCTGCAGTTCTAGTAATATCATTATTACTACCACTAACTACACAAACCACATTCTTTCCTTTAATTTCATCTTTATAATCATCTAAAACAGATAAAGTAAGTGCACCTGCGGGTTCTACTACTATTGCATCCCGATTATAAAGATCTAAGATTGTCTGACACACCTTTCCTTCTGGAACAGTTACCATATCATGGAGGTGCTCTTTACATATATTAAAGGTAAAATCTCCTACCCTTTTTACCGAAGCCCCATCAATAAATTTATCGATATGCTCCAATTTCGTATTCTCTCCTTTTTTTATTGATGTCTTCATAGAAGGAGCCCCTTCTGGCTCTACTCCTATTATTTTTGTTTGAGGGGATAAGGTTTTAAAAACAGCACATAAGCCCGAAGCTAAACCACCACCACCAACTGCAACAAAAACATAATCAATTGGATCCTTAGCCTGTTCTAAAATCTCCAATCCTACAGTTGCCTGACCCTCAATAATTTTAGGATCATCAAATGGATGGATAAAGGTTTTCTTGTTTTTAGAACAAAATTCCATAGCAGCATTAGAGGAATCGTCAAAAGTATCACCTTCTAAAACTACGGTTACCCACTCACCTCCAAACAATTTTGTTTGCTCTACCTTTTGTTTAGGGGTAACACTTGGCATGTAAATAGTTGCGTTTATGCCTAAATGATTGCAGGCAAAAGCCACTCCCTGGGCATGATTTCCAGCACTAGCACAAACCACACCATTTACCAATTGTTCGGAATTAAGAGAGGAAATCTTGTTAAATGCTCCTCTAATTTTATAGCTTCTTACTCTGTGAAGGTCCTCACGTTTTAATAAAACATTGGAATCATAGGCTTTAGAATACCGAATACTCTGTGTTAATGGAGTGATATCCGCTACCTGACGAATCGTAATTGCCGCCTTTCGGACATCTTCAAGTTTGGGAAAATACGAACTCATATATAATAAAAAAAAGAAGACCTGTCTAGTTATTAAAACCTGACAGGTCTTATTATTGGATTAAAATAAATTAGACAATAGGTTTCATTGCGGTCATAGATGCACGCAACCTTGCTCCTACTATTTCTACTGGATGCTCTCGCAATGCCTTGTTAACGGCAATAAGCTTAGCATTATCTACTCCTACATGTTTTTCATCTGCAAAATGCTTACCAATTACATCGGTATCGATAGTTTTCATAAAATCGGCCAATAATGGCTTACAAGCATGATCAAACAAATAACAACCGTACTCTGCCGTATCAGAAATTACTCTGTTCATTTCAAACAACTTCTTTCTTGCAATTGTATTCGCAATTAAAGGAGTTTCGTGCAAGGACTCGTAATAAGCAGACTCTGCAATTATACCAGATTCTATCATAGACTCAAATGCCAATTCCACTCCAGCACGTACCATAGCTACCATCAATACTCCGTGGTCATAATATTCTTGTTCTGAAATATCATGGTCACCAGCTGGCGTTTTTTCAAAAGCAGTTTCTCCTGTTTCTGCTCTCCATGCTAATAGATTCTTATCATCGTTAGCCCAGTCTTCCATCATTGTTTTGGAGAAATGACCACTCATAATATCGTCCATATGCTTATGGAAAAGAGGACGCATAATATCCTTCAATTCTTCAGAAAGCTCAAAAGCTTTAATCTTAGCAGGATTGGATAGGCGATCCATCATATGAGTAATTCCACCATACTTTAATCCTTCAGTAATAGTTTCCCATCCGTACTGAATTAACTTAGAAGCATATCCTGGCTCAACACCTTTTTCAATCATTTTATCGAAACAAAGGATAGAACCGGTTTGTAACAATCCACAAAGAATAGTCTGCTCACCCATTAAATCGGATTTCACCTCAGCAACAAAAGAAGATTCTAAAACCCCTGCTTTATGACCTCCTGTTGCTACTGCGTAGGCTTTAGCCTGGGCAAGACCCTTTCCTTCTGGATCGTTATCTGGATGTACTGCAATTAAAGTAGGTACACCAAATCCTCTCTTAAATTCTTCTCTTACCTCAGAACCTGGACACTTAGGAGCTACCATAATAACGGTTAAATCATTACGGACATCCATTCCCTCTTCTACGATATTAAAACCGTGAGAGTACGATAAGGTTGCCCCTTTTTTCATAAGTGGCATAATAGCAGATACTACAGCTGTATGCTGCTTATCTGGAGTTAAGTTAACAACTAAATCAGCTGTTGGAATTAACTCTTCGTATGTACCTACATTAAATCCATTCTCTGTAGCATTTAAGTAAGACTGTCTTTTTTCTTTTATTGCTGCTTCCCTAAGGGTATAAGAAATATCTAGTCCAGAATCTCGCATGTTTAACCCTTGGTTTAACCCTTGAGCACCACATCCTACTATTACTATTTTTTTACCTTTTAAGGCCGATACTCCATCAGAAAATTCGGTAGATTCCATAAATCTACATTGTCCCAATTGAATCAATTGCTCCCTTAATGATAGCGTATTAAAATAATTTGTCATTTTCTTAACTCGATTTTTTATCCTGACGCTCGCCAGAGTTATTATTTATTGATTAAATTCTTTAAGTATTGCCGAAATTTGCATCTCTGATTTAGAAACTGCAATTCTTCCTGATCGAACAAATTGCATGATACCATATGGTTTTAATTGCTGGTACATTTCGTCTATTTCATTCCTTCTGCCACTTTTTGCCAAAACAAAAAAGTCTCTAGACACAGTAACAATCTGGGAATGACTGTCCTTAATTATATTTTGAATATTCCTTTCGTCGAACAACAGACTAGAATCTATTTTAAACACCGCTGATTCCTGATAAATAATCTCCTCATCGGTATGATAAAAAGCTTTGATGACCTCTATCTGCTTTTCAACCTGTCCAACGATATTACGCACCCAATCCTCAGTAGTATATACTACTATAGTAAATTTAGATACATTATCTATCTCTGATTTAGATACGTTTAAACTCTCTATATTAATATGACGTTTTAAAAATATCCCAGATATTCTATTCAGTAACCCTACGCTGTTTTCGGAGTATACTGATATCGTAAACCATTTTTTTTCCATCCCTTAATTTCTTGCCCTTCCGAGATATCGAAATTTTCGAGCAATTTTAATTTATATTTATTTTATTTCAAAAATGATTAGCCTTCACAGCACTCTCATTTTAAAAAGCTTCGGTGAGTTCTAATTATTTTAGCCTAATATCTGATACAGACGCTCCGGAAGGTACCATAGGAAAGACATTATCTTCTTTCTCTACACATACCTCAAGGAAATAAGCATCCTTAGAAGCCATCATTTCTTGAATGGTTGCCTTTAAATCCTTGCGCTCACTAATACGTTTTGCTTGAATGCTATACCCTTCCGCTATTTTTACAAAGTCTGGATTTACCATTACTGTAGATGCATACCTACTTTCAAAAAACAATTCTTGCCACTGACGCACCATTCCTAAGTGTTCGTTATTAAGCACTACGATCTTTACCGGTGTTTTATTCTGAAAAATAGTTCCAAGCTCTTGAATAGTCATCTGATAGCCGCCATCTCCAATAATTGCCACTACCTCTCTATCCATAGCACCCATTTTAGCTCCAATAGCTGCAGGCAAAGCAAATCCCATTGTTCCCAAACCTCCTGAGGTTACGTTACTTTTAGTTTGCTTAAATTTAGCATAGCGACATGCAATCATTTGGTGCTGACCTACATCAGAAACTATAATGGCTTTGTGACCAGAAGCTATATTAATTTCTTCCATCACCTCTGCCATGGTTAGCTTTTCCTTGGTAGGATAAACATCATTTTTTATAACCTGCTCAAACTCCACCTCATACTTTTTCTTAAACTCATTATGCCATGCTTCGTGTTTATTAGGTTTCACTAAGGGCAATATAAGTTCTAAGGTATCTTTGGCATTCCCCAATACGGCAACATCGGCTTTTACATTCTTACTTATCTCTGCTGGATCAATATCAAAATGAATTACTTTAGCTTGTTTGGCATAAGTAGCCAAGCTTCCAGTAACCCTATCATCAAAACGCATCCCAATTGCGATCAACACATCACACTCGTTTGTTAAAACGTTTGGAGCGTAATTTCCATGCATCCCCACCATTCCCACATTTAGAGGGTGTTTGGTGTCCATTGCTGAAAGTCCCAAAATAGTCCAAGCAGCAGGAATTCCCGCTTTTTCAACCAACGCTTTAAGTTGCTCTTCTGCCTCACCTAAAATTACACCTTGACCAAATACAATAAGTGGCTTTTTAGCAGAATTAATTAAATCTGCAGCAATTTCAATTGATTTTGGATCTGGCTTAGGGTATGGAGTAAAACTACGAACCCCTTTACAGTACGAATAACTAAAATCGAACTCCTCAAATTGTGCGTTTTTGGTAATATCTACCAATACAGGACCTGGTCTTCCTGACCTAGCGATATAAAAAGCTTTTGCCAATACTTCTGGAATTTCAGAAGCATTAGTTACTTGACAGTTCCATTTTGTAACCGGAGTGGAAATACCAATGATATCGGTTTCCTGAAATGCATCAGAACCCAATAATTCACGTGGCACCTGTCCGGTGATACACACCATAGGAGTAGAATCTATCTGAGCATCTGCCAATCCGGTCACTAAATTAGTTGCCCCCGGACCAGATGTTGCAACAGCTACACCTACTTTACCTGTTACCCTAGCATAACCCTGAGCAGCGTGGGTAGCACCCTGTTCGTGTCGGGTAAGTACATGGGTAAGTTTATCTTGAAACTTATATAGCTCATCATAAAATGGCATAATAGCACCTCCTGGGTAACCATAAATTAAATCTACCCCTTCTGCCAATAGACAGTGAATAATAGCCTCAGCACCACTAATTCTTAGGGATTTCTGATTTTCTAACTCTACCTTCTCCTTTTTCAATGTTTCCATAATCACAAACCAAATCGGTTAACATATTGGTATTTCTACCCTTTAAATCTCCTTATCCGGAAATTGTTTATTTACAGTTAAAACTCATCAGTAACACATCCTTGAGATGCTGACGATACTGTTTTTGAATATTTATAAAGGACGCCACGCTGAAACTTTAACGCTGGTGCTTTCCAATTAGCTCTTCTTTTTTGTAGTTCCTCGTCTGAAACTTCAATGTTAATGGTGTTTTTCACCGCATCGATGGTAATAATATCTCCATTTTCTACTAAGGCTATATTACCTCCTGTTTGCGCTTCGGGTGAAACGTGGCCTACTACAAATCCATGTGAACCTCCCGAAAAACGTCCATCAGTTATTAAAGCAACTTCTTTCCCCAAGCCTGCTCCCATAATAGACGAAGTTGGTTTTAGCATTTCTGGCATTCCAGGACCTCCTTTTGGCCCTTCATACCTAATAATAACCACATCTCCTTTTTTAACTTTTCCGTTTTTAATCCCTTCATTTACAGCATCCTCTCCATCAAACACATTTGCTGTACCTTTAAAGTACAATCCTTCTTTACCTGTAATTTTTGCCACGGCACCTTCTGTAGCTAGGTTTCCAAAAAGAATTCGAATATGCCCTGTTTCTTTTATAGGCTTATCCAATGTACTAACCACGTCTTGCCCCTCTAACAAATTAGGGACATCTTTTAAGTTTTCTGCTAGAGTTTTACCGGTAACTGTTAAACAATCACCATGAAGCATATCGTTATCCAATAAGTACTTTAATACTCCAGGTATCCCTCCTACTTCGTGCAATTCTTCCATTGAATATTTTCCACTTGGCTTAAGGTCTGCCAATAGCGGAGTATTATCACTTATCTTTTTAAAATCGTCTAAAGTAAATTCAATTTGAGCCGCTTTTGCAATAGCTAAGAAGTGAAGTACGGCATTAGTAGAACCACCAAGAACAGTAACCAACCTAAATGCATTTTCCAATGATTTTTTGGTAACGATATCCGAAGGCTTTATATCTTTTTCTAACAATAGGCGAAGTGCTTCCCCTGCTCTAACAGATTCTTGCTCCTTTAATTTTTCACTACTTACAGCTGGATTAGACGAATTAAATGGCAATGACATCCCTAAAGCCTCTATTGCAGATGCCATAGTATTTGCGGTATACATACCACCACAAGCACCAGCACCAGGACATGCTTTGTGTATAACTTCCTGAAATTCAGATTCATCTATGGTTCCTGCCACCTTTTGCCCATAAGCTTCAAAAGCAGAAATAATATCTAATTTCCTTCCGTTATGACAACCTGAAGCAATTGTACCCCCATATACTAAAATTGAAGGTCTATTTAATCGTAACATTGCCATTAAAGCCCCTGGCATATTTTTATCACACCCAACTACAGTAATAAGTCCATCATAGCTCATTCCCTGTACTACAGTCTCCATAGAGTCTGCAATTATATCTCTAGATGGCAATGAATAACGCATTCCCTGCGTACCATTTGCAATCCCATCACTAACTCCTATCGTATTAAAAATCAGTCCAATCAATCCAGCATTATCAGCTCCTTTTTTAATGTAAGTAGCCAAATCATTCAAATGCATATTGCAAGGGTTCCCCTCATAACCTGTACTACCTATACCAATTAATGGTTTTTGCAAATCTTCATCTGTTAATCCAATTGCATGCAACATAGCTTGTGCCGCTGGCAAGGTAGGATCCTGAGTAACGCTTTTACTAAACTTATTTAATTCCATTTATATCTATCTATTTTAATCCAGTCTAATAACCAAAGATAAAAGTTTAAAACCCATTAGTTCTTTAACATAAAAGAATGATTTAAATCCAGTCTCACCAATAGCAACTCAAGAAGTTGAATATCAGGCATATAGACCTGTAATTTATATCATATTCAGTCGGATTTTATTCTTCAGTATTTCAATTTATTTTATGCTTATAATGTCGAAAATCCTCTTCCTATCAATTTTCAATAAAAAAAGCCTGTATCGTTTATAATGGATACAGGCTTTTTTATAAATCAAAATAAATCCGTATCACCCCTATCAAGGGATAATAATGACGAAATTGATTATGATATTATTTATTTTCATGAGCATAAAATTAGATATTATAATTCAATATCCAAAAATATCTTATGTTTTTTGCCTTACAAGCTAAATCGGATTGAATCTCCAGATTTTTTTTGAGATAGTATGTCAATAGCTTTTTCAGCTAATTGTAATATTCTTGGGTATCCCCCTGTTGATTGTCCGTCTTTCATTAATACAATCAGTTTTCCTGAAGGGGTCAACTGGATCGTTCCTGGCAATGTTGCCGAAGTTAGCATTGACAAATTAGAGCCATCTATGGTTTCATTAAGCTGATAAGCCATTCTATTATTTTCTTTTGCTACAGAAAACTCTTTAGTAAACAGTTCCTCTAGTTGCTTATCCGTTAACTCATCAAATTCTGGGCCCCGATATACCTTTAAACTTTCTTCATCTAACATATCATCTACCTTCATCTCTGAAATTTTTGGAGTAAAATCCCCTGCAGGGGTATACGGCAAGCTATCTAAAGATTTTATACAGCTATTCTTAGTTACAGGAAAGTAAAAAGATCTACTACCCAAAATCGAAGCAGTTTTAAAACCATCTTTAATCGCTAAATAGGACCTAAATCCGCGTTCTAATCTACCATAACTAAGAACATCACCTTTTTTTATCTTAATTACCTTATAATTTGGGATGGGAGAATTATTTAGCATAGCCGTCATTTCGGCACCACCAAGAACAATAAAAGTTTCCGCCTGAAATTCTAGGGTTGGTCCTGTCATAGTTATTTCCATCACTGCTGCCGATTCTTCATTTTCCAAAAGAGCATTCACCCTAGAACCAGCGTAAGAATCCATTACCCCAGCAACCGGAACTCCTTTATCGCGATATCCAAACCTACCACAGTCTTGCACTGTAGTAAAAAATCCAGGTTTTAAAATTTTAAGCATCTAACTCTAATTTTTCAATTTGATAAATTCCAACTTCATTCTCTATAAGGTGTAGTTGATACTCGCCTTTTGAGATAGCATAAAACTGAATTTTATCGCCTACCTTAACAAAACAAGGGTCATCATTTTTTGAATCAAACATGGGCACAGAACAACTGCCAATTATATTCCAGCCCCCAGGAGATTCTTGAGGGTAAATGCCCGTTTGCTTTCCTGCTATAGCAACAGCTCCCTTTGGTACCCTAGGACGAGGTGTTGCCCTTCTAGGCACCTCTAATTCACTTGGCACACCTCCTAAATACATAAAGCCTGGTAAAAAACCTATACCATAAACGGTGTACACAGAAGAAGTATGGAGTGTAATAAGTTTATCTACAGAAATTTGTAATTTATTAGCTGTTTCTATTAAATCTACACCAAATTCCTCATCATAGCACACAGGTAACTTCCATAAATGCCTATTTTGTATAACTGTTTCCTTCTTATTATTATACCATTTCTTAAGTTTGGGTAATAATTCGTTGAAGTTAACAACACTACCTTTACTTACAAGAGTAAGCGAATTATAAGCTGGTATAAACTCCCATTCGGGTTCAAGTAAATGGTTCTCCTTAAGGTATCGGGAAAATTTTAAAATATCTAACAAAATATCTTCCTCCACTATTTTTGGCCACTCTACTAAAATGGCATGGAGACCAAATTGTCGGATCGAAATAGTATAGTTTTTCAATTTTTAATATAGATTTTATGCTTTGGTAACTCGTTGGAAAGATACGTTAATATTTGCAATGTAGAGGGAGCATCCCCATGAATACAATAAGTATCTGCTAATAACGCTATAGAGTCCCCTTTCACTGTTTTCACCTCTTGATGGGTAACCATATAACGTAGGTGATTTAAAACTGCATTGGGATCTTGAATTAAGGCATTATCCTGTGTACGAGAAACTAAAGAGCCGTCTGTATTATAATTTCTATCCGCAAATGCCTCGTACTTTATCTTAAACCCGTTTGCTAAGGCAACTTCTCCAACTATTGATCCATAAGGCACAAACAGCGCCACCCTCCCCTTATACTCTTCAATGGCCAAAATAAAGAGCTTTGCCAACCTACGATCCTTTGCAATATCGTTATACAATGCACCATGTGGTTTAATATGCGTTAAAGAAATATTTTGCTCCTTTAATATCCCTTCTAACTCTTTTATTTGAGTCCTTATACTTTCTATTAATCGTAAATCCAAAATATCCATGCTAATTCGCCCAAAATTTTCCTTGTCAGGATATGAAGGGTGAGCGCCTATAAATACATTGTGTTCCATTGCCAAGGCAACTACTTTTTTCATTGTTTGCCTATTTCCAGCATGGCCTCCACACGCAATATTACAAGAGGAAATATACGGCATAATTAAAGCTTCATTATCAAGCCCCTCCCCTAAATCGCAGTTAATATCAATGGTATATATTTTCATAAAAACCTCCTGATAAAATTAAAACCTTCTGTCCTACTAACATCTAGTTGATAATTATTTTTAATAGTTCGCTCCAAGGTGATTATATTTCCCATAAAAATCCCTTAGCATTTACTCCATTAAGTTCTCATTATTAAAAGGACGAATATCGAAATGCTCTATTCTTCATTTTAAAAACTACAGCGTTTTGGAATTACAGAACAAAACGCTTAAAAAGTGAAGATAGCAATTCATTTGATTCTCCAAAATTAATGGAGTGTAGAACATTTAGAGTAACAGCAATTAGAAGGGGTCTATTAAAATTTCCTAATCCTAATAGCCTGGAACAATTGCCTATTATAAAATCTAATTAGTAAGATTTGGGCCTTTCACAGTATACTCCCCAATCTGCCTGGTTAAAAACTAGGTATATTAAAAACATATAGACCGAAAAACAGATGGAATTCCTGGATATTTTAAGTACTTTTAACCGTCATGTAAGTATAATCGGATATTTTAAAGAAGATTTTCATAAAATACAAAGGGATAATATCACATACAACGTGCTGTTCATCCGAAGTTTTGCAGTTCATCTAAAACTTAGATTTTTTACAGCACCCACGTATAATAAACCTTAAAAATTATGGTTATAATAGTCCCAAATTAATTTCTTAACCTACTCAAATGACTTGTTTAGAATGTAGAGAAAAGCTTAGTTTTATTGATTATAAAAATGCAATGGACGCCTTTGGATTAGAGCTCTGCTCAAAACACAAGCTCCGAGTCGAAAAGATTATAAAACTTAAAGGCACACCAAAAGAAGCCATACAGTTATATTACGGCTTAAAAGACGCTGGAGTAGATCCAACGTTAGAATGGTGGGACGGCAAAAAGTCTGTAGACATTGCAATATCTAGGGTGCGTCTGAATATTGAAGTCGACACCGAATACCATCGTATCTCCCACGAACAGGCAATTACTGACTTGGAAGAGGCTATGCATTCCTTTAAAAACGGATTTACAACCATTAGAATACCTAATGTGATTATTGAACTCTATTTAAAGGAAACCGTACAAAACATATTGGGCATAGTGGAAGGGTTAAAAGCCAACATAAAGGCAATATAAATCCAAAATCAATTACCTCAGTCAGGATCTTTGCTCTTTTTACTTGGAATTAAACTCCAACCTAAATGTTGCAATTTAAGATAGCCATTATTAATCCCCTTCCTTTCTAAGTACAACTAAGGGTGGACTTGTAATTACGCTCCGGCTATTCATTAGCCCAATAAATAATACTAATAATACAATACCAGGAAACAACACTAAAAATGGCACCAAAGATGGTACAAATGGCGCATCAAAAACCCACCATGCCATTAGTTGACTACTTACTAAAGAAAGTACTATTCCTGAAAGGCTTCCTAAAACCCCTAAATACAGGTATTCCAAAGCGGTTATCCACAGAATCTGACTACTTTTAGCCCCTAAGGTCCTGAGCAAGACACTCTCCTTAATTCGTTGATATTTACCAGTACGAATAGCCCCCAAAAGCACAATTATCCCAGTAAGGATACTGAAGAAAGCCATAAAATTAATTATCCAGGAAATTTTATTAAGGAGCCCTTCTATAACGACTAATATCTGCCTAAGATCCAATATAGAAATATTGGGGAATTTATGGACCAGATCTCTTTGCAATCCAGCAGATATAGCCTGACTGGGAGCATTAGTGGTTAACACTCTAAATTGAGGGGCATTTTCCAAAACCCCCTTAGGAAAGACTATAGTAAAATTAGGCTGCATACTACTCCAATCCACAGTCCTAATACTAGCGACTCTGGTATTCACAATCACCCCTTGTACATTAAATGTAATTTTATCATCTAAGGATACTTTGGCATCTCTAGCAAAATTATCACTGATAGATATAGGAATTTCCGACTCCTGCTCCACTACACCAACCCAATCCCCAGATTCTAATGATTCTGACGAGGTTATACTATCCCTATAGGTTACCCGAAATTCGTGGTTTAAGATCCATCTTCTCACAGTGGAAGTAGTATCCTTACGTATCTCGTTAACAGATCTACCATTTAATTCTTGCACCCTCATGGTCACTATAGGAATATCATTCAACACAGATAAATCATTATCCTTTATAGTTCCTGCAACCTCTCCACGCTGCTCAGTTTGAACATCTAGAAGTATTATGTTGGGACTATTTGCTTGCTTTTCCATATTGGTCTGTGCTAGCAAAAAATCTTTTGTAAAATATAGGGTACTAATTAGAAAGGTTCCTACCCCAATTGACAGTATTAAAATTATGGTCTGATTTTGAGGTCGGAATAAGTTTAATAAACTCTGCCGGGCAGGAAAACTCCAGGAAGAGGGAAAATACACTTTAATCCCTCGCATTAAAAAATGGGCCACCGCAGCTAATATTGAAAAGGTAATTAGTATACCTGCAACAAATGCAACGGCATATCGCCATTCCCTTATCAGCCACAGTGAAAAAAGGAAAATAAATATAAAAATACCTCCCGAAACCAATACCCCCGATAATTTAGAAGCAGATTCGCTTTTATTTCCTATCCGCAATGCTTGTAATGGAGAAACGTATAGCGTACTCATTAAAGGGTATAAGGCAAACAAAACCGACATAAACACCCCTAATGCAAGCCCCATAAAAATCGCTTGTGGTGCCCACGAAACCTGAACCTCCACGGGCAATAATCCTTGTAATAGTATAGGAAACCCTTGTTGCAACAGCAAGCCTACCGTAGTCCCTATTAGTCCACCCACAAAACCTATTACAGCAATTTGGATTAAATAGATTAAGAAAGTCTGTCTTTTTGTAGCTCCCAAACACTTTAGCACAGCTACATTAGGTAGCTTTCCTTTTATATAGACATGAACGGCACTCGCAATACCAATGCACCCCAACAAAAGAGCGATAAACGCCACCAGATTAAGAAATTTTCCAAAATTATCATATCGCCTACCTAAATTTCGACTAGTTGATAAATGGGTGTCTAGATCTGCTTCTTCTGCTTCCAAAATAGGATTCAGGGTTTTATCTAACAGTTCTAGATCCATATTTGTGTCGGCCACAAAATAGTACTCATACTCCAATCGGCTTCCTTGCTGTATCAGTCCTGAGTTTTCAATAAATCGATACGGGATTACAACAGGAGGAGCTATAGAACTAAATATGGAAGAACTCCCTGGAATGGAATTAATAGAACCAGCAATTGGCAAAGTAACCTCGCCCACCTTTATACTGTCTCCAGGCACCACCCCCAATTGATGCATTACTGTAGCATCAACTAGAGCTGCACCCTTTTCTTGATACATCGATGCGGCTTCTTTAGGCTCCGTATCTATTTCCCCATAAAATGGAAATCCGCCTTCAACACCACGTATCTGCACCAATTTTGAACTGCCTTTATTTACAAATACAGCCATGGAAGGAAAATTAATTTCCTTGGCATTGGCACCCCCTAGAGAATCCATGATTCCCATAACCCTAGCATTGGGAGGCTGCTTACTATCTATAATAAAATCGGCACCCATTAGGGACTTAGATTGCAAAGAAATGTTTTTCTTAAGATTGTCCCCAAAAGACTGAATGGAAACTACTGCGGCAATTCCTATTACGATAGAAGCCATAAAAAGCACCAATTTTTTGGCACTAGCTTTCCCGTCCCGCCAAGCCATCTTTAAAATCCAAAGAAAGTCTGCTTTGGTATAATCGTTGGAATTCTTTCTCACAATATGGGTGTATTTTGGTCTACAACAATCTTTCCTCCTTTTAACCTCATCTGATGCTGCGTCATTTCTGCCAACTCCATATCATGCGTAACAATTACCAAAGTAGTGCCAGTATCTGCATTTAGATCAAACAGCAATCGAATTATCTTTTCACCTGTCTCGGCATCTAAATTACCAGTAGGTTCATCGGCAAATAATATTGAAGGTTGATTAGAGAATGCTCTAGCAACTGCAACCCGCTGTTGCTCCCCACCTGAAAGCTGTGAGGGGTAATGGTGTAACCGATTTGCTAATCCAACCTTCTCTAACAACTCTATTCCTTTTTTAGAGGCCTTCTTAACTCCCTGTAACTCTAAGGGTACTACTACATTTTCTAATGCGGTAAGCGTAGGTAACAATTGAAAGTTTTGAAACACAAACCCCACTTCTCTACTCCGCAGCAAAGCCCTCTCATCTTCACCTAAGCCTCCAAGATCCATCCCACAGAGTTCTATGCTCCCCGTATCTACCCTATCTAAACCGGCACAAAGTCCAAGCAAAGTAGTTTTTCCACTTCCAGAAGGACCTACTATAGAAAAAGTATCGCCTTTTTCTATAGAAAAATTAATGTCTTGGAGTACGGATAATTTTTTAGAACCACTAGAGTAAGATTTCCCTAGATTGCTTACGTTTAATATCTTTGCCATTATTCTTCTAATGTTGCTTTTGTTTCCTTTGTTTCAATTGGACAAAATAAGAAAATGATTTTAATTAAATCCATTATCACATGCGAACCCTGTTAAGCTTTTGTTATTTATTTATTTTAACCTTACTAATGTCTTGTGGGGAAAAATCACAGAAAAATGTCTCCAAAGATTCAATACAAAGTGAACAGGAAACATTAAAAACAACACCAACCGAGGATAATAGAATTATCCTATTCTATGGCAATAGCCTTACTGCGGGAATGGGACTTGATCCCAACGAAGCTTTCCCTGCACTCATTCAAGAGAAATTAGACACTCTTGGACTACCCTATAAAGTTATTAATGCAGGATTAAGTGGAGAAACTACTGCCAGCGGTAAGAATAGAATTTCTTGGGTGCTTAAGCAAAAGGTAGATGTCTTTGTTTTGGAGTTAGGCGCCAATGATGGGTTAAGAGGAATTCCATTGGTAGAAACTAAGAAAAACCTACAAGATATTATTGACGTAGTAAAAACAGAAAACCCTAATACAATCATTATCCTAGCTGGAATGCAAATTCCGCCCAATATGGGTCCGGAATACACCACAGAATTTAAAAACATATTTCCACAGTTAGCATCAGAAAATAATCTAATGCTAATTCCATTTTTATTAGAAAACGTAGCCGGAATCCCTGAACTAAACCAAGCCGATGGTATTCACCCTACAGCTGAAGGACAGCAAATAATCGCAAAGAATATATGGCCAATAATTAATAAAGCCATATCAAATTAAATATTTGAATTCCTAAACACCATAAAAGCGCTGCATTTATTAATTAACAACAACATCAAGTTTTAAATCAATAATCCGCTTAATTTTCCTATTCAGAAATTGAATTAAAAAACCGAACTTCACATGGCTCATAAACTATAAACTTACAATAGTCGCAAAAACTGATTAGGTTTTTGCACCCTATATAAAAATAAAATGTTTAGACATCAAGGTAAATTCAGAACCGCCAAACACAATTTAAAGATTGCATCCTTACTTTCCTTTGTTGCAGGAATTGTAAACGTTACCGGCTTTTTGTCTATCCATAAGCTTACCACAAACGTAACGGGGCACTTTGCTTTTTTTATTGATGAAATCCATAGATGGGAGCCGTGGCAAGGAACGGTATATTTACTTTATATTCTTTCATTCCTCTTTGGGTCATTTCTTTCTAGCACGTTAATAGAGTTGACTAATATTGGTGAAAGGATAAATATTTATATACTCCCCACTCTGTTGGAAGTGATAACTCTAGTACTCGTCGCAGTTTTGGTACATATAACACCAGATTTATCTGCAAGTATAATTGCCTGTCTCCTTCTTTTTGCAATGGGAGTCCAAAACTCGTTTGTAACCAAAATATCAGATGCCGTAGTGCGTACTACTCACTTAACCGGGCTTTTCACAGATTTGGGGATAGAGCTATCTTATTTAATGTTTCCTAAGAAACATGCGAATAAGAAACATGTCTTAACTAATATTAGACTACGACTTTATATTATTAGTTTTTTCTTCTTAGGCGGAATTATTGGTGGGTACCTATATACCATTATTCATTATAATGCCCTTTTAGTAGCTGCTGCATTACTTCTAATTGGCTTAATGTACAGCCGTATCAAGTTTAAGGCTATTTTAGTCAAAAGAAGGTATCAAAATAGATAGGAATAATCCCGAACAGACATAAATCTCAACTTTAAGAAAGGTTTTACGTAGTTTTATAGCTTATTCGTAAACTAAAATTCTAATTATCGTACTATGATTAAAAAAAATAACCTCGCGCTTTGCCTATCCCTCATTTTTGGGTTCATAAGCCTAATAAATGCTCAGACAGAAGAGGTTTCGGCAACTAAAAAGGCACTACCTATTTTTAATAATGGGGAAGCTCAAATAGTTCCTGAATTTAAAGATGCTTCAAAATGGATACGACACGATCTCTGGGTAGAAACCGAATTTGATACGGACGGAGATGGTAAAAAAGACAGGATGCACGTTTCGGTGACAAGACCGTACCAAACCGATACCGAGAAACTTAAGTTACCAGTGATATATATTACTAGCCCTTATTTTGCAGGGGTAGCTCCTTTTGTTGAAGGTAGTTTTTGGAATGTGAAACATGAGCTAGGCGAAGCTGCACCGCCACGCGTTCACCCCGAAGTGGTCCGTACTGGGGAAAGACCAATAATTTCAAATTCTCATATCCACACCTGGGTACCTAGAGGGTACATTGTGGTCCATTCCTCCTCTCCTGGTACAGGCCTCTCACAGGGCGCCCCTACCGTAGGTGGCGAGAATGAATCACTGGCTCCAAAAGCAGTAATAGATTGGCTAAATGGTCGTGCTAAGGGATATACAGAACCCTATGGCAAGGAACGAGTAAAAGCATATTGGTCTACAGGAAAAGTAGGTATGACAGGTACTAGTTATAATGGCACGCTCCCACTAGCAGCTGCTACAACAGGGGTAAAAGGCTTGGAAGCTATTATCCCGATAGCACCAAACACTTCCTATTACCATTATTACAGGTCTAACGGACTTGTAAGATCTCCAGGTGGTTATCTAGGTGAAGATATTGATGTGCTATACGATTTTATTCACAGTGGTGATGAAAGTAAACGAGCTCACAACAATGCCATTATAAGAGATACGGAGTTGAAAAATGGCATGGATAGAATTACAGGCGACTACAACGACTTTTGGGCAAATCGAGATTATTTAAATAAAATAGAGCCCATGAAAGCCGCTCTATTAATGGCTCATGGGTTTAATGATTGGAATGTAATGCCAGAACACAGTTATAGAATATATAAGGCTGCCAAGGACAAAGGCTTACCTACACAAACCTATTACCATCAAGATGGTCATGGTGGAGAGCCTCCATTAGAAATGATGAACCGATGGTTTACCCGATACCTACATGGAATTGAAAACGGGGTAGAAAACGACCCAAAGGCATGGATAGTAAGAGAGAATGATGCTAGAAACGAGCCAACTCCATATAAGGATTACCCAAATCCTGAAGCCGCTCCGGTGGTATTATACCCAACTAAAGGGGCACCAGAAGTTGGTGGTCTATCATTAAAAAAAGAAACTACTCAAGTAAAGGAAAAAATTATAGACAACTATTCTTTTTCGGGAGCTGTTCTTGCACAGGCAGAAAATACCAATCACCGATTGTTATATGTAACTCCAACCTTAACCAAAGATCTCCATATATCTGGGACACCTAAAGTTACTATTTCCCTTGCAAGCAATAAAGCTGCAGCGAACTTATCGGTTTGGCTAGTTTCATTACCATGGAACAACAACCGTAAAGCCAAAATTACCGATAATATTATTACCCGGGGATGGGCCGACCCACAAAACCATAATTCTTTAACGAATGGAGAACCTTTAAACCCAGGACAATTTTATGAAGTATCTTTTAGCTTAATGCCCGATGATCAAATTATCCCAAAAGGACAACAAATTGGGTTAATGATTTTCTCTAGCGATAGGGAGTTTACGCTTTGGCCAGAACCTGGAACAGAACTAACAGTAGATCTAGACAACACTAACCTAACAATTCCTATTGTTGGAGGTACAGAAAGTTTTAAAGAGGCTACTACAGAATAACCTATATCCAAATAGAATAGTAGGGAATTAAACCCCTTACAATAAAAAAACTCCTTTGCCACAAGATTAGGCAAAGGAGTTTTTTATATGGGGATATCCCCTATAAAATGGAAGCTTATTTGCTTAAGTACATCTTACGTCTAGCATAAAGGTTGTAAAACTGATCATCCTTTAAGTTCTCAATAAACAATATACTCTCCCCAGTACTCTTCATTTCTGGACCAAGATTTTTGTTTACATTAGGGAATTTCTCAAAGGAGAATACAGGCTGCTTAATTGCAAATCCTTCCTGTTGTGGATTAAAATTAAAATCCTTCACTTTTTTCTCACCTAGCATTACTTTGGTCGCATAGTTTACATAGGGCTCCTTATAAGCTTTTGCAATAAATGGAACAGTTCTAGAAGCTCTAGGGTTAGCCTCAATAATATAAACTATATCGTCTTTTATAGCGAATTGTATATTAATTAGTCCTACAGTATTTAAGGCCAAGGCTATTTTTTTGGTATGATCTTTTATCTGCTGCATTACAAGCTCCCCTAGAGTAAATGGAGGTAATATAGCATTAGAATCACCAGAGTGAATACCACATGGCTCTATATGCTCCATTATTCCTATGATATACACATCTTCGCCGTCACAAATAGCATCTGCTTCTGCCTCAATAGCACCATCCAAGTAGTGATCTAACAGAAGTTTGTTATTAGGAATCTTCCTTAAAAGATCCACGACATGCTCTTCTAGCTCATCTTTATTAATCACAATCTTCATTCCCTGCCCTCCAAGAACATAGGAAGGACGTACTAGAAGTGGGAAGTCTAGCTCATCGGCAAGATTTAAAGCCTCATCAGCAGTTTCTGCCACCCCAAATTTTGGAAAAGGAATGTCATTTTTCTCTAACAGTGTAGAGAAACTTCCACGATCTTCTGCTAAGTCTAAAGACTCAAAGCTAGTTCCTATAATTTTAATACCGTACTTTTCTAACTTTTCTGCAAGCTTAAGAGCTGTCTGCCCTCCTAACTGTACAATTACCCCTTCTGGCTTCTCATGTCTAATAATATCATAGATATGCTCCCAGAATACAGGCTCAAAGTAAAGCTTATCGGAAATATCGAAGTCGGTAGATACTGTTTCTGGGTTACAGTTAATCATGATAGTCTCATAACCACATTCAGCCGCAGCTAATACCCCGTGCACACAGCAATAGTCAAATTCTATCCCTTGTCCAATTCTATTAGGTCCAGAACCAAGCACAACAATTTTTTTCTTGTCACTTACTACACTGTCGTTCTGTACATATTTAGTGCCATCAGGTTTTTCAATTTCAGCTTCAAAAGTGGAGTAATAGTACGGGGTCATTGCTTTAAATTCTGCCGCACAAGTATCAACCAACTTATAAACCCTATTTATATTAAGAGCAACACGTTTATTATACACTTCACTTTCGTAACAGTCTACCATATGTGCAATCTGCCTATCAGCAAAACCTTTTTGTTTAGCCTCTAGTAACAAATCTTTAGTAAGGGATTCTATTGAATACTTACAAATTTCTTTTTCTAGTTGGTATAGCTCCTCATATTGACGTAGGAACCACATATCTATTTTGGTAATCTCATGGATAGTACTCAATGGTATTCCCATCTGAATAGCATCGTAGATTACGAAAACTCTGTCCCAACTTGGAACTGTTAGTTTTTGAATAATTTCCTCGTAATTAGTATACCCTTTACCATCTGCACCAAGTCCGTTTCTTTTAATTTCTAGGGACTGTGTAGCTTTGTGTAAGGCCTCTTGGAAAGAACGACCTATACCCATTACTTCACCTACCGATTTCATCTGTAGTCCTAAAGTACGATCAGACCCTTCAAATTTATCAAAGTTCCATCTTGGAATTTTAACGATCACGTAATCCTGAGTTGGCTCAAACAAA
The DNA here is from genome assembly GCF_000424985.1 of Arenibacter latericius DSM 15913. Classification (GTDB taxonomy): domain Bacteria; phylum Bacteroidota; class Bacteroidia; order Flavobacteriales; family Flavobacteriaceae; genus Arenibacter; species Arenibacter latericius. The sequence goes on from NZ_AUKX01000007.1 coordinate 76,773, forward strand.
GCAGAGGTAGATTTAGTAATCTGGTTACTTAGTTCATTTAAGTTATACCCAATTGCCAATTTAGCTGCAATTTTTGCGATAGGATAACCAGTAGCCTTAGAAGCCAATGCCGAGGAACGAGATACACGCGGATTAATCTCAATAGCAATAATATCTTCTTTTTCATCTGGACTAACAGCAAACTGTACGTTACATCCTCCTGCAAAATCTCCAATACTACGCATCATTTTAATGGCCATATCGCGCATTCTTTGGAAAGTGCTGTCCGATAAAGTCATCGCAGGAGCTACCGTTATAGAGTCCCCTGTATGGATTCCCATCGGGTCCATATTTTCAATGGTACAGATAATTACAACGTTATCATTCTTATCACGTAGCAATTCTAACTCATACTCTTTCCATCCCATTAGTGCCTTGTCTATCATCACCTCGTGAATAGGAGAGATTTCCAAACCATTAGAAAGCATCTCATCAAAATCCTCAGGTTTATAAACTATAGATGCACCAGCACCCCCTAAAGTATAGGAAGCTCTAATCACCAATGGAAAACCAAACTCTTGGGCTATTTCCTTTCCTTTTAAAAACGAGGTTGCAGTAGCCTGTGGCGCCATACCTACCCCGATTTTAAGCATAAGTTCACGGAATTTTTCCCGATCTTCTGTAATATTTATAGCATCAATATCTACTCCTATAATTTCTACTCCAAAATCTTCCCAAATACCCTTATTATCTGCCTCAATACAAAGGTTTAACGCAGTTTGCCCACCCATAGTTGGTAGTACCGCATCTATATTTGGATGCTTCTCCAGGATTTCTCTGATTGAGTTGGTGGTTAACGGTTTTAAATAGACATGATCAGCCATAGTAGGATCAGTCATAATCGTAGCCGGGTTACTATTGATTAGGATTGTCTCTATCCCATCTTCCCTTAAGGACCTAAGCGCTTGGGTACCTGAATAATCAAATTCACACGCCTGACCAATAACGATGGGGCCAGAACCAATAATTAAAATGGAGTTTAAATCTTTTCTTTTGGGCATTGTAGTGAGTATTATAAATATAAAAACAAATCGGGCAAAAAAAAGGTGCTACTTTGGAAAAAGTAACACCTTTGTTAATTATAATAACAGTATTCTCATTATTTCTTGTGCTTCAACTCAGAAGATACAGATAATTTCTTTCTACCTTTTGCGCGTCTTCTAGCAAGAACTTTTCTACCATTAGCAGTAGCCATACGTTCTCTAAAACCATGTTTATTCTTTCTCTTCCTTTTTGATGGTTGAAATGTTCTTTTGCTCATCGTGGCGTATTTTTAAAAGTCTTCTTAAGTTTCTATTCTAAGTTCTATGGATTTTGCAAATGTACCAGACAAAATCCGGGTGCAAATATACAAAGAGTTTTTGCTTTGGCAAGCCTTATTAAAAAAATATTTTTTTATAATTGTCCACCTCTAGGCCGGTACTAATTTATTACTTTTGCATCGGTTTAATTAGAATCATAATTTCACATGAAGCGGTTTCTTCTTTTTACAATTTTTACCCTACTCCACATAGTGGTATTCGGGCAAGTTTCCTTGGGGTATAATTTGCACAAAGGAGACGTATTTAAGGTGAAGCAAGAAGCCGAGCAAATCATTACTCAAGAATTGGATGGAGCTTCCCATGTAATTACCAATTTAATTAATGGAGTTCTAGAATTTAAAGTTCTTAATGAAGTAGCAGAAGGTTATATAATAGCCCTTACCTTTAAAGATTTAAATCTTAGAATGACTTCTAGTATAGAGGGTGAATTAATGAATATTAAAGCTAAGGAGGTTGTTGTAGGAGATATGCAATCTAAAATATTCAATACTATATTAGAAAATCCAGTTACATTAACTCTAGCTAAAACAGGAGATATTCTTAACGTACAAGGGGGAGATAGCCTAGTCTCTAAAATGGCAACTGCCTCTGGTCTAAAAGATGAGTTTGCACTTAACCTGATGAAAAAATCCCTAAGAAAGGAATTTGGCTCAGAAGCCTTATCCAATAGTTACAAGCAAATGACTTACATCTACCCCAATAAAAAAGTACAGGTTAGCGATACTTGGGAAAACACCTACTCGGGGAAATTAAAAACAGCCACTACTTGGACTTTAAAGGGAATTTCAGGTCAGAAATCAACAATAACTGGGAAGGGCACCATAGTAATGGACGTAAAAGAACCCAATACCACCATGAAACTAAAAGGAAATCAATACACAACAATTTTGTCTAGCATTGATACCGGTTTCATTATAAAAATGACTGTGGAAGGAACATCTAAAGGAGTGTCTACCTTAGTGCAATTGGGAGACCAAGAATTGCCTACCACTATAAAATCTAAAATCACTTACGAATTAATTAATAAGGAACATGTTCAACAAAAACTTTAAGATAATTATTGCCGCACTGATTATTGCGTATGCGGTTTACCAATTTGTAGAAGGGAATATAGGTAACGGAATCTTCTTGATTCTATTAGCCTCTATTTTTGTATTTCTTTATTTTAGAAATGAAATTATCCTTTTAGCCTTCCTACGGATGAGGAAACAAGATCTTGAGGGTACTAAGAAATGGCTAAATAAAATTAAAAATCCCGAAACGGCTCTTACTCAAAAGCAACATGGGTATTACAACTACCTTAACGGTATAATCTTTTCCCAGACCAACCTTACTCAGGCTGAAAAATATTTTAAAAAAGCTCTAAAACTTGGCCTTAACATGGACTATGACGTAGCAATGGCAAAGTTAAGTTTGGCGGGTATTGCTATGCAGAAACGCAGAAAGAGGGAAGCTACTATGCTATTGCAGGAAGCCAAGAAGCTAGACAAGCAAAATATGCTTACTGATCAGATTAAGATGATGCAACAACAAATGAAAAAAATATAGGTGTTGAATAACTAATATGTCGTGAAAATTTAATTTTTATTTTTTAGACAGAATTAGTAATTTTCCCTAGTATAACGTTTATTATTTATATTTTAGAATCGCCAATACCGAACAGAAAAGTACAGGTATTGGCTTTTTTCATTCATTATAACAGCAGTGAAAATCGTTGATTAACCTATAGTAATGGCGCCCACAACCTACTAAAAGACTCCTTAAGCTTTCGTTTAATCCCCCTATTTTCCCAGCGGTCTAAGGTCACCTCTTCGCAATCTTCTAAGTCTATATTAAACTGATCTACCATTTGCTGATTAACATCCCTATTATACAGGAGAGCATTGATTTCAAAATTCATAGAAAAACTCCTGTAGTCCATATTAGCTGTTCCAATACTAGAGAACATATCGTCTATCACTAAGGTTTTAGCATGTACAAAGCCTTTAGAATACCTGTACACTCTAACCCCAGACAGAAGACACTCTTCAATATAGGAATCGGTTGCGTATTGAGCTGCCCAGGAGTCCGATTCATAAGGAATTATTATCTTCACCTCCACTCCACTCCTAGCTGCCGTTGTTAAGGCAGTAAGTATAGACGCATTAGGCATAAAATATGGGGTAGTAATTAACACACGATCCTTAGCCGAATTAATCATACAAAAAATAGCTTCCATTATATTTGCCCAATCACTGTCTGGTCCACTTGCAGCAATTTGGATAGCTACGGGCTCTTTAACACTCGGTTTCTTTTTGGGTAATAGAATTTCTTCAATTTCCTGCTCCTCCTTGGAAACAAAATTCCAGCTTAGAATAAAAGAAGACTGCAATGCCCCAACAGCACCTCCCATAACGCGCATATGAGTATCCCTCCAATAGGTATCGTTATCATAAGTGTTATCATACTTTTTATCCAGATTAATTCCGCCTACATACCCGATTTCCCCATCAATAACCACAATTTTCCTATGATCTCTGTAGTTCAGCTTACTGGTGGAATTGGAAAATAGAACAGGGAGGAAGGCAAAGTGTTGCACCCCGTTTTTGGTGAGCTTCTTTTTATTCTTGGAAGAAATATCACTACCTACATCATCATAAATCAACCTAACAATAACCCCTTCCTTAGCCTTCTTACATAAGACATCTATAATCTCATCACCAAATTCGTCATCGAGAACTACAAAATATTCTAAGTGAATATGATGTTTTGCATTCGCAAGGTCTTTTCTAAGCTGTTTAAATTTCTCCTCTCCATTTATAAGAATAGACACCTCATTATCAAAAGTAAGCACCGCTTTTTCATTGTTTTTTAACAGCCGATACACCTTAAGTATCCCTTCTCCAAATAGATCTCCTAAATCTTCTCTCTCCTCCGCATTAAGACTAATCTTATTTTTCCATTTTCTTAATCTATCGTCATCAAGGATATACTTTTTATCAAATATCTTATCTTTTCTATAATCTTGCCCAAAGAAATAATACACCAATAGCCCCACAAAAGGCAAAACGGCAAGCACAAAAATATAGGAGAGTGTCTTTACAGGGTTCCTATTTTTAAGGACAATAACAATAGAAAATACAATAACCAATAGATAATTTACTTCTAAAAGGACCTTCCAAACATTACCTTCTAGAAAACTAAACATCTACTTAGCTAATTTATAATAGCCTTTATGAGGTATTTCAATGATATACTTCTTTCTAGAATCATTGTTAAGGTGTGGCTCTCGCAACCATGGGTTATGTCTCTTTAAAATCTTATAATTGATTTCATATTCATGGGCAAAATCCGCAAAATTCGCGATAGGCTCATCTACCTCAATAGTAAAAGTAGGCACCTTTTTATATAGATCATTTTCCTCTACATGAAATCCATATTTCTCAGGATTTGAAAGAATCTCTTTAATCGCTAGTATACGAAATACGTAACGCCCTGTTTCTTGTCCCAAAAGAAGATCATAATAATCTTCTACCTTCTGAGTGTTCATATATCTTTGCATTCCTGCAGGACCGGCATTATACGCGGCAGCGGCCATCGTCCAACTACCAAATCTTTCCTTAGAACGTTTTAAATACTGACAAGCTACCTCTGTAGATTTTTCAACATGGTACCGCTCATCTACATTTTTATTTATCTCCAAACCATAATCCCTACCTGTACCACGCATAATTTGCCAAAATCCTGTTGCACCCGCAGGGGAAACTACATTTTGAAGTCCACTTTCAGCAAGGGCTAAATATTTAAAATCATCCGGTATACCATTTTTAGCCAAAATAGGCTCAATAATCGGAAAATACTTATGAGCCCTCTTCATAAACAACAAGGCATTAGATTGCCAATAGGTATTCACTAAAAATTCTCGGTCTACCCGCTCCATTATATCTGGATCTTCATATGGAACTATCTCCCCTGCAAAATTTAACCCCTCAGGAATCTCAATAGCCGTAATTCGGTAACCAGAATTTTCATTGCTTGTATTTCTAGCACTATCAACGCTAGCAGAATCCTCTACCATCGCTATATCTTGACTATTATTTTGAACTGCAAAAATTAATGTGCTTCCCACAAAGAGCACACCCAATATCATTAAAACATTCTTCACTAATTTCATATTGTTCTTTGTTGTTTGTTGTAATTAAAAAAAATAATTGAATTCTCACTAATAGTCTCTCTCTTAACACAAAAATCCAATTATGTCAAAGATATTAAATACATCCCCCTTATTGCAATATAATTGACGGTAAGTGCTCATTAAACCACCTATACCTGTGAATAATAATAGTATGAGTACCATTCTTCACTAAAATACAATCTTTAATATGACTTATTGGAAAAACAGGATCTTTCTCTCCATGAATATGTACTAGTTCTGGATCACATTCAGCCTGATTCCAATTTACAATATTATCAATGGACCAATCCAAGTAATATTTATCCCGTACAGACAAGTATTTTTCATAAAGCGCTAATCGTTTGGTAGCCATTTCCCCAAAAGCATATTTAGACAGCAGTTCTACATTATTTACCAAACCAGTTGGCAATAGCTTATGGACTTTGGTATATTTTGCAAATATCATGCGTTTAGGTAATTCTGACTTCTTTTTCACACTAGAAATAATTATTACTTTTCGCACCTGTATATGCTTAGCCATCTCCTGCACCATTATACCCCCAAACGAAACGCCAATTAGAACGGGATTTGAGTGCTTTATACGCGTGCACATTTCCAAGGCATAATCCTCTAGACTTATACCTTTACTTGGAATTCTCCAGTCTAAATAATGCTGAACAAACTTTTCTTCAGGAAGCCGTATATTCTCAAATATGGAAATATTTGCAGCCATTCCTGGCATAAAATAAACATGTATTTTACTGTTGACCATTAACTTAAGTATACACTAACAAATAGGAATATATCTTTTTTATTATTAAATTTGTACTCCGCCTATTTTTAACTACTTATCTTAACTATTCATTTTGGAGTATCATATGTAATATCATAATCCAAAACTAATGAATTAATAAAACGAATCTATATGAATGAAGTAGAAATTAAAGACAATAGTTTCTTGCGTCAATTTGAAACTAATCTTAATGGGCATTTAGCCAAAATAGAGTACGCTTCTCAGGAACGTAAAGTTTTCTTAACAAAATTAGTTATCCCTGAAGAAATCAATGATGCTAAGTTTAAGGAAAACTTTATTAAAAGTGTTTTAAACCACATCCAAAAGGAAAACCTGCGAGTAGTACCAACTAGCCCCGAAATCACCCGATTTTTGAGAAAAAATCGACAATACAAAGAAATGCTCCCCGTAGGGATTAAATTATAAGTCAACTACTCGAGAGTAAGCCACAAGGCATTAAAAGATATATATATTGATTTTGAGGCCCGCCTGAAAAATTCGGGCAAGCAAGTCTCGGAGTATTTATAACTATAAAAGAAAAAGCCTTTCGTAACGAAAGGCTTTTTCTTTTATAGCTACTTTTACACTATTTCTAGATTCGGAAACTATGGAGTTATTTAGGAGCTATATAATGCTTAAAAAAGAATTAACGAACTGTAACGCCCTCTTTTTCTAATATGGTACACCTCACCAATCCATCTTCCGCAATAGTATCTAACTTCACTTCATGTAACATATTACTCAACCCAGGATCCCATGGGTACTTTACTTTTACATAATTCTCCGTAAACCCATGAATATAGCCTTCCTTATTTTCACTTTCAAATAATACCGTGCGCGTTGTACCCAATTGTTGCTCATAAAATGCCCTACGTTTCTTAACAGAGAGCCCTCGCAACATTTTAGACCTTTTATTCCTCACTTTTTTAGGCACTACCCCTTCCATTTCAGCAGCAACGGTATTGTCTCTTTCAGAGTAGGTGAAAACATGCAAATAAGAGATATCTAAGTCGTTTAAAAAGTTATAGGTAGTTAGAAAATGCTCATCGGTTTCACCAGGAAAACCAACTATCACATCCACTCCTATACAAGCATCTGGCATTACCTCTTTAATCTTATTTACCCGATTTACATATAAATCAGACATATAACGTCTTCGCATTAATTTTAAAATCTCATCGCTACCACTCTGTAATGGAATATGAAAATGAGGCACAAAAGAGTTGCTATTCCCCACAAATTCGATGGTTTCATTTTTCAACAGATTAGGCTCAATAGAAGAAATTCTTAGTCGATGTATACCTTCTACAGTATCTAACGCCTTAACCAAGTCTAAGAAGGTGTGCTCGTGTTTTTTGTTTCCAAATTCACCCTTTCCATAATCCCCTATATTAACTCCGGTTAGAACTATTTCTTTAATTCCTTGTTCCGAGATTTCTTTTGCATTCTTCAATACATTCTGCAAGGTGTCACTTCGAGAAATCCCTCTTGCTAGTGGAATGGTACAATAGGTGCATTTATAATCACAACCGTCTTGCACTTTTAAAAATGCTCTAGTTCTATCGCCTATAGCATAGCTCCCTACATAAAAATCGGCCTCATTAATTTCACAGGAATGCACTTCCCCATAATCATTTTTAGACAGGTCGTTTACATAGTCTGCTATATTAAACTTCTCTGTAGCTCCTAAAACAAGGTCTACCCCATCTACCGCGGCCAAATCTTTAGGTTTAAGCTGTGCATAACAACCAATTGCCGCTACAAACGCATCTGGATTAACCTTTTGAGCCTGTTTTACAATAGTTTTAAACCGTTTATCTGCATTATCAGTTACCGAACATGTATTTATAACATACATATCAGCATGTTCTGTAAAATCTACCCGTGTAAAGCCCTCGTCTACCAGATTACGAGCAATTGTTGAAGTTTCTGAAAAATTGAGCTTACAGCCCAATGTGTAGAAAGCGACCTTTTTTTTCATATCCATCTCTCTTTCACCAAATTGACATTCAATTTAGTTTCCTTTAAAATTCTGCTAAATGCGGTGCAAATATACCAATAATCCAAAACCTAGTGGTAAGTTTATAGCGAAATAACACATCTTGAATCGCCACAAACTACAACTATCCTAAGCTAAAAATCTTTAATTGATGGTTGAATTTCAATTATTTTTAAAAGAAACAGCTCTATGAAAAACCGGAGGTTTAGATGATAATTTCAGCTTAAAACATCATCTTCCCATCGACAACAGGTTATAAGTAGCGCTTAATAAATTTAGACTCTACCCTTAATCATTGCGCCATTTTTTTGATTCCTCAAAAACATGCGTCAAGATTTTAGCATCCATTTCATTAAATTCTACTTCCCTTCTTGCCATCATCACTTTAGCAGCTTCAAAAGCTTTTTCTGGCTGGTAAGTACTAAAACCAGTTGCGCCACCCCAACTAAAACTAGGAATAAAATTTCTAGGGAATCCAGGCACATAAATATTACAATTTACACCAATCACAGTTCCCGTATTAAACATCGTATTAATAGCGGTTTTACTATGATCTCCCATCATTAACCCACAGAATTGTAATCCTGTAGGTTCAAATGTTTCCGTTTCATAATTCCACAACCTAACTAAGGCATAGTTATTTTTTAAATTGGAGTTATTAGAGCTAGCTCCAATATTACACCATTCTCCAAGAACAGAATTTCCCAAGTATCCTTCATGCCCCTTACTGGAATACCCAAAAATAACCGAATTACTAAGCTCCCCAGCAACCTTACTATAGGGACCAACAGTAGTAGCGCCATAAATCATAGTCCCCATTTTAACTACTGCTTTTTCACAAAGGGCAAATCCTCCACGAATAAGGTTTCCCTCCCACACTTCAGAGTTTTTCCCCAAGTATATAGGACCATCAGTAGCATTTAAGATGCTATACTCTACCTTTGCTCCTTCCTCAAGAAATATATTCTCGGGGCATATAAGGTCGTTTGTTTTAGAAATTGGAGCACTTTTTCTGCCTTCAGTAATAAGATCAAAGTCGGCCTGTAAAGCCTCCGCATTTTTAGAAAATATATCCCATGTATTCTCTATCCTTAAAACATCACCCTCATATTCAGTAGCACTATATGTAGAGAAGTCTATTTCTTCCTGGGCCTCACTAGCATAAAACGCAACTATCTCATCATGGTACAAAATAATCTCGTTTTGTTCTAGATTTAAAATTAAATCTACCAAATCGGGATTAGGCAATAAAGAAGCATTAATCAATACATTATGCTCCATTTCCACTAAGGGATATTTTTCCGACAAATAATCTTCGGTAATGGTGGTTGTGGTACTACCAAGATATTTCTCCCACTTTTCCCGAATGGTCAAAATACCTATTCGTATTTCTGCTACCGGTCTAGTATAGGTGAAGGGTAATAAAGCATTTCTTACAGTACCATCAAAAAGAATATAATTCATACAACTAATTTAAAACAAAAAAAGTCACGCTAATGCGTGACTTTTAATCTTTTTAGTAAAAAAGTTTATTTCTTAAATTTACCGTATTTATTCTTGAACTTATCAATACGACCAGCCGTATCCAATAACTTAGCTTTACCAGTATAGAATGGATGAGAAGTTCTAGAAATCTCTAATTTCACCAACGGGTACTCTACTCCCTCAACATCTAAAGTCTCCTTGGTCTCTGCTGCAGATTTAGTGATAAAAACCTCATCATTGGACATGTCCTTAAAGGCTACCAATCTATAATTTTCTGGATGTATATCTTTTTTCATTGTAAAAACGTTAATTCCTTCTTGATCTTGATTTCGAGGTGCAAATTTAATTATTTTTCTGATATGAACAATTTATATCCTTAAAAAAGAGAAAATAAATATAACTTATCTTTATTTGTAACAAATATAGGCCAACAAATACAAATCTAAAAACAACTTAATCATAAAAAAATGGAATTAGAAAAACCTAAAACTGGAAAATTTGCATCAACCTACGGACTAATCCTAGGTTCTCTAAGCGTTATATTTGGACTAATGCTTTATTCTTTGGATATGCATTATCAAGGCGGGATGATGGTTCTTGCAGTAAGCCTCATTTTAACGATTACCGTAATTACTATAGGTATGTTCCAGTTTAGAAAAGCGAACAATGGTTTTATGTCCTTTGGTCAGGCGTTAAAACTTGGAGTTGGTATTGGTTTAATAGGTGGTATTATCAGCATCTTATTTAATCAGTTAATGGTAGGTGTAATAGATCCTGATATGATGGAAAAGGCGATGACCTATCAAAAAGGACTACTCCTAGAAACCACTAATATGACTCCAGAGCAGGTAGATGCGCAAATGGAGATGGGCAAAAAATTTAATACAACCACTATGCAAATAGCATTTGGACTATTATTTAGTGTGATAAGTAGTTTTATATTATCCTTATTCCCTGCATTAATTTTAAAAAGACCGGAAACTATTCAGTAATTTGTACTTTTGAAAAGATTTTGCATTAGTACCGAATGAATATATCTATAATAATCCCTTTACTCAACGAGGAAGAGTCGTTAACAGAACTGCATGATTGGATTGTACGTGTTATGCAATCCAATCAATTTTTATATGAAATCCTATTTATAGATGATGGGAGCTCTGATAAATCTTGGAAAATTATCACCCAGCTAGGAAACAACAACCCTAATGTAAAAGGGATTCGATTTTTAAAGAATTTTGGTAAATCCCAAGCTTTACATGCAGGTTTTAAAGCGGCAAAAGGTGATGTAATTATTACCATGGATGCCGACCTACAAGATAATCCTGAAGAGATACCAGAACTATATAGGTTGATACACGAAGATGGTTATGACCTAATATCGGGGTGGAAGAAAAAAAGATATGATTCTATCCTTTCCAAAAATCTTCCTTCAAAATTATTCAATTGGGCCGCTAGAATAACATCAGGCGTTAAACTTCACGATTTTAATTGCGGGCTTAAAGCCTATAAAAAAGAAGTAGTAAAAACCATTGAAGTATCTGGAGAAATGCATCGCTATATTCCCGTATTGGTAAAATCGGCCGGATTTTCTAAGATAGATGAAAAAGTAGTAAAGCATCAGGCACGAAAATATGGCAAGACAAAGTTTGGAATGGAACGTTTTATTAATGGCTTCCTAGACCTAATCACCATTTGGTTTGTGTCTAAGTTTGCCAGAAGGCCAATGCATCTATTCGGGGCATTAGGTGTATTGATGTTTACTATTGGATTTGGATTTGCTATTTATTTAGGAGTAGATAAATTATTTATAAATCCTTCAGGACGTCTTCTTACAGACCGTCCTCAGTTCTTCTTTGCACTAATAGCTATGGTAATAGGTTCTCAATTATTTTTAGCCGGCTTTCTAGGAGAAATTATTGTTAGGAATAGAAAAAATGAGACCCGATACACTATTTCAGAAGGTTTAAACCTTAATCAAAATAAATAATAAATCTTTGTATTTTTAAATACATAATCAAACCAAAGATACTATGGAAGCAATAATGAAAAATGCTAAAGATTGGTTAACGGATTTTTTTGACACTAAGACAAAAGAAGAAGTAAAAGATCTAATCGAAAATAATACGGAAGAATTAAAAGATCGCTTTTATAAGGATTTAGAATTTGGAACCGGGGGAATGCGCGGTATTATGGGGGCAGGAACCAACCGTATAAATAAATATACCCTAGGCAAGAGCACCCAAGGACTTAGCAATTATTTAAAAATAGCATATCCTAACACCGACCTAAAAGTGGTAATCGCCTATGATTGTAGACACAATAGTGATACCCTTGCGCGTACGGTAGCCGAAGTATTTTCGGCCAATGGAATTCAGGTTTATCTTTTTTCTGAACTCCGCACTACTCCAGAGCTTTCATTCGCTGTTCGTCATCTTAATTGCCATGCAGGTATTGTTTTAACCGCTTCCCATAATCCACCAGAATATAATGGCTATAAGGTATATTGGACCGATGGCGGACAAATTGTACCCCCACAGGACGGAAAAATAGTTGCAGAAATAAACAGCCTTTCCTTTGAGGACATCAAATTTGAAGCAAATAACGACCTTATAAAATTAATAGGTAAGGAAGTAGACGAAGCCTTTATTGATGCCTGCGTAGCAAATGGAAGTTTTAACGCCAAGGGAAAGGACGACTTTAAGGTGGTATTTACCTCCCTTCATGGAACCTCTATAACAGCAGTTCCTGAAGTACTTAAAAGAGCAGGTTATAAAAATGTAACCGTTATTGAAGAACAGGCCAAACCAGATGGGGATTTCCCAACGGTAAAATCGCCTAACCCTGAAGAGCCAGAAGCCTTATCAATGGCCATAAAAAAGGCTGAAGAAATAGGTGCAGATATCGTAATAGGAACAGATCCCGATTGCGATCGCTTAGGGGTTGCCGTTCGTAATTTAGAAGGAAAAATGGAGATCCTAAACGGAAACCAATCCATGATTATGATGACCAAGTTCTTATTAGATCAACGAAAAGAAAAAGGCATTAATGGAAATGAATTTGTAGCTTCTACAATTGTTTCTACACCAATGATGGATTCTCTCGCTAAGGCTTATGGCGTAGAATGCAAAACTGCATTAACAGGCTTTAAATGGATTGCTAAAATGATTAAAGACTTCCCTGAACAGCCGTTTATAGGTGGCGGAGAAGAAAGTTTTGGTTTTATGGTAGGCGATTTTGTACGTGATAAAGATGCCGTGACCTCTACCCTACTCGCCTGTGAAATAGGTGCCAGTGCTAAAGCAAACGGCAGCTCTTTTTATAAGGAATTAATAGATAGTTATGTGGCCTTCGGATTTTACAAGGAAAAATTAATTTCTCTTACTAAAAAAGGAATGCAAGGTGCAGAGGAAATCAAGCAAATGATGATCGATTTTAAAGAGAATCCGGTAGAGTCAATTGATGGTTCTAAAGTAATAACCGTGGAAGATTACAACACAGCCACCTCTAAAAATGTAGAAACAGGTGAGGTAACTCCACTTGATATTCCAAAATCTAATGTACTGATTTACATTGCAGAGGATGGCACTAAAATGGCAGCTAGACCTAGTGGAACAGAACCTAAAATTAAATTCTATTTCAGCATCAATGCTCCTTTGGAAAAGGCGGCCGACTTTAAAGAAGTAGACGCCCAATTGGATGCTAAGATTAATAGAATTCTAAATGAACTGAAAATTGATTAATGGAGTACTTTAAAAAGATCCTTCGCTTTGCAAAACCATACCGTAAATACGGGTTTTTAAATATTTTTTTTAACATCCTCTACGCTCTTTTCAGTGCTCTAAGTTTTGCAGCATTGATTCCTATGTTAGATGTGTTGTTTACACCCGAAAAAAAGGTATTGCAAGAACCGGTTTACACTGGTTTTGGACAATTGAAGGATTACTTGCAAGATTACATCAATTACAAGGTAACAGCCTATTCTGGAGACGATGAAATGAAGGGTCTAGTCTTGGTTATTGGCTTGGTATTGGCGCTTTTCCTTCTAAAAAACCTCTTTAATTATTTGGCCATGTATTTCATCACCTTTTTAAGAAATGGGGTTTTAAAGGATATCAGAAATAGCATGTATAAAAAAATAGTAAATCTGCCCATTTCTTTTTATTCTGAAAAGAAAAAAGGAGATGTCATTGCTAGGATAACCTCCGATGTACTTGAAATTCAACATTCCTTTCTTTCGGTATTAGAACTCATTGTACGGGAGCCGCTGACTATTTTATTTACTATTATTATCATGTTCGGCATCAGTACGGAGCTAACCCTGTTTGTATTTATATTTATTCCCATTGCAGGTATGATTATTTCTAGGATAGGAAAATCCCTTAAAAAGCAATCTGACCGAGTGCAAAAAGAACAAGGTGATTTTCTTTCTATTGTAGAAGAAACTTTGGGCGGACTCCGCGTAATAAAAGCATTTAATTCCGAATCTAGATTCTACCAAACATTTAGTAGTTCTACAAATAGATTTTTCCGATATTCTAATCAGCTCCTTAACAGACAAAATTTAGCTTCTCCAACGGGAGAATTCCTAGGAATTTTAGTTATTGGTGTGCTGTTGTGGTTTGGGGGAAGAATGGTATTAATAGAGAAAACCTTAGATGCCTCTTCCTTTATAGCTTATATGGGATTAGCCTACAACATACTTACTCCTGCAAAATCTATTAGTAAGGCTTCTTTTGGTGTTAAAAAAGGGAATGCTGCAGCAGAACGGGTTCTAGAAATTTTAGAAACAGAAAATCCGATTGTTGAAAAACCAAATGCCATCGTAAAAGAGGATTTTAATACAGGAATCAATATTAAGGACATCTCTTTTAAATACGAGGATGAATACGTGTTAAAGAATTTTAACCTTACCGTACCCAAAGGTCATACCGTAGCCTTAGTAGGACAATCTGGAAGTGGAAAAAGTACCATCGCCAATTTAGTAACTAGATTTTACGATGTAAATGAAGGGGACATCCAAATTGACGGAACCAATATTAAAGATTTTACTAAGAAATCCCTACGGAATTTAATGGGGCTAGTTACGCAAGATTCTATCCTATTTAATGATTCTGTAAAAAACAACATTGGATTAGGAAAAGAAAATGCCACAGAGGAAGAAATTATTGAAGCTGCTAAAATTGCTAATGCTCACGATTTTATAATGGGGCTTCCTAATGGGTACAACACCAATATTGGTGACAGTGGAAACAAGTTAAGTGGTGGACAAAAACAACGTTTATCTATCGCCAGGGCCGTACTTAAAAATCCGCCTATTATGATATTAGACGAAGCTACCTCTGCTTTAGATACAGAAAGTGAACGTCTTGTACAGGATGCATTAGAGAAAATGATGCAAAACAGGACTTCTATTGTCATTGCTCACCGACTCTCCACCATCCAAAATGCAGATAATATTGTAGTGCTCCAAAAAGGAGAGATTGTAGAACAAGGGTCTCATGCAGATCTATTGGCAGCAAATGGCGTATACAAAAAATTAGTGGCTATGCAGTCCCTTTAATAAATAAGCTGTTTTATTTTAAATTAGCCCTTAGGTGATTAATATAAATTATCTAAGGGCTAATTATTTGCCTATTAATCCAAGCTTGATCCACCTTTTTATGCAGAGGCTATAATATTTGATAATACAATTTTGCCTTATCCTTATAAACCAATCCACTTCCATAATTCATAAACAAAAGTAGTTATCCTTGCCATGATATAGCTATTCATATCCCTCCTATTCCTTACCTTTGAAGCGTTTAAATGTTACTATGGCAAAAATAAGCAGCAAAACTCTTCAAGATTTAGAATTCAATACTGTACTTCAACAGCTATCCGTTAGATGTAATACGGAACTAGGGAAGGAAAATGTGCTTAATGTAGGCCCTATTGAGTCTCAGGAAGAACTTATGGCCACTCTCGGTCAAACATCAGAATACCTATCCTCCTTTACGAATGACAATACAATTCCCAATCACGGTTTTGATGCTATTTTAAACGAGTTAAAACTGCTTAAAATTGAGAATACTACGTTAGAAATAGGTGGATTTAGAAGGATAGCCTACATCTGTAATACGGTAGCCACACATATCAAGTTTTTTGTAAAGTTTAAAGATTACTATCCGCAGCTACTTAATGTGACAGAATCTATCACCTATCACCCAGAGATTGCGAAATCTATAGATATCGTAATCGATAAGTTTGGAGAAATAAAAAATACAGCTTCCCCAAACTTACAAGATATACGCTCACAAATAGGTTCGGTAAAAGTAAAGATTAATCAAAGTTTTGCTTCCGCGCTCTCCACTTATCAGGCTGCCGACCTATTGGATGAAATAAAAGAATCTGTAGTAGACAACAGACGTGTATTGGCCGTAAAAAGCATGTACAGAAAAAAAGTTAAAGGCTCTGTCATGGGATCCTCTAAGACAGGAAGTATTGTTTACATAGAGCCCGAAGCTACTTTGAGATATAGCAGAGAGCTTAATAACCTAGCATTTGAGGAAAGAGAAGAAATTCAAAAAATCCTAAAAGACCTTACCAATAAGATCAGGCCTTTTGCCATTCCATTAGCAGACTATCAAAACTTCTTGGCGTATATGGATATCACTGCGGCGAAAGCTAAATATGCATCGGAAATGGACGCTCTTTTGCCAGAAATTACAGAGAAAAGGGAACTTTATTTAAGGGATGCGTATCACCCTTTGCTATTCTTGAATAACAAGTATAAAAACGAAAAAACATATCCCCAAACCATTACCCTGCATCCAGAAAACAGAATCATTGTAATTTCAGGGCCTAATGCGGGAGGAAAAAGTATCACCCTTAAAACCATAGGTCTTTTACAACTTATGTTGCAGAGTGGGTTGCTTATCCCAGTACATGAACGTTCTAAAGTTTGCTTGTTCAATAATATTCTGACCGATATTGGAGACAACCAATCTATTGAAAACCACTTGAGCACCTATAGTTATAGATTGAAAAACATGAACTATTTTTTGCGTAAGTGCAATGACAAAACCTTATTCTTAATAGATGAGTTTGGTACCGGAAGCGATCCAGAACTTGGTGGGGCCTTGGCAGAAACATTTTTAGAGGTATTTTATGAGCGAGGGGCATATGGTGTTATCACCACTCACTATTCAAACTTAAAGCTTTTAGCTAATGAACTACCCCATGTTTCCAATGCAAATATGCTTTTTGATGGAAAGTCGTTAGAGCCCACCTTTCAATTAGTTATTGGGCAAGCAGGAAGCTCTTTTACCTTTGAAGTGGCCCAAAAAAATGGTATTCCTTATAGTCTGATTAATAAAGCAAAAAAGAAAATAGAACGCGGAAAAGTGCGTTTTGATGCTACTATTGCGAAATTGCAAAAAGAACGTAGCAAGATGAAAAAGACAGGGTCTAAGCTACAAGAAGAGGAATCCAAAGCTAGAATTGAGGCTCAAAAATTAGAAGAGCTCAACTTAAAGATCAAATCCAAATTAGAAAATTACCAGGAACTCTATGATCATAATCAACGAATGATCTATTTGGGTAACAAGGTAAATACTGCTGCAGAGAAATATTTTCAGACTAAAAAAAGACGCCCTTTAATCTCCGAATTACTAAAGATAGTAGAAACGGAGAACAGCAAACGCAAAAAGCAAACTCCAAAGGAGATAAAAGTCCAAAAGGAGAAGAAAGCAAAAGTAGAACAAGAGGTTATAAAGAAGGTGGAAGTAATCCGCGAAACTAAAAAAGTAGAAAAAAAGAAGGCGGAAGTAAAAGAGAAAAATAAGCCTCGCCCTATTTTTAAAATTGGGGATCGTGTACGAATGTTAGATGGTAAGGCAGTAGGAACTATAGATAACCTAGAAAAAAACAAGGCTATTGTAAATTACGGTATTTTCACCACCAATGTAAATGTAGACCAACTAGAATTGGTGCAAGCTGCCAAAAAAAAGTAATCTTTTAGCAGTTATATTGGTTAAGTTTTACTAGACAATTGCATTTTAAAAGGTCATATCATCAAACTTATCTACTGTATATAATGATGGTTATTACCCGACTTTATTTGATGTAGTTTGTACACTTTTAAATTTAGTATTATTCTTTCTACCACAGTATCTTTGTGAAATGGAAACAAGCCCAAAAAAAATTTTATTATTTGATGGCGTTTGCAATTTATGCAATAACGCCGTTCAATACGTAATTAAAAGAGATAAGAACGATACGTATCGGTATGCGGCACTTCAGAGTGATATTGGCAAAAAACTAACTTCTGAACGACATATAGACACCTCAAAGATAGACTCCATAATTTTAATAGAACCTGGTGTAGCCTATTATACTAAATCTGCCGCCGCATTAAAAATAGCAAAGTCCTTTGGAGGAGTTTGGGGGCTAGTAGCCATTTTGGAATGGATACCGGAGAGCATTAGCAATAAGGTTTACGATTTTGTAGCCAAGAATCGATATCGTTGGTACGGTAAAAAAGAAGCTTGTATGATCCCTACCCCGGAATTAAAAGCCAAGTTTTTAAATTAGCATAAATGAATACTTACATTGGGCATTCTATCATTTGACTCCCCCCAATTCATGATATCATTATTGCTTATTTAGAGAAACTACAATATAGAATGCTAGGGAATAAACTTTCTTTCTTAAGCATATAACCGTAAATTTGTAATTATCATTAAACGGAATATTAATTATGGAATATCGCATTGAAAAAGATACCATGGGCGAGGTAAAGGTACCGTCCAATAAGTATTGGGGCGCACAAACCGAACGCTCTAGAAACAATTTTAAAATTGGTCCAGCGGCCTCTATGCCCTTAGACATTGTTTATGGTTTTGCTTATCTAAAAAAAGCGGCTGCCTATACCAATCACGAACTCGGTGTTTTAGAAGTAGAAAAAAGAGACCTTATAGCGCAGGTTTGTGATGAGATTTTGGCAGGCAAGCACGACGATCAATTTCCGTTAGTAATTTGGCAAACTGGCTCTGGAACCCAGAGTAATATGAATGTTAATGAGGTAATTGCCAATAGAGCACATGAGCTTGCTGGAAAAAAAATTGGTAAAGGGGAAAAGACCATTCAACCCAATGATGATGTAAATAAATCCCAATCTTCTAACGATACCTTCCCTACCGGGATGCATATAGCTACTTATAAGAAAATTGTAGAAACAGCAATTCCTGGAATCACCCAGCTTAGAAATACATTAAACAAAAAAGCTAAGGAATTTGCCAATGTGGTTAAAATAGGCCGTACGCATTTAATGGATGCTACCCCCCTAACCTTAGGACAAGAAATTTCTGGTTACGTTTCCCAATTAGACCACGGGTTACGGGCATTAAATAACACTTTAGACCATTTAAGTGAACTAGCATTAGGTGGCACCGCCGTAGGAACAGGTCTTAACACCCCCGAAGGCTATGACGTACTTGTAGCAGAGTATATTGCTAAATTTACTGGACTACCCTTTAAAACAGCTGAAAATAAGTTTGAGGCTTTGGCTGCTCACGATGCCTTAGTAGAATCGCACGGCGCATTAAAGCAATTGGCAGTAGCATTAAACAAGATTGCTAATGATATAAGAATGATGGCTTCTGGACCTAGATCTGGAATTGGCGAAATAATAATTCCAGCTAATGAGCCTGGTAGTTCTATTATGCCAGGAAAAGTGAATCCTACGCAATGTGAAGCATTAACTATGGTTTGCGCCCAAGTAATGGGGAACGATGTAGCTATTACTATTGGTGGTACTCAAGGGCATTATGAGCTAAATGTCTTTAAACCAATGATGGCTGCCAATTTACTGCAATCGGCACAACTATTGGGTGATGCCTGCGTAAGTTTTGATGAGCACTGTGCCGTAGGAATAGAACCTAACCACGCTGTAATAGAGCAGTTGTTGAATAATTCATTGATGTTGGTAACCGCCTTAAATACTAAAATTGGGTATTACAAGGCTGCTGAAATTGCAAATACTGCCCATAAAAATGGAACTACCTTAAAAGAGGAGGCTATTAATTTAGGGTATGTAACTGCCGAGCAATATGACGAATGGGTTAAACCTGAAAACATGGTGGGTTCTCTTAATAAGTAAACTACATCGGGGTAGGCCCGCCTGAATGGAACGGGCAAGAGGGTCTCGGAGCATTTAAAGCTCGATTATTGAGTAAACCAAGGCACCAATAAATAGAAAGGCCGATCTAAAAACAGATCGGCCTTTTTTTGATTAATGGTAGTGTGTGTTATTTTAATTCGAATTTGGAAGTTCCCAATAGCTTTAAACTATTGTCATACACATTCACCATATAGTTTCCTTTTTGGAAATCTCCCGCTGGCTTATCTATAAAATCACATACATCAAGAGCACGATTCTCATAATAAAAGTCAGTACTCTTGCTATAAGTTACAGATGCACCAGAATCAGCAGTTTGTGAAGAACTATCTCCTAAAACATTCCCCTGCGGATCTAACACTTCTATAAAAAATTGTCTATCACCTGCTTGTGCTATAACATTATCAGCAACAGTAAAACAAACTTTTAATTTATCTGTAGCCCTAGCTCTTGAGGTAGAAACTAGTTTCCCACTATTTCTTTCTTTTACCGCATCTACACTAAACTTAGATAAGTTTAAGGTAGAACCTTTTTCAACTACATCAGCCAATTGGGTATTCTGCACTATTAAAGAATCATTAAAAACAGTTTGTTTTTCTAATTCAACATACGTACTATCTCTTTGCATTGCAAGGAAAGTATTAGATCTAGTAAGTGAATCTACTTTTCTCAATAACTGCTCGCGTTCCTTAGTAAGTATACCTACTTGCTTTCTATACCTGTACAAATTAGCTATATCTGCTTTCATCGTCTTTACGGAGTCAATATATTTTGCAATATTGTCCCTAGCAGAAATTAACTCCTCATTAGTAGCATTGCTTTCTAAGATAGCTTTATCGTACTCCGATTTTAAACTGGTAAGGTCTTCAACTACTAATTCTTTTTCTTTAGTTAATAAAGCCGTATTTTTTTGTTTATCCTGATAAAGACTTACTGTGTAGATAATTACACCCAGTAAGATTACCGCAAGTAAGCCTGCTATAACTTTTAATCCGTTATTGCTTTTTGTTTCAGTCATAATTTTAAATGTTAATTAATTTTCTTTGGTTAACTTGAATATTAGTTTGTATCAGTACTATATACGATATAGTTTGAATTTTGGATTTTTTTGGCAAAAAAAATAATTTATCTTCAAAAACTTAAGATGCTTCCACTAACTTTACAAATATTATTATTAAATAGCTATGTCCCTAGAAATCATCCCTTTTGAACCCGAAAATTCGGAGCATACTAATAAATTTAGAGCCTTAAACGAAGCTTGGTTAAAAAAATTCTTCTATTTAGAATCAAAAGATCGTAAGATTTTAATGGATTCTAAAGCTAATATAATCAATAAAGGCGGATATATTTATTTCGCCCGTTATAATGGTGAAATTGTAGGGTGTTATGCGCTTTTACCCCACAGCGCTAGTCAATACGAATTAAGTAAAATGGCTGTTGATCCAGTCTATCAAGGCTTAAAAATAGGACAAACGCTTTTAAAACATGCCATTAATATTGGTCAACAAAACAACTGGGAAAAGATTATATTATACTCCAGTACTCGTTTGGAAAATGCCATCTATATGTATAAAAAAATTGGTTTTAAGGAAGTCCAATTAGAGGAGAGTTTACCTTATAGCAGAAGTGATATTAAAATGGAAATGGCTTTAACCTAAAATTCTAGAATATGAAGACTTATCATTTATTTAGATTAATACTAGTAATAATTACTGTTCTTGTTTTAAGCTGTAAAGAAAAGTCTAAATCTGCCGCTCCTATAAATGAAATTGTTCCGCAGAAAGAAAACAAAGCAGTAGATATCCAAATTTCCCCCATTGAACACGCATCTGCCGTCCTCATTATGGATGACGTTACCATCTATATAGACCCAGTTGGTGAAATAGATTCTTATGATGATGTTCCCGAACCAGACTTAATACTCATAACCGATATTCATGGAGATCATTTTAGCTTAGAGACCCTAGAGGCACTAAATACGCAGAATTCTAAAATAATTCTTCCTCAAGCAGTGGCCGAAAAAATGCCTGAAAAATATACTCCTCAATTAGATATTTTAGATAACGGAGATCATAAAGTTCGTTTTGGAATTACGATAGAAGCTATTCCCATGTATAATTTAAGGGAAGAGGCAAAAGACTTTCATCCCAAAGGCCGAGGCAATGGTTATGTAATTAGCAAGAACGAGGAGCGCATATATTTCTCTGGAGACACCGAAGATATACCTGAAATGAGAGCGCTATCACAAATAGATAAAGCCTTCATTTGTATGAACCTTCCATATACTATGGATATTGAAAGCGCTGCAGAGGCAGTTCTAGAGTTTAGACCAAAACAGGTTTACCCTTATCACTACCGTGGCAATCCGGATGTAAGCGATGTTTCATTATTTAAAAAAATAATTAACAGTGAAAACCCGGATATAGAAGTGGTACAATTAGATTGGTACCCTAATATGGATTATTAAGACTAGTAGCTTCTACAAAATAAAAAATCCGCCAATACTTTGTTTAGCATGGCGGATTTTGTTGAATAGAAATGGTAATCTAACGGATTAATTTCTTGTATTTTAATCGTTTAGGAATTAAATCACCTCCTAAGCGTTTTCTTTTATTTTCTTCATATTCTGAGAATGAACCTTCAAAGAAATAAACTTGCGAATCCCCTTCAAAGGCTAGAATATGGGTACATATTCTATCTAAAAACCACCTATCGTGGGAAATAACTACGGCACAACCAGCAAAATTCTCTAACCCTTCTTCCAATGCACGTAAGGTATTCACATCCAAATCGTTAGTAGGCTCATCTAAAAGCAATACGTTTCCTTCTTCCTTTAAGGTCATTGCTAGGTGCAAACGGTTACGTTCCCCACCTGAAAGCATGCTCACTTTTTTATTCTGCTCATTTCCTGAGAAATTGAAACGACTTAAATAAGCTCTAGAATTTACCTGTCTTCCTCCCATGAGGATTAGCTCTTGCTCGTCACTAAAATTTTGCCATATTGTTTTTTCAGGATCAATATTAGAGTGATTCTGATCTACGTAAGCAATCTTAGCTGTTTCACCAACTATAAACTCACCTTTGTCCGGGGTTTCCTCTCCCATAATCATACGGAAAATAGTAGTTTTACCCGCCCCATTTGGACCAATAATCCCTACAATACCAGCTTGTGGAAGTTTAAAATTAAGGTCTTCATATAATAGTTTATCGCCATACCCCTTACTTACTCCTGTGGCCTCAATAACATTGGTTCCTAGTCGAGGTCCGTTAGGGATATAGATTTCCAACTTTTCGTCTAATTGTTTCTGATCTTGACTCATTAGCTTGTCGTAGTTCTGCAAACGAGCTTTCTGCTTGGTCTGACGTCCCTTAGCTCCTTGTCTAACCCAATCTAACTCCCTCTCCAACACTTTTTGACGTTTAGAAGCAGTCTTACTTTCTTGTGCCAAACGTTTCGATTTCTGGTCTAACCAACTAGAATAGTTACCTTTCCATGGAATACCTTCCCCACGGTCTAATTCTAAAATCCATCCCGCTACATTATCTAAAAAATATCTGTCGTGAGTAACCGCAATCACGGTCCCTTTGTAGGATGCCAAATGATGCTCTAACCAATGTACAGATTCCGCATCCAAGTGGTTAGTAGGCTCATCTAACAATAAAATTTCAGGCTCCTGCAACAACAACCTACATAAGGCAACACGTCTGCGTTCTCCTCCAGATAGGATTCCAATTTTTTTATCGGAATCTGGTGTACGCAAGGCGTCCATCGCAATTTCCAATTTAGTATCTAACTCCCAAGCGTTGCTAGCATCAATTTTATCCTGAAGTACTGCCTGACGATCCATTAATTTTTGCATCTTATCGGCATCTTCATACACTTCCGGAAGACCAAACATATCATTGATCTTATTATACTCATCCAAAATAGCAACGGTTTCTGCAACACCCTCTTTTACAACTTCTAATACCGTTTTTTCTTCATCTAACTGCGGCTCTTGCTCCAAATATCCTACTCTGTATCCAGGAGAAAAAACAACATCTCCCTGGAAGTTTTTATCTACGCCGGCTATAATCTTTAGTAAGGTAGATTTACCCGAACCGTTAAGTCCTAAAATTCCAATTTTAGCTCCGTAGAAAAAGCTTAAATAGATATTCTTTAAAACTGGGGTATTAGCTGTTTTATAGGTCTTGGTTACCCCAGACATGGAAAATATCACTTTCTTATCGTCTGACATATCTTAATTTTCGTGTTAATTGTTAAATTATTTTTCTTTGGACACTAGTCCCTAGGGTTCATTTTTATAAATGGCTCTTCTGCTAAGTTTTGAAGCTAATCTACTTTACAAAACCACTTATTCCTGAGTAACTATTTTAACTTAAACGGACCTATCCAAGGCCACATTTAGTAATTATAATAAGGTTATTCCTAAACCACCTCGATTAAAGAGCTGACAAAATTTATATAAGCCACTCACTTGTTCATAATTTTCACCCCTTACTCTTAAAGAGTTCACCCTCTTTTATAATACTGCTAATCTGCCAAAACATTCATGAGGGTTAATGAATAATGACCAACTAAAATAAATTACACTCTACCCTTTAAGGCATTAAACACCCAAGCAATGGCAAAAAAGCCAATACCTACAGAGGCAAATCCCCAACCAGCAACGTCATCATATCTAAAAGCACCTAATGCAATAAGTGCAAGTCCTACTATTATCATTATAAAGGTTGCCCATGCAAGCACCGTATTCTTATTCATTCCCATATTAAATTTGGTTTAAATTGTAGAAGGCCAAATATCGTAAATTTTATAAGATTATATCTGTCAAAATGCACTTAATTCAAACTATGAAAAGTTGATCCCATTTTGATTTCTCACCGTATCCATTAATCCAATAAGATCTAAGCTGTTTTGATGACTCCATAAATCACTCTCTATTTTCCCTTCTGCAAGACATGTATGCACTTCTTCAATTTCATAGAAATACCCCTTACCGTGAGTAGGCAGGTTAAACACTTTTTCTTCATTTTCTTTATTTATTCTATACCCTTGGGCTTGGTGCCATCGATTAGGTATAACAATAGTACCTTTCTCTCCCGCTATTTGTACCGTCATTTCAGATTTACTATTAAATCCAGAATATAAGATGGCGTGGGTATGTGGATATTTAAAAATCATAGAAGTTTGTATTTCCGCTCCATTTGTATGAAAGTCAGAGGTAGACAAGATCTCATCTGGTTTTCCTAATAGCAGATAGGCTAAAAATATAGGATAGATACCAATATCTAAAAGTGAGCCCCCTCCTAATTTAGGATTTAATACACGACCTTGCAAATCCCTATCCATTGCATAGAAAGCGAAATCGGCATGTAAATAAGTGACATTTCCAATTTCACCAGATTCCACCAAGGATTTCACTTTACGGATAGCAGGATTAAACCTGCTCCAAAGCGCCTCCATTAAAAACACCTTGTTTTTTTTAGCTGATGATATCATTCTTTCTACTTCCCGTTTATCCATGCCCAAAGGTTTCTCACATAACACATGCTTTCCTAAGTCCATCGCCATTATGGACAAATTTGCATGCAAACTATGCGGCGTTGCAATATAGACTACATCTACTTCCTCACACTCTAATAACTCTTCATAGCTTCCAAATGCTAAGGGCACACGGTACTCTTCAGCAAATACCTTAGCTTTCTCTGCACCTCTAGAGGCAACCGCACTAATTACAGCGTCTTCAACTAGCGCCAAATCCTTTACAAAAGAGTGTGCGATATTACCAAGCCCAATGATTCCCCACCGTATTTTTTGCTTCATACTATTCTTTATAGTTTTTTTAAAAATTTTGATAAAATTATTTTTTTTTGAGATACTCCTCTAAAAGAAGACAAGTCCCAACACTAAAGTCCTTAATACACAGTGGAATTGCATTAATTAGCAAATCCGTCTACTTTAAAAAAGAGATTATTGCCCCATATTTAATTTAAGTTAATAAATATAACTCCTTATCTTTAGTGCGCAAAGCAAACCCACGACTACATGGATATTAACTTCAACAAAAACGAAGACCACAATAAACTATTACTTTCGGAATTAAAGCGCAAACTAGCCAAAGTAAAACTTGGCGGGGGCAAACAGCGTTTAGATAAACAACATGCTCTTGGAAAAATGAGCGCTAGAGAGCGCATAGATTATCTTTTAGACGAGGGAACTAGTAGTATTGAAATTGGAGCATTTGTTGGGGAAGGAATGTACGAGGACCACGGTGGGTGTCCCTCTGGAGGGGTTATTGTGAAGATTGGGTATGTAAAAGGCAAACAATGTATTGTAGTCGCAAATGATGCTACTGTAAAAGCAGGTGCATGGTTTCCCATCACCGCTAAAAAGAATCTACGAGCACAGGAAATCGCCATAGAAAATCGACTTCCTATTATCTATTTGGTGGATAGCGCTGGCGTTTATCTTCCCATGCAAGACGAAATATTTCCAGATAAGGAACACTTTGGAAGAATATTTAGAAATAATGCTATAATGAGCAGTATGGGGATCACCCAAATTGCAGCGGTAATGGGTAGTTGCGTAGCTGGAGGGGCTTACTTGCCTATTATGAGTGATGAGGCTTTGATCGTTGATAAAACGGGTAGTATTTTTTTAGCAGGCAGCTATCTTGTAAAAGCTGCAATTGGAGAGGTAATAGACAACGAAACCTTAGGAGGCGCTACCACTCATTGCGAGATTAGTGGAGTAACAGATTATAAAGCTAAAGACGATAAGGATGCGCTAGAGACCATTAAAAACCTTATGGATAAGATTGGGGATTTTGACAAGGCAGGTTATAATAGAATAGCTCCCCTTAAGCCAAAAGATACGGAAAAAGACATCTATGGAATACTTCCTAAATCCAGGGCCGAGCAGTATGATATGTTAGAAATCATTAAACGCTTAGTAGACAACTCGGATTTTGAACAATATAAGGAAGGCTATGGAAAATCTATACTTACCGGCTATGCCCGTATTGATGGGTGGGCAGTTGGGATAGTAGCCAACCAACGTAAAGTGGTAAAAACAAAAAAGGGAGAAATGCAATTTGGAGGAGTAATTTATTCCGATTCTGCAGATAAGGCTACCCGGTTTATTGCCAATTGCAACCAAAAGAAAATCCCCCTAGTTTTCTTACAAGACGTCACCGGTTTTATGGTGGGCAGTAAGAGTGAGCACGGAGGTATAATTAAGGATGGAGCTAAAATGGTAAATGCAGTTAGTAACTCTGTAGTTCCCAAATTCACTATTGTTATAGGAAATAGTTATGGTGCAGGAAATTACGCAATGTGCGGTAAGGCTTACGACCCAAGGTTAATAGTAGCTTGGCCAAGCGCAGAATTAGCAGTGATGAGTGGTAATTCTGCAGCAAAGGTATTATTGCAAATAGAAACAGCTTCCCTTAAGAAAAAAGGTGAAAAAATCACCCCTGAAAAAGAAGAGGAACTATACAATAAAATAAAGCAGCGTTACGACGAGCAGATCTCTCCTTACTATGCTGCCTCTAGATTGTGGACCGATGCGGTAATTGATCCTTTAGATACCCGTAAATGGATTTCTATGGGTATTGAAGCAGCCAATCACGCTCCAATAGAAAAACCCTTTAATTTAGGAGTAATTCAGGTGTAACGACCTATTAATGTACCAATAAAACAGTGTGTAAATGTACTAATTACCTAATGGAACAAGGTTGATTTAGAAATGAGCCAATATACTAATGTATCAATTTGATAATTTGGAGCTGAGTTAATTTGGAAATATACTAAGGTGAATAATGTAATAATATGGAATGAAGTCATGTTGAAAAAAAAATTTTACTTGACTTCGAATCCACTCTGCCACCTAAATCTATGAATTATGTTAATGCCGAAATTTGTCTATTTAGGTATGTGACAATAAGAAAAATGCTCACAGTAAAATGCCACTGAGAACTTCAATTTAACCCCAAAACCCGTAGCGTTTCTCCCCTATTTACCTTTCCACTTCCTGTTTCTATAAACTTAGGAAGGGTATATATTTCCTTCGGAACTTGATATTTATTAATTGTATTGAGGGATTTTATATTATTTAGCAAGGTAGCGGTCTCCTCATGCCCTTCCACTACAAGAATTAATTTTTGTCCTAAACTAGCATCTACTTTCCCAGCTACAAAAAATCTATTGGGTATCAAACTAGATAACTGGGTTTCTATTTGTTCGGGAATTAACTTAATCCCACCGGAGTTAATCACGTTATCGTAACGACCTAACCATTTAAACTCCGTATTAGATATTAAATCAACCATATCATTTGTCACCACATCAATATCAGATATATGTGGCGCATTTATTACTAAACACCCCCGCTGATCCGTAGTGAAGTTAACTTGAGGAAGGGCTTTAAAAGTTAAATCTTCATTAGTTTCAGAGGAATTATTTTTGAACGTGTTTACTCCTTTCGCAGCGATATGGGTTACAGTCTCGGTCATCCCATAAGTCTCGTAGACTTTAGTGAAAGCACAGGATAGTTTAGATTTTAAATCTCCCGACATAGGGGCTCCCCCAACAATTAGTGTACCTATCAGAGATATATTAGTAAGAGAATTTTCTACTTGTAGCGGCACCATTGCCCCAAAATCGTAGTGCCCTTTAGCATGTTCCATTGGATGAGAATTAGGCGCTACACAATGTATATCCCATCCCAAGACCATAGCTCTAACCAACATCATTTTACCGGCAATAAAACGGGTAGGCAAACAGTGTAACGCCTTAGTGCCTTCCTGCATTTTAAAAAATGTACCAGTTGCCAAAGCAGAGTTCACCATGTACTTTTTTTGAAGCGGAATAATTTTAGGAATACCCGTAGAACCAGAGGTACTTACGTACACTGTATTGGAACTATCTAACCAATCTAGCAAGAAATCCCCAATAGCTATTTCATATTCCTCACCCTCCTTTATTAAGCTATATGCTAATTCTAAAAGCTCTAGAAAATCGTAGTGCTTCCCGTTGAATTTAAACCTAGGATGAACAAACTTATAGCTTCGGTCCATTTTCTTCTAACACTTTATATTCCTCCTTCAATAATACCTTCCCTGTAAGTCGCTCTTTCCAATTATGCCAGTTATACTTTTTAGAGAAAACATATATAAGAATAGGGTAAATCACCAATACTGGTACAAATACATCCCATCCCAATTTAGGTTCAGAGACATCTAAATATATCGACTCTGTCTGAAACGCCGTCCAATCTGCGGTAACCAATAAGGCAGTTAGTAAATTATTAGCAGCATGAAAACCAAGGGCCAATTCTAACCCCTCGTCCATCAGGGTAATAATTCCCAAGAAAAAACCAGTTCCAATATAATAGACCATAATACCATAGCCTAATTTATCTACCTCTGGATTAAATAAATGTAACAGTCCAAAGATCAAGGATGTTACCACCAAAGGCACCCATTTATTACCGACAACAATACCGATACCTTGCATTAAATATCCGCGCATAAAATACTCCTCAAAACTAGTCTGCAAGGGAATAAAGAGAATAGCTATAACGCAAAGGATTAAAAACGGCACTAGTTTAAAATTCAACTGATAATCTTCTGGGGAAAGATAAACATCAATCCCTAAGACTATTATGGTAATTCCTGCCCATAGTCCAAATGCGTAAAACACCCTTTTCCAATCTATCCTTTTTCTGCTAGTTGTAAGGGAAACAATAGATTGTTTGTGTATATATTTTACAGTGATAAAAGTAGCTAGCAATCCAAAAGCGAAAGATAATAACATAAGGAACAAAAACAGATTGCTTCCTAAAAGCTTAGACATACCGCTAACATCCATAGGCATTGGTCCAGACCCTAGGGATTTAATAACCAAAGCAGCCATAAGAGGAATCATTCCAATAACCTGCCACCCTAAGAAAATTAACAACAACCCAACTAAGTAAACCCAAGATTCACGATTACCCTTATACCCTTGTTCTATATACATATTCTTTCCAATAATTTTTCTTCCCAATTTATACTTTTCGCATATCCCAAATGACCATTTTTAACCGTTAACGGGCTAGAAAAGTTATTGGTATACAGACTGCCAGTGCCTAAGCCTTGAGGCAGTTTATTTTTTAAGGTATACGTCCATTGTGCAATAGCATTTAAGCCAATATTACTCTCTAAAGCACTAGTTATCCACCATTTAACATTAAGCTTATCTGCAATGTTTATCCATTCTTCACTACCTCTATATCCGCCCACCAAACTTGGTTTTAATATTATATATTGCGGTTGAATGGTTTGTAGCAGTTCTTCTTTGTTTGCAACCTTATTAATCCCAATAAGTTCTTCATCTAAAGCAATTGGGATGGGCGTATTACTACATAATTCTTTCATTGCCATAGTTTGCCCGGCTTTAATTGGCTGTTCTATGGAATGTATATTAAAAGGCGCCAAGAGATGAAGTTTCTCCATAGCTTCTGAAGGTGAAAAAGCTCCATTTGCATCTACCCTTAATTCTATTTGATCTGGATTATACGAGTCTCGAATGGAAGCTAATATTTCCAATTCCTTTTCAAAATCAATCGCGCCAATTTTCATTTTAATACAGCGAAACCCCTCCACCAACTTTTGTTGTATTTGCTGATGCATGAAATTCTCATCTCCCATCCACACCAAACCATTTATGGGAATGACCTTCTCTCCATTGGTAAATTCCGACGGATATAAGGTAAACGTATCTTTAGAATTCAAGGATAAAAATGCTTGTTCTACTCCAAACTGTATACTGGGATAATCAACAAGAGCTTTCCAAAGTTCTTCTTTTCCCAGATGGATATTTTCACAAGTCCATTTTAGTTTCTCCTCATAATTAGGAGTATCGTCGTAACTTAATCCTCTTAAAATACCACATTCTCCAATTCCTAATTCACCGTTATCTTCCAAAATAAGAAACCATATTTCTTTTTGGGTCATTACTCCTCTAGAAGTACCACTGGGTCTTTTAAACTGTAGAATGTATTTTTTATAAGTAGCTTTCATATTCAATAAGGCCAAATTTAACTATCTTTTTCTTTTTAATGAGATAAAATGGCAACAAACAAAAATAAGATTATATGGATTACAGGAGCATCTTCCGGACTAGGCAAAGCGCTTACTTTAGTACTTAGCAAGAAAGACCATAAATTAATTATTTCTTCTAGAAACAAGGATCAGCTCAATAAGGTAAAAAGTAGTTGTTCTAACCCAGAAAATATTGAAGTGCTTCCTTTAGATTTAGAAGATATCAGTTCAATGTCCATCAAAGTAGATAAAGCTATGCTAATTTATGGTTCCATAGACATCTTAATTAACAATGCCGGAATAAGTCAACGATCTCTAATTATAAATACAGAGATGAGTGTCTACAAGCAGCTTATGGATATAAACTATATGGGAACCATTGCGCTGACTAAAGCATTACTCCCTCACTTTGTGCGGCAAAGGCAGGGTCAGTTTGTTACTGTAACTAGTCTTATGGGTAAATTTAGCTCCCCTTACCGGTCTGGTTATTGTGGAGCCAAACACGCGTTGCACGGTTTTTTTGATGCCCTTAGAATGGAGCATGCCAAAGATAACATAAGCGTTACTATGATCTGCCCTGGATTTGTTAACACAGATATAGCCAGAAATGCACTCACTAGTACGGGGACTCCCCAAAAAGAGAACGATAAAGCCACTCAGAATGGAATGTCCCCAGAAATATTTGCAAAAAAAATGATGAGGGCAATTAAGAACAAAAAGTTTGAAGCCTACATTGGAAAACGGGAAGTAATGGGCATATACGTAAAACGCTTTTTCCCAAAGCTCCTACACCGAATGGTTTTAAGGAGTCAGGTACGCTAATTATACAGTTAGCTGTTCTCCTATATCCAATAGAATTAACTCTTTCCCTGCATCTGAAAAGGTTTTCTTTGCCTTTTCATGATCTATTTCAATAAACCCAAAAGTATCAAAGTGATACCCTAAGACCTTGTCACATTCTACAAAATCTGCCGCTATAACCGCATCTTTGGGTCCCATGGTAAAATTGTCTCCCACAGGCAAAATAGCAAGATCTAATTGAGCGAACAAGGGAATCAACTTCATATCCATAGTTAAGGCGGTGTCTCCAGCAATGTAAATCTGCTTTTTTCCTGAGCTTAAAATAAATCCTCCAGGTTGTCCTCCATAGGAGCCATCGGGAAAAGAAGAAGTATGTATAGCGTTCACATATTTTAAATCTCCAAAATCAAAACTCCAACTTCCACCGTGGTTCATAGGATGG
Source organism: Arenibacter latericius DSM 15913 (assembly GCF_000424985.1). Classification (GTDB taxonomy): domain Bacteria; phylum Bacteroidota; class Bacteroidia; order Flavobacteriales; family Flavobacteriaceae; genus Arenibacter; species Arenibacter latericius. Next base: position 109,050 of record NZ_AUKX01000007.1, read on the forward strand.
GTAGAAAGACCTTTATTTTCAAAATAAGTGGCGATTTCAAAATTACTAACCACTACTGCTTTGCTCCTCAAGGCTATTTCTTCAACATCTAAGATATGATCTTGGTGAGCATGGGTAATTAAAATATAATCGGGGTTAAGATCATTAATATCAATTATCCCCTTTGCTTTTTCGTTTCCAGATATAAACGGGTCAACCAATAGGGTCTTACCTCCTACAGTAATTTGTAGTGAAGCGTGACCTAAAAATGTAATTTGCATATTGAACTTGTTTTAACCCAAAGTTATTTAAAATTGAACCAATAACGAACTCCTTCTGAAGTTTTGTCGATATTTAAGGTAGATTGCAACTGATTAGCCAAACGATTCATAAGACGTATTCCCATGGAAGCGTTCTGATTTAAGTCTGATTCCTCAGGTAACCCTACTCCATTATCAGAATATTCGAAATAACCTTTTTCGGAATCTTTACTTAAATAGATAGAAATCTTTTCTTCGGTTTCTTTCCTTACCTCATCGGGGAATGCATATTTAAAAGAGTTGGAAACCAATTCGTTTAAAATTAGGCCAAAGGGAATAGCCCTATCGATATCTAACTCTACCCCTTCCGCATCTATAATGATATTAATATTATGTCCTCCTTTTTTATATACTGATTGCACACTATTGATTAGGCTTTCTATATATCCCTGCATTTCAATAACCGATAGGTCTTCATTTTGATACAGTTTTTGATGTATTAATGCCATAGCTTTTACCCTACTCTTCCCTTCCTCTAACGCCTGTATTGCAGCCTTGCTTCTCGTATTTTTAGTTTGTAAGCTAAGCAGGCTTGAAACCATTTGTAAATTATTTTTCACCCGGTGATGTATCTCCTTTAAAAGCGAATCTTTTTCCACTAAAGCTGCTTCTATCATCTCTTTCTGATTCTCTATAAGTCGCTGATTTTTAATACTCTTTATATACGCATACACAAGTCCCGCAAAACCTAAAAGAGTGAAAATCAGGGAAATAAATACAATATTTATCCGTTCTTCCTTAGCTAATAGATCGGTTTTAGACTTATCTAAGTCTAGTTTTTGAGCCTCCATCATTTTTTTAGAATACTCAATTTCCTGTCCAGCTACTGCAGCCAACTGCTGCTTTTTCATTGATGTTTCATTTTTAACCAACGAATCATTTATCCTTACATTTCTTTTTAAGTAATCTACAGAACTTTTATAATCATTAGTTTTTGCAAAATAGGCAGCTAGCAGTCCATTTCTTCTAACAACATTTTCAACTGTCGCAGGCGCAGCCACTTTTTTAAGTAAATCTCTAGCCCGATCATATTCCTCCTTTTGAAGATAACAATCTGCTAACTCCAGTGTGTTTACTATTAATTCATTAGAGGGCCTTCCTAAATTACTCCCTTGCAAAGTGGTAATAGAGGTCTCTAACAATGGAATGGCAAGATCAAATTCCTTTAGAAGAGCATAACACTTGCCTATATTTCCTTCTATGATACCTTTAAGCAAATTGCCTTTTTCTATTTCAAGATCCGATTTATCTCTTCTAATATCAGTTAAGTAAATATTGATAAAACTTTCAGCTTTTTTAAAGTAGGTAAGTGCAGTAGGTGTAGATAAATCCAAAAACAAATAAGTCCCCACATTATTATGATATTCGGCTTGCCCATAATAATCGAACTCCCCCACCGTTTTCAACATCTCCTTAATATAATCGTCCATCGCCTTTCTATGGAGACCAAGATTAGAGTAAATGTCATAAAAAACAACCTTATCTGACAGCCCCAATTCCCTTTTCTCGTTCCTTATTTCAAATTGACGATCATAAAGTCCAAGTTTCGCATAATTATTATCAATCAAATCCAAAAGAATCCTCTTAGATTCTAAGCTTGTACCTTCCCATTTGCTGTACAACTCATTGGCTATAGCTACACTTTTGCTATAATCACCAATATCATAAAACAACTGCGCTTGCATTATTTCATACTTCATTATACTTAATGAATCGTTGACATTTTCTGCCTCTTTATGATACTTATTTACTATAGCCTGCCAATCATAGGCAGAGTTATCTTTATAGCGATTAGTACTATCAAAGAAAAGCTGAAACTTTTCTTCGGCCATTTGCAAACTCTGAAATTCTTGAAAAAGATTAGGTTTCACAACTTCCTCTTGGGCTAAAGCGCTCCCTAGGCCTATAGAGAATAGGGCAAATACCATTAGTATTTTTCTTAGGAATTTTGTCATTGTTTTAGTTGTGCATCCAAATTAAGTTACCCTTCCATATTAGTATGCTAATCCTTGGTAACAGTAAAGATGTAATATTTAAATTAATAATCAAGCATAAATTCACTTGCATTGTCTCGCCATTACCATCAACAATGACAAGATTCACTCCTATAAAATTAATCGATTTACCTGCCCACTGCTATAGTTAATTAGGTGTAAGTAAATTTGCTATTCAATTCTCTGAATCGATTCCTTATAATAAATAGGATTGAATTTGCTATAGTTAGCGTAGTCAATAAAAAAGGCAATACAAGTTAATTGTAGTGCCTTTAAGTATATGTAAAACGATAAGATTTGGGGTCTTTTATCAAGATTAAAAATAGCTTGTCTTTACAGTAAAGCTACAATAATGTTGTGTAACCATCCAATTTTGTGGTGAAGATTATAATTTGCAATATATTATGATTCTAGTTTCCCTAAAAATAATAGGATAGTACTTGTTACTATATTTAGTTATTTACCCTTTTAATCTGACTTTTCAGTTCTTCCATTGATTCCTGTAATTGTCGCAACAGTCCACTTTCCGAAGTGGCGTCTACACCAAAGGTAATTTTACTTCCCACTTGCCAAAGTTCCTGTAGCTCATTTGTCTTAACACGATAGGGTGGGTAATTTTCATTTATAGAAATAAGAGAAATCTCTGTAGGGTCTGGAGATCTTTCAATTTTCTTTACTAAAACGGCATCTTGTAGAACAACAACATAAATTTTATTGGGACTTATATCCTGCAATCCTTCCACAGCCTTGGCTAAAACCCACTCCCCTGGCCTCAAATTAGGTAGCATACTATCTCCTTCTACTTGAAAGCCACGATAAGTAGCATTTCTAAACTCCGGAAGAGGGATATCGAACGCAGGAAGTTGACGATACCAACTAGTATCTTGTATATTCTGAGGGTACCCTGCGGCAGCTTTAGCATTTACTAAAACCATATTCTCATTATCTGAGGAGTCTACAGTTACTACTTTTGGCATTACACTGCTATTTGCCGTAGATAAATTCTTATGAATACTATCTCCATACAACCAAAGAGGATTCACGTTAAATTGTTTGAGCAGTTGAGCAACTACAGTTCCAGATAATTTGGTCCTACCACGCTCTATATCAGCAGTAGTATTGGAAACTCCCAAAAGCTTGGCAAATTCTGCCTGTGTAAAACCTAATTCCCTACGAATCTCTGTAAAACGCTTAACTGCAATCTCTAAATTATCGTTCATATCCCAAAATTTAAATTAAAACTCCCAGATAGTATCCATTCTCTATAGGGAATAACAGACCATAAATATAATTCAAATATACACAATTTGGAGTATATCCAATAAAATTGTTGGATTATTTCCATATTTAGGAATAAATCCATATATTTGGATTAATTACAAAACGCTACATTATGACTATTGAAGAGCTACACCACAAATTAAGTCTATTAGCCCTAACTGCAATAGGAGATGAACCCTTGATAACACCCAAACCAAGGATTAGAAAACCTAAACTAAAAAGGTCTACACAGCCTAAGCCTGATTGTTTGGAAAACAAGAATTATATACAATTTAGTTTATTTGATTAAGCATGGAAAATGTAAAAATTTTACGATATGATGGAAGTCTAAATGGTTTCTTATGCGCCATATACCGGGCTTTCGAATCAAAATTAAGAGTAATCGATATTCAAAAAAGCGAAAAGGCTCAAAAAGGTTTATTTACGGAAGTAGAAACTATTATTACGGATGTAAATAAAGCTAGACGTGTATGGATAGGTATCCAAAAGAAAAACAATGCGGCGATCAAAAATATCTACTTTTCATTTCTGAGCGAATCAAAAGGGATTGAATTACTGCTGTATAAATACATTTGCTCTCTCTACAATACGACATCTGATACTGAATCAGAAGAAGAATTACAGACCATACGAATAAAACTATACCAATATTCAGGTATGGTATCTAGAGAAAAACTCCGAATTGAGTCGATCGCTAAATTCAGAGTTTCCCAAGATGGTATTTATTTTTCTGCGGTATCACCATACTATGATGTATTACCACTTTTAAGTAAATACTATAGATCAAAATTTCCTAATAAGGCGTTTGCTATCTACGATCTCAAAAGACGTTATGCTGTTTTTTATGATCTAGAGACAACACAAATAATTAGGACAGATCTTTCCAATATCCAATCTATAGGTCCATTATCTAAAACAAATTTAAAACCTTTAATTAAGAGGGAGCTTTTCACTCATGATTATACACCACATGCCACTAGTTTCTTTAGTGAAAAAGAGGCCGTTTAAGACAAACTAGAGTCTAAGAATAATCTAATCGTAATACTCAACACTTAATCTAAGACGAATTACTTCTTTACTCCCAAATAAAGAAGGTTTAAACCTAAGTTTTTCTTGGACTTATCATTAAAGTTCATTGAACCATCCAAAATCGGTTATTTAGAAATTATTTACTTTTTGCACCTACAAAATTATCGCTCTGATTCTTAAAGAGAACATTAAAAGTTGTTAAGCTACCATAAATACGAGTAATGTATTGTTGCAAGTCAACTTTTTCTTGGTCATCCAGATTAGAACTACTATTAATTTTCTGTTCCATCACCCTTATACGGTCTCGCACCATAACTATCTTATGAAAAAAAGTATCTATTGGTATTTTCTTTTCTGATAAATTGGCATCCCCAGGCTCTAGAACTAAGGTTCCCCCTTTCCATTTATCTGCTATTGGAGTAACGGAACTGGCATCACTCCACCTTCTAAGTATCTCTATTAAAGACTGTTCAACTTCAGAAAAGCTAATAGAATCTACCTCATCTTCCAAGGCCTCAATTACTTCAAAATCTGAATCAATAGCAATGGTTTCTAGGCCGCTATCCATAAAGGTTACCCAATAATGCTTGGAGGTCACATTAGTAACCACCCCTTTACCTAATTCTTGATGCTGTATTCGCGACCCTATTCCTAAAATCTGCATATATTATTATTTTAAATTTATATCGCTAATGTATATCTAAGCCATTAAATAACAAAAAACTAAATTGTACCGCCTTCATTTTTAAAGGTCAATATTGTAACTTCGCGCTTTGATGACAAAAACGATGGCATACGAAGAAAATATTGAGGTTCAGGGAGCTCGGGTACACAACCTAAAAAATATAGATGTTACTATCCCTAGGGAAAAGCTGGTAGTAATAACCGGACTTTCGGGTAGTGGTAAATCATCTTTAGCTTTCGATACCATTTATGCAGAAGGTCAACGAAGATACATAGAGACTTTTTCTGCTTATGCACGACAATTTTTAGGAGGATTAGAACGTCCAGACGTGGATAAAATAGACGGACTTTCTCCTGTTATCGCGATTGAGCAGAAAACCACCTCTAAATCTCCGCGTTCCACAGTTGGCACCATTACCGAAATTTATGACTTTCTTAGGTTATTGTTTGCAAGGGCGAGTGATGCCTACAGCTACAATACCGGTGAGAAAATGGTTAGTTATGATGATGAGCAGATTAAAGACCTCATAATATCAACCTATAAGGACAAAAGGATTAATATTCTTGCCCCGGTAATTAGATCTAGAAAGGGACACTATAGGGAACTGTTTGAACAGATTGCTAAACAGGGGTTTGTAAAAGTAAGAATAGATGGGGAAATAAAGGATATTGTAAAGGGCATGAAAGTAGACCGTTACAAAACCCATGACATTGAAATTGTTATAGACCGACTTAAAATTTCTTCTGGCCCTGAATTAGATAAGCGTATTTCTGAAAGTATTAATACTGCTATGTATAGCGGAGATAATATATTGATGGTTTTAGAAGAGGGCAAAGACGAGCCTCGCTATTTTAGTAGAGACCTTATGTGTCCTACTACAGGTATCTCTTATCCCTCACCAGAACCAAATACATTTTCTTTTAACTCCCCAAAAGGAATGTGCCCTGATTGTAATGGTTTAGGAAATATTCATGAGGTGAACGAAAGCAAAATATTCCCCAATAAAAAATTATCAATTACCGCTGGTGGTATAGCACCCTTGGGGCCTTACAAAAAATCATGGGCTTTTAAGCAAATAGAAATCATTGCCCAGCGTTACAATTTTAGTTTGGACGATCCCATATCTAAAATTCCAGATGAAGCAATTAAGATATTGCTATATGGAGGAAAAGAAAGTTTTGAAGTAGATTCCAAAATTTTAGGAGTTAAAAGAAAATATAAGATTGATTATGAAGGAATTTCGCATTTTATAAAAAGTCAGTTCCACGAAGCCAATTCAACTTCCATAAAAAGATGGGCTAAGGAATATATGGACAAAATTAAATGTCCAACCTGCGAAGGCACTCGCTTAAAACAAGCTTCTTTAAACTTTAAGATAGACGCTAAAAACATTGCTGAATTATCCAATTTGGATATTTCTGACCTAGCAGATTTTTTCGGGAATTTAGAAGAAAAGCTATCAGGTAATCAATTGAAGATCGCTGAAGAAATAATTAAAGAGATTAGAAGCAGAATCCAATTTTTATTGGATGTAGGCTTAAACTATCTTTCATTAAACCGTAGTAGCAAGTCTCTTTCTGGTGGGGAGGCTCAACGGATTAGACTTGCTACCCAAATAGGCTCTCAACTAGTAGGGGTACTTTACATTTTAGACGAACCCAGCATTGGTCTACATCAAAGAGACAATGAGCGTTTAATAGCTTCCTTAGAATCACTAAGAGATATTGGAAATTCTGTTATTGTAGTAGAACATGATCGGGATATGATAGAGCGTGCAGATCATGTAATAGATATTGGACCAAAAGCTGGAAAATACGGTGGGGAAATAATATCACAAGGGAGTCCTGCAGAGCTCAGAAATCATCACACCCTTACCGCAGCATATATAAACGGAGAGAAAGAAATAGAGGTACCTAAGACTAGAAGATCTGGCAATGGGAAATCTATAAAACTTACCGGTTGTACTGGTAATAACCTTAAGAATATTTCAGTAGAATTCCCTTTAGGTAAAATGATCGGGGTAACAGGAGTATCAGGAAGTGGAAAGTCAACTTTAATTAGTGAAACATTGTACCCTATTCTAAACGCTTATTATTTTAATGGCGTTAAAGAACCAATGCCTTATAAAAAAATAAGTGGATTAGAACATATAGATAAAGTAATAGACATTAATCAATCTCCCATTGGTAGAACCCCAAGGTCTAATCCAGCCACCTACACTGGAGTATTCAGTGAAATACGAGCCCTGTTTGCAAAGACCCAAGAAGCCGCAATTAGAGGCTACAAACCTGGGCGATTTAGTTTTAATGTTACAGGTGGACGTTGCGAAACTTGTAAAGGTGGTGGTTTAAGAGTTATAGAAATGAATTTTCTGCCAGATGTATATGTAGATTGCGAGACTTGTAATGGAAAACGATTTAACCGAGAAACCTTAGAAATAAGATACAAAGGAAAGTCAATTGCAGATGTTCTAGAAATGACCATCAATGAATCGGTAGATTTTTTTGAAAACATTCCTAAAATCCATAGAAAACTTAAAACCATACAGGATGTAGGGTTAGGATATATTTCTTTAGGTCAACAATCCACAACACTTTCTGGAGGAGAGGCACAGCGAATTAAGTTAGCAACTGAATTATCTAAAAAAGATACTGGAAACACCTTTTATATTTTGGATGAACCCACTACTGGCTTACATTTTGAGGATATTAGAGTACTTATGAATGTTTTAAACAAACTTGTAGACCAAGGGAATACCGTCTTAATTATAGAACACAACATGGATGTTATAAAAATGATGGATCATATCTTGGATATTGGTTATGAGGGGGGGCGAAATGGAGGAATGGTGGTTGCAAAAGGTACTCCTGAAGAAGTAGCTAAAGATAAAAAAAGTCATACTTCCAAGTATCTAAGAAAAGAATTAGGTTTGTAACTTTAGCAGTTTTGATATTATAAAAATTGCTATACTCAACATAATTTTGGACAGCCTAAGAATTTTTAGCACATTTAACAGACTTTAAAACAATTGATTTACGATATATTATGAGAAAAGAACAACATCACAAGGGATGGAATGAAATAAAAACCAACGATTCATGGGCATTATTTAAGATAATGGGAGAATTTGTAAACGGTTTTGAAAAAATGAGTGCCATTGGTCCTTGTGTTTCCATCTTTGGATCTGCCCGTACCAAACCAGAAGACCCCTATTATGAACTTGCCGTTAGAGTAGCTAAAAGCATTTCTGAAGCAGGCTATGGTATTATTACCGGAGGTGGTCCTGGAATAATGGAAGCAGGAAATAAAGGAGCTCATTTAGCTGGCGGCACCTCGGTTGGTTTAAATATAGACTTACCTTTTGAACAGCATGACAACCCATATATCGATAACGATAAAAGTTTAGATTTTGATTATTTCTTTGTCCGTAAGGTGATGTTCGTTAAGTATTCTCAGGGCTTTGTAGTTATGCCAGGAGGCTTCGGAACCTTAGATGAGCTTTTTGAAGCCATTACTCTTATTCAGACCAATAAAATTGAAAAATTCCCAATTATTTTGGTCGGCACAGAGTTTTGGACTGGATTGATAGATTGGATAAAAAGCTCCTTACTTAAGGTTGGAAATATTAGTCCAAACGATTTAGACCTAATTCAAATTGTTGATACAGAGGAAGAAGTAGTAGATATTATTGATGCTTTTTACAAAGGCAACCTACTTACTCCAAACTTCTAAAATCTTATCTACTTGAGAAAATTGTTGAATAGCTTACTAAGTAACCTACCCCTAATTATTTTATTATGGGGACACCTAAGTTATTCCCAAAACAGTAATAAAGTTACTGCTTCCTTGGATGAGGAAACAAAAGTAATAAGCATTCAACAGGAATTAACTTACTACAATCAATCTCAAGATACATTAAACAACATATTTTTAAATGATTGGGCCAATGCCTATGCCGATAAGAATACGGTATTGGCCAAAAGATTTGCTGAAGAGTTTAAAAAGAGCCTTCATCTAGCAAAAGAGGACGAACGTGGACATACCAAAATAATAAGTGCTGTAGACGACAAGCATCAAGGGCTAAGTTGGAGTTATACTACAGCCCGGGATATCGTTAAAATAGATCTCAATACTCCCTTACCTCCAAAATCCTCTATTAAACTATTTATTACCTATAAGGTTAAACTACCCCCCAATAAGTTTACACCTTACGGGTTTAATAGTAATAGGGAATATTTTCTTAAGGACTGGTATTTATCTCCCGCAGTTTATGATGGGGAATGGCACCTCTATTCTAATAAAAATTTAGAAGATTTATATACGGAAGTTACAAACACTACAATACATCTCACTCTTCCCAAAGATTTATACGCAGTTTCAAATTTTAACGAGTCTGATAAGTCTAGCCTAGGAGATAATCAACATATCACCTTAATTGGTACGGATCAAAAAAATGGAGAAATACTAATTACACCTTACAGGCGATTCACCAAACATGTAACACCAGCACTCACAGTAATTACAGATCTACAAACAATAAGGTATGATGAAATATCCTCCGGAATTTCAATTAATAGGATTACCAAATTTCTACAAGAAAGCCTAGGAGATTTTCCGCATCAACATTTATTGGTAAGTGAATGGGACTATGATAAGGACCCTCTATATGGAATAAATCAACTACCTAAATTCATAAGACCATATGAGGAGCAGTTTCAATTTGAAATGAAGTTTCTAAAAACTGCCTTAAACAGTTTTGTTAAGGAAACTATGTTCATAAATCCAAGAAAAGAAAAGTGGGTAACAGATGCTATTACAAATTATCTGATAATAAACTTTGTAGAGCAACATTATCCGGATCAAAAGCTTTTGGGAAAACTATCGAGCATTTGGGGTATTCGTGGTTTTCATTTGGCAAAAATGAATTTTAATGAGCAATATCCTTTGTTACATATGTTATCTGCTCGAAGAAATGTAGATCAGGCTTTAACCACTCCCAATGACTCGTTAATAAAATTCAACCAAAAAATAGCGAACAGATATAAGGCTGGATTAGGTTTAGCATATTTAGCAGACTATACTGGTAAAGAAAAAGTAGATAAAAGTGTTAGAGATTTTTACGAATTCTATAACCTGAAAGAATCCACGGCGGCAGATTTTAAGTTTATAGTAGTAGAAAATTCGGACAAGGATATCAATTGGTTTTTCGATGAATATGTATCTACCACCAAGAAAATTGATTTTAAAATAACGAAGGTTTTAAAATCTCAAGACTCTTTATCGGTCACCTTAAAGAACAAACAAGGAACTAATGTTCCCATTTCACTATTTGGAATTAAAAACGATTCTATTGTTTCCAAATATTGGTTCACCAATATTACTGACGAGAAAACCTTCCATATTCCTAGAGAAGACGAGGAGCGATTAGTACTAAATTATGATCAGACCATTCCTGAATTTAACCAACGTGACAATTGGAAATCTCTCAATGGATTCTTTTCTAGTAACAAAAGATTGAAATTTCAATTCTTTAAAGATGCTGAAGACCCATATTTTAATCAAGTTTTTTATGTTCCAGTTCTAAGTTTTAATAAATATGACGGACTTGCCCCTGGGATACGTCTCCATAATAAAACCCTATTAGAGCGTCCTTTTGTTTTTGATGTAGCTCCTTCCTATGCTCCCAATGAAAAAACCCTTGTGGGCTATGGAAGTTTTAATTTTAGACAGTATCACGCAAAAAAAGGGTTATACGTTACCAACTATTCTTTAAGAGGGTCTACTTCACATTTTCAAAAAAATTCTCGATACACCACTATTAGTCCTTCAATTGGTTTTGGCTGGAGACCAGACAACTTGCTATCTAACAAACGAAACTATTTACTTTTTAGGTCTGTAAATGTCTTTAGGACAGTTGACGAAGCCCTTGAAAGCAGTGGCTTAGAGACTGATCCAGATTACAATGTACTTAACGCTAAATACATTCATACTACCAATAACATATTAAATTATTTTTCCTGGTCATTTGATGCACAACATTCCAATGTTTTTACCAAAGTTGCCTACGAATTAGAATATCGAAAGCTTTTTGAAAACAACACTCAATTTAACATACGTTTTTTTGCTGGAAAGTTTATTAACAACAAATCAGCTGGCGACAGCAATTTCTTTAGTTTTTCCCTAGATAGACCAACAGATTACTTGTTTGATTATGATTACTTAGGAAGGTCTGAAGGTTCCGGAATTTATAGTCAGCAAATTATAGTAGCAGAAGGTGGATTTAAATCGAAATTAGAAAATCCATTTGCAGACGATTGGATGGCAACCGTTAACTCTAGTGTTAATCTCTGGCGATGGGTAGAGCTTTATGGCGATATTGGTTTAGTGAAAAATAGGGGGCTAAAAGAACGTTTTGTTTATGATTCTGGGATCCGTCTAAATCTATTGACTGATTATTTTGAACTTTATTTCCCTATCTACTCTAATAATGGTTGGGAAATTTCTCAGCCCCAGTACGATCAAAAAATTAGGTTCGTGATTACCTTAAGTCCAAGGACCTTAACCGGCTTATTTACTAGAAAATGGTTTTAAAACTTTACCACATTCTTAAAATATGCGGTATTTTTTGCGACATCAACAACGATTAATTTATCAAAACCCTAAACGTTAAGGATTTATTAAGTAATATCGTATTTTATCGGTTGCAAAAACCATTATGATTTGATACTTTTGCGTAAACCTTTAATTCCGTTGATTCCGTAATGAATATAGATTCCGAAACTAGTAGCGACATTTCATTTGATGATTTTCAAATTCAAATATTAAAGGATTACGAAATTGCAGTTACCAGTAGGGAGTGTAGTTTGTTAGGAAGAAGAGAAGTTTTAACTGGTAAAGCGAAATTTGGAATTTTCGGTGATGGTAAAGAGCTACCACAACTCGCTATGGCTAGGTCTTTTATGGACGGAGATTTTAGAAGTGGTTATTACCGAGACCAAACCTTTATGATGGCCTTAGGCCTACTTACTCCAAAGCAATTCTTTCATGGCCTCTATGCCACAACCGATATCACTAAAGATATTATGAGTGCTGGTAGGCAAATGGGAGGACATTTCACTACCTTCAGTTTAAACGAAGATGGCAGTTGGAAAAATCTTACCGAACAAAAGAATAGCAGTGCAGACATCTCTTGTACAGCAGGTCAGATGCCTAGACTTTTAGGCCTAGCACAAGCCTCAAAAATATACAGAAACGTTAAAGGAATTAATAGTGACAAGTTTTCTAAAAATGGAAACGAAGTTGCATGGGGTACTATTGGTAACGCCAGTACTAGTGAAGGAGCTTTTTTTGAAACTATAAATGCTGCTGGAGTATTACAAGTACCAATGGTAATCAGTATTTGGGATGATGAATATGGGATATCCGTGCATGCCAAACACCAAACCACAAAAGAGGACATTTCTAAAATATTAGCTGGTTTCCAACGTGACAAGAAGGATGACGGATTTGAAATAATAAAGGTAAAGGGCTGGGATTATACAGCACTTATACACGCTTATGAAAATGCAGCCGATATAGCTCGGGAACAGCACGTTCCAGTAATCATTCACGTTACCGAACTCACCCAACCACAGGGTCATTCCACCTCTGGGTCTCACGAACGCTACAAAAGTGAAGAACGCTTAACTTGGGAAAGGGAAAATGATTGTAATAAAAGGTACAGAGAATGGATTCTCTCCAATAAAATTGCAACAGAGGAAGAGTTAAATAGCATTGAAAAGAATATTAAAAGACAGGTCCGAAGCGCAAGAAAAGAAGCTTGGGAAGAGTTTTTAACCCCACACAGGGAGCATAAAAAAACACTGGTAAACATATTAGATAATGTTGCCAATTCTAGCCCCAACAAAAACTTTATTGAAAAACTCAAAAATGATTTAATTGCCAAGGAAGATCCTATTAAAAAAGACCTAGCCTCTACCGCAAGAAAAACCATGCGCTATCTTTTGGGTGAAGACACCAAGGAAAAGGATGTTTTAGCGAATTGGCTAGATTCTTTTATGGAAGAGTCTGAAGCTAAATTCAGTTCTTTCCTTTACAATGAACAAGAGAATAGTGCCCTCTATGTTCCAGAAGTGAAGCCTTCCTATGACCAAGATACTACAGCTGTAGATGGCAGAGTTATACTAAGGGATAATTTCGATAGATTATTTGAAAAATACCCTGAAGCCTTAATTTTTGGGGAAGATACAGGTGCTATTGGCGATGTAAACCAAGGCTTAGAGGGATTGCAAAAAAAATATGGTGAGCTAAGAGTCGCCGATACGGGAATTAGAGAAGCAACTATTATTGGTCAGGGAATAGGAATGGCCATGCGAGGCTTACGCCCAATTGCAGAAATCCAATATTTAGATTATATTTTCTATGCTTTATTTACCTTGACAGATGATTTAGCTACCTTGCTATATAGGACCGTGGGAAAACAACGTGCGCCATTAATTGTAAGGACAAGAGGTCACAGGCTAGAAGGTATATGGCACTCCGGCTCTCAAATGGGTGGCCTAATCCACTTATTACGAGGCATGTATATCCTCACGCCAAGAAACATGACCAAAGCTGCAGGCTTTTACAACACTTTATTGAAAGGCAATGAACCTGCACTAGTAATTGAAAGCTTAAACGGATATCGTCTTAAAGAGGACAAACCTAATAATTTAGGAGAGCTATGCACTCCTATTGGCGTAGTAGAAGTCGTGAAACCTGGAAAGGATATTACGCTTCTCTCCTATGGATCTACTTTACGAATTGTAATGAAGGTTGCCCAAGAGCTACAACAAGTAGGTATAGATGCAGAAGTAATAGATGCGCAAAGTCTTTTACCTTTCGATTTAAATCACGACGTATTAAAAAGTATCCAAAAGACCAATCGATTATTGATAATAGATGAAGATGTTCCTGGTGGATGTTCTGCATACCTAATCCATGAAATCATGGAAAAGCAAGGGGCATATCAGTATTTAGACAGCGCTCCACAAACCCTAACAGGAAAACCCCATAGACCAGCATACGCCACGGATGGAGATTATTTTTCAAAACCTAATGCAGAAGATATTTTTGAAAAGGTCTATTCCATAATGCGCGAATCTAACCCTAAGGAATTCCCTAAATTAAGATAAAACCCATTTATTTTTTTAAAGAATAGCCTTGCTTAAATACAGTTTTATACCAAAAAATATATGTTTTAATTAGGCAAATAGCTATTTTTATCAACGAAAATAGTTATTAATTAAATTGTCCCCCAAATGAAAGATCTTGGTTTACTTCTTTTACGAGTTGGTTTATCCGCATTGATGCTTACCCATGGAGCTCCAAAGTTTTTAAAACTAATACAAGGTAATTTTGAGTTTGGTGATCCAATAGGAATTGGGGCCGCTCCTTCTCTATTTTTAGCAGTAATCGGAGAATTTATATGTCCTATTTTAGTGATTATAGGTATTAAAACCCGTTGGGCTTCTGTACCTGTTATTATAACCATGTTAGTAGCCACATTTCTAGTTCATGCCAATGATCCAATATCCGTTAAGGAAAAAGCACTATTATTTTTAGTAGGTTTTACAAGTATAGTTTTATTGGGACCAGGAAAGTTTAGTCTGGACAAAAAATAATATTGTTCTCTATCGGAATATTTTCACCACCAACTCCTTTAATAGATCTTGGTGAGAAATACTAGCGCCTACCCCTTTACTCTTTACATCTAGCTCCCTTAGCTCAGATATAATTGCACTTACCCGCCTCATAGGATAGTTTCTTGCTGCAATCTGGATTTCCTCTACAAAATAAGGCCTTATGCCCAAGGCGCTGGAAACGCTTTTTGGAGAATGGTCATTTAATCCGTGGTAATTTAACAACTGATTAAAAAAGGAATACAATAAAGTCACTGTCAATACAAAGGGATTGTCTTTAGGGTTCTGAGCAAAATAATTTATAATCCTTGTGGCTTTCACCACATCTCGTTCACCAATAGCCTTTTTTAGTTCAAAATTGTTAAAGTCTTTACTAATTCCTATATTTTCCTCAATTGCTTCGGGTGTAATTTGGATGCCCTTAGGAACAACAAGACATAGTTTCTCTAGTTCTTTATCTATTTTTCCTAAATCGGTACCCAAGAATTCAACCAAAAGATTCGCCGCTTTAAAGGTGATATCGTACCCCCTAGATTTTAAGACGGTTTTAATCCAATCTGCTACCTTATTTTCATAAAGCTTTTTGCTTTCAAAAATAACCCCTGTTTTATTGATAGCCTTGTATAATTTTTTACGCTTATCTAGCTTATTATACTTATAGCAGATTACCAACACCGTAGATGGCTGCGGATTTGATGCATAGGAAACCAAATTCTCTATTGTTCGAGATAAATGCTGTGCCTCCTTTATAATCACTACCTGCCTTTCTGCCATCATAGGGTACCTTTTAGCATTCCCTACAATATCATCTACACTAATATCCCTTCCATAGAGAACCATCTGATTAAAACCACGCTCCTCTTCCGAAAGCACATTCTTTTCAATAAACTCAGAAATTTTGTCGATATAAAAAGGTTCTTCCCCAGTCAGGAGATATATTGGTGCTATATTTCCTTTTCTTATATTGC
Source organism: Arenibacter latericius DSM 15913 (assembly GCF_000424985.1). GTDB lineage: Bacteria > Bacteroidota > Bacteroidia > Flavobacteriales > Flavobacteriaceae > Arenibacter > Arenibacter latericius. The sequence goes on from NZ_AUKX01000007.1 coordinate 124,986, forward strand.
CTACAATTTTCTTTACTTCGTCCATTTCAAAAAATTTGTCAACTTTGCATCATGGAGTCATTAAACTTTCCATCATATTCGTTTCGCTTCAAAAATAGGGAAAATAAAATCTATATTTTTGATGTAATCCGCAAAAAATTCGTGGTTCTACAACCAGAGGAATGGGTACGTCAACACGTGGTGCATTATTTGCTTAATGAGAAAAATTACCCAATTAGTCATATCAATGTTGAAAAGCAACTCCTTGTCAACAATTTAAAAAAACGCTATGACGTTGTAGTCTTTAACCCCGATGGAGATATTCTACTATTAGTGGAGTGTAAAGCCCCTAAAATCAATATTTCCCAAGATGTATTTGATCAGATAGCGAGATATAACCTTCAACTTAACGCAAAGTACCTAATGGTAACTAACGGCCAGAACCATTATTACTGTAAGATGAATACAAAAGAAGAAATGTATAGCTTTCTAAAAACCATTCCCCACTACACCCCATAATAAAAAGAGATTTTTTTCTGTTTAATAACCATTAATAAATTAATATACACTTCTAAGCATTTAAGCACCAATTGGTAAGTAAAATTTATAGAGGAAAAGGGAGGCACATTAAAATTATTCTAAGGAAATATTTCTTTACTTTGCCTTCTTAATTTATTCTTTACAAATCTATAAAACCCCTCTTTTTATGTGGGGAGTCCGCACATGTTGAAAATCGCAGTTGTAATTTTAAATTGGAATGGAGAAGCTCTTCTAGAGAAGTTTCTACCATCGGTAACCGCATATTCCAAAGAAGCCGATATTTATGTGGCAGATAATGCCTCAACAGATAGCTCTATAGCTTTCCTTAAAAAAAACTATCCAGATATTAGAATTATTCGCAATAGCAGCAATGGCGGTTATGCCAAAGGATACAACGATGCCTTAACCGATATTAAAGCTGATGTGTTTTGTCTATTAAATTCGGACGTAGAGGTAACAAAAGATTGGTTAACCCCTATAATCAAAGAATTTTTAAACAACCCGAATGCCGCTATTATTCAACCCAAAATTTTGGATTATAAAAAAAAGTCACATTTTGAATATGCTGGGGCAGCAGGTGGATTTATTGATAAGTTTGGATACCCCTTTTGTAGAGGGCGCATATTTCAGGAATTAGAACAAGATAACGGCCAGTACAACGATACCACCGAAATTTTTTGGGCTACGGGGGCTTGTATGTTTATAAAAAGTAAGGTATTTCATCAGCTTCAAGGTTTTGATGAAGATTATTTTGCTCACCAAGAGGAAATAGATTTATGCTGGAGAGCCAAAAATAAGGGATATAGTGTCTATTATGTAGGAAATTCAGAAATCTACCATTTAGGAGGAGCTACGTTAAGCAACATGAATCCCAAAAAGACATTTTTCAACTTTAGAAACTCCTTATTTTCCCTCCTTAAAAACCTTCCAACTAAGAAGAGTTTCCCCGTAATTTTTCTTCGCTTTATATTAGATGGAATTGCCGGAATCCGATTTGTTCTTCAGGGCAAACCGAAACACTGCTGGGCCATAGTACAAGCACATTTTAGCTTTTACAAACATTTTAACACAATGTACAAAAAACGGGAACTTCATCAATTTACAAACCAATATTATAGCACAAATTCTATTGTATGGTCACATTTCATTAAACACATTAATTTTTTTAACATTTTAGTAAAAGATTAACTATCTTAGATCCTTAGATTTGGACATTTTATATATTTTTGATTCCGAGCTAAAACATACTTTTGAAGAGTATCAAAAAAACATCATTAATTATTAGAGTCACTATGAAAAAAATTATTTTAGGCTGTTTAGGAGCTACACTTTTATTGTCCTCCTGCGTTTCACAAAAGAAGTACGCTACCCTAGAGGCTAAAGCTAAAGAAACTCAAGATTTACTAAATTCTGCAACCGTAAAGCTAAATACATGCTTAGAGGACAAGGCTGCAGCAATGTCCAAAATGCAGACTTTAGAAGATCAAAATGCTTTCTTAAAGGCTAACAATCAGGATTTAATCAACAATATGGGTAACCTTACTACACTTACAAGTAAAGGAGCCGACAATTTAGAGAAGTCATTAGAGAGTCTTAGAGAAAAAGATCTTACAATTAGAAAGCTTAACGACGCACTTACAAGAAGAGATTCTGTAAACCTTGCACTTGTACAAAGCTTAAAGGGTGTACTTGGAAACTTGGATGATGAAGATATCGAAATCAGCGTTGAAAAAGGAGTGGTATTTGTTTCTATCTCTGACAAGCTTTTATTTAGAAGTGGAAGCTATACTGTTACCAACAAAGCTAAGGACGTTTTAGGAAAAGTTGCTCAGGTAGTTAACAACAAGCCAGATTTTGAATTTATGGTTGAAGGACATACTGACCCACGTTCTTATAGAAGTGGTGTTTTATTAGACAACTGGGATTTAAGTGTTAAGCGTGCTACATCTGTTGTTCGTATCTTACAGAACGATTACAACGTAGATCCAAAGCGTATGACTGCTGCTGGTAGATCTCAGTACGTTCCTGTATCTGCAACTGACAATGCTAAAAATAGAAGAACTCGTATTGTAGTACTTCCAAAAATCGATCAGTTCTATAACATGATTGAAGAAGGAATGAAAGACCCTTCTATAAACTAAGGGATACTTCCAATAGTAACTAAAAAGCGACCAAATTGGTCGCTTTTTTTTATGCTTTATATTAATACAAATTCCCATAAACAGGCTGTTACCACCTAATTCCCTTATAATTATAACTGATAGTTCAGTAAGATTTTTATTAGATGTAGTTCTATTTCTTTATTTATGAGTAACAAGAATTTATAAAACGGAGACTATGTGATACACTTAGATAGCACAAGATTCTATAGAAGCATGTTCCCTGATAATAATTACCAAAGTATTACAGATATAATAGATTAGAATATATCTATATCTCCCTTTCCTTCCCTAACAATTACCGCCTCATCTTCGGACATATCTATTACTGTAGAAGCAACATTATCCCCATACCCACCGTCTATAACAATATCTACAAGATTCTTCCATTTCTCATAAATCAGTTCAGGGTCAGTGGTATACTCTATCAACGTATCCTCATCCCTTATAGAAGTAGAAACAATAGGATTCCCTAAGGCCTCTACCAAAGTTCTAGCTATCCCATTATCTGGCACCCTTATCCCTACTGTTTTCTTCTTTTTAAAGGCTTTTGGCAGGTTATTATTCCCAGGGAGAATAAAAGTATAAGGGCCAGGTAAAGCGCGCTTAAGAACCTTAAAAGTAGCAGTATCTATTTGTCGCACATAGTCAGACAGGTTACTTAAGTCGGCACAAATAAAAGACCAATTTGCCTTGGCTAATTTTACACCTTTAATTCGTGCAAGCTTTTCTAAGGCTTTGTTATTTGTTATATCACATCCTAAGCCATAGACTGTATCTGTAGGATATATGATTAAACCACCTTTGCGCAATACCTCCACCACCTTGTTAATTTCTCTAGGATTAGGGTTTTCAGGATAAATTTTAATAAATTCAGACATATTATATTTTCAATATAAACGTTATCATTAATAAGAAATTAAAGTATTATGAGTAAGATACCGTTTATTCTAATTCTGAGTCTCCTCTTAAGCATTACTACATCTTGTTCCAAAGATAGTATAGAAACGGACACAAGCTCTTTGGAAGCAAAAACCATGCTTAATTTAGAGTACGGTACCTCCTCACATCAAAAATATGACATTTATCTTCCAAAAAACAGAACTATGGACACTAAAGTGCTGATTTTGATACATGGAGGTGGATGGAATGCTGGTGACAAGTCCGAAATGGATCCTTTTAAAGATTTTATCAGAGAACAATTACCAGAAATAGCTGTAGTGAATATGAACTATAGATTAGCCGATATAAACAATCCACCATATCCGATGCAGATAAATGATATAGATATGATAGTTAACCAATTGCGAGATAAGGTAAAAGAATTTCAAATCTCCACCGACATCGGTTTTATTGGCGCTAGTGCTGGTGCACATCTTTCACTTTTATGGAGCTATGCCCATGACACAAAAAAGCAAGTAAAGATGGTCTGTAGCATTGTAGGACCTACTAATTTTTTAGACCAAGCTTATACCGAATCCACGAATTCAGAGCTAAGAGAATTATTAGACCAGTTTGGCACCAATTCAGAATTACTGAAAGCGGCAAGTCCATTACACCAATTAACGTCTAATTCCCCGCCTACCATACTATTTTATGGAGCTAAAGATCCATTAATCCCCATTTCTCAGGGAATTGATTTAAAAGACAAATTAATGGAATTGAATGTAAAGCACCAATTCACTCTCTATCCTGAAGGTGGTCATGGGTGGATTGGAATAGATCTCTTGGATACATCCCTAAAATTAAAGGCCTTTATCCAAGAGAACCTATAGTCTATAAGTACCAAAAAATAATTTTCTTTAATAATCTAAAGCACCTCCAATTTAGCAAAGCGGAGTAATAGTTTTTTCACATCCCCTTTATCAAATTTTATTTCTGCCTTTTTATCGTTTCCTACACCTTCAATTTTAATTACTCTCCCTCTACCGAATCTCGTGTGATTTACCATAACTCCCTCTTCAAGAGCTGGATCTATGTTATTTGTATTCCCCACTGGAACACCTAAATCTGGTTTCATCTTACGCAGCTTACGCAATTGACTTTCCTTAGGTTTATTTACAGTTGGCGGGGTACCTTTTACCGGTTTCACTTGGCGCAACCTACTTTTATCGACGTCACCAAAAACATCAACATCTATTAATGGTCTATACCTATGACTTTTTATTGGAGTTAAGTTCTCCACATATTTTTCGTCTATTTCTTCAATAAATCTACTCGGTTCTGCATCTATCAATTTCCCCCATCGGTATCTATTCTGAGTAAAAGTGAGATAAGCTTGCTTTTCAGCTCGGGTAAGGGCTACATAAAACAACCTTCTTTCTTCTTCTAACTCAGTTCTCGTATTCATACTCATAGCTGATGGAAATAAATCCTCTTCCATTCCAACTATATACACGTAGGGAAACTCTAATCCCTTAGCTAAATGAATAGTCATTAATGCCACTCGGTCATCGTCACCTGTATCTTTATCTAGGTCAGTTGCTAAGGCTACATCTTCTAAAAACTCCCCAATATCCCCTTTAGCATCAGCAATTTCTTTTTGGCCTTCAACAAAATCTTTTATTCCGTTAAGAAGCTCTTCTATATTTTCCATTTTACCAATTCCCTCTGGGGTTCCGTCCTTTTTAAACTCTAACAACAGGCCAGTCTTTTTGGTAACGTGTTCTGCAAGTTCAAAAGCATCTGCGTTTTCGTTCATAATCTGAAAACTCTTGATCATGTTTGCGAAATCACTCAACTTTCGTTTTGTTCCGGAATTAATTTTAAGCCCTATGCGATCTAGGTTCTCTATAACTTCAAAAATAGATCGGTTATAGTGATTAGCAGCTACAGTTAGCTTGTCCATGGTGCTCTGCCCTATTCCTCTAGCAGGAAAATTGATCACACGTTTTATCGCCTCCTCGTCCTTAGGGTTAATTACTAACCTTAAATAGGAAAGCACATCTTTAATCTCCTTACGCTGATAGAAAGAAAGTCCGCCATAAATTCTATATGGGATATCCCTCTTTCGAAGGGCATCCTCAATAGCCCTAGATTGGGAGTTAGTCCTATAAAGCACAGCAAATTGCCCATTAGGCAATTGCTCTTGCATTTTATGCTCAAAAATAGAACCAGCTACAAACCTACCTTCTTCTGCATCGGTAGGACTTTGGTGAACTTTAATTAGTGGACCATCGTCATTGGAGGTCCAAACTACTTTTTCTAACTGATTTTTATTATTAGCAATAATGGAGTTAGCAGCATTTACAATGTTTTTTGAAGATCTGTAATTCTGCTCCAAACGATACATTGCCACATTATCATAATCTTTTTGGAAGTTGAGGATATTACTAATGTTGGCTCCTCTAAAAGAATAAATACTTTGAGCATCATCTCCTACCACACATATATTTTGAAATCTATCTGAGAGTGCCTTAATAATTAAGTACTGGGAATGGTTTGTATCTTGGTACTCATCTACCAAAATATATCGGAACCTATCTTGGTATTTTGCCAACACTTCTGGAAACCTAGTAAGCAGCTCATTGGTACGCAAAAGTAAATCGTCAAAATCCATTGCACCTGCTTTAAAGCATCGGTCTACGTAATTTTGATATATCTCCCCCATTCTAGGTCTTTTAGCCATTGCATCGGCCTCTAACAGATCAGGATTATTATAGTACGCCTTTACGGTAATAAGACTGTTTTTATAGGAGGATATTCTATTCTGTACCTGTTTGTATTTGTAGATATCCTTATCTAGCCCCATTTCCTTAATAATAGATGCAATTAGCCGTTGGGAATCTTGGGTATCATAAATCGTAAAATTACTTGGGTACCCCAACTTATCTCCATCAAAGCGCAATAACTTGGCAAAAACAGAGTGGAAAGTTCCCATCATTAAGTTTTTAGCTTCCGCGCTACCCACAATATCCGAAATACGACTCTTCATTTCCCGAGCTGCCTTATTGGTAAAGGTAAGCGACAAAATATTAAAGGCATCTACCCCCTGATTCATAAGGTAAGCTATACGATAAGTAAGCACCCTAGTCTTTCCAGAACCAGCTCCGGCAATCACCATTAATGGACCGTCTTTGTGTAATACAGGGGCTTTTTGAGCCTCATTCAACTCATTTATATATTTCTCCAACTGTCTATTGAATTTAAATCCTTAAGGAGCGGTGAATTTAGCCATAAATAGCCTTATCCAAAAATGGAATGTTTAATAATTATGAACATCACATTTAAAACCTATCCTATATTTCAATATATTTATACATCAAAGTTAATCTTTACCTCGCCATTTTAGGCTTGAGGCAAGAGCTATGCTATTATAATCAATAAACCCTTTCCTTACGTTTAACGTGAAGGTAACGGACGAGCTCTTATTATAAAATAGACTCTCCGGGATTAATTTTCCAAATTTCACTTTTCTGACAAGGTGTCGAGAAACAATTAAATTTAAAAACATTTTTTTATGAGATATTACGCGATAGTCACTGTCTTCTTCTGTAGTTTATGCCTAACGGCCCAAAAATATAACCTAGAAAAAGATTATCAAGAAATTGAACAACAGGTGATAGAATGGCGACGCGACTTTCACCAGCATCCAGAACTTTCCAATAGGGAGTTTAAAACCGCAGAGAAAATTGCTGCCCATCTTCGCTCCTTAGGGATAGAGGTACAAACAGAAGTGGCTAAGACTGGAGTTGTTGGGGTGTTAAAAGGAAAAAAGGAAGGAAAAGTAATAGCCTTACGCGCCGATATTGATGCCCTCCCTGTAGTAGAAAGAAACAATCTCTCTTTTAAATCAACTGTAGTAACCGAATTTTTAGGTCAAGAAGTAGGGGTTATGCATGCATGCGGTCATGACACACATACTGCCATTTTAATGGGTGTTGCAGAAATTTTATCAAAGCACAAAGACAAGATAAAAGGTACCGTAAAATTTATTTTTCAACCTGCTGAAGAAGGCCCTCCACCAGGGGAAGAAGGTGGTGCGTTATTAATGGTGAAAGAAGGTGTTCTTAAAAATCCGGATGTTGACGCCATATTTGGCTTACATATTAATTCCCAAACTCCAGTTGGGGTTATCCGCTATAAATCTGGAGGTACTATGGCAGCAGCACAAAGCTTTGAGATTAAGGTTAAAGGGAAGCAAAGTCATGGTTCCCAACCCTGGGCCGGAGTAGATCCTATATTGATCAGTGCCAAAATAATTGATGGTTTACAGACTATAATTAGTAGAGAAGCAGAACTTACTAATGAGGCTGCCGTTATTACGGTAGGTAAAATAAACTCAGGAGTAAGGTTTAATATCATCCCTGAGTCTGCTGAAATGATAGGAACTATTAGAACATTGGACTACGACATGAAAGAACTAATTAATCGTAGAATGAAGGAAATGGTTCCAGCAATTGCAAAAGCTTATGGTGGAGAAGCTACCATAGAAATTAAAGAAGCAACAGAAATCACCTATAACGAACCTGATTTGGTGAATAAAATGCTCCCCACTCTTAAAAGGGTAGCTGGAAACACCAATGTTCAGACTCAAAAAGCGGTTACTGGAGCAGAAGATTTCTCTTACTATCAAAAAGAAGTTCCTGGATTCTTTTTCTTTTTGGGCGGTATGACCCCTGGGTCAGAGGAGTCTTTTCCTCATCACACCCCAGACTTTATGATAGACGACAGTGGTTTATTACTAGGTGTAAAAGCTATGACAGAAATGAGCTTAGACTTTCTAAATCTTAAATAAACTACCTCGGGGAAAGCCCACCTGTATTCTGTACGGGCAAGCCCACAAGGCATTAATTGGTGAAAAAATATTGATTTCGAGCCCCGCCTGAAAAATTCGGGCAAGCCCGCCTAGGAGTATTAAATCCTCCATTATCGAGTAAATTGTCTACCCTAGTAAGAAATGGAGAACACTTATTAAATGTGTGGCACAAGAGCATGCTAACTTCACTTAGCGCGTAATATTACCAATTTTAATTGGCGCTAATGAAAGTTAATTCGCTCCTTATTTCTGTTTAATATTTATAACACCCCTAATTCAAATTTTAAAATAGCTTATAAAAGTATATGGAGACCAATAATTTAGATAATAGTTCTAGTTTCAAATTAACCCTTCATAATTAAAGTATTTGGTTAAATTTGCTCTTTTCAATAAATTAAGAATAAATTTTAATAATATATATGAAAAAGAATTTAGTTACTGCCCTAGTCTTATTATTAACGATTACTGTTACACATGCCCAAAGCAGAAGAGAATTGTTAAAGGAAGTTGAAGATCTTGAAACACGATTACGGGATGCTGAAAATGCATTGTCTGAAGTTAAACGTCAAGAAAGAATTAATTCTGCAAAAGTGGAATCTTATGAAGCTCAGGTAGAGGAATTAAAAACAACCAATACAAGCCTCTTGCAAAATTTAAACAATTTTACAGAAGCTTCTACCAGACGTTCAGAAAACATCAGTAGTACTTTAAATAGCCTACGACAAGTAGAAGGGCAATTAAGCACAATAAAGGAGGCCTTAACAAGTAGGGATTCTATAAACTTGGCTGTTTTCACCCTATTTAAGCAAACTTTAGGTCCAGACCCCAAAATTACCATGAGCAAGGGGGCCATTACAGTAAGTTTGGATAATGATTTTCTATTCGGAGGTCAGTCTAAAAGCACAAAAATTACTCCCTCTGCTGAGACCATAATAGGTAAGATTGGCAATATATTAAAAGCTAATCCTACTATGGATATAGAAATTGTTAGCAACAGTAATTTGGTTAATACTGATGCAAAGAAAAACAACAACTGGAAGATATCTACTCAGCAAGCTGCTACAGTTGCTAGTATTTTTGAGGACGATTATGAAGTGGAGCCAAAAAGAATACGTGCTACCGGCAAATCTGAATTAGGGTTATACAGCATAGAAACAGCTACAGAAATCATCGTTCAACCAAAGTTCTATGAATTCTATCAGTTGGTAAAAGACACCATGAAATAATCAACGTTAATCCAAAGTGTAAAACACCAACAAGCTTAACACATAATCTAAAATATGGCCTGCAAATAATTTAAGTGGGCCATAATTTTTTAGGGTTTAATCCGTTTAATCAACTACAAACCAAAAATTCCTAGACAATTATGAACGAAGTTGATATTTTACAACTATTTGCCTATCTCTTACCGGCTGTAGTAACTGGTGCCGTGGCATTTTACTTTTTTAGGCTACACACCAAAAACGAGGATGGTAGAAGAAGGTATCTTTTGCATAAAGATTCACAAACTAAAACCCTTCCCATTCGGTTACAAGCATACGAACGCATGGCTTTGTTCTTAGAAAGAATTTCTATACCCAGTTTGGTTGTACGTATATCTCCAACTTCCAACAATAAAAACGATTATGAAAACTTATTAATCAAAAGCATTGAAAACGAGTTTGATCATAATCTTTCCCAACAGATTTACATGACCGATGAGTGTTGGAACATAATAAAAGCTGCTAAAAGTGCTACTATTCAGATTATAAGAAAGGCAGGTATGAGCGAATCTGATACTGCAGACAAATTAAGAGAGGACATCTTAAATGCAAGTATGGACAAAGCTTCACCCTCCGCTACAGCGCTATCTTTTGTAAAAAAAGAGATTCGTGAACTTTGGTAGTATTACACCTAGGCAATTTGCTTCTATTATTTTGTTAAAATTCACGCTACATAAAATTGTACGAAGGTATATTTGCGATACATAAGTCTACAAGAATTTCATGACAACGGAAAAGATTTAAAGCAAACCTCACCATAAACCATATCTAATCAAATCGTTATAGAAGTAGTATCGTAATTTTTAAAGAAGTTTATCTTCCGGTCGGACTTAGATCTTTCTCCGGAGCGCTGGCAAATTTTTCCTCCGCATAACTAAACCCCTGTTGCCACCATTTAGTCATTAATTTTTTATTAAAGACTAAGGAATTCTCCGTTAATTTAGTTGGCGTATAATATAGGTTTAATTGTACACCACGATGTTTTGCTGCTAGTACGCCTTCAGAAATATCGTGATATTCTATTTGATCTAATACAAAGCCATAAATACTTAACATTAGGGAAAACGGATTTTTACCTAACACCTTATTGTGCTCCATATTTTCTGACTCTAGCACAATAGCATCAATTTCAGTTGCTCCACGCCTTATAGCTTCCCTTATTGGAATTACACAGCCTAATCCTCCATCACCATATTCAAAGCCATCTTTTTTCACCAAGGACATAAAGGGGATATAATTGCAAGATATCCATATCCAATCACAGAATTCGGCATAGGTAAAATCTTTTATAGATTTATATTCTACTCTGTTTTTAGACAGATTGGAAACGGTGACTACCACATCTTTTCCAGTTCTTTTAATAGCTTCAAATTCTTCTAAAGAGAAGTTCTTTTTAATAGTCCTGCGCAAAGCCTTACTTTCTCCAAAAGTCCTTCTTTTTTTTACAAACTGCAGGATAGAAGTTAGATAGTTTATAGATACATATTCTCTCCCCTCCTTTTTCCGTACCACAAAAGGGTTAAGACTAAAAATGGAACGCTGATTAACATTAGTATAAAGATCATGCAGTTTAGCAATATTCTTCAATGCCAATTGGGGAATTAGTAAACTACCGGTAGAGGTACCTACCAAGATATCATATTCCCGCTTCTCTACTTCCATTAGGTATTGCGCCACACCCCCAGCAAAAGCGCCTTTACTTCCTCCTCCACTTATTACCAATGCTCTCATACAATTGCGGTTTCTATTTGGTTGGTTTCTGCATTTTTATATTTGGCAAAATTAAAGCCACTCTCCCACCATAATGTCATCCTTTCCTTATCAAAAATTAGGGAGTTGGTAGTGAGGACCGTAGGAGTATAATAAAAATTTATTATTGCATCATTGTGGGTAGCAGAAAACTTACCTATTCTAATGTTTTGGTGTTCTATTCTATCTAACATAAAAGCAAACATATTGGTAAGCAGCGAAAAAGCATTTTTAGAAGGCATCCTATTTAATTGGGTTACCTCAGTCTGCAATATAATAGCATCTACCACTTTAGCGCCTCTTTTTATTGCCTCTTCTATAGGCACCATACAGCCAAGACCACCATCTGCATATTCACAGCCATTTCGTTTTACCAGACTCATAAAGGGCGTGTAATTACCAGAAATCCAGATCCAATCACAAAATTTCTCATAGGTATAATCTTTAATAGATTTGTATTCTACTTGGTTTAAGGATAGGTTAGAAACTGTAACAACGATATCTAGTACTTTTGCTTTTAACTCCTCAAATTCACTTCTAGAAAGTGTGTTTTTTATCAATTTTAATAAGTTATAACTTTCTCCAAAGGTTTTACTCCCCTTTAGAAAGTTTTTCATTACGTTATAATGGCTAATTGCAATGTTTTCTATACCGTGTTTTTTAGTGATTACAAACGGGCAATTACTGAAAATCTGATTCTGATCTACCGAAGTATACACCTGTTTTATCTTTTCAATTTTATCTAGAGCAAGATGTGAAATTAATAAACTACCGGTAGAGGTTCCTAGAAATAGATCATATCTGTGATTCATTTCCTCTATTAAATATTGAGCCACACCACCTGCAAAGGCTCCTTTACTACCTCCCCCAGAAATAACCATTGCTCTCATTCCTCTAATAATTTTTTATTCATATAACGCAATTCTTCTCCGTTTAGTTCTTCTCTTAGGTTTCCCATTCTCTCTTTCATCCCATCCTCTAACAATAACAGATCAATCAGTCTCCGGGAAAACTGTTTAAATTGCCAAGAATGATGCTGCGCTGCTTCTATCAAATCTAATAGGTTTTTATCTGAAAAACCAACCACTTCCTGTAACATTCTAAAAGCATTCTGTCTTACCTCAAAAGGGAAATTTACATCAGTATAACCACTGAGTTCCTCATAATACTTCCTACTGTTATGAGGTTCATAATCCTCAGTAACCAAAGCTAAAGTCAGCCACAATATCCGAATATTTTTATCAGAAAACCCATAGATGCCTCTAGTGCTATTTAAGTAATGGATTCTATGTTGTGGGAAATATATCCATAATTTATACAATATATGCTCTAAAGTAAGGTAACTTTCATCTAGAAGGAGTGATTCGAACTCCTCTTTTAATTCCAATGGAATCTGGTCTGCAGTTGTTGCAATGGCTTGTCTTATCCTAACATCACCTGTCTCCAAAGCTTTTTTAATAAACTTTTTTGACAAGTTCTCATAATAGGATCTAATTATCTTAGCCTTCAATTGTGCAGATGCTGTTCGATTCCAATAATTCCATATCACCTGTGCTTTTTCTGTTTTAGCAGTAAGTAATTCTTCCTGAAGCTTATAATATGCTTTTAGGTCTTTAGATTCAGCTATCAAAATATCCTTAACTTCTAAATAGGGGAATGTTGTTCCGTTTAACCATTTTTCCTTAAACCAATCAAGTTTAGTACCACTGGCTAGTTCCATTTCCCTTAAATAATCATCTATGTCTACATTTCTATATTTATGGCGTTTTAGGTATTGCACAGTTCCAGCTTTATACACTTTATCTCCCAAATGTTTTCGTAAGATATGTAATGCCCATGCCCCCTTTTCGTAAAAGGTAAGACTACTAGAATTAGGATCTGTTAAGGACTCTCCCCTATTGTTATTAGAGGATTCTTTTAGTTGTTGAGCAGACTCATATAATTTCCAATAATAATATTCATCCCCAAAAATTTCCTTTTCTGCTAGAAGGGCGTAATAAGTAGCGAAACCCTCATGCAACCAATGAGAACGACTATCTGTTTGGGTTACCAAGTTTCCAAACCATTGGTGAGCCAATTCGTGCGCGTTTACGTTTACATAGTTCCTATCTTTAAAAGCAATAGAATCCAAAATAAAACTGTCAGAAAATATGGTTGTTCCTGTATTTTCCATTCCTGCATATAGGAAATCGCGCACTGGTACCTGATCGTATTTCAACCAAGGGTACGCAACTCCTATCTCTTTCTCTAAAAATTTAAAAATCTGCTGGGTATACCTATAGGTAGGTTCTGTTAAAAGGGAGTCCTCTGGGTAATAATATAAATTTATTGACATTCCCTTTTCCGAAAAGAGTTCCTTTTTGTTATACTTTCCTATGGCAAAGGCTAAGAGATAGCTACTCATTGGACGGTCCATATTAAAATCCCACTTTTTGAGGTTTCCAAATTCTTTGGTGCCAACCAATTCCCCATTTGCAATTACCTCATAATTCTTATCGAAACTAATGCTTAGGTCAAATTCTACCTTTTGGCGCATATCATCAAAACTGGGAAGCCAATGGCTAGTATATTTCCCCTGCCCTTGTGTCCATACCTGATTATTAGTAGACTTATTGTTCCACCCGATAAAATAAACAGTTTGTTTTGGCTTGGCAGTATAAGTAATTTCCAAGGTGTAATTTCTGTTTTTTCTAAAGCGATTATAAACAACAATATTTTTTCCGTTGTTTAAATACTTAACCTTTTTGTTGTTTAGCAGAACGGAGCTTATTTCTAAATTTTGAGCATCTAGAAAAACGGTATCTAAATGCTGAAGCATACGCAATCTATAGTTTACCCTACCGATAATCTTTTTTTTTGGCGCATCTACGTATAGCTCCACCTTTGCCTGGGTAAAATTCACCTTATCCTGATGCTGTGCTGTAGCTCCAAGAAAATGCAGCAAAATGATAATAAGTATAAGTTGTCTCATAGGTTTAGACAAGGGTCTTTTCAAATTTAGCATTTTTGTTTATTGCAGTTAATTGCAGTAAGTCCTATTTTAGTACAATAATTAAACTTGGTCGAGATTTTTCTCGACAAGCGTTCAGAAAACTTGGCAAATTAATTATTATAAACGAATGAACCCCAACATCCTTCAATCTCCCATTGCCTATTTAAAAGGCGTAGGCCCCAATAGAGCGGAAACATTAAAGTCGGAGCTTGGGATAGAAACTTGTCAAGACTTACTTCATCTATTCCCTAATAGATATATAGACAAAACACAATATTATAAAATAACCCAGCTACAAAGAACAAGTGCCGATGTTCAAATAATAGGTAAAATAATAAATATTAAAACTGTAGAACAAAAAAGAGGCAAACGTTTGGTAGCAAAATTCACCGATGGCCAAGGGGAAATGGAATTGGTGTGGTTTAGAGGGCAAAAGTGGATCCGAGAAAATATAAAAATAAATGTCCCTTATGTAATTTTTGGAAAAACAAATTGGTTTAATGGCACCTTTTCTATGCCCCATCCAGAAATGGAGTTGCTAGAAGATCATGAGAAGGGACTTAAAATAGGAATGCAACCAGTATACCCCTCCACTGAAAAATTATCTAATAAGGGAATTACAAATAGAGTGGTAGGGAAACTAATACAGCAATTATTCATAGAGACCAAAGGTAGATTCTCGGAAACCCTATCCCCTAAGATTTTAACCGAGTTAAATTTGTTACCTAAAAATGAAGCGCTTTTCAATATTCATTTTCCTAAAAACCAAGAATTATTGGCGAAGGCACAGTTTCGGCTAAAGTTTGAAGAGCTTTTCTATATACAATTACAGCTTATTGCTAAAAACATGCTCCATAAGCAGCGTATTAAGGGTTATTCTTTTAACAAGGTTGGATTGTTATTCAATGAATTTTATAAAAATCACCTTCCATTTGATCTTACCAATGCTCAAAAAAGGGTGATAAAAGAAATCCGAGCTGATCTTGGCAGCAATGCACAAATGAATAGATTATTACAAGGCGATGTAGGCTCCGGAAAAACTATTGTAGCATTAATGACAATGCTATTGGCGATAGACAATGGCTTTCAGGCATGTTTAATGGCCCCAACAGAAATATTAGCAAATCAACATTTTACTGGGATTAAAGAACTTTTAAACAATATCGGAGTAAATATTGCGCTACTTACAGGTTCTGTCAAGAAAAAAGATCGTAAAATAATCCATGAGCAATTAGAAAGTGGAGAACTCCATATTTTAATAGGTACCCACGCTCTACTAGAAGACAAAGTGCAATACAAAAATCTAGGACTGGCTATTATAGATGAACAACATCGTTTTGGAGTTGCACAAAGAGCCAAGTTATGGCATAAGAACGATATTCCCCCTCATATCTTGGTTATGACTGCCACCCCAATCCCTAGAACTCTTGCCATGAGTTTATATGGCGATTTGGATATCTCTACAATTGATGAACTACCTCCAGGTAGAAAACCAATAAAAACGGTACACCGATATGACGCCAATAGATTAAAGGTCTTTAGGTTTATAAGGGATGAAATAAAAAAGGGACGTCAAATCTATGTAGTATATCCATTAATTCAGGAATCGGAGGCACTGGACTATAAGGATCTAATGGATGGATATGAAAGTATTGTTAGAGATTTTCCAATGCCAGAATACCAAATTTCCATTGTACATGGAAAAATGAAGCCTGAAGACAAAGATTATGAAATGGATCGTTTTGTAAGGGGTGAAACTCAAATAATGGTGGCGACCACTGTTATAGAGGTGGGAGTAAATGTTCCCAATGCCTCGGTTATGGTAATAGAGAGTGCCGAAAGATTTGGACTTTCACAGCTTCATCAGTTAAGGGGAAGGGTTGGCCGAGGTGCAGACCAAAGTTTTTGTATTTTAATGACCGGCCATAAACTATCTTCCGATTCCAAAACGCGACTTGAAACCATGGTAAGAACAGCAGATGGTTTTGAAATTGCCGAAGTTGACCTTAAGTTACGAGGACCAGGAGATATAATGGGTACACAACAAAGTGGGGTGTTAAACTTAAAAATAGCAGATATTATTAAGGACAACGAAGTTTTAAAAACAGCTAGATATTATGCCCTTAAACTTTTAAAAGAAGACAGCCAACTAGAGAAGCATCCAGAAATCAGACACACTTACGCTCAAATAGTTAAACATAAAAATATTTGGAACTATATAAGTTAAAGCATGTTTTAACGGCTCAACACAAAAAGTTGTGGAGTAACCAAAAATAAAAGAACTTTGGAGCAAAAACACGTATGCTCTCAGATTCACTATCATCCATAGCCAATTTATTGCTTCCCGAAGTGCTTGTCACCTATTTTGATTTAAAGAAGCACGAGATTAAAGGAGAAGAACTTCACTTTTATTTTACGGAACAGAACAATGCCCCCGAGGGACATGGTGATGCGAAGCTCCATTCCAAAGGTTTCTTTCCAGAGGCTACGGTTCAGGATTTTCCTATACGTGGAAAGAATGTCTTTCTGCACATCATACGCCGCAGATGGGTCGATCAGGACACAGGTTCAGTGGTCACAAGAGATTGG